>CAYSII010000013.1:0-40617 GCA_964431125.1 uncultured Methanolinea sp. | reverse complement strand
ATGAACTCGTGCACAGGTGGTAACGAGCGCTTAATCTCCATCATATACTCTCTCTTTATCACGGTAAAAGGTCGTTCCACGAGTGCCCTGACCCGCATGATCGCCCTGTCTCTTCGCTTCTCCCTGATGGACAACAGATGTCCCCGGACCCCGTGGTGCACCGTCTTATCCCTGGATGCATGAGGCTGCACACTGAAGTACCCTTCGTCCCGGCAGACGGTCTCATCCTTCCGGGAGAGATCCACCTGGCTATCGTGAAGCGATGCTGTAGTCGTCATCAACTTCGGGATGAACTGGTGTTCCTGTCGACGAGGATGTGCACCTTATAACCGAAGGACGATTTTCCTTTCTTTGCCCCGGTGCCGTTACGGCTCCTTCTTGTTTTGGCCTCCTGTCCCCGGGGAGTATCGGAAGAGGGAGGTCCCGGATCAGAGGTGATAAAGGTCGCGTCCTGGATCACCCCTCTCCTTATCCACAGACCCCTTGTATCGAGCTGAGCTTGAAGCTGATCCCAGACTGCCTGCTCCGTGCCTGCCCTGATCAGACTCTCCCGGAAGTATCACAGCGTCGAGTGATCGGGTATCTTCTCCGCGAACCCAGGGAATTTTCTAAATGTGATGCGATCGTTTGCCTGCCTCTCCATCTCCTGATCCGATAAACCGTAGAACGATTGGAGTACCAGCATCTGGAAAAGCAGGATCACATCGGTGTTCGGTCGTCCACCGATTACATGATTGCTTTCGTAGAGATTGTTCAGGATCGGTCTGAATGATTCCCGGTCGATAAAGGATTCGAACTCTGCGAGCTTGTCTCCGAGTCTCTGGATGTGCTTGTACTCCTCCGTTCAGGGCAAAACCGGTAAGGGAATGCATTGAGCAGGAATCGACGAGCTGAGATGAAGCTTTTAGGGTTTGAGGTGGGGCTTATCGCAGTTTTCCCCAGTTATATATACTCATATGAGTAAAAATATATCATTATGATAGTATGTATTACCTCAAAGGGTCCGGGGCCTGATGACCTCGCGGAAGAAAGGTTCGGAAGATCTCCCTATTTCCTCTTCAGGGATACCGAAGGGGGAGAATGGATTTCAGTTGCGAACAGGTTCGCCGATGCGGCAGGCGGTGTCGGGCCGAGAGCAGCACAGGTTCTTATCGACAAGGGAGCCAGGGTATTGATTACCGGGAACATCGGGGGAAATGCCCTCGCAGTGCTACAGGCCGCAGGCATAGAGATTTATTTGTACAGGGAGAACGGAACTGCCGGGGACGCATTCCAGAAGTATACCGCCGGTCAGCTGAGAAAGTTCGCGTAGAGGTATCATGAGACTGGTGGTGGCCAGCGGGAAGGGAGGGACCGGCAAGACCCTCGTCGCGACAAACCTGGCAGCAGTACTGTCCTCCGAAAGGGAGGTGGTCCTCGCAGACTGCGACGTGGAGGAGCCAAACGCACACCTTTTCTTCCCATCTGAGGAGAAGAACCTTCCCGTAATGACAGATGTCCCTGCATTCGATCGTCTGCGGTGCACGCAGTGCGGAAAATGTGGGGATTTCTGCCGGTACGGAGCGATCGTGGTCCTCAAGGATCGGCTCATGTTCTTCCCCGAGATGTGCCACGGATGCGGAGGCTGCGAAGTGGTATGCCCTGAAGGGGCCATTACCATGGAGAAAAGAGCAATCGGTCACGTGGCATTCTCCACTCCGCGCAGTGGCCTCATCCTCATCACGGGCGTCTTAAACGAGCGCGAGATTATGAGCCCCCGTGTTATCAGGGAGACTCTGTGCTATGCGTCCGGCCACCCCCTGGTCATCTGCGATGCCCCGCCCGGAATGGCGTGCGCGGTGGTAGAGACGCTCGAGGGTGCGGATGCCTGCATCTTCGTAACCGAACCCACGCCATTCGGCCGCCATGACCTCTCCCTTGCTGCAGGAGTCGCTCATGTGCTGGGTGTGCCATCGGGGGTGGTCATCAACCGGAGCATGGGTGACGATAGGATTATCCTCGATCTCTGCCGGGAACGGGACCTCCCCGTCCTCATGACCATTCCATTCGACCGCGATATTGCAGAAGCGGCGAACAACGGACAACTCGTGACTGACAGGATGCCGGGGATGAGAGAGCAGTTCAGAGACCTCTTTGCCAGCGCCTGCAATCTCAGGAGGAGGGAGTGATGCTGCAGGTGGCAGTGCTCTCGGGTAAGGGAGGCACAGGAAAGACGGTAGTGACAGCCGCATTGGCAGATATCCTCCCCGGAAGAAAGGGCTTTGCAGACTGCGACGTGGAGGCCGCAAACCTTGCCCTCCTCCTCTCGCCATGGGAGAAGGAGAGGATCCCGTTTTACGGTATGAAAAAAGCCAGGATACGGGAAGAGGAGTGTGTATCCTGCGGCCTCTGCAAGGCGGCATGCCGTTTCCATGCAATCAGTCAGGACAATGGTGGTGCATACAGGATAGACCCCATCCGGTGCGAGGGGTGTGCTGTGTGCAGGGACGTATGCCCGGAGAAGGCTATCTCCCTTCTTGAACACAGGGACGGAGAGATCATCATTGCAGGGACTGAACAAGGTCCCCTTGTCTCTGCAGAACTCACTCCCGGCTGTGGGAATTCCGGGCTCCTTGTCCACGAGGTGAAGAGAGTGGCACTGAGGGAGTCGAAAGATCGCGACCTCCTACTGATAGATGGTCCCCCGGGGATAGGCTGCCCCGCGATATCGACGCTATCCGGCATCAACGCGGTGGTACTTGTTACTGAGCCCGGCATTTCCGCCCTGCACGACCTCGACAGACTTTTCCATGTATCTTCAGGCTTCTCCCTCTCCCATTTCGTGGTTATCAACCGGACGGATCTCAATCCGGAGTTCACGAAAAAAATCGAAAATTTCTGTGCAGAAAGAGGTATCCCGGTCATCGGGAAGATCCCGTTTGATCCCCGGGTAGTCGAAGCCGTAAGGGATGGGGTGCCTGTCACGAGGTGGAACGGAGCTGCATCCGATGAACTGAAGAAGATTGGAAAGAGGCTTGCAGAGCGGCTTTTGTATCCATCGCAGTAGAGGAGAGACCCTGCAGGGGAGAGCCCGGATGCGCAGGAAAAACCCGGGAAGGGTGCCGGAGGGGAACGAATGGGTCTATCGCAACCGATTCTTCGGATCCGGGGATTGATACATGCTCACGAGAGGAGGTCGAGCGCTTCCCTCCCCGTCATCCCCTCGCGCACCCCGAGCCTCTGTGCACCCTCGTTTGCCTCCTTGATAATTCCGGCAAGAAGGTCGGAGACATTTCCGATCGAGGGACCCTGCGAAGGCCTCACGCGGGCAGCCGGATACCCGAACCTCTCGAGGGCACGGACATCGATGGCTCCGCATCCGACCATGCCATTCCTTGCCACCACGCCGACGAGGTTCACCGCACCGAGGGGAACGACGAACCCCTCTCCGGTTGAATTTTTGAGGGGGACACGTTCTGTCTGCATGTTCTCCTGTGGGATGGTCCGTGCAAAAAATATCATGGAAGCGGGTTTTATATAGGGAGTCCTCCCAGTCTGTCAGAGAACGAGATGTCAGGAGATACAACGGTCTTGTCCGCGCCACTCTCCGGAAAGGAGCTTGCAACCCTCCTCGATGATGTCCTCGGTGGGTACCGGCTCTCTGTCGGAGAGGCGGCAGCACTCTTCAGGGTGAAGGGGAGGGACGTCTGGCGGGTTGCAGCTGCCGCCGACGAGAGGAGAGCCCGGATGGTGGGTGACGTGGTCACCTACGTCCGCAACCAGAACATCAACGTCACCAACCTCTGTATCAATTCCTGCGGGTTCTGCGGTTTCTCCCGGAAACCCGGAGATCCCGATGCGTACTTTCACACGCCTGATACTGTGAGGAAAAAGGCAGAGGAAGCACGCGCGCGGGGTGTCACCGAGATCTGCACGGTCTCCGGCCTGCATCCTGACTTCGATGCAGAATCATACGTCGGGATCCTCTCGACCATCCGCGAGGGTGCACCCGGTGTCCACATCCATGCCAGCAATCCCATGGAGGTCGCGTACGGGGCGAAAAAGAGTGGCATTTCAACCCGGGAGATGCTCTCCCGGATGAAGGAGGCA
Organism: uncultured Methanolinea sp.; assembly: GCA_964431125.1. Classification (GTDB taxonomy): domain Archaea; phylum Halobacteriota; class Methanomicrobia; order Methanomicrobiales; family Methanospirillaceae; genus Methanolinea_A. Next base: position 36,528 of record CAYSII010000013.1, on the reverse strand, counting down.
GGTCTTGGATCCCTCTGCGGGACGGCCGCGGAGATACTCGTCGATGACGTGCGCAGGATCATCTGCCCGGGAAAGATCTCGAGCCGCGAGTGGGAGCGGATCATCAGGGAAGCACATTCCCTCGGGATCCGGTCGACAGCAACGATCATGTACGGGCACTGCGAGACCGTGGACGACCGGGTACGGCACCTCGATATTCTCCGCAGGATCCAGGATGACACGGGAGGGTTCACCGAGTTCGTCCCGCTCAGTTACATCCATTACCAGACCCCTCTCTACCGGAAGGGTATCGCGCGGGCAGGGGCGACGGGAAGGGAGGACCTCCTCATGGTCGCAGTCTCGCGTCTCTTTTTTGACAACATCCCCCATATCCAGGTATCGTGGGTCAAGCTCGGCCTGAAGATGGCCCAGATGGGTCTCCTTGCAGGGGGAGACGATCTCGGTGGCACGATGTTCGAGGAGAGCATCTCCAAGGGGGCCGGGGCGAGCGGAACAGACTACCTCGACCCTGCCGAGATGAATCGGATCGTCGAGGACGCAGGCCGGGTCCTCCGCCAGAGGACGACCCTTTATGGTATTCTGCCCGTCACACGGGAAAGTACCATGACCACCGGATGATGCAAAAAAGGGACAGATACCCTTTCTAGCGGCTGCCGGGAGATCGGGGAACCTTTCAATCAGGGGGTTTCAGGAGCTGGACGATCTTCTCCCCGAGTTCCCGGGCCCGGTTCAGGCCATGCCTGTCCTTCTCGATATCGCCCTCGAGGTAGCCCTTGCCCCTGACCCAGCCGAGGTAGGCGAATTCGTGGGAGTTCAGGAACCCTTCGAGGGTCTCGATGGTGCGTGCACCTCCCTTGTTGGCACAGACCGAGACGGCAACGGCTTTCCGGCCGGCAAGCTGCCTCCTGTGGTAAAGGGAGTAGCTCCGGTCGATGAAGTTCTTGAGGTGTCCGCACACGTCGTAGTAATACGTGGGGGAACCGATGACGAGGACCTCGCACCCGAGAACCTTCTCCATGATGGAACCCCAGTCATCGTTCCTGATGACGCACCAGTCGTTCTCCTTGCACTTTTCGCAGCCAAGGCAGGGTTTTATCTCCTTTCCGGCAAGCGAGATGAACTCGGTTTTGATTCCAGCTTTTTCGCACGGTTCGAGAACGGCCCTGATAAGGCGCGACGTGTTCCCGTTCTCTCTCATGCTCCCTGAAATACCCAGCACGCTCATGGAGTAACACTCACCTTACGGGTTTTTGATAGTTTTGCTATGAGCAGAAAGTGAAAGTTCTGCAGAGGCTTCGCCTATATCTGTACCCGGGTGGCTGGAATAGTAAAAGAGGTGCGAGAAGCACCTGCAGTCGCTGCATCCGAACCCCGGGACAGGGAGTCCCCTAAGGAGGGATGCAAGGCGGCACTCTGCTCTCCCGGTGGTCGGGAAGCAGTATGCGGCCAGGAGAGTGCAGGACGGACTTCGGAGGAGGTAATCGATGTGCCAATGCGGCCTGCGACTGGGGTCTTTCGAGATCCGCGCATGCCGGGCGACACGGGAGAGACCTCCCGGTCCAAGGGCGGATCCGACATACACGTAATAGCCCTCCCGGAATTCGATCTCCCCGAGGGCACCCACCCGCTCACGGAAGGGTGCACACGAGAGGACGAGGCAGTAGATACCCTTAATCATACGACATCCGGAGGAGCTCGCGTGCGGCCAGAATGTGCCGTCTCCCTCCCTTCTCAACCGGTGAGCCGTGACCCGGGTAGAGCCCCTCTATCTCGAGTTCCGCGAGCCGCTCGATGGACTCCTGGAGGGAAGTCCGACTACCGCCGGGGAAGTCGAACCGCCCGAAACCTCCGTCAGAAAAAACCGTATCGCCGGAGATGAGTGCGCATTCCTTCTCGTGGAGCAGGCATATGCTTCCGGGGGTGTGTCCGGGTGTATGGATGACGAGCAGGTCACCGACGCGATCGCCATCGACGAGGATCCTGTCTGCAGGACGCATCGGTGCCCGCGCACCGAAGTGGAGGGAGAGTGATATCGCATCACTGGAGAGCCCCGGGGCATCCTCCCTGTGGATGCTGACACGTGCCCTGCACATCCGGGCTATCGCGTCAAGGTGCGCGATGTGGTCATAGTGGCAGTGGGTGAGGACGATCTCGCGGATTGAGTCCCTGTATCTCTCTATGGCAGCAGGGAGGACCCCGGCATCCACCAGAACACCACCGACGAGGTAGGAGTTGCCGAGGAACCCGCTGCCAGGTATCCACCGGACTGGCATGGTAGGATAATTAGGATCACCAGCCCAATGTCTGTTATGCCCAGTCTCATCCATGAATGCCACTCCGGGGTACCGGAACTGGTGGCGGATGTTGCGAGGAAGGAGGGAATCAGCCCGCGGGTCGCGGCGCGGTCTGTTGCAAGGGGGAGACTGGTGATCCCCGCAAACCCCGCGCGGAAACACAGTATCTGTGGTATCGGCGAGGGGTGCCGGGTCAAGGTCAACGTCAACGTGGGGACATCGGGGCTCCTTTGTGACCCTGCGCTCGAGGAGGAAAAAGCGAAATCTGCCCTCGGGAATGGAGCCGACACGCTGATGGACCTCTCGACCGGCGGAGACCTCCGGGCTATCCGCCGGATGCTCCTCTCTCTCGATGTCCCCGTCGGAACTGTCCCTGTCTACGAGGCTGTCCGCCGGGCAGGCAGCGCGGCGGATGTCGATCCGGATCTCCTCTTCTCCGTGATCAGGGAACACTGCCGGGACGGTGTCGATTTTTTAACCCTCCACTGCGGTGTCAACCGGGATGCCCTTTCGGCCCTCAAAACCGATCCGCGGATCATGCCCGTCGTCTCGAGGGGGGGAGCGTTCCACGTGGCGATGATGGTCCAGCGCGACGAGGAGAACCCGCTCTATGCAGAATTTGACTACCTCCTCGAGATCCTCTCCGAGTACGGTGTCGTGGCAAGCCTCGGGGACGGCATGCGCCCCGGCTGCATCCAGGATGCCGAGAGGCATGCAAAGACCGTCGAATACGTGACTCTCGGGAGACTGGCACAGCGTGCCCTCGAGGCAGGTGTCCAGAGAATGATCGAGGGACCGGGGCATATCCCCCTCTCCCAGGTCCGCTGCAACGTGCAGGCAATCAAGGAACTCTCCAATGATGCCCCGCTCTATCTCCTTGGCCCACTGGTGACAGATATCGCCCCGGGGTACGACCACGTGGTCTCTGCAATCGGTGGTGCAGTGGCTGCGATGCACGGAGCCGACTTCCTCTGCATGGTCTCGCCCGGTGAACACCTGGCCCTTCCAACCGTCGCAGATATCGTCGAGGGGACGAGAGTTGCCCGGATTGCCGCCCACATCGGGGATATCTCGAGGCACAGGGAAGGATACAAGGTACCCCGGGAACTCCGGATGGCGGAGTCGCGACAGAAGCTCGACTGGGAGGCAATGTTCTCCCTCGCCCTCTTTGGTGACCACGCCCGGAAGATCCATGACCGTGACGGGGAGGCCGAGACCTGCTCGATGTGCGGGGATCTCTGTGCAGTCAGGCTCGTCCGGGAGGTTTTTGGGAAAGCAGGGCCTAAAGGAGAGGGGGAGGAAAAAACCGGTAAGATACGGTGATATCACAGGATAACGAATTTTTCTTGCCACGTCGGTTTCGGGGATCCGGGAAATCCCCAGAAAATCTCATGCCCTGTTCAGTGACAGGATGCGGATGGCGAGAAGCGCTGCGTTCTCTCCATTGTCCACACCGACACAGGCGACCGGGACTCCCTTCGGCATCTGGACGATGGAGAGGAGGGCGTCCAGTCCGCCCATCAGCTTCCCGCTCACGGGAACCCCGATGACGGGGCGGCTCGTCCGGGACGCCACGACTCCGGGAAGAGCTGCAGAAAGACCGGCGACCGCGATGAAAATTTTTGAATCACACTCCCTGAGGTACGTGTCGAGGACATCAGGTTCCCGGTGGGCCGAGATGACCCGTGCCTCCCATGAAACCCCGTGCTCGTTCAAGACATCCACGACTCTCTGGACAACTGACGCGTCTGAGGCTGACCCGCTCAGAATCGATACGTCAACCATGGGATTCGCCATTCACACTTATATGCCGGGGTTATAAAAATAATATGGGCTGGTTTTGATGGAGAAAGAACCCCTCCTGATGCTGCCCGGACCGGTTCCCATGCCGGAAAGGGTCAGGGCAGCGATGGTACGGCAGGCAATCAACCACCGGGGGCAGGAGTTCTCGGCGGTCTATGCCGATTGCGTGCGTGTCCTCCGGCAGGCATTCGGGACTGCAAATGACTTATTTATCATCAGCGGTTCGGGAACAGCGGCGATGGAGGCCGCCGTGGGCAACTTCGGCAGGGGGAGAAAGATCGCAAGCCTCGTGAATGGCAAATTCGGGGAACGCCTGTATAAGATTGCCCAGCGGTACGGGGCCGCAACCGAGATTGCAACCCCGTGGGGGACACCCCTCGATCTCGGCCGCCTCGAGGAAGCCCTCGCCAGCGGGGCGGAGATGGTCACACTCGTGCACAACGAGACATCTGCAGGAATTAAGAACCCCGCCCGGAAGATCGGCAGTCTCTGCAGAAAGTACGATGCACTCCTTGTCATGGACGGGATCACGTCGATAGGCGGGGATGAGGTGCTGATGGACGAGTGGGGTGCAGATGTCGTGGTCGTGGGATCCCAGAAGTGCCTTGCAGCCCCTGCGGGGCTCTCCGCGATCTCGGTGAGCAGCAGGGCATGGGAGAGGATTACCGAACCGAGGCCCTATTACCTTGACCTTGCTGCGTACAGGAAGAGCGCATCGGGAAAGATCATGGAGACTCCCTACACGCCGGCGGTCCCACTCTTCCTTGCACTCCGCGAGGCATGCCTGATCCTCGAGGAGGAAGGTCTTGTGGCACGGATCGCCCGTCACAGGCGGCTTGCAGATGCAGTCAGGGCTGCCGCCCGGGCGTGGGAAATACCCCTCTTTCCGAGGGTGGACGCTGACCACACGTACTCCAACACGGTCACGGCTTTTACGTATCCTCCCGGGGTGGACGACAGCGCGTTCCGCCGGACGATAAAGGAGATGGGAATCGAGATTGCTGGAGGGCAGGACCATCTCAAGGGGAAGATATTCCGGATAGGAACCATGGGTGCCGTTGGCGCTCCCGAAATCCTTGCAACGCTTGCAGCAGTCCAGTATGCCCTCAAAAAATACGGTTTTGTCCCCCGGGGCGATGGTGTCATGGCTGCGGCAGAGGTCCTCGGATGAAGGTGGGGGTAGCCGATACAACGTTTGCCCGGGTCGACATGGGGAGCATTGCCATCGACGAGCTCCGCAAGCACGCGAGCGTCGCGATCGAGAGGGTCACGGTGCCCGGAATCAAGGATCTTCCCGTGGCCTGCAAGAAGCTGATCGAGGAGAGGAAGTGTGACATCGTCATGGCCCTCGGTATGCCCGGCGGGAAGGAGAAGGATCGCATGTGTGCACACGAGGCGTCACTCGGGCTGATAACCTGCCAGCTGATGACGAATACGCACATCATCGAGGTTTTCGTGCACGAGGACGAGGCATCGGACGACAGGGAGCTTGCGTGGCTCGCAGAGAGGCGCACACGGGAGCATGCGGTCAACCTCATCAGGCTGGCACTCCGGCCTGCCGACCTCACCCGGGAGGCAGGGACAGGCCAGAGACAGGGGTTTTCGGATGCCGGCCCGGCACGCCGCTGACATTTTGTGCGCGGGATATGGTTATCAGCCTGCAGAGTCGAGATAGTTAGAGGAGGAGAGAATGGGAATCCGCCTGGGTTTTGTGGTCTCGGAGTTCAACCGTGACATCACGTACATGATGGAAGTGGAGGCAAGGGAACATGCCGCATTTCTCGGGGCAGAGGTGACCGAGTGCCAGTACGTCCCCGGGGCATATGACATGCCGCTTGCGATAAAAAAGATGCTCAAAGAGAAAGATGTGGACGCAGTCGTCACGATCGGCTGCGTGATCGAGGGTGCAACGCAGCACGATGAGATCGTCGTCCAGCATGCCGCACGGAAGATCATCGATCTCTCGCTGGAGTTTGAAAAACCCGTGACGCTCGGGATATCCGGGCCTGGCATGACCCGGCTTGAAGCGACAGAAAGGATTGATTATGCCCGGAGAGCAGTTGAATCCGCAGTCAAGATGGTCCAGAGATTGAAATGAGGGAGCTCTCCCGGAAGCTGGCCGGCATCCCCGCCTCGGCCACGATTGAGATCTCGCAGCGTGCACGCGAGATGGAGAAGAAGGGTATCCCTGTCATCTCGCTCTCCATCGGCGAACCCGACTTCGATACACCGCCGCACATCAAGGATGCCTGCATCAGGGCCCTGATCGCGGGAGAGACACACTACGCCCCGAGCAACGGGATCCCCGAGCTGACAGGGGCTATTTCTGCGAAGATATCCCGGGAGAACGGGTTCTCCTGCACGCCGGACGAGGTGATCGTGACATGCGGTGCGAAGGATGCCATCTACGACGCGATGGAGGCCGTGCTGAACCCCGGCGACGAGGTCATCATCCTCGACCCCGCATGGGTCTCCTACGAGCCCTGTGTCATGATCGCCGGCGGAAAACCGGTTCACCACCCGCTCAATACAGGGACATTCCAGATCGATGACAGTATCCTCGAAAGGGTCACCCCGCGGACCCGCATGATCGTTGTCAACACACCATCCAACCCCTCGGGCGCCGTCCTTGACAGGAGATCACTCTCCCTTGTTGCAGACTTGTGCACGGATTTCGACCTCATCGCACTCTCGGACGAGATCTACGAGAAGCTCACCTATGGCAAGCCGCACATCTCCCTTGCATCACTCGGTGACATGGCCGGACGAACGATAACCGTCAACGGGTTCTCGAAAGCCTATGCCATGACCGGGTGGAGGCTGGGGTATGCGGTCGCCCCGCTCCCGATCATCCGCCAGATGTCAAAGGTGCAGCAGCATTCTGTCAGCCATCCGACAACATTTGTCATGCACGGCGGTGTTGCGGCACTGGTATCCGATCAGTCTTGCGTGGAAGAGATGAGGGCAGAGTTCCAGAGGAGGAGGGACTACATCGTCGGGGAACTTCTCCGGATGGGATATCCTGTCGCACCGGCCGACGGGGCGTTCTATGCTTTCATCCGTGTCGAGGGAGATGATATGGACGTCGCACGCCGGTGGCTCGAGGATCTCCACCTTGCCGTCACTCCGGGCTCTGCGTTCCATGCACCGGGGTGGGAGCGTCTATCGTATGCGACGTCGATGGAGAACCTTCAGGAAGCAGTCCGCCGGATCCGGCGTGCAGCATGAATGGAGAGGGTTTGTAACTCGCGAGAGCCTCCTCCTTTCCCGGGCGTTCCTTTTTCTGATGACCCGGGGGAGTCACCTGGCGATCCCGACCCGGCCGTGAAGGGTGAAAATGGGGTCGTTCCCTTTCTGTCGTTCCCTTTCTGTCGTTCCCTTTCTGCTGTCCCCTGGCAGGCTGAAGGGGTTGATTAATGGTATCGGCTACAGAGGTAACCTCATGTTCATCAGGAGAGTATCTGCGTGCAGGAGGGATCGGGTCATGGACGGATCGCTCCTCTGCGAGCTGGTCCACCCCCTCCGGGAGAAGGAGAAGATACCGTTACGACCGAGTATCGCTCATGCGATCGTCCCCCCCGGTGAATCGACCCTTCCCCACCGTCTCCTCAAGTCCACGGAGGTGTATTACATCATCTCGGGAGAGGGACGCATCCATGTCGGCGAGGAGACAGAGGCCGTCGGCGAGGGCTCTGCAGTTCTCGTTCCTCCGGGAGCGGTCCAGTGGCTGGAGAATACGGGGAGCGTCCCCATCGTCTTTCTCGTCATCGTGGATCCGGCGTGGCGAGAGGAAGACGAGGAGCTCCGTCACCCCTGAACCCAAAAAAGGACACAGGAACGGGGTGACATGCAACAGGGATTCTCTTTGTCTGTGAACGCAATGCCGGGCGCTCCCAGGCAGCAGAGGGAATAGCACGGGCTCTCATCCCGTGGTGCGGGGGAAAATGCTGATTGCCTCTCGAATCCCTGATTCTCCATGGGACAGGATCCGATGGAGGGGAACTGCGGGGAGATCACGGCAGGTCTTCAGGCACTGTCTGGCCCCCCCCCCAAAAAGCTCCGGGACGCATCGTCCCGGCAGACTGCCTGCAGGAGGGGAAGGGAATAACCGTGAAAAGACAGGGGGAAAGAGGAGATGACAACCGGGGGAGTGATTTCCCGGGCAGACAATTTCAGCGATCTCGGACAGCAGGTCGGGGCGATGCTGCCATCCAGAAGCATGATGTATGCAGTCAGGGTCACCGGCAGCTTCCCGCAGGTCAAAGCCCGGAGCGTGCCCCGGCAGGAAGAACCCTATCCGCGTCTCGTTGATGCCGTCAAAAACCAGTCGGTCTTTGTGATCAACGGCACACGGGGAACAGCTGCCGGCTTCTGGATACCGGAGTCCCTTGCAGGAGTCAACGTTCCCGGGTTTCACCTCCACTACATCACATCCGACGAAAGTGCCGGCGGTCACATCCTTGATCTCCTGGTCGATGGTGCGACGGTTGAGCTGGACACGACACCCCGGTTCTTCATGGTGCTTGCGAGGGAAGGAGAGGGGAGAGGGAACCTGTGGCTGCCGGACAGCACGGAGCTGGAGAGAATTGAAAAGAGCGGATGAGAATCCGGAACACCTCGTTTTTTCCTGCAATTTCGCGATGATCGAAAGATATTTTGTCTTTTGAAAGAAACGACCAGAAGGGGCAACATTCGGGCGGTGGCGCCTGCAGGACGGCGAAAGGGGTTTAACAAAGCCAAAGACCGGGACGGCAGGCAATATCTCCTGCGGCCGGGAGAGGGTGGTTTTTACCATGCGAACGATATACCGGGGTACACAGGAGGGACTGGAACAGATTTCCGCGCCGGAGAGCGGTGCATGGATCAACCTTGTCAACCCCAGTCCCGGGGAGATAGAGGAGATCGTTTCGTGGTTCCAGATCCCCCCGGATTTTCTGACAGACCCCCTCGATGTCGACGAGAGAGCCCGGGTCGAGAGGGAGGAGGGGAGCACGCTCATCGTGCTCCGCACACCCCACCGCGAACCTGCCGGCGCCGATATCCCCTATACAACGCTCCCCCTTGGCATCATCATCACCCAGAACGTGACCATCACCGTCTGCATGACAGCAGTCGATCTCGTGGATGAGTTCCTCACCGGGAAAGTACGGCACTTCTCTCCCGGAAAGCAGGGCAGGTTCATCCTCCTCCTGTTCTACCGGAACACTCTTCTCTACATGCGTTACTTGAGGGACATCAACCGCATGACCACGCAGGTCGAGCGTTCCCTGTACCGGGCGCTCAAGAACGAGCAGCTCATCCACCTGCTGAACCTTGAAAAGAGCCTTGTCTATTTTGTGACGTCTCTGCGGTCCAATGCACTGATGCTGGAGAAGTTCCATGCCACGGGGTGCATCCGGATGAGCGAGGATGACCGCGACCTGTTCGAGGACATGATTATCGAGAACAAGCAGGCGCTTGAAATGGCAAATATTTACAGCAGCATCCTCTCTGATATGATGGATGCGTTCGCTTCCGTCATCTCGAACAACCTCAATGTCATCATGAAGCTCCTGACGACAGTCACCATCATCCTGATGATTCCGACCCTTATTGCGAGCATCTACGGAATGAACGTCGAACTGCCGTTCCAGGACACGCCCTATGCATTCTCATTCACCATGATCCTCTCGGTTGTCCTGTCCGGCATCGGTATCCTCATCTTCTGGAGAAAGGAACTCCTGTGAAGGGGAGATCCGCCGGAAAGCCGCGGGTCTCCTGCAGCAGACCCGCGAGGAAGGGATGTTTTATTGTGTTGTTTTGGGACAGTCCAGTCCGGGGAAAGTGCATATAGCAAGAAAAATCAATTATATACCATGAAGTCCATCAGCAATCTTCTTTTTGCGCCCGCCCGTTTTTTTGCGGCCATGGAGGAGAGGGAACCCGATCTCAAGGTGCCGGCACTCATCGCAATGACTGGTGCCCTCGTCTCTGCTCTTGCAGCGTATGGAGTATTGGGCCTCTATGCTGAGATGTTTGCTGCATCCGGTGCCGGAGGGGCAGGCATGGGCATGTTCATAGGGCTGATGGGAGCGGTCTCTGCATTCGTTGGCTTTATCGTGATCTGGTGGGTTATCATGGCCGGGGCGTTCTACCTGGTCTCCATTCCCTTCAAGGGTTCCGGGTCTTTCCCTGGAACCCTTGCAGTCACGGGATTCGGGCTCGTACCGTCAATCATCGGAAATGCCCTTTCAGCCCTGTTCCTGTATCTCTACCTGCCCGAAATCACGGTTCCGGTCGTCAGAAACCTCCAGGACCCTGCCGTCATCCAGGATGCTGTCAGGGAGCTGATGCACGAGCCTGCAATGCGGGAATATACCCTCGTCTCCGGAGCAATAACCATCCTCTTCCTGGCATGGAGTGCAAACATCTGGATATTTGGAATGAAGCATGCCCGGAAACTGGATACCAGGAGTGCTTGCATCACCGTCCTTGTCCCGGTCGGAATCCTCATCCTCTACCTCCTCTCTTCCTTCTTTGCAGAGAGCCTGTTCCTGGGAGGTTCCTGAAAGCATGGCTCTTTACAGGGTCCTTTTCTGCATGGTTGCAGTTCTTGCAATCCTTTTCCCGGTATCTGCAGTCCAGCAGAGCCAGGTCGCGGCTGCCCAGGTGATGGTCACGAACGTTACCATCAATCCCCAGGTCTTCAAGGTCGGGGACTCCGGGACGATTACTGTTGAGATCATCAATAACGGGGCAGAGAGTGTGGCAATCCGGCGGGCAACCCTGTACGACGAGAAGATACGTGTCGACTCACGGCCGTACGAGACCACGATGTACCTGGGTGCAGGAAACAGGATGAGCTTCACGTTCACTGTCAGTGCACCCGTCCCTGAAGGTATTTACTACCCGGTGTTCTCGCTCGACTTCCGGGATGCAGGGTACCTCCGGTACCCGGTGAAGCTCCAGGTGCAGGATCAGCCACTCACCCTTGCGGTCCTCTCCCGCCCGGATATTTTTTCAAGCGGGAAGAAAGAGAAGATCGAGCTGCTCGTCGGGAACCCGAGGAGCAATGCAGTCTCGGGTGTTACGGTCTATCCTGTCGGGGAGGGGATCGATGCCACACCTTCGCGGTACTTCATCGGTCTGCTTGCACCGGACCAGTCGCAGAGAGTGACATTCCAGATAACTCCGGGCAGATCTTCCACCTTCCTCGAGTTCCACGCGGATTATTACAACGGGATCAATCCCCACACGGAGATCATCCGGTTTCCGATCGACGTGGGAGACAGCAAGCTGCGGGCCGAACCAATCCTCTCCAATATCAGGATCGAGAGGTCAGGCAGCACCTACACGCTGACAGGTGACGTCACCAATACCGGTCTTGAACCGGCAAACGCGGTTGTCATCACGACGGGAGAAGGCGCTGTCCCCCAGGACCCCTACCGGCAGTATGCCGTCGGGACCCTGCAACCGGATGATTTCTCCGGCTTCGAAGTCACGTTCTCGGTCGAGGGCACACAATCTTCCGTGCATGTCCTGATCACCCACAAGGATGCCGATGGGAACATTTACACCACAACCTTCCCCGTGGACATCCCCGTGACAGGAACCCGCAAACCCGGTGAGACAGGGATGGAAGGGCCGACCCTGCCGGTCGTGGGAGTGATTGTTGCCTGTGCAGCAGTCATCGGGGGAATCGTGTGGTATTCCTGGAGAAAGAGATGAGCGGGTCACCGGAGCGTGATCCCATCATCATGTTCCGGGACGTGGTCAAGGTCTATCCCCTCCCCGCCGGTGACGTTGTCGCACTCGACCATGTCAGCATCTCGGTGGAACCGGGGGACTTCATCGCCATCATGGGCCCGTCAGGGTCGGGCAAGTCAACGCTCCTCAACCTGATGGGGTGCCTCGATACGCCCACGTCCGGGTACCTCGAGATCAAGAACCGGGATATCAGTTCCCTTACCGACGACGAGCTGACGATGCTCCGCCGGGATCACATCGGGTTCATCTTCCAGCAGTTCAACCTCATCCCACTCCTCTCGGCACTCGAGAACGTCCAGTTCCCTCTCGTCCTCAAGACAGGGACACGGGAATGCACTCTCCGCTGCATGGAGGTACTCAGGGCGATGGACCTGGATCCGTCCCTCTATTCCCACAGGCCCGCCGAGCTCTCAGGGGGCCAGCAACAGCGCGTGGCCATCGCCCGCGCCCTCGTCAACGACCCCGAGATCCTGCTCGCCGATGAACCCACGGGAAACCTCGATACGAAGACCGGGTCAGCAATCATGGAACTCCTCAGGGAATTAAACGAGACGAGGAATAAGACCATCATCATGGTGACGCACGACCCCAACGTCGCCCGGTACGCGCACCGCGTGATCCAGATCGTGGACGGGAGGATCACATGAGCAATCAGGGGAACGGGAGTTTTCTCCCTTACCTGCGGCATGCGGGAAGAGGGGCATGTGGCGGGTGATCCATGCAGGTCAGCCTTTTTTTTGAATTTGCAAAGAGAAACGTGAGGCTTCACTGGCTCCGCTCCCTCCTTGCCATCATCGGGATCATCATCGGCGTGACAGCAATCGTCTCGATGGGAATCCTGGGAAACAGCCTCGTTTTAGCCATATCCGACAGCCTGTCGACCGTCGGGGACAGCGTGATTGTGACACCGCACGTTGGGGGTGGCCCCATGTCTGTTGCCTCGGGCAGTGAACGTATCACCGATAGGCAGCTCGAACAGATAAGGAGGGCCGTTGCCCCGGATATTGCCATACCTGTCTACTCCGGCAGTGCACGGATGAAAGTTGGATCCAAAGACACGGTCGGGGTCGTCTACGGTCTCCGCCCCGATGACATCTCCCACCTCATCGAGGTGGAGGAAGGCGCGTACCTGAGAGGAAGTTCGGGGGCCATGGCAGGTGCAAAATTTGCGAAGGAACACGATCTCCGGGTGGGATCGCGCATCACCGTCAGGGACAGGGGGTCGCTCCGGGTGGTCGGGATCATAAAGGAGAGGGGGATGGGCTTTGATATCAATCCTGATTATGGCATCATCGTCGATGCGGGCTGGTACCAGCAGGCATTCGACCAGAAGGACTATGACATGGTCATCGTGAAAGTCAGGGACCTCTCCCGGATCGCTGCGACAAAGGAGGCCATCGAGAAGCAATTGAACCGGAGGGAGGACGTCGTCAATGTCATCGATACGAAGGCTATCCTCGAGACGATACTGGACACGTTCGGGCGGATATCCACGTTTACAACGGCAATCGGCGGAATATCCCTGATCGTGGCCGGTGTGAGCATCCTCAACATCATGATGATGTCTGTGACCGAGAGGATCAAGGAGATCGGCGTGTTGAGGAGCATCGGGACGCTCCGCAGGGAGGTACTGGTCATGTTCCTCTTCGAGGCCCTGATCCTCGGGATAATTGGAAGCCTCGTCGGCGGTGTTGCAAGCATCCTTGGGGGCTACGCGGTCAGCCTCCTGATGCTCCAGACAGCAGAGTACCTCTTCGTCCCCTCGAGCATGGTCTATGTCCTCTATGGCGTGGCGTTTGGAATCGGGACAAGTCTCCTCTCCGGCCTCTATCCCGCATGGAAAGCAGCAAACCAGAACCCCATCGAGGCGCTGAGGCACGAGTAACCTTTTTTGAGATATATGGGCCGGGGGCGAATGGCATCCGGATTCGCCCTTATCCCGGCCCCGGGAGGAGTTCTGGGGGCCGGACTGCCAAGCTCCGTCAGCCCCCCGTGCGGGAAGGATGATTCACTGCAAACGGGAAGAGGAAGACCTGCAGTCAGGGGGTGCTCGCTCCTCCTCCAAGCAGGGTCTCGATCTCTTCCCTCGTGACACTCTTATCCAACAGCCACATACTGCACGCTTCCCCTTCCAGGATGACAATTGCGACGGGTGTCATGCTCTCCATGCAGCTGCCCGGCCTCTTGATGGTGATCCGGCGGGTTATCACCAGAATGGTCCTGTCGCCAGCCCTGACGGCCGCATCCAGCCGCACCTCCCGGGAGTGCATCATGCAGGGATCGCCCCCGTCACCCGTGACTTCTCCCAAAGGAGGAGGAGACGCACGATCCTTGCAACCAGGTCAAACGGCCGGGTTATGGTAGCATCCAGTTCGAGGTGACCCTCGAGGCGCTCCCGGGAAAAATCCGGGACAATATCAATTTTTATCCGCCTCGAGCAGGAGAGGATGGGTTTTGCTGCCATGAAATATCCAAACAGCATCCCTGTCTCTGCCGGTCCCGAAAGCCCGACCACAGCCCTGCATTCGAGCCGCCTGAGTGAAAGGGACCGGAGAGTGGCTCTTGCAAAAGTTACCAGGGCAGGAACGATCCGGACCCCGGCCTCAAGGAAAGGAGGTACCGCGGGCACCTCTGCACCCTGCGGAGCCAGGGTCTTCTGCAGGGCAATTGCGGGAGGGAATACCGGCAGGTGCACGGGAAGGGGGAGAGCGACGTCTCCGACGAGGAGGTGAACTACCCTCTCCCTCCACGAGAGCGTCCCCCGGAGGCCAAGGCAGAGCCACGAGGCGGATACGACAGCCATCGCCGTTCCATCGACACAGTCCACCCGCACCCTGAACCGGAGAGGTACTGCATAGATGCAGAGCACTGTGACGAAGAGAAAGAGAATGATTGCGCCGACAAGCGCCACGGAGAGTATGTCCATGGGAAAGGACCGGTCTTCTCAGGTCTCCCCTCTTTTCTCCTTTGTTTCTGACATCTCCCTGATGGCTCTGATGACCTGGGGAGCCAGGGATTCGGAGAGTGCCGAGATGATCTGGGCCACGGGGTTTTCGCGGTTGAGGGAGAGAACCTGGATACCTTCCGGGCCCCTGATATCCCTGTGAATCAGGATGAGTGCCACGGGCGTGATCTTCCCGCCACCACCGCTCCCCTCTCCCTCGCTATCCTTTCCCTTGCCGCCACCTGCTCCGATTCCAAAACCGAATTCTGTCACAACGATGACGGATCTGTCCCCGAGATCGATTGCGTCTCCGATGACATGTGCCGGAGACAGGAGGCGATCCAGTTCATCGGCACAGGTCCTGAGCATCTGCTCGCCAGTCATTTTCTGTTCTCACCGGAACAGTCATGCGGCAGGCTTGTTTAAGTAGTCTCCCGTCGGTTGCTGGAATACATGGTGTGCATGTGGTCTCCGGGATCGTCGCGTTCAAAGTGGTTCTCCTCATCCCCGGCCGGAGAGAATGGCGGAAATGACCTACCACCCCACGTAGAGAGACTTTGTCCGTGTGTAGGAGAGAAGGGCCGCCGAACCGTTCTCCCTGCCCAGTCCCGATGCCTTGACACCCCCAAACGGTATCTCGGGCGGGAGGGTGAGGTGCCGGTTCACCCAGACCACCCCGGCCTGAACCTGTGCGAACACCTCGCGGGCAATAGAGATGTCGCGGGTCCAGATGGACGCTCCGAGCCCGAACCTGGTCTCGTTTGCATGTTTTATGGCAGTATCGAGGTCGTGCACGCACATGACAGGGAGGACAGGTCCAAAGACCTCCCTCTTCAGGAGTGCTGACTCGGGGTGGACGTCGGTGACGATCGTGGGAGCATAGAAAGAACCGTCATCATAGGGAGGTCCGCGGAGTGGTTCTCCCCCCATCACGATGGTGCCTTCTCCCTTCCGCCGGAGCTCGTCGATGAGTTTTCCAATCTCGTCCCGCTGGCCCATCCCGCAGAGGGGACCCATGGTGGTCCCTTCCTCGAGGCCGTCTCCAACGGTGATCTCTCCAACCTGCGCGCGGAGCCTGCGCAGGAACTCGGCACCGATTGTCTCGTGAACAAAGAGACGCTTGACGGCGGTGCATGTCTGCCCGGCGTTGTAGAACCTCCCCCGGACAGCGCCCGCGACAGCCCTGTCAATGTCCGCGTCCTTCCACACGATCATCGGGTCAGAGCCCCCAAGTTCCAGGGTGACATCCTTGAGAGAGCCACCGGCCAGCTCCTGCACGCGCAGTCCTGTCTCCACGTTGCCGGTGAAGGAGACCTTCCGGATACCGGGGTGGCGCACGATGGCTTCCCCAACGACTTCCCCCCTCCCGGTCACGATATTGAGCACCCCCGGCGGGAGTCCGGCCTCCTCGAGGGTGCGGGCAAGGACGGAGTCTGCAAGGGGCGTCCTCGATGCCGGTTTGAGGACAACGGTGTTTCCGGCAAGCAGGGCAGGGGCAACCTTCCATGCCATGAGGAGGACAGGCATGTTCCAGGGGATGATCGCCCCGCAGACCCCGAGAGGTTCGCGGGTGACAATGGCATCGCCCGGGGCTCCAAGAGGGATGTACTCTCCGGTCAGGGTGCCTGCAAGGGACGCGTAATACTCGAGGACATTGGCAAAACCCCTCACCTCGTCGATGGATTCGCGGAGAGGTTTTCCCTGTTCCATCGTGAGGAGCCGCGCAATATCCCTGTGCCGTTCCCGGACGAGCGTTGCACCCCGGAGGAGGAGGAGGCCCCGCTCGCGTGCAGTGCGTGATGCCCACGCAGGGAAAGCCTCCCCCGCTGCCCTGACCGCATCATTGACCTCGTAGATCGTTCCCTCGGGAACACGGTCGATCTCTCTGCCTGTTGCCGGATTGATGACTGCCATCCACCTGTCATCCGCTCCGGCCACATCCCTGCCGCCAATCCTCATCTGCATGAAGCAAGGATCGCGACTTTTCCATTATTAGTGTTCGCCATTACAGTCCTGCCTGTGCGCTGGTCCGGGGCACTTGCGGTAAATCCCCGTTCGGGTTTTGATCCCGTGGTGTATACTTGACTCAAAAAAAAGACTTTTCCGGGCTCAAAAATCCAGGAGAGCAGGATTGGAACTTTTCATTTGCGAAGCCTGGTCCCGCACATCAGGACTCTCCGGACTCCCGATTGAGTGATTCCCGCAACTCCTCTGCTTTCGCCCTGACCTGATCGAAGGGATGGGAGAGCAACGCGGGAAGTGCATCCCTGCCCCCCGCTGTGAGAATCTCGTGCGCATATCCTGCCCGCGCAAGCCACAGGAGGGTATCAAGGGCAGGGATGCTGACCTTCTCGTCCGCGTCCCGGGCGGCAGCCAGCAGGAGGTAAACCCCGCCCCGGGATATAAAAGCGGGGGCCGCGTTATCGGTGGAAGAGAGAAATGAGACGAGGCGCGAGAGCAGTCTCCGCCGGGATACCCTGTCATCTCCCTCGATTGCCCTCTCGAGTCCGCAGAAGAGGTCTTTTCCCTGCATTTTTCCACTCATCTCTGTTCCCGTAACAGAAAAATAAGACTTCGTTTTATATCGTGAAGGTGCCAGTCTTCCTGTAGGGTGCGCGTGCATGAGAATCGGGATCATGGGGGATACGCATGACCATATCCCCAACATCAGGAAGGCAGTGGAGGCACTTGCGCGGGAAAGGGCGCAGATAGTCCTGCATACTGGTGACTTTATCGCGCCGTTCGTCATCCCGGAGATCGGAAAGATCGGTGTCCCTGTCACCGGGGTATTCGGGAACAACGACGGTGACTGCCCCCTCCTCCTCGCACGCTGCCGGGAGCAGGGCAACGTGGAGATCGGCGGGTATTTTGCGGAACTCGAGTTCGATGGTCTGAGAATAGCCCTCCTGCACGGCCATGACCGGGAGAGGCTCGCTGAGTGCATGGAATGCGGGATCTACGACCTCGTGGTCCATGGGCACACGCACAAGGCATCGATCTCCCAGGCAGGGAGCACACTCTGCATCAACCCGGGTGAGGTCTGCGGGTACCTGACGGGAGACCCTACTGTTGCCCTTTTCGACACGGAAGAGACAAAAGCCCGGCTGATCCACCTCTGATTGGCATGCCCGGAAATTCCGGGCAGGAGTCTTTCCAGGCAGCAGTTAGCGGACAAGATCGCGGAGGATTTCCTCCATGCGGGAGAGGACCCTCCCGACGACAGCTTTTGGGAGGCAGTCCCCGCAGAATCCGGAAACGAGGGTGATCGTCTCCCGGAACGTGCTTGCAGCAACCGAAAAACCGGGAGGATAATCTATGGGCGGCACGAGAAATGCGCACCTTGCCTTTATACCGGAAAAGTCCGTGCACTCCGGGGGTATGATGCCGGTATTGGAGAAAAAGGGGTTCCTGGGATACCCGTCCAGCCTGCTCGCCCGTGCAAGGTCTTCGAGGTAGTGCCGGACGCTATGAAAACCTTCTCCGAACATCTCCTGGATACGGATCGCAGCCCCGATCCCTGTCAGGCGTCTTTTTCTCTCTACCATGGTTCGGTGCGTCTCCCGTGCATGGGAGAGCGGGGAGAGAGTGCTGTCTGCAGGGAGCCTGACGGCGATGGCAACCGAGAGGTTCGCAACAGCAGGCGCTGACACTCCCGGAACGAGACGACGAAGGTCCATCGCGGAAAGGACGGGATATGCCCGATGGTCCTCGTGGGGGATCTCCCGGGAGACGCTCTGGAAGAATGCGGAGAGGAGCAGGTCGTTCATCGTCATCTTCTCCGACCGGGAGAACGACCGGAGCTTCCTGAAGAGGTCGCCTTCGATCCTTCTCCAGAGGTGGCAGGGGGAGCCGCAGGATCCGGGAATGGAGGGAACACCCCATTCGGCCTGTGGCTCTCCGTAATCTTTTCGGGCCACTATCTTCTCCTCCGGGGTGAATGCGGAGAGGATAGTATCGTACGATCGGTCAAAGGCCTGGTGAGACTGGAGTGTGGGAAAAGATCTGTTTTCAGGATCCCGGTAAGCGCGGGCGATACGGGCCGCCGTCTCCCTGACCCCGCAGGCATCTGTTGCCGAGTGGTTTACCGAGAGGACAATGATATCATCCTGTCCCCGGAGGAGTGTGAGCCGGGCCTGCGGTCCGATCAGGGGATCGATGCGCTGGAGAAGGGCATGGCGCAGGGCTTCCCCTGCATCGTCCACCGGGACTGTGGAAAAGTACGCAGCCGGGGGAAGGACTGCAAGCTCCTCCCAGCAGGGGATGGGAGATTCAACGAACCGGCAGCGGAGCACGGGTTCCGCCGAGAGGGCAGTCTCCATCGCATGGAGGAGCCGGGCTTCGTCCAGTCTCCCCTCGACCATGATCACGAGGTGGATCATCTGGTTCCAGATTGTGGAGAGGAGAAAGTCCCACTGGTCGTTCTCCGGAGCAGGATATATCTTTTCACGAGGGACTTCCGAATATCTGCGCATTCTCCTCCCTGCAGAGATTGGCAGGGTGCCACCATCCCTGCTTTTTCCAGCCGGAAACGTTGGCGGGAATACGTGAAAAGGATTTTTCACCGGTTTCAATGATCCTGTGCTGCCTGCTTGCGCACGCGACATGCAAGGTGCCGGAGCGCGTTTTTCCGGGGATTCCTGCTTTGATTTTTCCCGGGAACCAGTTCCGGGGAGTTTACTAATAGACTATCATATACAACAATGTATTTATTTATACAAACCAAAGTATCCCTGCATGAAGACAAAGATTCTCCTCGATGAAGACCAGATGCCACGCCAGTGGTACAACATCCTGCCCGACCTCCCTTCACCCCTCGATCCTCCCCTGCACCCGGCGACAGGAAAGCCGCTTGTTCCCGATGACCTCAGGCCCATCTTCCCGATGGAACTCATCCGCCAGGAGATGAGCGACCGGAAGTTCATCGATATTCCCCCGGAGGTCCGGGACATTCTCCTTCTCTGGAGGCCGACGCCCCTCTTCCGAGCCCACAGGCTGGAGAGACACCTCGGGACACCGGCACACATTTACTATAAATACGAGGGTGTGAGCCCGCCCGGGAGTCACAAGCCGAATACTGCAGTTGCGCAGGCGTACTACAACAAGAAAGAGGGGATCGAGCGGATTGCAACAGAGACCGGTGCAGGTCAGTGGGGGTCGGCACTCGCATTCGCAACACAGCTCTTTGGTCTTGCGTGCACGATTTACATGGTCCGATCCAGTTATGCCCAGAAACCCTACCGGAAGTCCATGATGCAGGTCTGGGGTGCAGAGTGCATCCCGAGTCCCAGCACGAGGACGAAGGCAGGGCAGGCGGTGCTCGAGAAGGATCCCCAGACGACCGGGAGCCTCGGGATTGCAATCTCCGAGGCGGTCGAGGATGCAGCAACGCACAAAAATACCAATTACTCGCTTGGATCCGTCCTGAACCATGTCTGCCTCCACCAGACCGTGATCGGCATGGAGTGCAGGGAACAGCTCGCATCCGTCGACGAGTACCCGGACGTGGTGATCGGGTGCGTGGGTGGTGGATCGAACTTTGCAGGGATCTCTTTCCCCTTCGCCGGTGACAAGCTGAAAGGAAAGAGGAAGGATATCGACATCATCGGCGTGGAGCCCGCATCCTGTCCAACGCTGACGAAGGGTCTCTACACGTATGATTACGGGGACGTTGCAGGTCTCACACCCCTCCTCAAGATGTTCACGCTCGGCCACGACTTCGTCCCGCCATCGATCCATGCCGGAGGGCTCCGGTACCACGGGGACTCCCCCATCGTCTCGCGCCTCGTGCACGACGGCGTGATGAGGGCGATCTCCTATCACCAGAGCGAGGTCTTTGATGCGGCCCAGACCTTTGCCCGCACGGAAGGGATCATCGTGGCACCCGAGACGTCCCACGCGGTGAAGGCAGCAATCGACGAGGCGCTCAAATGCAAAAGGACCGGCGAGAAGAAGACGATACTCTTCAACTGCTCCGGCCACGGGAACTTCGACATGTCTGCATACGACGCATACTACGCGGGCCAGCTCGTGGACTACGAGTACCCGGACCAGCTCATCAGGGATGCCCTCTCCCGGCTCCCGAAAATCCCCGGAGCCTAAAAAAAGCAGGGTCCGAAAGTTCCAAAAGAGATACACATTTTTTTCTTTGCCGGTGAAAGTTCGTGTTCCGAATCGGTTTTCTCGTCAATCCTGTTGCCGGAATGGGGGGTTCAGTCGGGCTGAAGGGAACCGACGGCATGGTCGACGAGGCAATCTCCCGGGGAGCCCGGCCGGGAGCCCCTGCACGGGCAAAAGAGGCTGTCCGCCACCTCGCAGGACTCCCCATCAGGTTCTTGACATGCGGCGGCAGGATGGGGGAAGAATCCCTTGCCAGCGCAGGAATCACGGGGTACGAGGTTGTGTACCGTCCTTCCGGAGAGAGGACGGATGCCGCAGACACGATTGCCGCATGCCGGGTTTTTCTTGCGAAAGGGGTTGATCTCGTCCTCTTCTGCGGTGGCGATGGGACTGCCCGTGACATCTACTCGGTTGTCGGAGATGCCGTACCCATCCTTGGGATTCCTGCCGGCGTGAAGATGTTCTCGTCGGTATTTGCCATCACGCCCGGGGCTGCGGGAACGATTCTCCGGGACGGGCTGGGAGGGGGACGCGAGATCCATCTCCGGGATGCAGAGATCGTCGACGTGGACGAGGAGCAGTACCGGAAGGGCGAACTTGCCACGCGGCTCTATGGCATTGCACGGTCTCCCTTCAGGCCGGGTCTTTCGCAGATGACAAAGCAGGTCTACGAGGATGCCGACGAGGAGAGGGCAAAAAGGGAGATCGCGCGGTTCATGCGTGAGGTGATCGAAGGGACCCCGGATACCCTGTACATCCTCGGGCCCGGCATGACCACCGCGGCCATCGCAGGGGAGATGGGAATCAAAAAGACTCTCCTTGGCTTCGATGCAGTAAAATCTGGCTCACTCGTTGCAGCGGACCTTGACGAACGGGCCATCCGGGAACTCCTTGCTCATCATCACCGGGTCCGACTGGTCGTGAGCATCATCGGGGCACAGGGGGCGATCCTCGGGAGGGGAACCCAGGTGGTGACACCGTACGTGATCAGGGCGATTGGAAGGGAGAACATCATCATCGTTGCAACACCCCACAAGCTCTCCCAGACCCCCCGCCTCTTCATCGATACGGGCGACAGTGACCTCGACAGGGAGTTCGGGGACACCATCCAGGTCGTCTCCGGTTACAGGGTTGCAAGGCGGGTCAGGATACGGGGAGATACGCCGGGATGAGGGTTTCTGCGATCTCCTCCCCTCCCGGAAACCCCTGCCGGCAAAATATATTTCATCCTGGTGAACTACTTCATCCCTTGGGATACATTCCCGGAAGGGGAGATGGAGCAGAGAGAAAAAGAAAGGGATCAGCTGGCGTTCATCGATGGTCAGAAGCGGAAGATCGAAGCAGGGGACCACGTGGCCGTCCTCTTCAGGGAGATTCCAGAACTTGCTGCGGTCACGGAGATGATCCGTGAGAGGTGCAGGGAAAAGAGGTGGTACCTCTTTTATATATCCCGGTTCCCCGAGAGAAACCCTGC
The DNA here is from genome assembly GCA_964431125.1 of uncultured Methanolinea sp. Classification (GTDB taxonomy): domain Archaea; phylum Halobacteriota; class Methanomicrobia; order Methanomicrobiales; family Methanospirillaceae; genus Methanolinea_A. Next base: position 14,150 of record CAYSII010000013.1, on the reverse strand, counting down.
AGTCTTTGGAGAACAGGTGCACCCCGTGGGCGATGGATCCATGCACGTCCTCTCGCACGAAGACGAGGAGTTCCACCAGCACTTTGCAACAATTGACAGTGTAAGGATATTTTTCCAGAAGAAGGCAGAAGAAGCTGAAAAGAAGGGGTATTCCGCGCTCTGTATCGTCCGGGAGGTCCCGCCTTTTTCGCCCCACAGGTCAGCGCAGACCATCGTGGGCGATCTCGGGGAGCTCGAACCCCTCCTCCGGGAAGGAGGACTCGTTCTCGTCTGCATATACAGGCTCGGCGAGACTCCGCCGGCGACGCTCCAGGACGTCCTCCGGACACATCCCCTCGTTGTCCTTGATGCAGAGATCCTCGAGAACTTCTTCTTCATCCCGGCAGCCGATGCAAAACGGTTCAACCTTGCCTCGCTCGAGATCCAGCACTGGCTGGACGTGCTGCGGGAGATCTCCCGGAGAACCGAGGCTCTCCGCGCGAACGAGGCGCGCTACCGCGACCTTCTCGAAAATGCAAGCGATCTCATCCAGAGCGTTGATGCTGAGGGGCGATTCCTGTTCGTGAACAGGACGTGGAGGATGACCCTTGGGTATACCCTCGAGGATCTCCAGCACATGACGCTCTTTGACGTCATCGACCCGGTCTCTCGGGAACACTGCAGGGAATTGTTCCACAGGGTGATATCAGGGGAGGACGTCGGCAGGTTCGAGGCAGTTTTCCGTGCAAAGTCGGGAAAGAGGGTGTATCTCGAGGGGAGGGCAAACTGCCTCATCATTGGAGGAAAACCCCGGTACACGCGCGGGATCTTTCGCGATATCACGGACAGGAAAACGGCGTGATGGAACTTGCCCGTTCTCCGGTTGTGGAACGGGAAGGAATTATTGCTGCCCCCTGTTCTTTCCGGGACATCATTTGACACAGACCGCTTTGAAGAATGTGTAGCAGAAGACTCCCCCGGGTTCTCCGGTTTTTACGAGGTCACGTATCCCCCTGTCGAATTCATCTGGGGGCATTTTCTTCTTCTGAATAACCTGGTCCCGGACACCCTCCACCATGGCAGTAAACGTCTGCCGGGTGAACCCGGATGCAAGATTGGGCCGCGACCCGTCGACGTAAACCTGCCTTGGAGAGACGTAGACATTCCCAAATCCTGCAGAGGTGAGGAGGGGGAACAGCTCGCGGCCAATCCGGGGATTTCCCCCCATCTCGGACTGAAGGTCCTCGAGGCAACGGATACAATGGCTCGCATACCTGCTTTCAGGATAAAAGAATGCCGATCCATGGTCTCCCTCGATGACGGTCAGAGTTCCTCCGGGTTTAAGGACCTTTTTCAGGGAAGCGAGGGCACCAAGGGGGCTTGGGAGATGTTCAAGGACAAAGCAGACAAAAACATGATCGAATGTCTCATCACGGAAAGGCAACCTGAACAGGTCTGCACGTGCAAATGAGACATTATTCCATTGCCTCTCTTCTCCGGCATTCCGTGCATGCCTCAGTGAAGGGACTGAAATGTCTATGGATGTGATGCGGCAATCCGGGTTTTTCGATACAAGGATCTCTGTCTGTGCCCCGACCCCGCACCCGGCTTCAAGGAGAGATGATCCGGGTGGGTATAAGGTATCATGATGGAGTAGCGTTGAGAGGGTGGAAGCCTGGTCAGACAGGCGTTCGGCCTCCCGCCGGGTGTGGCCATGGACATATCCGGCCGGAATTTCGGAAGTCATTGTACATTTTCATGGGAGGGGAAGAGGAATGGGATTTTCTGTTTACTATCAACAGGCGTTCCGGAACCGTCACAGGGACACCTGTTCGAGAGTGACGGGAATGTATCTTTCCGGGTGCACGATATTATACTCGTGGAAAGATAACCCCTGAGAAAACATGGAAGATGTGAAGAAAGCCTTCGATTCTGCTGCAGAACAGTACGATGCCCTCCGGAGGTACATCATCCCGGACCTGGACGGGTTCTACGGGGCAGCTGTCTGGGCAGCTGACTGGCCGGCGGATGACCCCCGCGTCCTTGACATCGGTGCAGGGACAGGACTCCTGTCCGCCCTGATCCTCGGGAAATTCCCCCGAGCAACGCTGACGCTCCTTGACATCTCGGACCGGATGCTCGACGTGGCAAAGAGGCGGTTCTTTGGCAGCACTCGTGTCAGGTATGTGGTTGCGGATTACAGCCGCGAGGAGATCCCGGGGAAGTACGACCTCGTCTGCTCGGCTCTCTCCATTCACCACCTGGAGCATGCCGACAAGAAGCGCCTCTTTGAAAAGGTATTCGGGCTCCTCTCTCCCGGAGGAGTCTTTGTGAATGCCGACCAGGTGGAGGCGCCGTCGGAGTGGCTCTCCCGCAAATACCGTGATTACTGGAACTCTCATCTCATAAAGGCCCGGATCGATCCCGGAGAACTGGAGGCTGCAGTGACCCGGCGGGAGACTCTCGACAAGAATGCCCCTCTCCTTGACCAGATGCGGTGGCTTGCAGAGGCGGGGTTCTCCGGGGTCGATGTCGTTTACAAGAACAGGACCTTCTGCGTCTTCGTGGGGAAGAAGGCGGAGTGAAAGGTTTCGAGGGAGAAAGATTTGTCTTTATCGTTTGAGCTTTTCTTCAAGAGCCCTCCTGTCCTCTCCTGATACATCCGGCAGGCAGAGGGGTGCGGCGGGTTTTCTGACAAGCAGATCACCTGGAGAACCGGGTTATTTTCCATCCAACCGGAAAGGGGATTTCCTGGATATCAGGAGTTCCCCTCGCAGGTGGAGGGAGGGTACAGGTGCATGTTTTCAGCATAATTTGAAACACCAAAGTATAAATAATGGCATTGATGTATATATTAAAACATGTATCAGAAAGAGACGTCTGATCCGGTGATGCCGGTGGACTGGGTACTGCCGCCAGACCGGCGGCATGTATCGAAAGCCCGGCCGGGAAGGTTCCCCGGACAGGTCCCGTGAAGGGTTGCGTGTTCCACCAGGAAACCCTGGAGATCCCGATCCCGGCAGTAGATCCATTCACACTCTATTCTGCGATTGGAAAGGGACGCGGATTCATCCTCGAATCTGTTGAGGGCGTTCCAAGGAGGGCAGTCCGATCCATCATCGGCCTTGCTGTTCCCGCAGTCTTCTCCCTCGGGAGAAAGATCTCGTTCTCGGGCGATCCTGTCATTTTTTCGCGGCTGGCAGTTCCCGGGGGTGACAACCCGGTCACCCAGCTGAGGGAACTCTCGAGCCAGATACGGTGCACGGAAAATACCGCCACGGGTTTTTCCGGCGGACTGGTCGGCTACATCTCCTACGATGCCGTCACTGCCCTCACGGAAGGCCGTGTACGTGCCGGAGAGGGGGGGCCTGCTGCACGGTTCATGCTCTGCACACGGGGAATCGTTTATGACCACGTCAGGGGATCCTGCACGCTCTTTGATAATTCCCCCATATCCGGGGATGATGGGAGAGAGGAGGCAGGAGCCCGATCGGGGGAGATCCTGGAACGCATGAGAGAGACAGTGGCGGAAGTGACCCCGAAGAGAAACGGGAGGAGAGATCCTCCCTGCAGGAGGGAGAATATCCGGTTTTCTTCGAGTATGAACCGGGAGGAGTTTGAGGGTTCCGTCCGTAAGGCAAGGGAGTACATTGCCAGCGGAGACATCTTCCAGGTGGTTCTCTCCCGCACGATCTCCTGTCCGTTCCGGGGCGATCCCCGTGCCCTCTACGGGGCGATCAGGACGATCAATCCCTCCCCGTACCTTTACTACCTCCAGTTCGGAGACGAGGCCATCGCAGGGTCGAGCCCCGAGATGCTGGTCCGTGTCGAGGGAAACTCCGTCCAGACAGTCCCGATTGCCGGGACGAGACCACGGGGAAAGGATCCCGCGGAGGACGATGCCCTTGCAGCCGATCTCCTCTCCGATCCGAAGGAGAGGGCCGAGCACCTGATGCTCGTTGACCTTGCCCGGAACGACATCGGGAAGGTCGCAGCCTTTGGTTCAGTGCATGTCCCCGAGTTCATGGAAGTGGAGCGGTTCTCCCACGTCCAGCACATCGTCTCGAAGGTCTGCGGCAGGTTAAGACCGGGGTGCGACAGGTTCGACGCACTCGCGGCGTGTTTTCCGGCCGGGACGGTGAGCGGAGCGCCTAAGATCCGGGCAATGCAGATCATCGCCGAACTGGAAGGGCGGCCACGGGGCCTGTATGCAGGCGCCGTCGGATACGCAGGGTTCAATGGAGACCTTGAGTTTGCGATTGCCATCAGGACGCTGGTTGCACGGGGAGGAAAAGTCGAGTTCTCCACAGGTGCCGGCATCGTTGCCGATTCTGTCCCGGAGAAGGAATTCGAGGAGACTGAGGCAAAGGCAAGGGTGATGCGCGAGGCTGTCGTCGCCGCGGGGGTGGGATCGTGAGGGTCCTGATCATTGACTGCTTCGATAGCTTCACCTACAACCTCTACCAGATCGTGGGAAGCCTTGGATCGACGCCCCTGACCCTGACCTCGGATCGTTCGCTCTCCGAGGTCTCGGCTGCTGCACCAGACCGGATCATCCTCTCTCCGGGGCCGGGAAGGCCTGAAGAATCGGGGGTCTGCCTCGAGACAATCAGGGAGTTTGCAGGGAAGATCCCCATCCTCGGCATATGCCTCGGGCACCAGGCGATCGTCCATACATTCGGGGGAGAGATCGAACGGTTGAAGACGCCTGTGCACGGGAAGACAAGCTCCATCCGTCATACCGGGGAGGGCATCCTTGCCGGTATCAGGAGCCCCCTTGTTGCCACGCGGTACCACTCCCTTGCCGCACCGGAGAACGCACTACCCGCCGAGATGGGGGTCACGGCAGTATCCGAGGATGACGGATGCGTGATGGGCGTGATGCACCGATCCCTGCCTGTCTTTGGCCTCCAGTTCCATCCCGAGAGTATCATGACACCGGACGGCAGGCAGATCATTTCAAATTTTCTTGGGCAGGGGGATCCCCGATGCAGGACGCCATCAGGATGCTGACTGCCGGCGGGGTACTCCCGCAGGACCTTGCAAGGGCGGCGATGGGAATGCTTGCGGCGGGAGAGGCAACCGCGGCTCAGGCAGGAGCGTTCCTTGCAGCCCTGCGCCTCAGGGGAGAGACACCCGGAGAGATTGCCGCATTCTGCAGGGTCCTTGAGGATCATGCAGTCACGATATCGCCACGCGTTGAGGGAACCCTCGTCGATACCTGCGGGACGGGGGGCGATGGGGCATCCACCTTCAATATCAGCACTGCAGCAGCACTCGTTGCGTCGGGTGCCGGTCTCCCGGTCGTGAAACACGGAAACCGGGCGGTGAGCAGCAGGTGTGGTTCTGCCGACGTGCTCGAGGCCCTCGGGGTGACAATCACCCTCCCGCCGGAGAGGGTCTGCCGTATCGTCGAGGAGATCGGGATTGGGTTTCTCTTCGCACCCCTCTACCACCCTGCATTCCGGAATGTTGCCGCGGTCCGCCGGGAGATGGGCTGCTACACTGTCTTCAACATCCTCGGACCCCTCCTGAACCCTGCCCGTGCCCCCGCACGACTGGTCGGGGTCTTCTCTTCCGATCTCCTTGCCCCGGTCGCCGGCGCCCTGCAGATCCTCGGTGTCCGCCGAGCTCTCGTTGTCCATGGTTCAGGGCTGGATGAGATCACGGTCTGTGGAGAGACGCGGGTTGCTGAACTGAACGGAGACCGGATCGAGGAGTATACCCTGTCTCCCCGTGACTTCGGCATCCCGGAGTACCCACTCCGGGAGATCTGCGGGTCGGACAGGGAGGGCAACGCACGGATCATCCGCGGGATCCTGCAGGGTCGGGTGTCGGGGGCTGCCCGCGATGTCGTTGCGATGAATGCAGGGGCAGCTCTCTACGCGGGGGGAAAAGCAGGAGACATAGCAGATGGTATCGAACTTGCGCAGGACGCAGTCTCATCGGGCCAAGCATTGAACAAGCTCGAGAGCCTGGTAAGAATATCAGGGGGAGAACCATGATCCTTGACATGATCGTCGCCGCGACAGCCGAAAGGGTAGCAAGGATGCCGGCAGGCATCGAAGACCCCATCGCGGCCCCGGGGGCAACGAGAGATTTTTACACGGCAATAGAACGAAAAAATGGTAAAAATGCAATCATAGCAGAGATTAAGGCGGCATCTCCGTCGCGGGGAGTCCTCTGCAGGGAGATCGACCCCCGGCGGTTCGCGCTCTCCATGGCCTCTTCCGGGTGCGCAGCCCTCTCGGTCATCACCGAGCCGCATTTCTTCAGGGGAAATGATGCCTTCATCCCGGCCGTCAGGGATGCGGTCACGGTCCCGATCCTCCGGAAGGATTTCATCATCGATACCAGGCAGATTGCCGAGAGCCGGGCGCTCGGGGCCGATGCAGTCCTCCTGATCGCCGCAGTCCTCCGCGAGGACCTTCCCGATTTCGTGGATCTTTCCCGCTCATACAGGATTGAGCCACTCGTCGAGGTCCATACCCGCGAGGAGCTTGATTTCGCCCTCCGGTCAGGCACGCGGATGATCGGGATCAACAACAGGGATCTCTCCGACATGAGCATCGATCTCTCCGTGACGAAACAGCTCGCACCCATTGCACGGGATACAGGCTGCAGGGTGATATCGGAGAGCGGTTTTCTCTGGCCCTGCGATGTCCGGAGATTCCGGGATATCGTGGATGGGTTCCTGATCGGGTCGTCGATCGTCTCTGCAGGAGATCCCGGGAAAAAGCTGGAGGGGTTCATATTCGCGTGAAGATCTGCGGAATAACAACGCCGGAGGACGCGTGCATGGCAGAAGAAGCGGGAGCGGATGCCATCGGTGTCGTGGTCTTCTCGGATTCTTTCCGATCGGTGGAGCCTGAAGCAGCGCAGGAGATCTTCTCCTCTCTTGGCCCCTATGTCACAAGGGTATGCGTATCGACAACAGAGTCGCGGGGAGACCTCGAGACGATACTCGATCTCAATCCGGACGCAGTCCAGATCTCCCTCCCCCTGGAGGAGAAGCTTCCAGTCCGGACGATCTGCATTGTCGATTCCCCGGGAACTCTTCCACCGCATGCCGATGCAATCGTGGTTGACGCGAGCAGGGGGAGGGGGAGGCTGTTCGATGCAGCTTTTGCAGAACGGGTTGCGAGAATGAGCCCTGTTCCTGTCATCCTCGCCGGGGGTCTCTCTCCCTCAAACGTCGCCGCGGCCATCCGGCGTATCCGGCCGTATGCAGTCGATGTTGCAAGCGGAGTGGAAACCTCCCCTGGGCACAAAGACGAAGGACTTGTCAGGCATTTTATCCGGGAAGCGAAGGGGGCTCTCCATGACTGACCCGTCACGGTTCGGTAAGTACGGGGGAAGGTTCGTGCCCGAGACGCTCATGGCAGCCCTCGAGGAGCTGGACCATGCCTTCCGCACGATAGTCCCCGGGGAGGAGTTCCAGGCTGAGATGAAGTACTACCTGCACGAGTATGCAGGGCGGAGGACACCTCTTACCCACTGCAGAAATGTCTCGCGCGATCTCGGGTGCCGTGTGTACCTCAAGAGGGAGGATCTCCTCCATTCCGGGGCCCACAAGCTGAACAATGCACTCGGGCAGGCGCTGCTTGCACGGTTCATGGGGAAGAGCCGGATCATCGCGGAGACCGGGGCCGGGCAGCACGGCGTTGCAGCAGCGATTGCCGGGGCCGTTCTCGGGATGCAGGTCGAGGTCTACATGGGAGAGGAGGATATCCAGCGCCAGGCCCTCAACGTCGTCCGGATGAAGATGCTCGGTGCACGTGTCAGGCCGGTCAGGTCAGGCTCACGGACGCTCAAGGATGCCATCAACGAGGCCCTCCGCGACTGGGTCACGAACGTCTCCACAACCCACTACCTGATCGGGTCGGTGGTCGGGCCGCACCCGTTTCCGACAATGGTCAGGGACTTCCAGACGGTCATCGGAAACGAGACCCGTGACCAGATCATGGAGAAGGAGGGCAGGCTTCCGGATGCAGTCGTCGCCTGCGTGGGAGGGGGATCAAATGCAATCGGGATCTTCACACCGTTCCTTTCGGAAAAGACTCTCCTCTTTGGCGCGGAAGCAGGAGGAGAGGGACCGGAGGGGAGACACGGGGCAACGCTCTGCAGGGGACGCCCCGGGGTCCTCCACGGGACATACACCTACCTCATCCAGGATGCATTCGGGCAGATCCTCGAGTCGCACAGTATATCCGCGGGGCTCGACTACCCGGGTGTCGGCCCGGAACACAGCTACCTGCGGGATTCCGGGAGGGTGAGGTACCACCCCGTGACAGACAGGGAGGCGATCGATGCGTTCTTCTACCTCTCCCGGTCGGAGGGGATCATCCCTGCCCTTGAATCCGCCCATGCCGTCGCACTGGCACGGGATGTTGCCGCCGGGCTCGAAAAGGATGATATCGTTGTCATCAACCTCTCCGGGAGGGGAGACAAGGATGTGAGCCAGGTGGCAGCTCTTGCAGGTGAGAGCCTGTGAGCTCGCGGATAGCCGGGGCGTTCCGGAAGGCCGGCCGGCCCCTCTTCGTGGCCTGCCTCGTCGCTGGTGACCCTGATCCCCAAACATCCCTCGAACTGATGGGGGATCTCGACGATGCCGGTGCAGATATCATCGAGATCGTGATGCCCCACTCCGATCCGGTTGCCGACGGTCCCGTGATGCAGATGGCCATGCAGCGGGCCCTCCGTGCCGGCACGACACCGGATACGCTCTTTACCCTTGTCCGTGATTTCCGGGCACGTTCAGAGACGCCCATCCTCATCCTCACCTATGCAAATATCGTTCTCCAGCGGGGAATAGACGCATTCTACAGCCAGGCAGCGGGTTCCGGGGCAGACGGGGTGGCGGTCGCCGATGCCCCCTTCGAGGAGGCCGGCCCTTTCTGCACGGCGGCAGGGACATCAGGGATCGATCCCGTCCTATTCGTCAGCCAGACAACCTCGCGGGAGCGGCTCGGAAAAATTGCAGCAACGGCGGGGGGGTTCCTCTACCTCGTTGCCGTGCTCGGGGTGACGGGTGCGCGGGAAGAGACAGATCCCGGTATCACCGGGCATATACAGGCAGTAAAGGCAGTATCATCCCTCCCTGTTGTTCCCGGATTTGGCATCGGGACTGCAGGCCAGATCCGTGCACTGGTTCGTGCGGGTGCTGACGGGGTCATCGTCGGCTCGGCTATCGTCAGCGAGATAGAACGGACCCGGGGCAATCCCCCGGCAGCAAGGGAAGCAGTCCGGGCAAAGGTCAGGGAACTCGCGTCAGCCTTCCGGTGAGGAACCGCCAGGGAGGGGCATTCTGCCGACAGCGGCACAGTAGATGACAAACTCGCCGGTGCCGTCCAGGCCGAGGACGTCTGCCATCATCCGGTCATCGAAGGCCCCGATGGCGCACGTCCCGCACCCGATCTGGAGCGCGGCAAGGTACAGGTTCTGGCAGACATGCCCTGCATCAAGGTGGACGAGCCTCCATGCCCTCTCGGCGTAGCGCCATGCCATCCGGTAGACAGTGCAGCTCCAGAGGAAAGTAACGGCCGAACTCCGCACGAAAGCCTGGCCGAGGCAGGCGGCCATCACCCTGTCAGCAGTCCCCGGGCCCGTATCGATGGGAAGGAGCCGGTGGGAGAATGCAAGGTACCGGTATATCCCCTGTTGTATCCCTCTGACCCTGTTGAGGAGGAGATAGGTCTCGAAGGCATGGCGCCCCCCTGCCGAGGGCACGTTCCGGAGGGTATAGTAGGGAGGAACGGCCTGGACGATTCCCTGCGTGCACCAGAGCAGGTACGAGAGATCTTCTGCTGTCAGGGGGTCGCGTGCATACCTCCGGATGGAGCGCCTCCCCTCGATGGCCGCGCGCAGGTCAAGCGGCGGGACGCTGATCTCGCCGGGAGGGGGAAGAGTGATGAAGGGGCCGTCAGCAGGGAAGGGTTTCTCGAGGGGAGGTGCGGGAAGCCCGAGGGACTGGTCAGAGGGTGACAGGTGCTCGTTGCGCGTCAGTTCCATGAACCGGGGACCGATGGCGTTCATGGTGGGAAAGTGCGGGTGCAAGGTGATAAAGTACCGGGTGGGGGTATTCAGGGGATCACCGATTCCCGCGTGCAGCCCGGCAGAAAACGATGCAGAGACCAAATATCGTCCCGATCACGGCAAGAGGAGCCTTTGTGCCCGTGGAGCGGGAGGGCGATGCAGGAGCCGGTTCCGGTGGAGGGGACGTCTCACCCAAGAAGGGCCTGTCTCCGGGCAGGGCGACCCCGAATCCGGATCCCGGCACAGTCCGGCCCTGTCCGTCGATTTCGCTCCATGCAACAAGTACCCCGCCGCTTTCCGGGATGCCGGACGGGACTTGCCCCCCGAGTCCGATCGCAAGGCCCACGTCCCGCGTCGTGGGATAGGAGAGCAGGTACCCGTTAATGTAGACCCGGGCCCCGGTCTTGGGAATGACGGCAGCCCGTTTCCCGTCGACGATCACAACCACATCCCAGCGGGGGTCGAGGAGATCGGTTCTGAGAGAGAGCGCATGCGTCGGGGAGAATGTCGTGGCCCCGGCCGGGATGATATCGGCGCTGACAGCGAGTGTGACGGCATCGCCTTCCACGAGAGCATCAACCGCAGGATCGACCCGGACATCCCGTGCAATAACCGCCGCATCCGCAGGCGATCCATGGATGAGCAGGCAGAAAGGGATGATGAACAGGGCGGGAATGAGACGCATGAACCGGTATGGGATGACCGGAATAATAAACATGAACCGTCCTTTAACCAGAAGATTCGGGTAGCAGACGACACAGGATCAGATCCCTGGAGGTTCCTCCTCCCTCTCGACCACTTTCCGGAGCGGCTCGACCATTCTCTCTTTCATGGTCCCCTGCACCTCCTCCCGGAATGAAGGAACAGCCATCAGGGGAGTGACAAACATGTTGAAAAGCCCCGTCTTCCAGTCTTTCTGGGGGAAGTCAAAGAGCCCGTGCTCCCTGTAATACCGGTAGTCCGCCCTTCGCATTGCGAACGAGAAGATTTCGCTTCTCACCCGCCTGACCCGCCACGACATCAGCAACCTTGTTACAGCGCTTTCCGGTTACCTGGAACTGATGCGGGGAGACTGCGACCGGTACATCGTTCCTGCAATCCAGACAGTGAGCAGGATAATGGAGCACCTCCAGTTTTCCACGCAGTACCAGGATATAGGTTCGACACAGCCGGTGTGGCAGTCTTTAAGGCAGGTGGTGGATCGGGCAATAGGTGAACTCCGCCCTGAAGGCATTGAGATTGTAATCGACCTCTCTGACCTGGAGATCTTTGCAGACGGCCTCGTTTACAGGGTTATCTATGCTCTGATCGAGAACACTCTCCGTCACTCGGCGGGTGCAACAACGGTACAGATCCGTTCAGAAAAAAGAGAGGACGATACGCTTATCCTGGTCTTCGGGGATAATGGCCGGGGAATTGAGGATGGTGACAAGGATCACATCTTCCGGTACGGGTACGGGAATCACACGGGACTTGGGCTTGCCATATCCCGGGACATCCTTGCTCTCACGGGATTCACTATCAGGGAGACAGGTATTTCCGGGAAAGGGGCACGGTTCGAGATATCCATTCCCTCCTCTGCGTGGCAGGAGAAGTGATTCATTCCTCCCGCACGACATAGTCATCCTCGTCCCCGAAGAGAAACAGGGCATCGACCGTCGTGCCCAGTGCCTTTGCCACGCGGTGAGCCAGCCGGAGGGAAGGGTTGTACCGGTTGGACTCAAGGAATATGATCGTCTCCCTCCGGACACCGACCCGCTCTGCGAGTTCAGCCTGGGTCATATTTCTCTTTGCACGGAACTCCCGTATCCTGTTCTGCATGGAACTCATTCCCGGGACATTTGGATTTAGTCTATGTCACCCCTGCGGAATAGATAGACCTGGAATGCCCGCGCGGAGATTCCCATCAGCAGGATGAGCAGGACAGACAGGAATCTTGCATCCGGCGACCACAAGCCGAGCAGATCCGAGAGGAATATTCCGAAAAGGACAAGGAATGTGAGAAACCACGACCACGAGAGGCCGTATGCCCCCAGTTTCCCCGTCCGTTCATCCTGCAAGGAGTCCCTCTTGACCCCCAGCAAACGCAGGCCTGAGATTATTACGAGAACTGTTCCCATGGAAATGAGAACACCAGAAAAGGTCGCACCGGATGGAAGAGATTGGAACAGCATATCGATGATGCCCGCAATGAGCATGAAAATTCCTGCGAGGAAGATTCCTGTTGTCCGTATACGGGATTGAGTCGAGCATTTTTCAGTGCCTTGCACAGCAATCGCCTTTGTTATTTATTTCTAACATAATCATATAAATGTTATCTATTTCTAACATCATCCCTCTAAACAGCGGACATTTTCCCAAAGGGTACGGGATGTTCTCCCCGGCATGGAGGGAGAACCCGTCCTGTCAGGCAGATTTCATCCTCTCCGGGAGCCCGGCACAGGAGAACTTTTTTCCCAAATCCAGACCATCACTTCCACAATGCCAGAGGAACTCTGCTTCAACAGGTTCTGGAGTGATCTCCTCCTCAAGAATACAACACGGCGCCGCTGTGACAGCAGGGTGAAGAAGACATGCAGGGAGTATTATACAATCAGCCCGGGGCAGATCTTCCGGGGGGTCCCTCTCAGGCTTCCCGGTCCGATGCTCATGGGCATCGATGCCGAGAATAAGAAACTGCTGATACCCTACAGGAAACCATGTTTCGGGCTCTCCCTCTACATTGTTGATTCAGATGAGGTCGAGATCGAGGAGATACGGAAGACTCTGGCTGGTGCCTGAACATTTCGATCAAAACCGGGCATCAGCGTCTGCCTGGGGACGTCGTCCCCGGATTATGAAGTCAATGCCTTTGCCTCCCCTTTTCCGGGAGAGGCACCACTCGTGCCGGCAATGAATGGTTCCCTTCCAGATACCAGGCCGGAGACGAACAGGAGAGATGGCCCGTGGAAATGCGAAAGTATCATTAAATCCTGCGGACCAGGATTCACCTGTTTTCCCCAATGAAAGACAGGTTATTCCGGAAATACCCCCTTTCTGTATACTTGTCACTTTTTATCCTCTGTTTCATGGTTCTTGCTGACGCCGGGTTCGAGGGGGCGGGACAGAGGATCCATCCCCATGGATCTTGCAGCAAAAAAGAACGAAACAGGAGGCGAGATGGAGATCTATGTCATCGATGCGAACGGGATGATCATTGCAACAACGTATCCGCCTGAGCTCGGACTCCGTTTCAGCGCGTATGCACCGTACTTTGTCGAGTACCTCAACAGGATCCGCCTTTTTGGCGGGTTCTTCCCGGATCAGATCGTCAGCGGGAAAGCCACAGGGGCAATGAAAAAGTTTGCCTCCATGGCAACGCCGGATCATACCTGCATCCTCGAACTGGGCCTGCCTGTCACGATACCCGAGGCCCCGGCGTTCCGGTACCTCGACCAGGATCTCACCAGGGAGGTCATTGCTGATCTCAGCAGCGAGATACAGAAATGCAATGTCGGAATAAAAATACTGGAGATGCCCGCCTGCAATGCCGATCGGGGTTTGCTCAAGCAGGTTTACTATGACCTGATTGCAAATGCAATCAGGTTTTCACGGACACGGGAGAGACCGCAGGTTGAGATTGGAGCTGACTTCCAGGATGGCGTGCCCGTGTACTATGTCAGGGATAACGGGATCGGGTTTGACATGCGGTACGCGCAAAAGCTCTTCAGGGTCTTTGAGAGGCTGTGCGATTCCGGGGAGTACGGGGGCACAGGGGGCGGTCTTGCCATCGTGAACCGGATTATCGAGATGCACGGGGGGAAGATCTGGGCAGAATCTGAGCCGGACAGGAAAGCGACCTTTCTCTTCATGCTCTCCGGCGGGAAGGAGAACGAAGATACCGCAAATGAGGTGTCCCGCCCGAACGGTATCCGTTCCCTGCATCTGCTCCTTTCCAGAACCACGTTTATCTCGCCTGGATGACACGTGAGACAGGGGCTAAAAAAGGAATTTCTCTATCCGAATATACTCACTCTTTCCCGGCAGAAACCAGTGCCATGATACAAGCGTTCTTACCGGAACGGACAGAAGAGGAGAGAATGTTTTCATGACGTCAGAATCCGCTCGCGTAGTAGTATCCGTTCTCCTGCCGCACC
>CAYSII010000012.1:39261-45337 GCA_964431125.1 uncultured Methanolinea sp. | reverse complement strand
CGAGGTTAAAAGTACACCCTGTCCCGCAGTAGGGGCAGGTCGTCTGTACATACTTGACGTCCATGGTTGAACCTCAAACAGTAGAATGTCTCCAGCGGGCCCTATTTAACGATGCTGTTTTAAACGCAAAAATTGACGAATACTGGTGGGTAACCATTCCCGGAAAGGAATCACAGGGATCTTAAATCTCCGATAATGGAAGGTTGATTTGGAAAATGAGCGATATTTTTCCTGGAAAAGGCATCGGGGATGTGATGCGCCCGTGAGACCCTCCCGCGTCCACCCCATGCTCGCGACCCTCGTGCAGTCAGGAATCCTCGCCGTTGAGAGCCGCGTCTTCTCCCGTCTCGACGCCTGTCCCTATTGTGGCGGAGAAGTATCGGGTTACGACACGAAGGTGAGACGCTTTGCAGTTCTTATCGAGAACGGGCAGAAGAGGCCGGTGCACGTGGCGGTGCGGCGGTTCCGGTGCACTGACTGCGGGCAGGTCATGCCTGCGCAGGCTCCTTTCTACCCCGGGACCCGCCTTGGATCGCCCATCGTGGATCTCTGCGTCGTCCTCTCCCGGATCATGACACCCGGTCAGGTATCCCGGGTCGCCGCGAGCCTCTCCCTCTCCATTGACAGAGGAACCATCCGATCCTATTCGTCCCTGGAATTCCCCGAGATCCCGGTTGAAAACCTCTTCGGTCTGCCCGTCCCGCGATCGCTTATCACCCTCTCCCTCATGGCAGCTGCCCCTCATCCCTGAGGGGTGTGCCGTCGTACGGGCAGAAGGCGACCTTTCTGTCTGTCGTCTGGAACCCGCATGCAGGGCATGACCGCACCGTCCTTTCCCGCCATATCTGCGGGATGAGCGGGACGAAGAGGAAGAGGAAGAAGAACGGGAAGCCCGCTATCCAGAGAACAGCAGTGACGAGGACCGAGACTGCAAGGAGCACGATGCTCAGAGCGTAAGGTCTCGTATCAGCACCTCCCTGACGGCATGGGCGGGAAGGGCGGAAGCCGCTGCCCCAAGTTCCGTTCCGAGATCCTGCGCACCAAGAAGGGGGGCGAGCAGGCGGGAACCCGTGCCTGCAGCAAGGAATGTATCTGTCCCGAATTCCCGCTGGATTTTGTGGACAGCATCTCTCACCATGGCACACTGGGCATCCCGGAAGGATCGAGCAATGTCCAATGCTCCCTCCTCCCCGATCTCTTCCAGGTCTGCACAGACCACACGCGCGAGACGGCGGAGGCACGATTCGCGGTCCTTTCCCTTACCGTCCGGTGTATCACAGGTATACTCCTCCTCTCTTATGTTCCCGAGGACGAGATGCGCATCGGCGCTCGTTGCGAAATACTCCGCACTGACCGGAGTGGGCACTCCCTGCACCGTCGCGCACTGTAAAACAGCCGGGATGGTCGTCCGGAGGAGGCCCGTGTACAGGAGGAATCCCCGCTGGAGCCGCAGGAGGTCAGAAAGACCCCTGAGACGTTCCGGCGAGGAGAGCGGGATGATATCGGTCGTGGTGCTCCCCATATCAACGAGGAGTCCGCGGGGATGGGGAGTGTGGAGAAAGACTGCAGATGCAAACCAGTTTGCAGCCGCAAGGGACGGTGCGGGCTCCGAGTGGAAGGCACCATCCGTCCCGAAGAAGAGGGCACCGGGAAAGATCTCTTTTACTGCACCCACGATCCATGCAATCCCCTCCTCCTTGGAGGAGAAGCAGTCGGCGAGCTCACCGCTCATGACGACGGCGCAACCGTCCTCCCCCTCCGCCCTGAAGCGGGAGAGGATCTCCTTCACGGGACCACCCTTCCAGAGCGGGCAGTATACCGTCTCGACGTGACTGCCGGTCGCGACCTTGAGGTTGGCACCCCCGACGTCGATCCCGATCACAGGGGCTCCACCCTCCCGCGATTGTCGAAACGGACGCATCCCCTGAGGTGGACAGCATCCGGCCCTCCGCCCCGGGAGGCCTGGACGAGGATATCTGCGATCTCTTCCTCCATGCAGGCAGCAATCCCGACGATGCTTGTCGTTATCCGCGGGTTGACGTCCACCACGTAAGGCCTGTCGGCAAGGACGATATCGACCCCCACGTAGCCCTGGCATCCCAGGACACGGACAGCCTGCACGGCGCAGTCGACCAGTTCGCCCTGCCGGGGATGGATGACGGGGGTCTCGCCACCCTCGTAGTGGAACTGGCCGGAAGGCCCGACCCGGATATTCTGCCGGTTCACTGCGAGGAGGAGCGGGGGTCTCCCGGTATAGAACGAGCAGGCATCGCCGATTAACCTGCTCCCGACAAGGCTCACACTCAGGTGTTCCCCGTCGATGAATTCCTGTGCGATCTCGCCGGGTCCCGGTTCCCCGTCAGAGAGCCGGACGCCGACAGATCCGCATCCTGCAACGGGTTTGATGACCCGGCGGCCGGGAGCCGGGTCACCCGGAACCGCGATACCATGCCGTGCCAGGATCCGGCTGCACTGCCTCTTGTCTGCGCAGACCGCAGCGTTCATGCTGCCGCACCCGATGGAATGGGTTGCCCTCTCCAGGGCAGACGAGAAGGAGAATAGGAGGTGGTCAGGGGCGATCACGAGGCCCACGTCGCATCCCGGTGCAAGGCGGTGGATCTCACCGAGGAAGTCCCCGCCCTCCGGCATGACAACCTCGTAGCCGCACCGCTCGAAGCTTGCAGCGAGGACATCGAGCATCGCCTTTCCCTCGGGGGCGAGGAGTGGGTCGTTAAAGGTCGCATACTCGGCGAGGAACGCCTTCATGCCTACAAATAGTGTCCTCTCGCAAGATAGGCATGACGATCGATCAACTATTTCTCCCCCTCCTCCCAATGGATGGTGACAATGAGACACCGTATCCTGCTCACCAACGACGACGGAATCAATTCTGCCGGACTCTGGGCGGCATACGAGGCTCTCTCCCCGTTCTCGGACGTGACAATCGTTGCACCGGCGACCCAGCAGAGTGCGGTGGGACGGTCCATCTCCATATTCGAACCCATCCGGGCGAGCGAGGTGGAGATGAACGGTGTGACTGCCTATGCCGTCGGGGGAAAACCCACGGATGCCGTGATCATCGGCATCTACGCCCTCGACATCCGGCCGCATCTTGTCGTGAGCGGGATAAATATCGGTGAGAACCTCTCGTTTGAGTCCATCATGACGTCCGGGACTGTCGGGGCAGCGCTCGAGGCTGCAAACCAGGGCACGCGGGCGATTGCGTTCTCCCTCCAGGTCGAGGACCAGGGAGACAAGTTCGACGATCCGCGCAGGCACAGGCAGAGCTTCGAGCCGGCAAAGCGGGTCGTCAGCGAGGTGTGCAGGACGTTCCTCGATCGTCCGTTCCCCCCCGGTGCCGATATCCTGAATGTGAACATCCCGTCTGTCATGAAGGGTGGATACGAGGTCACGAGGCTTGCCGAGAAGCTCTTTTCGACCGGTGTCGAGAAGAGACTCGATCCCCGGGGAAGGCCCTATTTCTGGATCAATGGCCCCCTGATCGAGGATGCGGACGAGGGAACCGACGTTCACGCCATCCGGAAAGGGAACATCTCCCTCACCCCCATCACGCTGGACTGCACGGCGTCTGCCGCGGGGGACGAACTCTCCCGGCTCTTCTCCCCGGAATGGATGGGGGGACGGGGATGAACGCGGCCGGCAGGGAGGAAGCAAAGAGGAATGCCGGCAGGAAGGCTGCGGAGTATGTCCGGGACGGGATGATCCTCGGCCTCGGGACCGGTTCGACGACATACCATTTCCTTATCCGGCTTGCCGAGAGAATCAGAACAGAAGATCTGTCCGTTGCCGGCATTCCCACGTCACTCCAGACCGCCATCCGGGCCCGCGAGCTCTCGATTCCCCTCGCGACGCTCGATGAGCACCCCCGGATCGACCTTGCGGTCGACGGTGCAGACATGGCAGACAGGGACCTCAACCTCATCAAGGGGAGGGGCGCCGCCCTCACCCGCGAGAAGGTGGTTGCGGCCGCAGCAGACCGGCTCATCATCGTTGCTGAGGAACAGAAGTGCGCAGAGACCCTCTCCGGACTGGTCCCCGTGGAGGTGATCCCCTTCGCTGTGGCCCCCGTGATGGGTGAAATCCGGAGGATAGGCGGAGAACCGGTGATCCGGGAGGGAAAGGCAAAGGATGGCCCGGTCATCACGGACAATGGGAACTACATCATCGACTGCAGGTTTTGCACAATTCCCGATCCGGGGAGTCTCGAAGAAGAACTGACCCTGATCCCCGGCGTTCTCGAGTGCGGCCTCTTCTGCCGGTTCACGCAGAAGACGACTCTGATTGCGGGAAATGAAAGGGGGACGAGGATAATAGGACGGGGATAACTGCAACGGGGGGAGCTCACGAGATGTACTCGCGCACCTGCTGGATGAGGCGCAGGTGGTTTGATGCCTCTTCTTTCTTCTCATGCTCGATGCTGTCCATGATCTCGTGAATCGACCGTGAAAGCCTGTATATCTTGACCGGGCGCCCCTTGTTCTCTGCCTTCGTCTCCCGGTTCTCGACCCATTTCCTGTCGATGAGGGAAGCCATGGCGATGCTGACCTCGGGCTGGCGGAGGTCTGTTCCCCGCTCGATATCCCGGGACGTCGCCTCCTGCGTGTGGGCGAGGTATATCAGGACCTTCGCGACATTCTTCTTGAGCCCGATCTGGACCATGAGATCGGCAAGTTCCTCCTCCCTTGGTGTAAAATACATGACATTTCTGGATTTCATGGCTCGCACCGTCACTCCTATCAGGTAGGAAACTATTACATAAAAAGATTATTATTATTTATAAAGTCATAATAAACAATAGATAAAAGTTATTATAAGAGACCGAGGTTCTTGAGGTCTGTCAGGATCTTCGATACCGCCTTCCGGGCATCCTCGGGCTCCTTCCCGCCGGTGATGATCAGCTTTCCCGATCCGAAGAGGAGGACAACGACTTTCGGGTTCTCGAGCCGGTAGACGAGACCCGGGAACTGTTCGGGCTCGTACTCGATCCTGTCGAGGTTGAAGCCCACCGCGATCTTGTTGAGGTTGATCCCGGACCCAAGGTCTGCGGACGTGACGATGTTCTGGATCTTGTAGGTGAGGTTCTTCGGGATATCGATGTTGAGACCCCGCAGGAGGTTTCCGAGGATCTCGAGCCCCTGCGAGAGGCTCTCGATGCTCTTTGCCCCGGTCAGGACGACCTTGCCGGAACCAAAGACGAGTGCAGCGATCTTGGGCTGCTGCATCCTGATGACAACGCCCGGGAACCTCTTCTTATTGTATTCGGCATCTTTTATCTGGGAGGCCAGGGCAGGGAGATCCAGGTAATCTGTCACCTTTGCAGAGGCAACGATGTTTTCAATCTTGAGAGAGTCCTCTGGCTTAACCTTCATATTTATAAATGAAGCCCGGCGGTATATAAACAGTTGGGTCTCCCGGCGCCAGGTGTGCTGGGGAGGTGCATGCCGGCCCGGAGCCTGGGGAGGGGGAAGAATGTCCCGGAAAGGGAGAGAGAATCCTCAAGGTGAAAACGGAATACAGCAGTGAAGGATAGATTGATGAGAAGGGAGAGTGGTTTTACTTGCATGCGTTATCGGAGCAGGGAGAGGGGTATCAACGAGGTCATAGGAACAATCCTGATGGTCGTCCTCCTCATTGCACTTGCCGTCATCATCGGTGGCATCGTGATGGGATACATCGTCATCCAGCCCAAGTCTGCGTACATCCCTCCGCGGATCGAGGTGGTGGACTATGCGGGGAGCCAGGCGATCAGCCTCTACTCGCGGGGCGGTGACGCCGCGGTCCTCGACCCTGCACAGGAGGGCCGCTATGTCCTCGGCATCTACCTCGACACTCCAAGGGGCACGTTCCCGGTGGTGCCCGACAGCAGTGTAACCACGTGGAACCCCGGCGAGACACGCTATATCTACTACAATGCCACCCGAAACGAGTACCGGGCAGGGGGATTGGTGCCTGATTACGGAGCGGACCCGATCCTTGATGCAGAGATCCTCCTCCGGGTGGTCGACCAGAGGGCCCAGCTCCTCGTCCTGAAGGAGGGGATTGCGGTGTATGGGGG
>CAYSII010000012.1:33454-39161 GCA_964431125.1 uncultured Methanolinea sp. | reverse complement strand
TCGACCAGAGGGCCCAGCTCCTCGTCCTGAAGGAGGGGATTGCGGTGTATGGGGGAGGGACACCTGTCACGATTCCGACACCGACGGCGACACCGCCACCTGCTTGCGGAACAATCTCCGGGAGAGTTTACAATATCACGGATAATACTGGCCTTTCCGGCATCACAGTCCAGTATCGTTATAGGAAGGATCAGGGGGGCAGCCCCTATACAAACTGGATGGCTGTTACAACGGGAGCAGGGGGTAATTTTATGATAACAGATGTACCTTCCCAACCTGCTTATTTTTATGAAGTAGGAGTCGTGGTCCCGCCAGGATGGAGTTTCCCAGGTGGTAATTATACATTCAAATTAAATCCAGGAGCCCAGTGTTATAAAGATCAGGTTAATTTTGGGCTCCAGGAAAATTGAGTTGAGAAAGACGTTATACCATGAATTATTTTTATTTGTTAATAAATATAAAATTACATTCTCATTTTTGCTAATGGAATTATTCAATTTATCATGATTTTCTCAAAATGTTTGTATTTGATTCCTTTACAGAAATAAACGTAGCAGTGGACACAGGGAGGAGGAGCGGCTGTCATCATATCCCCCGATGGGGAATTCTCCCCCTCCGGACCACCCCCTGTGAGGATGAGGAGTGGGCAGGGGTAGTCGAAGGCCCCCTCGTTGTATTCTCCGGAAATCCTTTCCGGGGATTGGCCTTCAGTAATTTACGGGGTGGTGATGGAGAGATTCAGGGAGCTCTTGCGAGAATTTTTCCATCACTTTTTCCATCCCAGGATGGTCACCAGTGGATTCGGGAATCGCATTGATCCTTTCTGCGCCAGGATTTCTGGTTAAAGTGTCGCATCTGACTTCCATGTTAAATACCTGCCATCATCCCGTCAGTCACCATTTTGCGGCAATACTCCCACTGGTATATCGTGAATACCCATGAAGACCCTCATCTATTACTTCACCGGCACGGGAAATTCTCTCGCGGTTGCCGAGGGAATCTGCAGGCGGATAGGCGACTGCGAGTGCGTGGCACTCGCCCCCCTGGTCAGGGAACCCGGCCCGATCGTCCCTGATGCAGACAGGGTCGGGATCGTCTCTCCTCTCTACTTCTTTGGCCTTCCTGCAATCGTTGCCACGTTCTGCGGCCGCCTCGATCTCTCCCGGGCAGGCTACATCTTTTCCGTCATAACGATGGGGGGATCCGGCGGAACGGCAGCCCTCCGCCAGCTCGATGGGATCCTCGAAGGTGGGCCCGGCAGGAGAGGTCTCGATGCGGGTTTCTCCATCAGGATGCCCGGAAATTACATCCTGATGTACGATTCCCCGGACCAGGAAAAAATCGAGAAGACCATCAGGGATGCAGAACGCCGGATCGACGAGATCGCAGGCAGGGTGAAGGGCTGCATCTGCGAGAAACCGGCATGGTCGCCGGTTGCGGCGCTCATTCGCGCCCTCATGTATCCCCGGTTCATCAGGGGAGTGCACGGGGCTGACCGGAACTTCTCGGTCGACGACCGGTGCATCTCCTGCCATACCTGCGCCGACGTCTGCTGGGTGGAGAATATCCGGATGGAGAACGGGCGCCCGGTCTGGCTCCACCGCTGCGAACAGTGCATGGCCTGCATCCAGCTCTGCCCCGCAAACGCGATACAGGCCGGAAAGAAGACCGAGGGCCGGAAGAGGTACCACCACCCGAAAGTCAGGATCGATGCACTGAAGAGGAAAAAGACGGGATGAGGGGGTTCACCTGGTTTCAGGAGATATGTGGGGAATCCCTGACAGGGTCTTTGTGCCGGGTCATCCCGGAAATGTGAACCCTCTTTTTACTGGCATTTTCCTTCCGGCGATGAGGGGTCCTGACAGGCCATCTCCATTTTCGAAGGCTCATTCAATCCACCGCTCTTTTCAATATACCCTGCCGCCGGGGTGTCCCCCGGGGTGACGGGTTTTTCTCTTTCTGATGGGAAGGAAGGGGACATCCGTCACAGTTATGCTGTAGCCGCCTGCGCTCACCAGCAGGGATCTCTCACAGGATATGTCCCTCTCCCTGCAGGTGCAGGCGGTCGGAGTGGCAGGGGGAAACAGGGAGAAAGCACGATAAAGAGAAGGGTGGGCCGGATAATCAGTCGTATTCCCGCCAGGTGTGCCCGCACTCGCAGCAGCGGAAGAACCGGACCTCGCTCTCGTCGGCGGCCCGGAGCTGGCGGAGCCACCAGAAGGCGAGGTTGTGCTCGCACTTGGGGCACTTCACCGCGATTGTCGGGAGCGTGCGGACGGATCCCTCCTCCTCGACGATGACTATCTCCTTCTCGCGGCGCGTTCTCCTGATCTGCATCTGGTCCTTCTTCTCGATATTCCTGATATAACCGCATTTCCGGCACTTCAGCTGACCTGCAGACGAGATCATCAGGCTTCCGCATTCAGGACAGAACATCAGGCAATAAATGCACCTTTATTCGAGATTAAAGCTTGGATAAATACGTATCCTGAAAAAGGAAAGGAAGTGCAAAAGAAAGGGTAAACCGGCCTTTTCTCCTCCCGGATCAGGGTTCTTTCGGGTTTTTGGATGGTACCTTTTTTCTCCCGGAAAAGACCATCTAGATGGGATGAAGGAACTCCTTATCCTCTTTTCATGCATCTTTTTCCTCGCATTCCTGGTACCGTGGCGTCTCCGGAACTGGTGTGCCATTCTCGGGTGGACAGGGGTTGTCCTCTTCCTCTTTGCAGAGATCCCCTACTACCTCTCCATCAACAACATCCTCTACCCCGTCCTTGCAGTGCTTGCCATCCCCTTCCTCGTGATCACGGCACGGCACCTCCTTGCCGGAGAACAGCTCGTCCTGCAGCTCTCCCGCGCTGCAGCCGTCGCATTCCTGATCTATGCACCCTTTGCCTACACGCCACTCCACGACTGGCTGATTGGAGTCGTCGTTGACCAGACAGCGGCAGTCCTTGCCCTGCTCGGTTATCCCGCCGACCGGCTTGCATGGAACCTGGTCTCGAGGAATGGCTTCCGGGTCGAGATCATCCTTGCCTGCACGGGTGTCCAGGCAATCGCCATCATGCTCGGCGTGGTCAGTGCCGTCAGGACGACATTTCGCCAGAAAGTGCTCTCGTTCCTCCTCGTCGTCCCGGTCATCTACATCCTCAACATCGCAAGGAACGTCGGGGTCATCATTGCCTACTCCGAGCAGTGGTTCCCCTACCTTCCGGAGATCGCAGGGAACGGGGAGATAGGCTACGAGAGCTTCTTCTGGGCCCACAACGTGATAGCAGAGGGCCTCGCCCTCCTGCTCCTTATCGGGATAGCATGGGGGCTCTTCTCCATTATCCCGGACCTTGCCCGGTTTGCAATGGATCTCGTTGACCTCTATCTCCGGGACATCAGGAAAGCGTTCGGTAGAGGTAGAGAATCCTCTGGATAGCCGAGAGATTCGTGCAGATCGCGATGATGATGACCGAGAGCCAGATGAACCCCGAAATTCCCCCGGCAAGGAGAACGAGGCAGGTCTCGGGCCTCCCGAAGAAACCGACGCCCTCGAGGGGGTCCTCGATCTTCCCATCGACCCTCTCCCGGTACCCGATCTCGGCGTAGACCACCGGCTTGATGAAGGTGTTCATCAGGGAACCGGTGATGGCAAGGGCAACCACGAAGAAGTCGGCAGTCAGGGGGAGGGGGAGAAACCGCGTGATGACAGGGATCCCGGAGAGACCTATCCCCAGGATGACGAGAGCATCAACGTACTTGTCCACGATCCAGTCAAAGACCGCCCCGAAACGGGACTGCGTCGATGTCTGGCGGGCAACCGATCCATCGACAAGGTCGAGCAGGACAGAGATGGCCAGGGCGATGCTGCCTGCAAGAAACATCCGGAAGGAGAAGAGGAATGCACACAGGATCCCAGAGGCAAGTGCAAGAAAGGAGACCTGGTTTGCGGAAAAACCTGCCCGCGAAAAGAGTGCTGCCACCGGCTCGATATACCGCATGAAACGTGGCCGGAGGGCGGTAATATTCATGCCTAAGTACCACGCAGGGACTGCGGATAATATTTATCATTCTCTGTCTGTCCCCGTCAATTCAGATAAAAATGCCCGGATTTTCCCAAAAATTCCCGGAACCATGATCTCACTCCGGCGGGAACTTCTATATCAGAGCAGAACGATACTGTTCTCTGTGGCGGGAGATTCTGTGCCCCCGAAGATGAAAAGGCCGCATGTCCTGATGATGTCAGAGATCACGGTGGATGGGAAGCTCACCCTCAAGAAGGGAGCGTCGAGCAAGATACTGATGAAGTACATGGACCATGCCACCGAGATCCTCCTGCACAGGACGCGGGCCGAGTATGATGCAATCATGGTCGGCTCCCGGACGATACAGATAGACAATTCTTTCCTGACGGTCCGGCTGGTCCCCGGGAGGAGTCCCATCCGCGTCATTCCCAGCAGCATGGCAGACATCCCGCCGGATGCAAACGTGCTCGGGCCCGATGCGCCCACGGTGATTGCAGTCTCTTCCCGGGCCCCGGAAGAGAAGGTTGCGATGCTTGCAAAGAGGGGGGTATCAGTCGTCGTGACAGGAGAGGACAGGGTCGACCTGCCCCTCCTCATGGAGAGGCTGCATGATGAGTTCGGGGTCCGCCGGCTGATGCTCGAGGGAGGACCGACGCTCAACTGGCACATGCTCCATCACCGCCTCGTCGACGAGATCCGGCTGATCCACCTCCCCTTCATCGTCGGAGGCGCGGATACGCCATCGCTCGTCGGCGGGATGCACATCGAGGACGAGTCCCAGATGATCCGCCTCTCTCTCCTGAAGCACTATATGTGCGGCACAAACCTTGTCACGGAATGGCGGGTTCTCTACACGGAGAAGGAAAGGGGAGCTGGTGGAGAAAAGTCCACTTCCTGAAAGAGAAAATATCCCCTGGTCCCCAATACTTCTTGCAGTTACCCTCTTTCCTGCATTCCTTGCCGCACGTCCGGTCAACCGGAGTGCGATCGAGGATGGACGCGTCTTCCGCGGACAGGATGCCCTATCAGCAGGTCTCGTTGACGAACTGGGGAACCTCAATGACGCGATCGAGGGTGCACGGAAACTGGCCGCTCGATGAAAAGCGTCCGATATCCGGTCAGGCCATCCGGGCGGGGTCGGCCTTCATGAACTCCCTGCAGACGGTCGTCGCGTAGGTGCCCGGGCCGAGGGTGAAGGAGAGCGAGACGTCCCGCCCGGAGATGGACCATGAGATCTCCGGGGCGATTGCCGCCGCCCGGAGCGCACCGTCGTACCGCGTTCCCACGATAGTGGATGCATGGGCAAAGCTTGCGGGGGAGATCCCGTGCTTCTCGAGGAGGAGGGCCATCTCCCTGTCGTCCTCGCCGGACGGCTGGACAGTCCGGGAGCCGGGGATCATGATCGCAACCCGGCACCGCCCCCGGGAGGCCATGGTGCGGGCGGCTGCGAGCATCGGGGATGTGACGACATCCTCTTTTTCGTCGGAGAAGAGGAGCCTGTCGCCGGGGTGGGGGATGAGAAAGTCATCGCCGTGCCTCTCCATCCGGGACGAGAGCGTGCAGTTGAAGAGGTATGACTGGAACGCACTCACGAAGAGGGAGAGGAGCCGGGGTGGGAGGGAGCCGAGCGCTCCCCTGTAATCGTCCGGGTGCGATGCAAGGTGGTGGAGCATCGCCCGCTCGTAGGCGAGGAC
>CAYSII010000012.1:0-33354 GCA_964431125.1 uncultured Methanolinea sp. | reverse complement strand
GCGATCAGCTGGGAGGTGAGCGCATGGGTGTCTTTTGTCCCCGTCCACGAGACCCGGCGGTGGGATATGCCAAGCTGCCGCGCTATCTCGCGCGCGGCCCGCTGCATCTCCCAGTTCTTCTTTGTCAGGCGGCAGACGAGGTACGGCCCCTCGTTCCCGGGCAGAAAAGAAACCTCGTCCACCGCAAAGTCCTCTGCACTCTCCCGCAGCCTGCCCCCGATCCCCGGGGTGTTGCTGGCATAGCAGCGCATCCCGAGGAACTTTTCGAGGGGATGGGGGCTCTCTCTCATCGTCTGCTCTCTTGGTTATCTGGGAGGTATTCCGGTCGTAAAGCGTGAATCCTGCCTTCACCATCACAGGAGGGGGAGGGAACCTGTGATCCGGTCGAGATCCCCTGTCTTTGCGGGCCCCAGACCGAGCGCAGTGACCGTGCCCGGGGGTATCTCGGTCAACCCGGCGTCCTGGACAAGCCCTGTCGATATTCCGGCATGTTCTGCAAGGCTCTTCAATTCAAGGAGGTCCCTCTCGCCGGGGACCTTGAGGACCACCTTCTTCTGGCCTTCCTGGAACCACTTCTTCCTTGTCGCTGCGTCGGCCCGCTCGTATGCAGTGACGGCGGCATGGGCAACCTGTGCGCAGGTCTTCCCGCAGCTCATCCGGATGTCGCCTCGCACGATGATGCACTGCTTGTAGGCAAATTGCGGCTCGTTCTCCATCTGTGGGAGAATGTATCCGCCTGCAAGGAGAAAAATGGGTGTGAGGGGAAAGGCCCCCGGATACCCGGGCCAGGGATATCCACCCCCGGTCCCCGACGGAGATGCAACACTTCGGCCAGCGCCCCCGCTTGCGCCCTCCTCCCCCCAGATCCCTTGATACAGCCGCGTGCGTAACCTAGGGATGGGAGAACCATGCGGAGGAACTTCGATGTGGCAGTCGTCGGTGGCGGCCCGGCAGGGAGCACGTGTGCACGCCTCTGTGCAGAGCAGGGCCTCTCGGTCTGTCTCATCGAGGAGCACGCTTCTGCAGGAATTCCTGTCCAGTGCGCAGGTCTCCTCTCCCTTGCCGCATTCGAGGAGTGCAGCGTCTCGCGCTCGTGTATTATCTCGACGGTGAGCGGCGCACGCGTCGTCTCGTCGCTTGGCCCCGTACTCTCCTTCGATGC
Source organism: uncultured Methanolinea sp. (assembly GCA_964431125.1). GTDB lineage: Archaea > Halobacteriota > Methanomicrobia > Methanomicrobiales > Methanospirillaceae > Methanolinea_A. The sequence goes on along the minus strand of CAYSII010000012.1, from coordinate 32,192 downwards.
AGGAGTGCCCCGGGCACATGTCGTCGACAGGGCAGCTCTCGACCGGGAGATGCTGGAACGTGCTGCCCGTGCCGGAGCCGAGATCAGGATGAAGACGGCGTTCTTCCGGAGGAGCGACTCTGCCATCCTGACGCGGGGTGCCAGGGGAAGGGAGGAGATCTCCTTCCGGATCCTCGTCGGCGCTGATGGAGCAGCAAGCCGGGTCGCGCGCGAGATGGGAATGCCGCGCCCGCGGTATATCCTCGCCGGGCTCCAGGCAGATATAATCCACCGGATGGAGGAAGGTTCCGTCGAGATCCACCCGGACGCATCGCCGGACTTCTTCGGGTGGGCAATCCCCCTCAGGCATGGGAGGGCACGCGTGGGGCTTGCGGGTCTCCGGGATGTCCTTCCGCGATTCAGGCGCTTCATCGAACCCTTCAGGGGAGACGGGCAGCAGGCCACAATCCACCTCGTGAGCGGTGCAATCCCCATCGGGCCGCGGCCCCGGACGTACGGGAACCGCACCCTCCTCGTGGGGGATGCGGCAGGGATGGCCAAGCCCACCTCGGGTGGCGGGGTCTACACGGGTGTCCGGGCCGCAAAACACGCATCTCGCGTCATCGGCGAGGCACTGGAGAGGAAAACGTACGACGACAGGATCCTGTCACGGTACGAGAGGGCGTGGATGGATGACTTCGGGCGCGAGCTCTCTCTCGGCCTCCGCCTCTTCGAGATGCGCCGCAGGCTGGAGCCAGTGGAGATCGCAGAAATCATCAGGGCACTTGGTGATCCTGCCATTATCAGCGAGATCGTTGCCCTTGGAGACATGGATCGGCCCGGCAGGATCGTGCGCAGGCTTCTTACGAGGCCTGAACTCTTTCCTCTTCTTGGAACAATATTGCGTTCAATGGTATTAAAAAAACATAACAATAACTTTTTTTAACGAATAAGTAAAACAGGCATATATATTTGTATTAACAAGGTGTTGAGAATGCATATTCCGGATTCTTTCATACCCCTCCTCCAGGCAGCGGTGTACTGGCTCGTTGCCCTCGTCTTCATTGCCCTCTCCCTCCGGTGGGCACGGGCAGAGATGCGCGAAGAGAAGGTGCCCCTCGTGGCAGTCCTCACGGCAGGTATCTTTGCCATCCAGGCCATCAACGTCCCGATCCCGTGGGGGACGAGCGGCCACATGATGGGGGCAGCCCTTGCCGCCATCGTCCTCGGGTCACCCTTTGCCGCAGTCTTTGTCCTCACGCTCGTCCTGATCGTGCAGGGTGTCCTGTTTGGTGACGGCGGTATCACCGTGATGGGAGCAAACATCATCAACATGGGTGTCATTGGCGGCTTCGTCGGGTTCTTTAGCTACAAGGGATTAAACAGGGTCCTGAAAAATCCCTATCCTGCAGCCTTCGCGGCGGCGTGGCTCTCGCTCTTCGTTGCAGCGCTTGCCTGTGCCGTGGAGATGGCCCTTGCCGGAACGTTCCCCCTCGGACTGGGTCTCTTCTCCATGGGCCTCTACCATGCTGTTATCGGCGTCATCGAGGGTGCCCTGACTGCCATCGCCCTCTTCCTGATAGCTTCTGCCCGCCCTGACATCCTCTCGCGCGAATCGGGGGTGACTGCCTGATGGAGAGGGACAACCTCCTCGTCTTCGGTGTGATCATTGCGCTCGTCATTGCGGTTGCGGCCCCGTTCATCGCATCGGGCAACCCGGACGGCCTCGAGAGTGCTTTCTTTGGAATCTTCGGGGCAAAGGAGATCCACGGGACGGAGCTTGACGAGGATGCTGCAGGAGCAGCCGAGGAACAGGTGCAGGAGATAACGGGTAACACCTTCTCGTTCGAGGCACCGTTCCCTGACTACGCGATCGAGGGGCTCTCGAAGGTAGGCGAGGCGCTCGCCATCGTGATCGGGACCCTCCTCGTGCTGGCCATTGCATTCGGCCTCGGCAGGGCACTTTCACGGCCGGAATAAAAGAATACCTATTTCTTTTTCTCCAACCCACATGCCGGGGGTACGTCACGTCCATGCATCTGATCGAGACGAGGGAGCTCTCCTACATATACCCCGGAAATGTGACGGGGCTTGACCGGGTGAACTTCATTGCGCCCCGCAAGACGCGGATTGCAGTCATTGGACCGAACGGGGCCGGAAAGAGCACACTCTTCAAGCATTTCAACGGGATCCTGGAGCCGACGTCGGGCACCGTGCTCGTCCGTGGCGAACCTGTGACGCGGAAAAATGTCAGGGAAGTGCGCAAGTTCGTTGGCGTGGTCTTCCAGAACCCCGATGACCAGATCTTCTCACCGACTGTCGAACAGGACGTGGCATTCGGCCCCCTGAACCTCGGCCTCGACGAGGAGACAGTCCGCCACAGGGTGGAAGAGGCGCTCCGTGTCGTGGGAATCGCACACCTCCGGGACCGCGTGCCCCATCATCTCTCCGGAGGGGAGAAGAAGAGGGTTGCAATCGCAGGGATAATCGCGATGGAACCCCAGGTGCTCGTCCTCGACGAGCCATCTGCAGGACTCGATCCGGCCGGAGTCCGGGACATCGTGGACTTCATCAACGCCCTCTCCAGCAGGCTCGGGATGACCGTCATCTTCTCGACGCACGATGTCTCCCTCGTCCCCGAGATGGCAGACCTCGTCTACGTGATGGACAGGGGCAGGATCGTGGCTGCTGGCACCTCCAGCGAAGTGTTTGCACAGGCCGACCTGCTCGCTTCGGTCCGCCTCCAGGTTCCCGTGATCCCGCGACTGCTTGCCGCTCTCCGGGAGGAGGGAGTCGATATCCCGATGGCGTACACGTTCGAAGAGGCAAAGGATGCGTTCCTGCAGGCATTGGGGAGAAGGTGATGATCGAGGATCTCTTCTTCATCGAGAAGCAGGCATCCCGGAAAAGTCCGGTTCACGATCTCGATGCCCGGGCAAAGATCATCCTCTGCTTTGCAGCAGTCGTTGCCATGGTGGCAGTCCCCTACTCGCCGGTCGTCTTCCCGGTGGGACTCGTCTTTTTCCTCCTCTTCGCACTTCTCTGGGCCCTCTCGCGCCTCTCCCCGCTTGTCTATGCGCGGAGGCTCGTCATGGTCATCCCCTTTGGTTTCTTCCTCATATCGGTCCAGATCTTCGTCCAGAACCCCTATTACACGGTCTATACAGCAATTGCAGACCTTCCCCTTGGAATCCACATATACCAGCAGTCCGTTGAGTTCGCGCTCGTCCTGCTCGTCAAGTTCCTCGTCTGCATATCCTATATCATCCTCCTCTCGTCCACGACGCGTGTCCCTGACCTTCTCGAGGGGGCCGGAAGACTGGGTCTCCCGGCCGAGTTCTCGCTCGTCCTCGGCATGATGGTCCGCTACATCTTTGTCTTCGGCTATACCGCACGGAAGGTGAAGGAATCTCTCTTTTCCCGCTGTTACTCTGCTTTCGATCGCAACCTGCCGTACCGGTACCGCCTCCGCGTCCTTGCCTACACCATCGGCACGCTCTTTCTCCGGTCCTACGAGCAGGGCGAGCGGACCTACATGGCGATGCTCTGCAGGGGGTACGGCCGCGAGAGCCACCTGTACATCAGGAAGAAGCCATTTCAGGAGAGGGACATCCTCTTTCTTGCCGCTTGCCTGCCGGTCATCGTCTGCACCCCTGTGATTGCCTGGTTGTCGGCACAGGGAATGCTCTGATCGCAATCTTTTACCACCCGGATGCCTCTCTCTTTCTCATGGCAAGCGCGTTCGGACGGGGTTTCATCACGAATCTCATGCACATCTGCAAGCATTTCTCCGGAAAGCCCGAGGAGGCTTTCTATGGAGCAGCAGACCACCTCGAGGAGTTCATCGTCCCCGACCAGTTCAGGGGGACCGAGGTCGAGGAGCTCGCGGATAAGCTCCGCAAGAGGATCGTCTGGCACCAGCCCGGGACGCTGGACAGGGAGGAGGCAGAAGAGGTGAGGAAGCTGATCAACCGGCTGATCCTTGCCATCGACAGGGCCCTCGGAATCAGCGATCCTGACCTCGGTGAATTCCAGTAAATTACCTGTTTTTTCTCTAAATAGGCTTATCTTCTCGTGCGTCCAATACTTTATGTGACGCCCGTTCTGCAAGAAATGTGTTTTTTAACGGGGGAGGAGAATGGCAGATACCTATGATGCCTCGCATATAACGGTACTTGAGGGTCTCCAGCCAGTCAGGGAACGCCCCGCAATGTACATCGGGAGCACGGATACGCGGGGCCTCCACCATCTGGTCTACGAGGTGGTCGACAACTCCATCGACGAGGCCCTTGCCGGTTTCTGTACCTCGATCTGGGTGACAGTCCATACCGACGGGTCCATCTCCGTCCTTGATAACGGCAGGGGGATTCCTGTCGACGAGATGAACAATACAAAGAAGAGTGCACTTGAGGTCGTCCTCACCGTGCTGCACGCGGGAGGCAAGTTCGACAAGAGTACCTACCAGGTCTCCGGGGGTCTCCACGGCGTCGGCGTCTCTGTCGTCAATGCACTCTCGCGGTGGCTCACTGCGCGGGTGTATCGCGGGGGGAACATCTACGAGATGCGCTTTGAACGGGGCCGTGTCGCTGGCACCCTCTCCTCCCGCGAGGAGAGCCTCGAGGAACTCGTCTCCCGGTTCCAGAATTGGTACGGCTCACGGCCGCCATTACGGGGGTCGGACAGGTCGGAATTCCTCGAGAAATTTGGAAACCGGCTCTCCGGGACCCTGATTACGTTTCTCCCGGACGAGACAATCTTCGAGACGGTCCGCTTCGACTACGATATCCTTGCCCATAGGCTGCGTGAACTGGCTTTCCTCAACGCAGGCATCTCCATATCGCTTGCGGACGAGCGGACCGGGGACAGCGAGAAGTTCCACTACGAGGGGGGAATCGCAGAATACGTCCGCTTCCTCAACACAGGGTCCGAGACACTCCACCCGGACGTCATCTTCCTGAAGAAGAACGACCCGGAGTCCATGACCGAGATCGAGGTTGCCCTCCAGTACACGACGGGATACTCGGAGCAGATCTTTTCGTACGTCAACAGCGTGAACACGCGGGAGGGCGGGACGCATCTCGAAGGGTTCCGGAGTGCGATAACAAAGGCGGTCAACAACTCTGCCCGCAAAAACAACCTGATCAAGGAGTCAGGACTCTCGATCCGGGGTGAGGACGTCCGCGAGGGCCTGACAGCAATCGTCAGCGTCAAGATCGCAAATCCCCAGTTCGAGGGCCAGACGAAGATGCGCCTCGGCAACAGCAATGTCAAGGGCATCGTGGACTCGCTCGTGTACCAGTCTCTCTCGGACTACTTCGAGGAGAACCCCCGCGTCCTCTCCGCGATCGTGGAGAAGGTCCTGACCGCCGCGAGGGCCCGGGAGGCAGCGAGAAACGCCCGCGAGCTGGCCCGGCGGAAGAGCACGCTCGAGACAACAGGTCTTCCCGGGAAACTTGCCGACTGCTCGGAGCGGGATCCTGCGAGGAGCGAGATTTACATCGTGGAAGGGGATTCTGCAGGAGGTTCGGCAAAGCAGGGGCGTGACCGCCGGTTCCAGGCAATCCTCCCGCTCCGGGGAAAGATCCTCAACGTCGAGAAGGCAACCCAGCACAAGATCCTCAAGAATGCCGAGATCCAGGCCCTCATCTCGGCCATCGGGACAGGGATAGGGGAGCAGTTCGACCCGGAGAAGGCCCGCTACCACCGGGTCATCCTGATGACCGATGCCGACGTGGACGGCGCCCACATCAGGACGCTCCTCCTGACGTTCTTCTTCCGGTACATGAAGAGGCTGATCGAGGAGGGGTTCGTCTACATCGCCCAGCCACCTCTCTTCCGGGTTGCTAAGGGTAAGGTGGAGAGGTATGCATTCCGGGAAGAGGAGATGAAGGAGATCGTCAAAGAGCTCGGCGAGAAAGGGGTGACGGTGCAGCGTTACAAGGGCCTTGGCGAGATGAACGCAGAGCAGCTGTGGAACACGACGATGGCCCCCGAGACCCGCGTCTTAAAGCAGGTCACGATCGAGGATGCAGGTTTTGCAAGCGAGATATTCGAGAAGCTGATGGGCGAGGACGTGACCGCCCGCCGCGATTTCATCAAGCGCCATGCCCGCGAGGTGACGAACCTTGACATCTGAGCTGACAGGCATCCCTGCGACTGCCGGGCAGGAGCCCGCGAGCAAGGTCATCCCGGTGAACATCGAGGAGGAGATGAAGACCTCCTACATCAACTACGCGATGAGTGTCATCATCGGGAGGGCCATCCCCGACGTGAGGGACGGGTTGAAGCCGGTCCACAGGAGGTCGCTCTTCTCGATGTGGGAGATGGGAAACACCCATGACAAGCCCACCAAGAAGAGTGCCCGCGTTGTCGGAGATGTCATGGGGAAGTACCACCCCCACGGAGACGCTGCCATCTACGACACGATCGTCAAGATGGCCCAGCCCTTCACCTATCGCTATCCCCTGATCGAGGGCCAGGGGAACTTCGGGTCCATCGACGGGGACGCCCCGGCCGCGATGCGGTACACCGAGGTCAGGCTCAACCCGCTCGCCGAGGAGCTCCTCCACGATATCGAGAAGGAGACCGTTGCTTTCACACCCAACTTCGATGAGTCCTTGAACGAACCCGTCGTCCTCCCGGCCAAGGTTCCAAACCTCCTCATCAACGGCTCGAGCGGGATCGCCGTCGGCATGGCGACAAACATGCCGCCGCACAACCTGCGCGAGGTCTGCAACGCGATCGTCCAGTACATCGATACGCCGGACGCTCCCCTGGAGGTCTTCATGCAGCACCTGCCCGGCCCGGATTTTCCCACCGGCGGCATCATCATGGGCACGGAAGGAATCAGGAGTGCCTATCTCACCGGGCAGGGGAAAGTCGTTATCCGGGGCGTAGCCGAGATCGAGGACCGGGGAAGCCGTGGTGAGCGCATCATCATCACCGAGATCCCGTTCCAGGTCAACAAGGCACGGCTCATTGAGACCATCGCGGACCTCGTCAAGGAGAAGAAGATCGAGGGTATCTCCGATATCCGGGACGAGTCCGACAAGGAAGGTCTCCGGGTCGTCATCGACCTGAAGAGAGGAGCATCCGGTGCGATTATCCTCAACCAGCTGTACAAGCACACGGCGCTCGAGAGCACGTTTGGCATCATCAACCTTGCCATCGTCGAGAACCAGCCGCGTGTCCTCTCCCTGACAGGCATCTTCCGCGAGTTCATCGCCCACCGTGTCGAGGTGATCCGCCGCAGGAGCGAGTATGACAGGAAGAAGGCGCAGGAAAGGGTTCACATCCTCGAAGGGCTGCTCCTTGCGCTCGCCCGCATCGATGAGGTGATCGCTGCGATCAGGGCATCCGAGACTGCGGACAGCGCAAAGGAGACACTGATCTCCCGTTTCGGGCTCGACGAGCCACAGGCTGCAGCCATTCTCCAGATGCAACTGCGCAGGCTCGCGGCGCTCGAGCAGAAGAAGATACAGGACGAGAGAGACGACCTCCTGCGGGAGATAGAGCGCCTATCAGAGATCCTTGCCGACGAGAAGAACATCAGGCGGGAGATAAAGAAGGAACTGGTCGCGATCGAAGCGAAGTACGGTGACGCCCGGCGCACCCGGATATCGCAGGAGGTCACCCAGCTGGAGAGGGAAGACTTGATCGAGGACAAACAGGTGCTCGTCTCCCTCACTTCTCTCAACTACATCAAGAGGATGGATCTCGATGCATACCGCCAGCAGAGGCGGGGAGGGCGCGGGATCATCGGCATGTCGACGAAGGAGGAGGATTACGTGACCGATGTCTTTGTCGCAAACACCCACGATTACCTCCTCTGTTTCACGACAACGGGGAGGGCTTACTGGCTCAAGGTGTACGACATCCCCGAGGGATCCCGCACGAGCCGGGGCAAGGCAATCGTCAACCTCCTCAACCTGGACAACGAGAAGGTCACCGCGGTGATCCCGGTACGGGAGTTCTCGCCGGACAGGTTCCTCTTCTTTGCCACCCGGAAGGGGATGGTCCTCCGCGTCCCGCTCGAGGAGTTCTCCCGTCCCCGCTCGAGCGGGATCATCGCCATGAACCTCCGGGAAGGTGATGAGCTCGTCGACGTGAAGATCACAGACGGGAAGCGCGACGTCATCCTCACCACCCGGAAAGGCCAGAGCCTCCGGTTCCCCGAGTCGGCTGTGACGCAGCACCACCGGGGTGCAACGGGCGTGATCGGGATCCGGATGAGGGGGAATGACGACCTGCGGGCCATATCCCTCGTCGAGAAGGACCACCTCCTGACGGTCACGGAGAGCGGTTACGGCAAGAGGACGGAGTTCGGGGAGTTCCACGGTCACGGGAGGGGAACCATGGGTGTTCGCAACATCCTGACGGAGTTCCGGGGCGGTGTCGTGGATGCAAAGGCAGTCTCGGAGAACGACGAGATCATCCTGATGAGCGCATCGGGGATTGTCATCAGGACCAAGGTCTCGGAGATCTCGATCCAGAAGAGGAGTACCCGGGGTGTCCGGATCATGAAGATGGAGGAGGGCGACCGCGTCGTCGGCTTCGCGATCCTGCGGCCCGAGATGGAGGAGTAACCTTTTTTTTGCTTTCCGGGGATCTCCCGAAAGGCCCCCTAAGCTTTTTTCCCGATAGGTTCATTCCCCTGCCAGTCCCTCTTTTCCCTGATGTACCGGACAAGAATCCACCAGAAGACGAAGGGGGAAGGCGATATCGTTGACCTTACCCCGCACGTGAGAGACGCCGTCCGTTCAGGCGGGGTCCGCGAGGGACTGGTCAATGTCTTTGTCACAGGATCGACTGCGGCCGTGACCACGATCGAGTACGAGGATGGAGTTCTCAAGGACCTGGCCCGTGCTCTCTCCGTGATCGCTCCCGATACCATTCCTTATGCCCATGACGGGGCATGGGGAGATGGAAACGGCCGTTCCCACGTGAAGGCTGCCATCGTCGGGCCGTCCCTCACCATCCCCGTGGAGAACGGCGAGCCGGCACTCGGGACATGGCAGCAGGTCGTCCTCCTGGAGCTCGACGTCAGGAAGGGCAGGGACAGGACAATCATCCTCACAGTCATGCCCTGAAAAAGGGTAAGGAGTGGATTTCTGCAGTGCGATTGTTCCATTCTGCACTGCCCGCCGGGGGGCAACGGATTTCCCTTTTTTTTGGGGGAAAAAAGTGTCTAGTCCAGAGGGATGGTCTCCAGCTGGGAGACGAGCTCCCAGATCCGGGTCCTTGCATGGACGGGCATGTTTGGGTCATTGCTGATCTCATCGATCTTGGAGATCGCCTCGGCTGCACGGAGCCCGGATTTCTTGGAATTGTTCATCAGGAGCTGGCGGGTCTCGTCTGCGACCCTCCGGATATTTCGTGGTATTGTGCTGTCATCCATGATGTGCTGCAGCATCTGGATGCAATTCTCGATGGTCTTCTCAGGGTTGGTCATGACAATCCCCTCCGGTGTCGGACATGAAAAACTCATCAATAACGAGTCATTCTTGAACCACTACTTATATAGTGGGCAACTCATATAAACCATGCGAAATGTCGGTGGCAGAAATAATGGCAGACCGCGGAAATTTCCGGGGATGGAACGATCCATGACGCGCGAAGACGAAATCATGGCCCGCTATCTCCTCAAGGGGGGAAAGATGCTCTCTGCCACGTGCCCGGCGTGTGGCTGCCCGCTCTTCGAGATCAGGGGGAAGAATCTCTGCGTGGTCTGCCGCGAAAGAGAGGAAGAAAAATCAGGGAAGGGAGAAGGAACAGGGAAGGGAGAAGGGGCCCTTGTCTCACCTGCCGGACAGGAGAAGGAGAGAGAACCGGCAGGGCTGCAGGGTGAAGGGATGAGAAAAGCTCTGGAACGGGCCGTCATAAACCTCTGCGAGAAGGCTGCTGCAGAAGACGACCCGCTCCGGGCAAAGATTCTCATGGAAGCCGTCCTTGCCGGCGTGGATGCCTTCGTGAGACTCTCTGACGGGCCCGGTCAGCGGTAGGGCCTGCGGGAGATCTCGAAGATCTTTTTTGCCCGTTCCTTTCCGATCCCCTTGACCCTGACAAGTTCCTCCTCGGTGGCATTGATCACGGCCTGGACTGACCCGAAGTGCTCGAGGAGAGCCCGTGCCTGTTTCAGTCCGATGTCCGGGAAGGAAGCGATGATCAGCTCTGCATGGTCACGGGACGAATGACCCGATTTCCGGAGGGGGAGTGTCCGCTCCCGGTCTCCTCCCTCCTCCCGCCTCGCGAGAACGGAAAGGATCTGGGCAGTGTCTTCCTCGTTGCGGGAGAAGAGGACAGAGATACCGAGGTCAACGGCAATGGCAGCGAGGGTTCCCCGTATCGCATTCGGGTGGATGTCCCTGACCGTATAGAGATCCTCGGTTCCCTCGATGATCAGGACAGGACGGGGGGCACTCTCCGCAAGGGTTTTCAGCTGCGAGAAGAGGTCACGGTCAACAAGCGTGTCCAGGAAGTCGCGGACTGTCTTCCTCTCGACGAGTATTCTGTCCCCGATTGCGTAATCCCCCGAGGAGAGCCGTCCGATCGCGAGGGTGACCGGGAGGGTGCTCAGAACCTCGACAACCCGCGACGAGGTCTCGCGGTCGTCCACCCTGATTACAGGGCCCTTCCCATTGAAATCGCCGATGGAGGACTGGTCGGAGGGGTTGAGCCGCGATTGTGTCTCGAAGGGGAGCCCCCCGTGGTGCATGCGACGTATCCCGGAGAGCATCGATCTCTCGCGGCTCTGGCTCACGTACCGGAAAACCTCGTCGGTCGTCCCCTTCGTGACGAGAACGACGATTCTTCCCCTGCCACTCCTCCCCGTCCTCCCCTTCCTCTGGATGCTCCGGATCTCGGATGGCACCGCCTCGTAGAAGACGACGAGGTCGGTCGAGGGGATGTCGAGCCCCTCCTCCCCGACGGATGTCGCGACGAGGACCCGGAAATCCCCTTCCCGGAACTTCCTGATGGCCTCGATCTGCTTCTTCTGCGTAAGTCCTTTCTCCGTGTCCCTTGCCGCCTGCCCGACAAACCTCTGGCAGGGGATGCCACGTTCCGAGAGGAAATCGACGATCTGCTGGACCATGTCGCGGTACGTTGCAAAGACGATGATCCTGCTCTCCGGGGAGGTCTCGAGCTGCTCCCCGACGACCCCTGCAAGGATACCAAGCTTCGGGTGGAGTTCTTCCTTCCAGGAGATGCAGCGTTCGAGGATCCTGATGAAGACAGGATCCTTTGCCAGCCGGGCGGCAGATTTCGGACTTCCGCTGCTGCTCCCCTCGGCAAACAGCCGGTTGATGTACTGGCAGAAGACCCGGCTCCCCTGCGACTCAGCGAGCCCGGCGGCATGCCGGAGTTTCATCAGCTCTGCGTACAGGGATGCTCCCATGTACCCTGAGGAGTCCCTGTCCTGTATCTTCTGCTGGACCTGGGCATTGAGTGCATTGAGGGCTTTCATCGAGAGCTGCTGGCGTGGGGGAACCAGGAAGCCGAGGGAGCGGAGGCTGGCAAGACGGGAGTCGATCAGGAGGTTGATGTCGCCCGTCGCCTTCTTCAGTTCGTCGGGCAGGTCGACCTGGATGATCTCGATCTCCCTCTCGTGGACGTAAGGTGCGACATCGGGGTCGCTCTCTGTCCTGCTCTCGATACGGGTGATGCCAAGGTTCCTGCAGACCTCTTCGACCTTCTCTCTCTCGCCGCCCGGCGAGGCCGTCATCGCGAGGACGAGCGGAGAGCGTGCGGTCTCAAGGTACCGCTGGGCCAAAAAGACATAGGCGTAGTTCCCGACCGCCCTGTGGCATTCATCGAAGATGACCAGCACGACATCGGAGAGGTCGTAGCTCCCGGAGAGGACGTCGTTCTTGATGACCTGCGGGGTTGCAAGAACAACCCTTGCGGCCTTCCATGCCATGGCCCTCTCGGACGCAGGGGTCTCGCCGGTGAACATGGCAAACGTGCCCCCGTCCTGCCCGGGGAGGGAGAGGAACTGCCGGAAGAAGCGGAGGTGCTGCTCGACGAGCGGTTTTGTCGGCGCGAGCATGAGGACTTTCCCACCGAGGTTGTAGAGGCGGGAAGCAGCGACAAGGAGGGCGATTGCGGTCTTCCCAAGGCCTGTCGGAAGGACGACCATCGTGTTCTCCTCGAGCGCTCTCATCGCGATCGAGAGCTGGTATGCCCGCGAATCCAGGGTCCCGGGTGCGATGTACGGGTGGGAGATCGCTGTCATGGGGATTTGAGACGTGCAAACGTCGTCCGGCCCCTGATGAGCTGGCCGATGAGTACAGGGATCTCTCTCCTGTGGACCCTGACCTGCTCCATGCTGTCCCTGTCCCGGAGCGTCACGGTGCCGTCCCCGGGCGTCTGGTAATCCACGGTGATCGCAAACGGTGTCCCGATCTCGTCCTGCCGCCTGTACCTCCTCCCGATTGCCCCTGAATCGTCGAACTCGGCAACGATTCCCTCCGACGCAAGATCCTCCATGATCTCGTGCCCGATCTCGGGCAGTCCGTCGCGGTTCATGAGGGGAAAGACTGCCACCTGGACAGGTGCGATGCGGGGCGGTAGGCGCAGGACACGGCGTTCCTCGTCCCTGACGGTCTCCTCGGCGTAACTGTGCTCGAGGACAGCGTAGATCATCCTGTCGATACCGTAACTGGGCTCGATAACGTGGGGCGTCACCTCCTCTCCGGGGACTTCGACCTCCTCTTCCCGGATCTCGTAGAGGTCTGGCGGGATGAAGAGATCCTCTCCGCCCACGTGCACCGTGATACCTCCCTCTGCGGGAGCGGACGCCTCCAGTGCTTCTGCCACTGCCTTTGCCCTGTCCCTGAACCGCGGGCCAAGCATTCCCATGCGGGGGACGACTCTCTTTCTCCTCTCTCTCCGGGGGACGGGATAGGGGATGAAGACCGAGAACCGTTCCCCGCTCTGCTTCTCGTGGGCCCGTAGATCGTAGTCGGTCCGGTCGGCGATGCCGACGGTCTCGACCCACCCGAACCTCTCGGAGTAGACCTCTGCATCCCAGCAGTCCATTGCGTAGTGGGCCCTCTCGTCGGGGAGGTGCTGGCGGAAACGGAGCCGATCAGGCCTCACCCCGATGGTGACAAGGAGGTCGTGGGTGAGTGCAAGGTAATAGGCGATGAAGCTGTGGGCGACGACGCCGGCATCCACAGCCTCCTGCATGGTCATCTCGACGGCAGGAGACCCCTCCTGCTGCTGCCGGATCCCGAGGAACGGCATGCGGTAGCTGCTGTAGCGGGAGAAACGGGGGTGCTCCTTTCTTTCCGGGTGGACGAAAATCTCCGCCTCGGCCTGCGTGAACTCCCGGAGGCGGATCATCCCCTGCCGGGGTGAAATCTCGTTCCGGTACGATTTCCCGATCTGGACCGCACCGAAGGGGAGCCTGTCGCGAAAGAACCGGAGGAGCCGCGAAAAGTCCGTGAACATCCCCTGGGCAGTCTCCGGCCTGAGGTACCCCTTCCGCTGCGAGCCCGGCCCGATGGATGTCTCAAACATCAGGTTGAAAGTGTAGACCTCGACCTCGCCTAGCCGCTCGCTGCAGGCCGGGCAGGGGAGGTCGCGGAGCAGGCGGGCAAGCTCTTCGGTGCCCATCGAGGATGCCCCGGGTATTCCCGCTCCTTCGACAATGTGGTCGGCCCGCAGGTACTCCCTGCAGTGAGGGCACTGGCACATCTTGTCGGAAAATCCCTTCACATGACCCGAGGCGATGAATATCTCTTCCTGGCCGATGGTCGGGCACTCGATCTCGTAGAAGCCCTCCCGCACGACGTAGAACTCCCGCCATACATCCTCGATACGACGTTTCATCATCGCACCGAGCGGGCCGTAATCGATAAAGCCGGCAACCGATCCGTAGCATTCGGATGTCGGCCAGATGAACCCCCTCCGCTTCGCAAGGTCCATTATCGCATCGTAAATATCACTCATGGGCACAGGGTCACTCTTCTTATATCTCGCGCTGCTGCCACAAAAACTGTGCGGGATTCCGGATATTTTTCCGACCCATAAAATATTTGTAGAAAGAGAACCATCTCATCAGATCATGGCCCGTTCCGGAAATATTCCGGTGAATACCGGGCAAAAGGATAGCATTAAATATATTGCTGGGTATCTTATTCGGTAATCTGCCAGTGAGGCTTCATGCAGGAAGACAAGAGAAAGCGAGAACTCCTCCAGTTGTTCTCTAACATATCAGGCAAGACAAAGATCGTGGAGCCCATGAAGAAGATCCACGGGACACTCCGGGATCGCGATGCCGTGGAGAGAGAGATCGCACTCGTCATGCGGGAGATCCTTGAACAGGGTTTTTTCAAGACCAAACTCAAGCCCATCCAGCTTGCACGCCTCATATCCGCGTACTACGCGGGAAAGAACGACACGGAGATAGCCCGGGAACTCGGCGACGAGAAGCTCTCCAAGACGGTTGCACGGGCACGTGTCCGCCTCAAGCTCTTCCGCGATCTCGATTTCAAGATGCCGTTTGACCAGAAACGCATGGAAGAACTCCTCTCCTCGGGCAAGACGATGAAGGAGATATCTGACGAACTCGGGGTGAGCCCCTCCACCCTCCGAGAGTACCGGCACGTCATCGAGCAGAGGGACGACACGACAATCGATCCGTTCATCGAGCGGATACGGGACGTGATGGAGGATCGTGACCTCTCCGAGCAGATGACCCGGAGTGCCACAAAGGACAGTCTCGGCGAGTCGATTGATATCACAGAGGCTGAACTGATCGACGTCACCTGAAACCTGGTGAAAAAGACCAGAAGATATTTTTGTCTGCGCACCCTCATCCCAAGAGATCGATCATCTTCAACCGGAGGGACTTCACGATGGAGATCACGTGGCTTGGACATTCCTGCGTTCTCATCTCGGGAAGCAGGAAAGTTCTCATCGACCCGTTCGTTCCCGGGAATGAGATCCGGGCAGAGCCGGATATCATCGGGGTAACCCATGGCCATGCCGACCACATGGGATGCATAGGGCAGTTCCCCCACGTCCCGGTCATTGCCATCAACGAGATCGCAAAGTACCTGCGATCCCGCGGGATGGAGGCGGAAGCGATGAACATCGGGGGAACGATCGAGGTACAGGGGGTCCGGTTCACGATGACACCCGCCATCCACTCGGCATGGATCGAGGAGGCAGGTCCCGGCTTTACCGGTGGTGGTGCCGCCGGGTTCGTCATCAGGATGGATGGGAAGTCCGTCTACCACGCGGGCGACACAGCCCTCTTCTCGGACATGGCCCTGATAGGTAAGCTCTACCACCCCGATCTCGCCCTCCTGCCGATTGGGGGCCGGTACACGATGGGGCCCGAGGAGGCCATGGTGGCTGCCCAGATGATCGGGGCACCCCTCGTCATCCCGATTCACTACAACACGTGGCCGATCATCAAACAGGATCCGGCCGGGTTTGCCCGGGCGCTCGAACGCACGACGGACTGCAGGGCCCGTGTCATTCCCCCCGGAGCGAGCGTTTCGCTCTGACAGGAACGGCAGGAACGCGATCCCAAGCTCTTTTTTGTACACTTTTTCTGGTGGGAGGGCCGGTTGAGGCTGGTCTCCGGGGGGCTCTTTGCTCTCCGAACCACTGGCTGGAGCGTCTTCCTGGAGCAGCAGCCTTGCATAGCATGGGGAGAGTGGTTCGAGGAGTCACCATCAGCTGTGCACGGATCGGCAATCCTGCCCGAACCGGGGAACGAAGGGTTTTTTCACTGTTATCAATGTGAAAAATGGATTTTTTCATCATACTGTGCGATATCATTATATAAGGGGAAGCGGATTCTTGGATTGTCCGGGTGTGGCAGACGATGGAACTCGATGGAAAAACCGTGGTAGGGGCGGGAATTATCCTCTTCATCATCGTTGTCGGTCTCTGGTACGTTTTTATCAGGTGACCGGGAACGATCGGAAGGCAGGGATTATTTCGTGGCTGGTGCACGGAGCCCGGCTCATAAAAAATGATTGCTGATGGAATGTGAGGGGAAAACCCTCTCACCACTTATCCAGTGCATTCCTTCCCCGAAGACAGCACTCGGGATTTGAGGTCAAGGAATGGATTAAACAACGTTCGGAAAGGTTAGACCTTGGATAGGCGTTCCATAGCTCTGTGATGCCGATTCATCGACTCGGAGAGACCCTTCCTCTCGTCGATCGTTGAGCCCTGGTTATGGGGAAACTCTGATACCTTTGTTTTCTTTACCGTTTCTTCATCATAATACCATCACCTTCATCAGAGCTGGTAAAAAGATTCTTCCCATCCTGAAAGAGCCTGTCCAGGAATGGTGAAAATTGATGGGACAGAGTCACCCGGGCAGATTACCCTATAATCTCTTCATCGAATCAATCCGGATAAAAATCGCGGGCGATTTCTACCTGTCACCGGATACCTGCATGAATCTGGAATGACTGATTATCCAAACGGCAGGACGCATGAGTGTTTCAAATACATCGTCTTTTTGATGATTCCTGGCAAAAAGATGGAGCGAGGAGTGGGCAGGCAGATGATCTCTCTCCCCGGGTAGTTCCAGGTTGTCGTAACCTTAAAAATAAAAAATTAAACTGACGGATCAAAAGTCCGTCATCACCCGGAACTGATCGATCTCTTCCTTGTTCAGCTGCTCGAGGAAGAGGTCTGCGGCAGAGTGCACGTCCTTGCTCGCGGTGATTGCTCTGCCCACGACGACGATGTCTGCCCCTGCGGCAAGGGCATCTTTCACCTTGTCCACGCGAATCCCGCCAGCGGTTGCGACGAGGAGTCGTCCTCCTGCAGCCTTTCTAAGGGCCGGGATATCACCCCATGCATGGGCCGATCCCTCGGCATCGATGGCACGGTGGAGCTCGACGACATCGGGTTTTACCCTGAGTGACTTGACAACCCTGACCGGGTCAGGCACGTTGAGCATGTCAATGACGGAGTAAATGCCGGTCTTGCGGGCCTCCGTGATTGCCTTTTCAAGGGTTGCCTGCGGCGCAAGCCCGGAGATGACGACGGCATCTGCAGACGCATCCGCTGCCATCCGCGCCTCGAGGTTGCCTGTATCGAGGACCTTTAAATCGGCGATGATGAACGCATTGGGCCGGACCTTCCGGATCTCGCTGATGATGGAGAGGCCGAACCGCTTGATCAGCGGCGTTCCTGCTTCGATGATGAGGTGATCGTTCTGCGGGAGCTCGGCAAGCACCGACATCACCTTCTGCATCTCGACGAGGTCGAGGGCGACCTGGAGGTAGGGGGGATCCCAGAGCCGCTGGACCTTGAATCCCATGACGGCATGGGCTGCCCTGTCCTTCTCGTAGAGAAGCGTCTTCCTGTCCGGGAAGTTCTCCAGGGCCCTCGTGATGGCAAGCTTTGTCGCACCGTAGTTGTACCTGTAAATCCTGTTGTAATCGGAGGCGGCAGGGTCAAGGTAGATGCTTGCAAGGATGACGAGCGACTCGAGATCCCTCTCGCCGAATGCGCCTTCCTCGACAGAATCTGCGACTGCCTTTGCAACAGCAGCCTGCACGGGGCCAAACATCTCCCGTATCTGGCCCGCCTTCCGGAGCGTCACTTTCGGGATGATGAGTGTAGCCGGTTTTGCCATGAGGTTGGGCCGGATCACCGCAAGGAGGGGCGTGTGCCCGGCAGAGAGCTGGGAGAGCGCGTTTGCAAATGCTGCCCCGACGGGGCCGTCCTTGTCACCAAGGATGAGATCCACGTGGGCCAGTTCCGGCCCTTCACCGACCAGTGCTTCACCGATATGATACATGAAACGATCTAAACTCCTCACTTTAGTATGTGACCCGATTATATGATAAAGTTATGAGGGACTGCGCCTTTCCTTGCCTTTCGATCCATGGCAGGGGCACGCTCGGCTTCGCATGACCGCCCCGGTATTCCGGGACGCGGTCGATGGAACCGGTATCGTGAAGGGAGAACAGTGATGAAGAGAGAATGTGGGGCCGGTGAGATTTGAACTCACGATCGACGGGTCTCTCCGACATGCGTCAGTGCTCCAACGGATCATCATCCTGATTCAGGAGACCCATTGTTCATCATTCACACGACGCGAAAGACCGCTGGAGCCCGTCGCCATTCCGGACTAGGCCACGACCCCTGACTGTATTAAGTCACACTGGGCAGATTTAAGGGTTATGCTGTTTGCCCGGGCGGGGAGAATCCGGTGGGGTAATATCCGTTCACAGCGTACGAATCTTGGATGGATGCAGGCAGTTACGAATGCGGTATCTCCGATAAACCTCTTCTCGGGCTCACGATAGGCGGGATGTTCAACCGGATCGCACAGGAGTATCCTGATACAGAGGCGCTGGTCTCGATGCACCAGGATATACGGTATACCTACCGGGAACTCCTCCGGAGGGTGGAAGCCCTCTCGAAGGGGCTGATGGCAATCGGTGTCGAGAAGGGCGACCGGGTCGGGATATGGGCCATGAACCACGCCGAGTGGGTCGTGACCCAGTTTGCGACTGCAAAGATCGGGGCCATCCTTGTCAATATCAACCCTGCCTACCGGACGTACGAGCTCGAGTACGTGCTCCGGCAGGCGGAGATACAGACCGTCATCCTGCAGGACAGGTTCAAGACATCTGACTACGTGGGGATGTTCCTCGAGGCATGTCCCGGGGTTACCGCGTCGCGCCCGGGACACCTGCACACCGAGAAGTTCCCGTTCCTGAAGAACGTGATCTTCATGGGAAAGAAGCCACCCGACGGCATGTTCTCGTGGGACGAGATCACCCGCAGGGGCCAGGATGTGACAGCGGACGAGCTTGTGGCCCGCGAGGAGTCCCTCTCCTTTGACGATGCGATCAATATCCAGTACACGAGTGGCACGACGGGGTTTCCCAAGGGGGTCGTCCTCACCCACCATGGCATCCTCAACAATGGAAAGATCATTGGTGACGGGATGAACTTCACCGAGAGGGACAGGCTCTGCATTCCCGTCCCGTTTTACCACTGCTTCGGGATGGTCCTCTCGAACCTCGCCTGCATGACGCATGGCTCGACCATGGTCATCCCTGCCCCGGCATTCAACGCTGGAGATGTGCTCGCCTGCGTGGAGAAAGAGCGGTGCACTGCACTCCATGGCGTTCCGACGATGTTCATCGCCGAGCTCTCCCACCCGGACTTTCCCAGTTACTCGATGGAAACTCTCCGTACCGGGATCATGGCAGGGTCTCCCTGTCCCATCGAGGTGATGAAGGAGGTCAACAGGAAGATGCACATGTCGGAGATCGTTATCGTGTACGGGCAGACGGAGACGTCCCCGGGGATCACGATGACCACCACGCAGGACCCGCTCGAGCGCAGGGTCTCGACCGTGGGCAGGGTCTTCCCCCACACGGAGATCAAGATCATCGACCCGAACACGGGAAAGATTGTCCCGCGTGGCGAGATCGGTGAGATCTGTGCCCGGGGGTACTGCGTGATGAAATGCTACTACAACAACCCGAGCGCGACCCATGCGACCCTTGATGCGAACGGGTGGAACCACACCGGGGATCTCGGGACGATGGATGCGGAGGGGTATGTCAAGATCGTCGGGCGCTTAAAAGACATGGTCATCCGGGGTGGTGAGAATATCTACCCGCGCGAGATCGAGGAGTTCCTTCACCACCATCCGAAGATCGCCGATGTGTATGTCATCGGCGTCCCGGACGAGAAGTACGGCGAGGAGCTGATGGCGTGGGTCATGGTCGAGAAGGGAGAGACGATGACCGAGGAGGAGGTCAGGGAGTTCTGCCGCGGAAAGATCGCTCACTACAAGATCCCCCGCTACGTCAGGTTCGTGACCGAGTTCCCGATGAGCGTGACCGGAAAGATCCAGAAGTTCAGGATGAGGGAGATATCCATCAAGGAGCTGGGTCTTGAGGACGTGTCAAAAATTGAGACGGCATGATGGCCGTCAATTATGGCCATTCCTCCGAGAAGGCGATTTCCCATATCTTTTAGGCATCGGGCGGGAAATGGGCTGGCCCCCTTTCTTCCGCCGTCCTCTCCACCAGTTTTTTGGCAGCCCGCGATGCCTCGCGGAGGATCTCATCTTCTCCCGGGATGACCCGGTTATGCATGAGGACTCTGCCATGGCATATCGTGGTCAGGACGACGCTTCCGCTGCAGGAATAGACGAGGTTTGAGGTGACGCTGTGCTCCGGCGTGTTGCAGACAGCACGGGAATCGATCAGGATGATATCGGCCGGCTCGCCGGGGGCGATCGTTCCGTTCCCAAAACCGAGTGCCCGGGCCCCGGCTGAGGTCGCCATGGAGAGGGCCTCCCCGGCAGGGAGGATGGTCGGCGAGTTCCACGCAAATTTCTGGAGCAGAGTGGCAAACTTCATATCGGTGAGCATGTCGAGGCTGTTGTTCGAGGCGCAGCCGTCCGTCCCGAGGGTGACCGAAGCTCCCGCCTCCTTCAGCCAGTGATAGGGCAGCGCACGCCCTGTTGCAAGCTTCATGTTGCTGACGGGATTGTAGGCAACATGGACCCCCCGGCGGGCGAGGAGAGCGCACTCGTCGCGGTCGAGCCAGCAGCAGTGGGCAGCAACCGTCCGCGGGGTGAGGATCCCGCACTCGTCAAGGATCTGAACCGGCCGCTTTCCCCACTGTGCGACTGCGTCCCTGACCTCCTTTTCTGTCTCGCACAGGTGCGTATGGATTCCGATCCCGAGGCTTGCAGAGTATTCCGCACACCAGGAAAAACCTTCCCTCGAGACCGTGTAGACGGCATGGGGACCCACCGCAGGTTTTACCAGGGGATTGCCCAGGTTCCGGATGGACCTGACGAATGCATCGGTGTTCCTGCACTCCGCCTCCCTCTTCTCCTCGGAGAAGAGGTCGATGAACCCGTAGGAGAGAACAGCGCAGAGCCCCATCTCGGCAACGGCCCGGGCTGCGTCCTGCATGAAGAAGTACATGTCCGAGAACGCAACCGTGCCGGACCGGATCATCTCAGCGCACGCAAGTTTCGTCCCCCAGTAGATATCCTCCGGTGTAATATGCGCCTCGACAGGCCAGATCCTCTCCGAAAGCCATTCCTGGAGGGGCATGTCATCGGCGTATCCGCGGAAGAGAGTCATGGCTGCGTGGGTATGGGTGTTGACAAAGCCCGGCAGGGCGATTGCCCCGCCCCCCTCGATCACGCGGTCGGCCTCGCTCCGGGCCATGCGGCCGGCGCCGTCTCCCACCGCGGCGATCGTGCCGGAATCGTCAACGAAGATATCGACAGTCTTCCCTTCGAGTCTCACATCCCTGATGAGAAGGGGTCCTTTACCAAAGAGATCGTGTTCCATGCGTTATTCTCTCTCAGGACAGTTCCTGGATGATTCGCGAGAGGATCTCCTCGTTTCTCCCTGCATATGCTGCGGATGATTCGAGAAGGCTCTCGTACGTGAATTTCTCTTGGGACAGGCCGTTTGCATAGTTATCCACGGTGCAGAGAGCGGCAACGTCCATACCGAGTTCTGCAGCAAGCGTTGCTTCGGATGCAACCGTCATTCCGACAATATCCCCGACACGGGAGAGTGCCCTGACCTCCGCCACCGTCTCGATCCGTGGACCCGGGGTCTGGACGTACGTCCCGCCGAACCGGGCTCCGGGCACGATGGCATGCAGGCGCTCGAGGAGGTGCGGGGAGAAGCCCGGCGTAACATGGCATATCGCATGATCGTGCAGGGAGGGGACGGGTGCAAAGGAGAAGTAATCGGTCGGGATCATGACAGTCCCCGGCGTGATCTCCGGTTTCAGGGAACCCGAGGATCCGATCAGCACGAGCCTGTCGACACCCGCGAGGGCGAGTGCCGCAAGGTGGCACCGGTAATCGATCCTGTGCGGGGGAAGCGACCGCTGGTGGCGGAGCAGGATCGCGATCTCTCCGGTCATCACCGTGCAGTTCCCAAAGGGCGTGTGCACGACCCTCTCTTCCAGGGGAGGTATCCTTGCATAGAGGAGACTTGTTCCCCCGATAATTCCCAGCATCAGGAGCCTCCCGGGTTTACAGAAATGATCATGCGGGTGTACAGTTTTTGGGAAAGACCATGTTCACATTTTCGGTGAGAGTTCCAATACCTGTATCTTTCGGGAATGACCCACCCTAAGACGATGGATCGGTTTGGCATAGTCAGTGGGGACCGGATAGCAGCAGGGGAGTGCACCGACGTGTACTTCGATCGGGCAGTCTTTGTCCTCGAAAAGTCAGGGCACTCCCCGGAGGTCGCGATGGAGGTCACAGCAACGTCTCTTTCCGGCGGATGGGGGATCGTCTGCGGGACAGCAGATGTCGTCTCGCTCTGCGAGGGCCTGCCATTCTCGGTCGATGCGATGCCGGAAGGCTCTCTCTTCCATCCCTACGAACCGGTGCTGCGGATCAGGGGAGAGTGGAGAGAGATCTCCCGGTACGAGACGGCCATACTCGGGTTCCTCTGCCATGCATCCGGGATCGCGACGGCGGCTGCACGCGCAAAGGCACTCGCCGGTGACCGTCTGGTCTACTCCTTCGGCTCGCGCCGCCAGCACCCTGCAATCGCTGCAATGGTCGAGAGATCGGCATGGATCGGGGGTGTGGACGGTGTAAGCAACATGTGTGCCCCGGCAGGCATCCCGCTTGCAGGCACGATGCCGCATGCCTTCGTGATGTGTTATCCCTCTCCGGAAGAGGCATTCCGGGCATTCCACCGCCATGCAGACCCCGGGATTCCACGGATCATGCTCTGCGATACGTATTGCGACGAGAAACAGGAGTCGCTCCTTGCGGCCCGGTGCGGCGCGACGGGAGTCAGACTCGACACCCCCCGTTCACGGCGTGGTGACATGCGTGCGATCCTCGAGGAGGTGAGGTGGGAACTTGACTCCTCCGGGTATACCGACGTGAAGATCTTCCTGTCGGGGGGAGTGACACACCATGATATCTTCCGTTTCCGGGACATTGTCGATGCATTCGGTGTCGGCGGGGCGATTGCAAATGCCCCCGTCATCGATTATGCAATGGATATCGTCGAGAAGGACGGCGTGAAATGTGCCAAGAGGGGGAAGCGGAGCGGGGTAAAACAGGTCTTTGAACTTCCCGACATGCGCCACATCGTATTGCCGGAAGGGAGGGAAGGCCCTGCTGGATCACGCCCCCTCCTCGTCCCGATGGTCAGGAGGGGAGAGGTCATATTCCGCCAGGAGATGGGGGAAGCCAGGGCCCGCGTCCTGCGCCGCATGCCACTTTTCAAAGAGATCGTGGAAGGAGAGATCAGGGGGGACAGGTGAAGGGGGAGATAGGCCGAATCACAGGAAAGGCCCACTGGATGCAGGATGCCTGCAATGGAGCCCGGAGGCGAATCGATGGTGCAGGGCCCCCTCCTTTCGGGCAGGAAACAATTCTTTTTTTAGGGATCAGAACATAACTAAGTGGTTACGGGCCGATAGATCAGCGGAAGATCGCTTCCTTGGCATGGAAGAGGCCGCGGGTTCAATTCCCGCTCGGTCCATGGCAGCTTTCTGCAGGAAGACAAATCGGAGTATTTTTTTACTCGCTGGAAGACTCCTTGTGATCTGCTTTGGCAATCAAGGAATGGATAATACCTCAGGACGAGGTCTTTTTCACCCTCTTCGAGAGGCTTGCCGCTGTCGTTGTTCTTGCATCATACCGCATCGTCGACCTTGTTGACGATTATTCCAATGTCCGGGAGAAAGTGCACCAGATCGAGCAGCTGGAACACGAGGGCGACAAGATCACCCACGAGATCTACGAGCAGCTCAACCAGACGTTCATCACTCCTCTCGAACCGGAGGAGATCTCGCGGCTGGCTTCTGCCATGGATGACATACTCGACTACATCAAGAGCACTGCGACGAGGATGTACCATTACCGTATCCCGGAGACCGATGCCCACATGGTCGAGCTGGCAAAGCTCATCCAGCTCTCGGTTGTCGAGATCGAGGAGGCAGTCAAGGGGATACGCTCGATGAAGAATCCGCGCCAGATCGAGCAGCGGTGCATCGAGGTCAACCGCCTGGAGAACCTTGCCGATGATGCACTCCATGCTGCATACGACGACCTCTTCCGGTCGGACGATGCCATCGCCATCATCAAGCGGAAAAATATCTACGAGTACCTGGAGATTGCAACCGACAAGTGCGAGGACGTGGCAAACGTCCTCTCGGATATTGCCATCCGGCACAGCTGACGGGTCACCATGGAGATGGTCCTTGTCATCGGGATTCTCCTTGCACTCCTCTTCAACTTCGTCAACGGCTTAAACGACGCGGCAAACTCGATTGCAACCGTTGTGGCAACGAGGGTCCTCTCTCCCTTAAAAGCCGTCACGATGGCTGCCTTCTTCAACATGGTCGGACCCTTCGTCTTTACGACTGTCGTTGCAAGGACGATCGGGAAAGGGATCGTCGATCCCGGTTTCCTCTCTCCCGAAGTGATCGTCATCGGGCTAGGATCGGCAGTCCTCTGGGTCTTCCTCTCCTCCTATGCAGGCATTCCCATATCTGCAAGCCACGCGCTCGTCGGCGGGCTCATCGGCTCTGCGATTGCATGGGGCGGGATCGGATCCGTTCTCTGGCCATCGCCGGGACTCTTCGTAAATACCGTTGTTATCTTCGTTGCGGGGGGAGTCACCGGCGCCCTCCTTCTCTCGTATGTCGCGCGGAGGAAGGAGGAGGTGGACTGGGCAGAGTATGCCGGTCTTGGCTTCCTGTACGGCGCATCCCTGATTCTTCCCCCCGCAATCGTCTCCGGGCTGCTCCCCCTGAAGGGAATCCTTGCGATCGTGGTCTTCATCGTGGTCTCCCCTGTGCTCGGCCTCGTCTCCGCCTATCTTATCGGCATGGCCGTCATTCGCATCTTCCGGAACTCTCCTGCACGGAGGATGAATGCCCTTTTCTCGAAGCTGCAGGTCTTCTCGGCAGCGTTCTACAGTCTTGGCCACGGGAGCAACGACGCCCAGAATGCAATGGGAGTCATCACGGCCCTCCTTGTTGCTGCCGGGATCCTGACCGAGTTCGTGGTTCCTCCGTGGGTCATCATCATATCGGGGCTTGCCATCGCTCTCGGGACGTTCCTTGGCGGGTGGCGGGTGGTCGAGACGATGGGGAGGAAGATCACGAAGCTGCGGCCCTACCAGGGCTTCTGCGCGGAGACGGGCGGGGGTGTCGTGCTCTCTTTCGTTACAGCTTTTGGCGTCCCCGTCTCGACGACGCACGCAATCAGCGGTTCCATCATGGGTGTCGGTGCAACAAGGGGCTACTCGGCTGTCCAGTGGGGCATTGTCCGAAAGATCGTGACAGCCTGGATCCTGACCATCCCTCTCACTGCCGCGTGCGGGTATGTCGGGTTCCTCCTCTTCGGGATGCTCTCTTTCGCGTGAATGAACTGCTATTTCAGGAAACCTTCCCGGGAAGGACAGAGGTCCCCGAGCGGGCAGGTCGTGCAGGAGGGGTTCCGCGCGGTGCAGACGGCACGCCCGTGCCGGATAAGGAGGTAGTTGAGGTTTCCCCAGGTCTCCTCCGGGAAGAGGGCCATAAGATCCCGCTCGATTCCGGCGGGGTCAATTCTGGCGGAGAACCCGAGGCGCCGGGAGAGCCGTGCCACGTGGGTGTCGACGGCAATCCCTTCGTGCACTCCGAATGCATGGCAAAGAACGATGTTTGCAGTCTTCCTGCCCACCCCGGGGAGGGTGAGGAGATCCTCCATCCTGTCAGGAACGCACCCTCCAAAACGGTCGACGATTTCGCGGGCCGCTCCGATGATGCGCCGGGCTTTTTCATGGTAGAACCCGAGCGGACGGATGATCTCTTCCACGTCCCGGGGGTCTGCTCCCGCGAGATCTTCGGGCCGGGGGTACCGGGAAAAGAGCCTCTCCCGGATGGCATTAACACTCCTGTCCGTCGTCCGTGCCGAGAGGATTGTCAGGATCAGGATCTGGAAGGGGTTTTCGAAGAGGAGGAAGGTTCGCGGCGAGTCCGGGTCTCCATAAATCTGCTCGAGAAGGGAGTATATCCGGCAGGCACGGTTCCTGTCCATGACAATGGGGTAGGGCAGATTCGAACTGCCGTCAAAGCGTCCCAAACGCTCTAGGATGGACCAGGCTACCCTACTACCCCTGGGGAGATCAGATTTCTGTTGCGTTGCGGCAAATAGGTTATGGTGGCTGTTTGCAAAAGAGAGGGAGGGGACTTTTGCCCGGGTCGCACACGAGGGTTCCTGCAACCTTTGTACCGGAGAGGACATCCTCGAGGAGTCCGGGAGTCCTCCCGTCAAGGACGAGGAGCGGGATCCTGCTCCGCGAGATGACTTTAGCGGCAACGATGTCGAGCACGGTGTTTGACCCTGCCTCGAGGGTACCGCTCCCGACGATCCGGAGCAGGTCGTCGAAGGTCATGCGGTCGAACCTCTGTGCCGAGGGGTCATCTTTTGGGTCATGCGAGTAAATGGCATCGACCGATGTCAGGTTGACGAGGAGGTCTGCCCGGGAGAACTCTGCAAGGACAGCGGCGACAGCGTCTGTTGTCTGTGCGGGGGTCACTCCGCCCATGATAACGATCTTTCCCCCACCCATCCGGGCGGCGGCCTCGGCAGGGGTCTGCGCGACCCCGGGGTACGCCGATTCGCCGAGTGCAGCACAGAGCAGGGTTGCATTCAGGCGCGTGACGAGGATTCCAATCTCGTCGCAGGTTGCCTCGTCTGCCCCGCACTCGCGTGCAACCCTGATGTACCTGCGGGCCTCGCCGCCACCGCCAACGACTACCGCGAGGTCTGTCTCCAGGAAGAGCTTCGAGAGTGCGGATGCATAGGAAAGGAGCCTGTTCGTTTCAAGCGACGGGAAAAGAACAGAACCACCGAGTGAGAGGACGACCCGAACCATTCTATTTATTCATTTCTCCATGTTTCACATATAGATGTTGAACATGGTGGTGCAGTGTCCTGTCTGCGGGAGCAGCGATATCCACCCGCTCGTCGCGGGGTGCATGGGACAGGTCTTCCGGTGCAGGTCGTGCGGGTACCGCGGGTCGTTCGTGGTCGAGATCGAGAGCGTGGATGGACACGGGGGTTATGGCAGGTAAAAGTGAAATGCCATTACCTTTATTGTAAAATACCAGTGAATGGGAGACTACCATGCAGCAGATGCACAGGGCACTCCGGTGGGCACCGGAGGGCAGCGGGGGGGATGTCAGGTGCTCGCTCTGCCCCCACAGGTGCCTGATTAAGCCGGGAAAGACGGGGATATGCAGGGTGAGGCAGAACCGGGATGGCGAGCTCTTTGCCCTCACCTATGGGCGGGTGAGCGCAGAGGCGGTGGATCCCATCGAGAAGAAGCCGCTGTATCACTTCCTGCCAGGGACGACCTCCTATTCTCTCGGCAGTGTTGGCTGTAACTTCCACTGCGCGCACTGCCAGAACTGGCACATCTCGATGGCGGACACTGGGATGCCGGGACTCCGTGACCTTCCCCCGGAGGAGGGTGTTTCGCGGGCACGGCAGGCTGGGTGCGCGAGCATATCGTGGACGTACAACGAGCCGACGATCTGGCACGAATACACGCTCGAGATGGGGAATCTCGCGCGGAGAGAAGGGTTGTCGACCGTATACGTGACGAACGGGTATATCACGGAAGAGGCGCTCCGTGAACTCTCCCCCATGCTCCAGGCCTACCGCGTGGATATCAAGGCATTTTCAGAGGATTTTTACCGGAAGGTCTGCGGGGCACACCTCCAGCCCGTCCTCGATTCTGCCGTTCTTGCCCGGGAACTCGGGATGCACATCGAGGTGGTGACACTCGTGATACCTGGCCAGAATGACAGCCCGGACGAGACTCGGGCGCTCGTCCGCTGGATTCGGGACAACCTGGGACCGGATACTCCTGTCCACTTCACGCGGTTCCACCCGGATCACCGGATGCGGGACAGGGAAGCGACGCCGGTCGCGGTGCTCGAACGGATCTACCGGCAGGCGCGGGACGAGGGGCTGCGCTTCCCCTACCTTGGCAATGTCTCGCCGCACCCCTGGGAGAGCACGTACTGTCCGTCCTGTGGAGCACTCTGCATCGAGCGGTATGGGTATTCCGTCATCTTCCGGGAACTCTCCCGTGGATCCTGCAGGCGGTGCGGAGAGAAGATACCCTATGTCCAGGCAGGAACGTGAGCGACGGGAGCAGACGCGTTTCCTCGCGGACCGGATGCTCGGGACGCTCTGCCGGTATCTGCGGTTCATGGGATACGATACGGTGAGTGCCAGCGAGATGACAGAGGGTAACACCCGCGAAGACACCCTCCTGCTCGCCCGTGCCCGTCACGAGAAGAGGGTCCTCCTGACCATGGACAGGGATCTTGCCCGGCGCGGGGGGAGCGATGCCTTCCTCATCGAGGAGAAAGCCGTCATGGACCAGATTTCTGCCCTCGCCCGGGCAGGCCTGATCATCCCCGGGATCAGGCTGACCCGGTGTTCACTCTGCAACACCCTGCTCCGTCCGGCACGCCCTGCCGAGATTGCGCGTGCGACCTATGCACCGGAGCAGAGCCATACGAAGACATTCTTCTGGTGCCCGCGATGCCACAAGCTCTACTGGGAGGGCTCGCATGGCAGGGATCTCGAAAAAAGAATACAGGATTTTTTCCTGCAGGATTAGGAGGCCTTCGGGGGGACCTTCTCGCTCACCTGGGCGCGGCGCTTGAGCCAGACGAGTTCTTTCCCCTCATAGCCAAAGCTTTGCATCGGGAGGATCTCGATGCCGGGGGGAAGGGGATCCGTCTCCGTTCCCTTCGGGGTCATCAGGATGAGCCGGGGATTCCTGACTCCGGCAATGGGTGACTGGGCAGCGATCTCCTGCAAAGCCTTGATTGCAGCCGGCGTCACCTTTCTGTCGAAGTTGACAAGGACATGTGCCCCCTCGAACCTGCCGAGCAGCCTCCTCGATATGGTGAAACCCGCACCGGCACCTGTTTTTGGTGCGCTCCTGATCTGCCAGCCGTCAACGCTTGGGTAAAGCCGCTTGAGCTCCTTTCTTACAAAATCGTGCATGATGTCTTCGTTCGATCCCATGGCGAATCACAGCCGATGATAGTTAGACGCTGGAATGGTAAAACTGTTTTGTCATGTCCCTGTTGACGGCAATCTCCCGGAACGGCGTCCTTCTCTTTCACACCGTGATAGAAAGGTATTTGTGGGCAATTGGCCGATAAATTGAATTAAAACCATGAAAATGGTCGTTTTCGTGTCTGCATGATCGTCATTGGCATCGACCCGGGGCTGGCTACCGTGGGATACGGCGTCCTTTCTGCCAGCGGGAGAACAATCACACCCATGGCATATGCGTGCATCCGGACTGCCCCCTGCCCGGGGGGAACACCGGAGAGGCTTGAATGCATCTTCGACGAGGTGATCCGGCTCCTCGGCGAGTTCTGCCCGAGCTGCCTTGCAATGGAGACGCTCTTTTTCTCGCGCAATGTCACGTCGGCGCTTGGCGTCGCAGAGGTGAGGGGAGTCATCATGCTCGCGGCGCGGAAGATGGGGGTTCCTGTCGCAGAGTATACCCCTAACCAGGTAAAACAGGCAGTCACAGGCTCGGGCAGGGCTGACAAGAGGCAGATGCAGGAGATGATCACCCGTCTGCTTGCCCTTCCCGCGATACCCCGCCCCGACGATGTCGCGGACGGACTCTCCGTTGCTCTCTGCCATATCCATACTGCGAGGATTCCCTGACATGATCGCAAGGCTCCGGGGCAGGATCGTGGGACGCGGGGACGGCTCCGTCATCCTCGAGACGGGGGGTGTCGGGTACCAGGTCTTCATGCCAAGGCCGCTCCTCGAGCAGGTCGAACGGGAGACGGGAGAGGTGGTGCTCCACACCCACCTTGCGGTCAGGGAAGACGGGATCGCCCTGTACGGGTTCCTCGCCCCGGCCGAGCTCGAGATGTTCCGCATGCTGATCTCGGTGACGCGTGTCGGGCCTGCACTCGCGTGTTCCATCCTCTCCCAGATCACAGTATCGGAACTTGCAGCAGCAGTCATCGGAGGGGACGAGAGAGCGCTCACGCGCCTCTCCGGCGTGGGGAAGAAGAACGCCGGGAGGCTCATCCTCGAGCTTCGCGACACGATGAGGAAGAGAGCGGATCTCCTTGCGGGGAGCTTCCGGCCCGTGCCAGACGACCCGGTCCGCAAGGACGCAGAGGAGGCACTCCTCGCCCTCGGATTCTCCGCGCGGGAATCGCGGGACGCGGTCGGCCAGGCAATTGCAGGAATGACCGAACCGGCGGTGCAGGATGTTGTCCGGGCAGCGCTCCGGATCCTGCGGGAGCGGTGAGGAAATGGTCAGGAATCAGGCCGGCCCCCCTCCGCGGGATGGCGAGGAGGATCTCGATGAGTCAGTCATCCGGCCCGAGCATTTCTCCGAGTTCGTGGGTCAGGATCTCCTGAAGGAGACCCTCCGGATAGCAATCGATGCAGCAAGGACGAGGGGAGAGCCCCTCGACCACATCCTCTTCTCCGGGCCCCCGGGACTGGGCAAGACGACTCTTGCCCACATCATCGCGAGGGAGATGGGATCGAACCTCCACTGCACGAGCGGGCCGGTCCTTGAGAAACCCGGCGATATTGCAGCTATTCTCACCCTCCTCAAGAAGGGGGATGTCCTCTTCATTGACGAGATACACAGGCTCCATACCGTTATCGAAGAGATCCTGTACCCTGCAATGGAGGACTACTGCATCGACGTGATGATCGGAGAGGGACCGAGTGCGAGATCGATCAAGATCACTCTCGAGCCGTTTACCCTCGTCGGAGCGACAACGAGGGTCGGTCTCCTCGGGTCCCCCTTCCGCGACAGGTTCGGTCTCGTGGTCAGGCTGAACCTCTACAGTCCTGAAGAACTGGCACAGATCGTCACGCGGAGCGCGGGGATCATGAAGATTCCCATCCTCCCCGAGGGGGCACTCGAGATCGCAAAGAGGAGCCGGGGTACACCGCGGATTGCAAACAGGCTCCTCCGGAGAGTGGGGGACTATGCCCTCGTTCGGGGTGATGGAGTGGTCTCCCGCGAAATAGCCGATCAGGCGCTCACCATGCTCGGTGTCGACGAGATGGGCCTCGATGAGATCGACAGGCGGATCCTGCATACCATCGTCCACCAGTTCGGTGGCGGACCCGTAGGTTTGAAGACGATTGCCATTGCCGTTGGCGAGGACAGCCGGACGATAGAGGATGTTCACGAGCCGTTCCTCATCCAGGCAGGCCTCATCAAGCGAACGCCAAAGGGGAGAGAAGCCACGCCGGCTGCACGGGGACATATCTCCCGCCAGTGGTGGTAATCCGGTTCAAATTTTCCCCTTTTTTGGGAGATATTATAAATACCGGAAGAGATTATCGAGAAATATACCACTATCCTGCCGATCCGGAGGGGAGTCTTCCCCGTATCCCGGGGAGCCGGTCAGGCAGGGAGGAGGGGCAACTGCAATGGACAGGGCATGGAGGGGTTTTGGTACCCGGCAGGAGTACAGTATTCTGCTTGCCGTTCTGCTGGTTCTCTGCATTCCGGGAACGGCATCGATGGTCTATGCGAGGGATTGCACGATACCGGCACCCGGGGAATCAGGAGAGTGCAGGATCGTCCTTGACGAAGTCTCACCCGGGCTCTCCGAGTTCGAGGTCATGGTAAGCATCGATGACACGCGTATCGGCACCATCACATCTGTCCGTTTTCCTGATTATGCCCGGCTCAACAGCCGGAGCAGGGTGCCTGCCGGTTCGGTGACACTGAAGGGTGCTGACACGAACAACAGGGTTCGCCGGGGGGACAGGGATGTGACCCTTGCCATCCTCGGAATCCGCGGGGGAGCAGCCGGAACAACCACGATAAATATCACGGTCATTGGAATGAAGGACGAGGAGAAAGCACCTTATTTGGTTCCGGTGAGGAACGGCCGTCTCACGGTACTCTCTCCTTTCCCGGGCCCGGGCAACCCTGATATACAGGAGAGCGACGAGATTGCATCCCTTCCTGGCGGAACCGGAGGATCGGGTAATACAGGGGATGACACGGAGTCGCCTGACGAAGGGGATACAGTACCGCTCAATTCCCCGACGCCCGCACCCTCCGGGATTCCTTCGCCGGCCCCGACGGAGACCGCAATCCCGGAACCGACCATTACACCGACCATTACACCGACCATTACACCGACCAGTACACCGACCA
>CAYSII010000011.1:0-52805 GCA_964431125.1 uncultured Methanolinea sp. | reverse complement strand
CAGTCATTCTGAAATTTGTTTGTAGATTAACCGTGAAAAGTCAGGCAACAGCCTCCTATGATGCCCGCCCGGAGGGCAGGATCACCAGCCTGTTCCAAAGAATATACCCATGCGGAGGGGCACGGGGATCTCCGGGACGTTCATGGATGCAGGGAACCGATCAATGATGCCTATTTATCTCCTCCCGGTACATCCCTCTGTATGTGGTCGGAGATCATCAGGGAATTTTCCGATTCCCCTTCGCAGGCAAAAGTAGCAAAGTTCCTCCTCGAGAACGGGTTCTCGGTAAACGAGAGGGGCAGGATCTCCTGCAACGGTCTTGAGATCCCGTCCACGCAGGTTGCAAAAGCACTCCAGACCGACCGTAGGGTCGTCGATGCTACCGCCCAGAGGATCCTCTCTCTCCCCCTTCACAGGACCATCTTCTCCCACCTGCGGGTGACCCCGGATCTCTCCCGCGTGGCAGGCCACCTCGGGCTCTCGGTGATGACGATCTATCCAGAGGACGCGACAAGGAAGGGAATCGTTTCCGACGCTGTCCGTGTCATCTCGGGCGCGGGGCTCTCGATTCGGCAGATATACGTGACAGACCCCCTGCTCTCGGAGGATCCGCGGCTCGTGGTCATCATCGACGGTGACTTCCCGGCATCCGTGATCGAGGATATCCGCCACCTCCCGGAGGTCAGAAAGATCGTCCTGTAACAGGGTCGTCCCAAACCAGAATTGATGTCTGTTGCCAGGGGGATGGTACCTCTCTCCTCATTCTCCAGGGTTGTCCTTTCCGCCCGGATATATTTCCCGCTGGCATGGGTTTTTTTCCCGTCAGAAGTGACCGCCCGGATGACCGGAGATTCTCCTTGTCAGATTTCCCCATTCTGCTGATAGTTTTCCCCCGATCGGGCACCGCGGGATCGTCTCCCTGCACTATCATGGATGACTGCCCGGGTGGATATCAGAGAGACAGATCTTCCACGGGGCGGAGAGTCACCACGCCAGGGCTCTCTTGTTCTCCCCCATCCCTCCGACTGGAAGAACAATCATCCATCCGAGCGATGAAAAATTATTCAAGCCCGGCTCTCCCGTTGTCTCCTCAGCAGTCCCTGAAGAGTTCCATCTCTGTCCACAGGCGGAAAAAGCGCCTCCTTATTTTCCGGGGAAGGAAGACCGCACGCATCAGCCTTTCCTCTATCCCCGTGACACGCGTCCCGGAAACGAGGTTGTCGGCACTGGCAACCGCCTTCTCTTCCGGCGTCCGGGGGATGCAGTCAATCGGGAGGAGGCGAAGGAGAGTACACTCGTCTGCTGTCAGGCCAGCCCCGAGGTGGCACTCAACGATCCGCGCAATCTCCTCCGAAAGCCCAATCTCCCGGCAGTACGAGGCCCCGGCCTGCGCGTGAAAAAGATCGTGCGTCCTGCTCCGCCCGATATCATGGAGCATGGCACCTGCTATGAGGAGGTCCCGGTCCATGATCCCGGGGACCAGATAGGCAAGGGCAAGGTCACAGACTGCATCGCAATGTTTGATGACGTTTCGTCCGCACCCTGCCTCCTCGAGGACTCTCCGCCAGCTGTCACGCTGGTGAGGCATATCCAAGCGATTCTCTCATCGACTGAATCCTCTTCTTCAGGGCCCGGAGCAGGATCTCGTTATCGAAGTGCTCGAGGGGAGAGTCACAGGAGGGGCACTGGAACTCCGAGTCCATGGCACGGTCAAAGGTGCAGATCTCTCCGCAGGACTTGCAGATATAGAAGTCGTTCTCCTCCTCGAACCTCTCGCGGGCCTCCAGTTTCTCGAGTATCTGCGCAATATCCTCTGCAATGACGTCGAGGATCCTGTCCATCCGGAGCTGCCAGAGGTACGTCAGCCAGCCCGTCTCGTTGTTCTTGATGCGACGGTATTCTGCGAGACGCTTCTCGTACAGCGTGTAGAGCGTGTGCCGGACCGAGTTGAGGTTGATTCCGGTCTTCTCTGCAAGATCCTCGTCGGAATACTCCCCGTCGCTGGGAAAGCTCTCGATGAGGGCGATCCCCTCTTCCCCGACCAGCCGGTCCAGGTAAGTGCGGATCGCCGGATGCGTGAGTATCTCGTCCATAGGGCCCTCACTCTATGTATTGTCGGACTCTCCTGATATGTGTATCCAGGAGAGACAGGGCATTCTCCCTCGAGGGGCCCCAGCCGTACACGCTGATGACTGCCTGCCCCTCCTCGAAGAATGTGCCCGGGAAGGGGATGTCCGCGACGGCAGGAAAGAGGCACGCGAGATTCTCCCTGAGCGTCATATCCCGCCCGGCAAAGATGATGCGGCGGACTGCGTACTGATGGGGTTTTGATACGGTACCCGTGAAGACTCCCCTGCATGCCTGCACGTGGGCAGAAAAGAGGTTTTCCCCGGTCGCCATCTCCACGGTGTCGAGGGTCGCCTGGAACCGGGGATTCAGCTCGATTGTATACGGCTTCTCCCCGAGGACAAAGTCGATCCCGAGGGTTCCCCGGCAGCCGGACGATGCAGCGAGCCTCTCCGCATGGGCAAGCATCAGGGGGACGAGCGGATGGTCAATGGGAGTCTCTGACCCGCAGAATCCAAACGCTGATTCACCCTCGTCCCGCAGTATCTGCAGGTTTGCAGCGACTGGCCGTGCACCCCCTCTCCCATCCGCAAGGCAGGAGACAGAAGCCGGGATTCCGGAGACGACCTCCTGGGATATCGACCCGAGTCCTTCGAACTCCGCGTGCCACACCTCCTCCTCTTCCCGGGAAGAGACGATCCTGTTCCGCCAACCGCCCGAGCCCGACCGTGGTTTGACCATGGCAGGATACTCTCCTGCGGGAAGGAGCCGCGGGACCCGGACACCAAGTGACTCGAAGAACTCCTGTGTGGCGAGCTTGTCGAGGAACCGGGCGGCAACTCCCGGCGGAGTCCCGAGGACCGGCAGTCCCTGTGCCAGGACCTCGGCGCCGGACGTCGGGACAGCCCAGTCGATCCTGTACCTCCGGCAGATCTCCTCAACGGCCCCGGGAAGGTCGGAGAGTTCCTCGAACCGGATCCGATCCCGCGTGTACCAGGCGAGGTCCTGGTCACAGAAATGGTCCACGGCATAAACAGTGTACCCGGCCCTGTACGCGGACTGTGCAACGTGCCGCGTGGAAAAACCCATGACGAGGACCGAGGGGCTCATGGTTTTCTGCTCACAACTCTTCGCATCTTTTTCCCCGAGGGGAGGGCACGATACGAATATGCGCCCCGGGAAAATCTCTTTTGAGTTCCTCTCCCTGGAAGAGGCGGTCGAGGAAGATCGCGAGCCCTGCGACCTCCGAGTGGGGCTGGTTCGTGACAGCGATGTTGTAATCGGCAAGGGCGTAGATATCCGCCGGGACCTTCTCGGCTCCGACAACGACGAGCACGCGCTCCTCCTTCCGGAGAGCCTCCTCGTGCTCCTGAACCGGCTCGCCATACATCGTTAAGTGGACAACGACTCCTCCCTGCTCCTTCCAGTCCCGGATGCACCTCTTCCACGGGACTCCGTCCTCGACGAAGAAGTCACCCCCCCAGCGTGCAACGACATCCCTGATTCCTTCAACGATACCGGAATCCCGGGCAGCAAGGTACATCCCCCGGGCACCGAGAGCTCGGGCTGCAAGCCCCACGTGCGTTGTCACCCGCTGATCCCTCCCGGCGCGGTGGCCGAGCCGGAGGACGCAGACATCCGTCATGTGCGGGATTCCCTCTCGCCCTTCACGCGGATCACACCGCCCTCGATGACGAACGGAATGTCGCGGCAGTAACGGGCCTGGCAGCGGATGAGGCTCTCCTGGATCGAGAGGACACTGATCCTCCCGCATTCATCCTGCTCGATGAGAAGCGCTCTCTCGAGCCGCTGAAGCGAAGCCAGGATATCGTCCCGGGAGCAGTGGAGGTGTGCTGCAAGGAACCCGGCATCCCGTGTCGGGTCTGCCGCGAGGAGATGGTAAACCTCCCAGTCCAGATCTTCTTCCCTCATGGTCTGCAGGTGCATAAGGTAATGCACGGGAAGAAATAATCCTCGTGGTTATGCTTTTGGTGGCACGAAGTTCCAGCGGACTTTCACCACGCGAAGCAGTCTCCCGTCACCCTCATGACCCTTGTAAACGGTATCCATTCTCCCCGGTTAATTCTCCATCATATCTCTCTATGAACAATGAGCTTGCATCCTTTCCCGGGCTACCTATCCTGAACTACTTATATACACTCCGGGAACAGACCAGACACCCATGCCTGATGGTGAGAGAGACCTGTCCCAGTCCGAGCTTGCAGGAATCGCGGATGAACTCCTCGAGAGGGCGGGGGAGGACAACGACGCCCTCGCCAGAGAACTCCGCTCCCTCGACCCGGCCGCCCGGAACCAGATCCTTGTCTCGGACTTCCTCAACGCTTTCCAGGTGTATTACTACTTCTTCTCTGAAGATCCGGGAGAACTCGAGAGGGACCGCCTCCTCCTCCAGCCCGCATCTGCACTTGCCCACGGCGTCCTGATCGCCGAGGTCGACTGCCTCGAGGTGAAATTCCACGTGGAAGACGGCGAGCCTGTCCTGATCGTCAGCGACGGGGAGCAGGTTCTGGCCAATTTCCGCGGGAGAGATGCCCCGGAAAAGGCACGCCGGTTCATCGATGAATCGCTGTAGGTGGAGGGGACCGGAACTCTCATCCCCTGACCGGATATCCCCCGGCGATAATGCCAGGGTGCAGGACACCTGCCGATCTCCATTCCTGCGGGAACCTCCTCTCTCCTCTGACCATGCCGGGACTCATTGGGGATTCGCGCGCATGCCTGCCCGGGCACCCGTGGTCTTTCCCGCACGTGAAAAAAATGCTATCACTCGCCCGTCTCGCTGATCCCGGTCACCTGCCGGACGATCGCCTCGAGATCCCGCAGCCGCACGGCCTCCCGGGTCGGCTCCTCCTCTTCACTTTTCCTTCCCCCTGAAAGGAGGACAGAGAACGCCTGCTGCGCCCGGACGATGCGGGAGAGCCTGCAGTACTCTTCGAGGAAACTCCGATCCTTCCTCTCTTTTGCAGCATCTCCGAGGAGTCTGCCCATCTTCTCCTTTTCCGAGAGGACGTCTGAAACCTGCTGAAGGAGGGATGGAACATCGAAGGGTTTCATTATGTACCCGTCGACAAGAGAGGTATACTTCTCTGCCTCCTCCCTCGTGGGCGGCCTCGCCGTGACCATCAGGACACGGATATCATCGTTCTTTGCATCGCTCCGGATGCGCTCCAGCACGGCCCACCCATCAAGCGGTGTCATGACGAGGTCAAGGAGGATGAGATCGGGCCTGTTGCGTGCGATCTGATCGAATGTCTCCTCTCCGCTCCCGGCGGTATGGACGATATAGCCTTCCATCTCGAGGATCATCTTCAGGATGTCCCGAATCCCCGGGTTGTCATCCACGACGAGGATCAGCGGTGTCATGGTCACATCCCCTACCAGGGACCCCCGGTCACAAGGTCTCTCTTCACCTGTGCCCTGACAAGAGGTGGGAGTTCTCCCGCCTTATAAATCCAGTCACCTTCGATCACGAGGACTCCATCGACGAGATCCCAGGGAACCCTGTCGAGTATCTCCTGGTTTTCCCTCGAGACCTCGTTGCAGATAGCCGTTGCAAAGGCATCGGCGAGCGCCGGGTCGTGCGCGATGACACAGACCGCATCTGCGGATCCAAGCGATATCGAGGGGCCAACTGTCGCAGACGAGGTGCAGATCCCGAGCACTTCCTCCCGGGGCGGGACCCGGAACGCGAACCGGTCGCTGTGCGGGGACGTCCCGGCATGGATGCCGACGACGAGCGGCCTGTCAGAGACAAGGGCGATATCCCCGCCGTTATCGATGACGGCAAGCAGGGCCCCCTTCCGCACCATCTCCTCGACGCCAGCCCGCGCGATCGCCCCCGCGACAGCCGCCATGGGCCCCACCCCCGCGGAGACTCCGGCAGCAGACATCGAATCGACTGTTGAAATCCCGGTCGATACGGGGTATGGTTCGAGGGTCGCTGCGAAGAAGGGATCGTCCGCGATGTACCGCTCGAGCTCCTGTCGTGCGGAGATCAGCCCCCGCCGGGCTGCAGCGATGTGCTCCTCGCTGTCTGCAAGGATTGTGGCAATCGTCTGGCGGAAGGAGAAGCGGCTGCGTATCACAGTCTGGTATTGTCCCCGCAGGAAAAAAACCCGGAGGCAAGCTCCCGGAAATATCTCGCCATGTTTTTCCCAACGGAGGTCAAGAGACTGGAATGATGATTCCGAGGGCACGGACGGGCCACCGCAGGTTCCGGCCGATATCGCCGGGAGAGACACGGTACATCGTCGTCCTGCCTGTCGACTGGCCCGGTCTCGAACGGGTTCAGGAGACGGTAGCGCGGGCCGTCGGGCTCTCCCGGCGGGAGCGCTACTTCCCCCATGTCACGCTCGGCGGACCCTTCTCCCTCGTCCGCGGAACAGACATTCTCGCCCTGCTCGGGGAGGCTGTACGATCACTCCCCGCAGCACCCTGGACCATCGTTCCCCAAAACATCCACGTCTTTTCCGGGAGGAGGGGTCGTGCCGTCTCCTTCCTCCTTCGGGACGACCCGGCCCTTGCCACGTGCGCACGGGCCGTCAACTCCGCCCTCGCACCCTTCTTCGCGAGGTGTACCCCGCTCGACAGGGCATCATCCGCGCGGATCATGCACGTCTCAGTCGCCGTCAACCTTCCGAAGGAGAAGTCTGTGCAGGTCCATTCCCTTGTCCGGAGCCTCGTTTCAGAGGACTGCCCGGCAGGGGAGACCACCTTCTGCCGTCCGCCTCCCCGCATCACCTGCCTTGCAATCATCCGGAGGGGTGCTCTCTGGAGGATCTACAACTTCCGGACGGGTGCATGGACCGGCCGCGAGGTGTTCTTCCGGAAGTCCTGACCGCCGGTGAGCCCCCGTCAGACCGGACCTTCCGGACATAGTCGCGGACAATCGTGTACCCGCCAGAGAATCCCTGTTTTTGGATCTCCCGGTTATTTGGGCAGCACTCACGGGGTGCCCGGACAGGCGATTCTGGATGTACTCCCTGCAGGGATCGAGCCTGCCCGGCCGGGACCTGCGGGTCTGCATACCCGGAACAGCTTTTCCCGAGACACTCTCCCGTTCCCCCGGCACTTGTTCATCCGCGAGCCGAATAGGGGAGGGGAAGGCCCCCGCCGCCAGTCGCGCTTCCCATGTTCATCAGCTCCCGATCTGCTTCCCGGCTCGGAGACAGAGCGTCTCCCTTCAGATCCCGCTGCGCCGCGACAGGGCCCTGTGCGGGCAGATCTCGATGCACCTCCCGCAGAGGACGCATTTTTTTGCGTCCATCCGGAGGCGGAACTCTCTGTCAAACGAGAAGACCTCCTGCGGGCAGATGCCGATGCAGGCACCGCAGTCCACGCACTCGGACTCGTCCAGCATGATCTCCTCCTCGAGGACCCGGACGGTTGCCCCAAGGTCGGTGAGCCTGTCCTTCACCAGCCGGCAGGACTCGTCGGGGATGTCAATCAGGGCTTCACCCTCGCTCGAGTCGATCAGGGCCCGCTCGACGTTGACGAGGACGCCTGTATCCCTGACGACCTGCGCGATAATCGGCTTTCTCCCCTCCTTCCGGGAGAACGTCACGAGGATCTTCACTTGAGCCACCTCCCCCCGAAGAGCTTGCCTAGGTCCATTGCTGTCAGGATACCGACGACGTGCATCTTCCTGTCCACCACGGGGAGGGCACTGATATTGTACTTCTCCAGCTTCCGGATCGCAATGTCGACAGGCTCCTCCGGGCTCGTAGTAATCACCTTCCGCTTCATGATGTCCTTCACGAAATTCCCCTTGCCCGGATTGACTACGGCCTTGGAGATGTCGTAGGTGGTCACGATCCCGACGAGGACTCCCTCCCCGTTGACGACCGGGAGGTGGTTCGTCTCCCCCCGGAGGAGTTTTGCTGCCGCCTCCCTGATGGGCTCCTCCTCGCCAATCGTTGCGACACGGCGCTGCATGATCTGGAGGACGCGCGGGCCCTGGACGGTCTCCCGCATCGGCTCGGCTCTCCTCGCAGGATCGAGCCGGCGCGTGGGGAGGGAAAGTGTCATCCTCCCGGATTCGACCCACTTCTTCAGTTCTCCTGCCACCGCCCGGGCCCGCCGGAAGCTCGAGAGCGAGGATGTCCTGACCTCCTCGCCCCCGATCTCCACTTTCCCGCTCCGGAGCATGGCGTAGTTTACCCGGGCAAGGGACGGTCGGGAGCGCGAGGGGATACTATAGTCGATGACGTCGACCCAGATATCCTCGTCGCGGATCGCGGTGCTCCGGACTGTCTCGATGTCGAGGACGGGGATGGGGATGCCGAGTCCGACAAAGAGGGTGACGCCGTACCCTGTCATCGTCGCCGCCCGGAGGAAATCAGTGTTCATCTCCTTGAGGTTCCCGCTCACCATGAGCGTCCCGAATCCCGTGGCCGGGGAGGCCTGCGTCCCTTCGCCGACGACCATGCCCTCTGCACCGCAGAGAAAACAGGGGACTCCCGGGCCTATCACCCGGAGCTGCGGATCGTTTGCGAGGGGGTTGAGGACCCCTGCACCAGAATAGCTGATATTACCAAGGGACGGGAGGAGCATCCCCATGTACGTGTGCAGGATACGGTCGCCCGAGTTCCCCGCAGCGTTGTACCTCTGGTACCCGTTCCGCGGGTTGACCATGATGGCCTGGTTGCAGTTCTCGAGTAGGATCTCTGTCGTAATGGTCCGCCGGGGGTAGCAGTCCGTCCCGCGCGAGATCGCACGGAGTTCGACGGCTTTGCCGGACGCGAGATCCTCGAGGACGTGGGCTCCCCCGTAGTTCTCCTCCCGGGTCGTGGACTTCTCGGTCGCACCGAGGTACGCATCGACTGCAGCAACCCCTGCATACGCCTCGACATCGTTGAGCCAGACCTTTTCCATCCGTATAGGGGGGTCGGCATGGCCAAAGTTGAAGAAGCATCCCGAGGAGCACATCGCCCCGAATGTCCCGGTCGTGACAACGTCGACCTCTGCAAGGGCTCCCTCTTCGCCGAGTTCCGCAACGATTGCCGGCATCTCCTCGGCGGTGACCACCCGTGCATTACCCTCCCGTATCCGTTCATTCACCTGGTGGATGGTCTTGTGCATGGCGGAATGTTTTAAAATGAATATTTATAGATATTTCGTATTACTCACAGTAATCAACGTTTCATTATCTCCCGAAACCCACACCATACCGATGGATATTGCCGAGTTCCTCGCCCTCATGGAGGAGATCGCACCCCCGTCCCTTGCCGAGGAGTGGGACGCCGGGAGGATAGGCCTCGTGGTCGAGGGGACGCGTGAGATAGAGAGGGTCTCCTGCGCCCTCGATGCGACC
Source organism: uncultured Methanolinea sp. (assembly GCA_964431125.1). Lineage (GTDB taxonomy): Archaea > Halobacteriota > Methanomicrobia > Methanomicrobiales > Methanospirillaceae > Methanolinea_A. The sequence goes on along the minus strand of CAYSII010000011.1, from coordinate 43,405 downwards.
CCGCCCGTCATCCGCGAGGCTGTCTCCGCCGGGTCCGACATGCTCGTCGTGCACCACACCCCCCTCTGGACACCCGTGGCATCGGTGACAGGGGCGCTTGCATCGCTCCTCCGGTCCCTCCTCGCATCCGGGATGCACGTCTTTGTCATCCATTCGAACTTCGACCATGCTGAAAGCGGGATCAACGATGCACTCGCCGACCTCCTCGACCTCCGGAACGTCCGGCGCCTCTCCCTCGGCGTGACCGGGGACTGCCCGCTCACCCTCCCGGAGATTGCAGAGAGGCTCCGCTCTCCCCTGATGGCCTATGGCCGGCCCGTCCTGCCGGGAATCCTTGCCGCTGCCGGCGGGGCCGCCTTCTCCGAAGACCTCATCGGCGAGGCTGCAGCAGAAGGGGCAAGATCTTTCCTCTCCGCCGATCTGAAGCACTCCGTCGCCCGGGCATCCCCCCTGCCACTGATCGAGGCGACCCACTATGCCCTCGAAGCGCCCGGCATGCGGGCTCTTGCCAATCGGATGGGCTGGACTTTTATCGACGATCCCCCGGTTGTCAGCACATGGACCCCGACGAGTTCTGGAAGAGAATGAGAGAGGAGCGCTCCCTCTCCCCCCGGCTCCGCGAGGAGTTCCTGCAGATCTTCGGAGAGCGTGGGAAAAAGGCACTGGATGCCCTCGATTCCGGCCGCGTCCTGCGATATAGGGACTTTGTCGTCGTATCCGGGAGTTCAGGGCAGCACATCGTCGAGGAGGGGTTCTGCACCTGCCATGACCACCTCTACCGGGGGGGAACGTGCTGGCACCTGCTCGCCGTCCGGCTGGCGGAGCTGACCGGGACGTTCCGGGACGTCGACGGGTGGTTCCAGGAGACGTGGACAAAAAAGAGCACATAAAGCCAACAATTTTTATCGCATCCCGCCCAATAATGCAGAATACGTGGTTCCATGCTCGAAGAGGAATACCAGCTTGAATATTTCAGGACCCACGGACTGACCCGGAAGATCTGCCAGAAGTGCGGTGCTGCGTTCTGGACGCGGAACCCTGACACGCAGACCTGCGGTGACGCGCCGTGCGAGACCTACAGGTTCATCGGGGCCCCGGTGTTTCGATGCCACACGGTCGACGAGATGCGGGAGGCGTTCCTCTCCTTCTTCGAGCAGAACGGCCATACGCGGATCGCGCGGTACCCTGTTGCCGCACGCTGGAGGGACGATATCTACCTCACGATCGCCTCGATCGCCGATTTCCAGCCGTGGGTCACGGGGGGGATCGTCCCCCCGCCTGCAAACCCTCTGACCATCTCCCAGCCGTGCATCAGGTTAAACGACCTCGACTCTGTCGGGCGTTCCGGCCGCCACCTCACCCTCTTCGAGATGATGGCCCACCATGCGTTCAACAGGGAGGGCGAGGAGGTGTACTGGAAGGAGCGGACGGTCGAGCTCTGCGAGAAGTTCCTCTCCTCCATCGGTGCAGACCTCTCCCTCGTCACCTACAAGGAGCACCCGTGGATGGGCGGCGGGAACGCGGGCCCGAGCCTCGAGGTCCTGATCGGGGGGCTCGAGGTCGCAACGCTCGTCTTCATGAACCTTGGCCGCAAGAAGACCGGAAAACCCGGGATAGAGCTCGGCGGGGAGACGTACTACCCGATGCCTCTCTCCATCGTGGACACGGGCTACGGCCTCGAGAGGTTCGTCTGGGCCTCGCGGGGTTCCCCGACCATCTACGACGCGGTCTTCCCGGAAATGGTCAGCAGGGTGATGGAGGCAGCCGGTCTCGCCCATGCCCTCGAGGACAGGGAGTACACGAAGATTCTCTCCCTGAACGCGAGGTTCGCCGGTGTCATGGACATCTCGGGGACGAACCTCTGGCAGCTCCGCAAGAAGGTTGCAGCAGCGATCGATGTCCCGATCGAGCGCCTTGACAGGATGATTTCGCCTATCGAGAAGGTATATGCCATCGTTGATCACACCCGGTGCCTTGCCTACATGCTCGGCGACTGCATCGTTCCCTCGAACGTGCGGGAGGGTTACCTCGTCCGGCTCGTCCTCCGCCGCACCCTCCGGATGATGAAGGAACTGGGGATAAAAGAGCCCCTCGCAGACTTGATCGAGCAGCAGATGAAAATCGTGGGAACAGGGGCATTCGAGCAGGACATCTGCATTGTCCGCGAGATCGTGGAACGCGAGGTGGAGAAGAGTAACGCCACCCTCGAGAGGGGGACAAAGATCGTCCAGCGGCTCGCCCGGACCTACAGGAGCAGGAGGGAACGCATCCCGCTACGGGAGGTAATCACCCTCTACGACTCGCATGGGATCCCGCCCGAGATCATCAGGGATGTGGCAACCGCGGAGGGAGCCGTTGTCGAGCTCCCTGACAACTTTTACTCCCTCATTGCCGAGATGCACTCCGAGTCTGCGCCCGAGGAGGAGGAAGACCCGTTTGCCAGGTACAGCGAGAGGATCGCTTCCCTGCCAGCGACCCGCAGGCTCTTCTACGAGCAGCCAGCCGACATGGAGTTCGATGCCATGGTCATCGACTTCTTCGACGGATACGCGATCATCGACCAGACACTCTTTTACCCCGAGGGCGGTGGCCAGCCGTCTGACACCGGGATGCTCATTGCTGCGGAATCCATGGTCAAGGTTGACGACGTCCGGAGGGTGGGTGACGTCATCCTCCATCACGTGACCGGTGGAGTACTCCGCCGCGGCGACCGCGTCAAGGGAATCGTCGACGAGGAACGACGCTGGTCCCTGATGCGCCACCACACGGCGACTCACATCCTCCTTCATGCCTCAAAGGAGGTTCTCGGTGCCCATATCCACCAGGCCGGGGCTCAGAAGGGCCCGGAGAGCTCGCGACTCGATATCAGGCATTACAAGCACGTGACACCGGAAGAGCTGCGAAAGATCGAGATCGCGGCGAACCGGATGGTCATGGCAGACCTCCCGATCGAGGTCAGGTACCTCGACAGGACACGGGCAGAGCAGATGTACGGGTTCTCTCTCTACCAGGGCGGTGTTCCGCCGGGGCGGGAGATCCGGGTGGTCAGGGTGGCAGGAGACGTCGAGGCCTGTGCAGGGACCCACTGCCGCAGCACGGGAGACGTCGGGTTCATCAAGGTCATCCGGGTCGAGCATATCCAGGACGGGATCGAACGCCTCGAATTTGCAGCTGGCCTTGCTGCTGTCGAATATGTACACAGACTAGAAAAGATACTCTCCGACTCTGCCGAAGTTCTCTCTGTCCAGGTGGAGTTCCTGCCTGCCACGGTGGCACGATTCTTCTCCGAGTGGAAGGCCCAGAAGAAGGAGATCGAGAGACTCCGCCAGCGTATTGCCGGGATGGAGAGGGCGTCCCTCGAAGAGGAGATCATTGGTAATACACCCGTCCTCGTGAGACGGATCGATCTCTCTGGAAAGGAACTCGCAGGGATAGGGAGCGAGATCGCAGCCCGCGGCGGAGTTGCGCTCCTTGCAAGCGGCTCGGAACAGGCAACGGTCCTGCTGATGTCAGGGACAGACAGGGTCAATGCCGGCGAGATCATCGGGCATGTCTGTGCCATCCTCGGCGGGAAAGGTGGGGGGACCCCTTCCCTGGCAAGGGGAGGGGGCCCTGCCGTCGATAAGATCGACGAGGCACTCTCCGCCGGAAAGGAAAAAATCCTCGCGGCCCTCGGTTATTAGGGGAGAGAGAATGGACGAGGAGGTGAAAGATCCCGGTTCCGGTATGGCAGAACCGGCAATGGCCGGGGCCGAAGTTGTTATCCTTGCACCCGGCGACGAACGGTCGCAGAAGATTGGGAAAGCGATGGGGAGTCCTGCCGCAGGCGAGATTCTCCACGCCCTGGAGAAGGGTCCGGTGACTGCAGGGACTCTCTCCTCCACCCTCTCCATGCCACTGGGAACCGTCAAGTACCACATCGAGAACCTCCTCGATGCGGGGCTGATCGAGGTCAGGAGCACGAAGTACAGCGTCAAGGGTCGTCAGGTCAAGGTGTACGGGCTGCGCAACCAGCTCCTGATCATGGCACCGCGGGTACCGGACCTCCGCTCGATCCTCCTCAAGTATGCAGCGCTCTTCTGCGTGCTTGTCCTCTCCACCCTCGGCGCGTATGCTGCTCTCATCGCTTCTCATGCCACGACAGGCGGGCTGGGAGGGGGCGAAATGGTCTCTTCCCGGGCGGATGAAGGGGTCAAGATGCTGGCAGTCCCTGCACCACAGTCTCTCCCGCAGCCGATTCCCGCAGATATTGCCCTTGCCTTCTTCTTCGGCGGTGTCCTTATCATTGTCATCCTTCTCCTGTACGAGGTCTCCTTCTGGAGAAAGCCGAGATGATCATTTCTCCAAACAGGAAAAATGAAAAGGTTGTTCTTCTGCCTTGCAGGGATGACAAAACCCGCTTCCGTCGCAGGGCTCTCCGTGGGCAGCCCGATAATGAAAGCAGGTATTATGAGGCAATTGCCACAATGGGAATCACCCGGATAAAACAGTAGGAAGGCCAAAAAAAGGCGTTATCCGGCTTGATTATACCCTGTATCCCTGTGGAATCACCGTCCCTTGCCTGAACGTAGCGCAAGCGCCACGAGGAGGAGTCCGCCGAGGCAGCATGCAACCGGAAATGGGGAGACTGCCGGCGTTTCCGGCAGCCGGGATGTTTCGGTCGTCTCCGGAGTTGCCCCGGTCGGAACACCCGGTGTTCCTTGCGGTTCATCGACCGTGAACTTGACCGTCGTGATATACCCCTTCACGTCGGAGAATTCCACGTAATAGTTCCCCTTCTCGCTCACGGGAACCGTCCTGCTGAAGAACCCGTCGTCCTTTCCGAGGACTGTCGATGTCCTGATCTCCTGGGGCGGGACAGCAGCCCCCTGCGGCCCGGTCACCTTCATGGTCAGTGTGACGACTCCGGCCTTCGGCACGTACCCCTCGATCCTGAGGGCATCCCCAACCACCTGATCCAGGTCCGATGTGATGACGATCTCGCCGGATCTGTCGGTCACCCGGACAAGTCGCGTGATCACTGAAGAGGAACTCAGCTTCGAGCCCGGGTCTGCGCGGAACCTGACCTCCAGCTTGTAATTACCGGGAGAAAGACCCATCGTCGGGAAAGAGGCCTCGAAGGACCGGGAATCCCCGATCACGATACCCTTTTGCGCGACAGGCTCCGGGACTGTTGTCTGGAGGTGGTAAAGGACGAGGTCGAACTCGGTTCCAACCGGGAAGGTCGTGGTACCGGTGACTTCGAGCGGTGCTCCGGCCCGGACTTCCCCGGGAGCCTCGAGGAAAAGTTCATACGCAAAAACGCCTTCCACGATGCAGAGGATGCAGAGCAGGGAAAAAACAGGCCATTTCATGGTACTGTTTCTGTGGCCTGACGATAATTAGTTTCTGCCCGTGAAAACCCGGCCCGGGCATCAGGTCACAGGCATCGCAACTCTCCATGCAGAGCGGTCAGGGCAGGGGAGTCGAATATCTCCGGGACAGAAACCTGGTGGGGCTGAAAGGTGACCTCACTTTCCGGTGATGTACCGTGAGATCGCGGGCACTCACTCTCACTTTAACCATCTCTCTCGCATTGAACATCCTTTTTGGTCTTGTTATCTCCCATGCCATCCTTTCTGGCAGTCCCTTCCTGCTTCCTGCCGGTACACTGCAAGAAAAGGGAAGGGCAGACCTTCAGCCCTGCAATGACCGTTCTCTTCCGGGTGAGGTGTATCATGCGGCGGAGAACGGGAGCTCTCCTGTTCCGCTCTCTGGGAAGGGTTACGGTATCAGAAAGGCTGTGCTTGAGGGCCCGGCTGTCGTGACAACGACTGACTTCGTCCGGAGAGGACCCTTTGCTTATGAACGAACCATCCAGACAGGCGAGATGCTCTCCATCTCCGTCGAGGTGGTACCGGGTGCAGGAAGGCTACTCGTCAATACCACACCATATATGGGCATCGTGTTCCAGGATGCAGCACACACGGCCGTCCCGGTGGCCGGAGAGAGAACCGGAAGAGACCTCCCGCACTACGACATCATCTTCTCGATTGCGTCCGAGGGACAGGTGCCGGCCGTCGAGGGACAGAGTGCCGGTGCCCGGATGACGTTACTTGTTGAATCCGCGCTCGAGGAAAAGACCCCCAATCCCCCGGTCACGATCACCGGAACCATAAGTCCCGGCGGAGAGATAGGTGCTATCGGTGGCATCATCGAAAAGGCCACGGCTGCCCGGGATTCGGGAAAAACTCTGCTTCTCCTACCGAGGGAAAATGCCCGGCTGGCGAAGCTCTCCAAACGATCGAGGACAATCGGAGGGTTGCACTTCATCGAGCAGGTCCCGGAATACGTTGACACGAAGGAATATATCGAGGAGACCCTCGGCATCCGTGTTACATACGTCAAAACGGTTGAGGAAGCGGAACGATACATGTTTCCATGAAGACAAAAATGATTGAAATATCTTCAAACAGGCCACGTTAATTGTAAAAATGGAAAAATGTGGAACAGGACTTGAGTCCCTGTGCATGACTCCCGGAACGGAAGGAGCCCTACCCAACGAGGTAGACTGCACTCACCTCTGCAGTTACCTTCAGTTCTCCCGCTTCGATCGGCGTGGGAGCCTGTTCAAACGCCTTGTCGGCCATACCCCAACCGGCAGTGTTCCTGTAGATAACCGGAGGGTAGGAACCTGCCACGGTGATCTGTTTCACTCCCGTGATTGTCACTCCCGCAGCACCTGCAACGACCGATGCATCTGAATATGCTTTTTTTACGGCTTTTACAAGGAGTTCGTTGCGCAGGGACTGTTCCAGTTCCTCGCTGATCATGAACATGATGGAGCCGACCTCGTTTGCGCCGGATTTAACGGCTGTATCAATGACGTCTCCTGTCCGGGAGATATCCCTGATGGTAACCTGCAGGCTGTTCGTGACCCGGTAGTATTTGACCTTCTGTCCGAACGGAACCTTTGCATCGTCGTACACAGGGTATATGGAATATCCTGTTGTTTTGAGATCCTTCTTTTCTATCCCAAGCCCCCCGATCGCACTGACGACCGAGTCCATAATGCGTGCATTCTCGGCCTGTGCCGCCTGGACGTTGGCATTCTCAGTAACGACAGAGACGGTCACCTGTGCCCGGTCAGGAGTGACCATCGTTTCTGCTCTTCCGGATGTGGAGATCGTCCTCTCGTTATCCTCCACTGCTCCTGCAATTCCCGGAAGGAGGGCAATAAACAGGAAGAGGATGATGAGACAGGAATACAATCGCCTGTTACTCTTGTTCTGCATGCCGTGTCATATTTTCCTATAAATTCAAATATCTTTCTTTAACTTCGGAAAAATTCGCAATTATCCCGATTCATCAGAGCCGTGCTCTTTTCCATCAGGGGTACCCTTGTTTTTCTCCCTGCACGACAGGAACGCTCCATACCAAAATACATGAAGAAGGACGGTGCATACATTGATGATTCTGATATGGCATCAACGCTGGTCGAGAAGATATTCTCAGGGAAATGTGCACGGACTGTCAGGGCTGGGGATGTCGTCATGGCTCCTGTTGATATGGCCATGATCCATGACATCACGGGACCCCTCGCCGTCCAGAAGTTCCACGAGATGGGAGGAAAAAATGTGTTCGACCCGGACAGGATTGTCCTCCTCTTCGATCACCAGGTGCCTGCTGATTCGATCTCTGCTGCGCAGAACCATGTATTCTTAAGAAAATTCGCCCGGGAACAGGGAATCGAGAACCTCGATGTGAGGGAGGGTATCTGTCATCAGGTCGTCATGGAACGCGGGCGTGCCGGACCCGGCGAGATCATCGTCGGTGCAGATTCCCACACGTGCATGTACGGCGCGGTCGGTGCATTTGCGACCGGTATCGGGTCGACAGACATGGGGTTCGTCCTCAAGTTCGGTGCACTATACTTCCGGGTCCCTGAGACAATCCGGGTCGATGTCACGGGGAATTTCCCCCGGAGGGTCGGGCCAAAGGATCTCATCCTCGATATAGCAGGGCGCATAGGGGCCGACGGCGCTACATACCAGGCCATCGAGTTTACGGGCGAGACTTTCAGGACAATGGAGATGCCCGGGCGGATGACATGCTGCAACATGGCAGTCGAGATGGGGGCAAAAGCAGGGATAGTCCCGCCCGATGAAATCACTTTCAGGTACCTTGCAGGAAAGAGGGATGTCATGTCTTTTCCACTGGAAAGCGACGATAATGCCTCCTTCTCGATGGACTACAGGTTCGATGTATCCCGGCTCTCACCCCGCGTGGCAATCCCCCCTAACGTTGACCAGGTCGTCGACGTGACGAAAGTTGCCGGCACGCACATCGATCAGGTCTTCATCGGTTCCTGCACGAATGGACGATACGAAGATCTGAAAGTTGCTGCAGAGGTTCTCGGAGACGGGGTATTCCACCCGGACGTCCGTGTCATCATCATTCCCGCATCGAGGACCGAATACCAAAAAGCGCTGAAGGCAGGACTGATAGAGAGATTCGTCTCTGCAGGGGCCCTCGTCGAGGCCCCCTGCTGTGGTCCGTGCATGGGAGGTGCGTTCGGTCTCCTTGCCCCCGGCGAGGTCTCGCTCTCCACCTCGAACAGGAATTTCCGGGGCCGGCAGGGTAGCACGGATGCATTTGTCTATCTCTGTTCCCCCGCGACGGCTGCTGCCAGTGCCATGAGAGGAGAGATCACCGACCCGCGGGAGGTGTGAAGGATGAGAGTGTGGAAATTCGGAGACAATATCGATACGGATGCGATCATTCCGGGGAGGTACCTGGTCGTCTACGACCCACGGGCGCTCGCAACCCATGCGTTCGAGGGGATACGCGACGAGTTCGCAAAGGATGCACGAGAAGGTGACATAATAGTTGCCGGAAAGAACTTCGGGTGCGGTTCCTCGCGCGAACATGCTCCCCTCGCCCTCCTCGGCGCAGGGGTGAAGGTTATTATTGCACGGTCTTTTGCCCGTATTTTTTACAGGAATGCAATCAATGTCGGGATCCTTCCCCTCGTCTGCAGGGAGGCTGATAGTATCGAGGACGGTGCAGTGGTAACGCTCCACCTTGACAAAGGCTCGATCGAGTCGGGGAGGAGGACTTTTCCGGTTGAACCTGTCCCCCCCTTCCTGAAGGAGATTATCGATGCCGGGGGACTCGTTGCCTATGCGCAGAAGATCGAGAAGGTGGAGACATGCACAGGATCGCGGTAATCGGCGGGGACGGGATAGGACCCGAGATTGTTGCGGAGGGCAAAAAGGTCCTCGAAGCAGCAGCGGACCGATTCTCATTCGATATCCAGTGGGAGGATTTCGATATCGGGGCAGAACGTTACCTTAAGACCGGAGAGCTTCTCACCGAGGAGGACCTGACAGAACTCTCCCGGTTCAGGGCGATCTACTTTGGTGCGGTGGGTGACGAGAGGATCAGACCGGGTATCCTCGAGAAGGGAATCCTCCTCACATTACGTTTCTTCTTCGACCAGTATGTCAACCTCCGGCCTGTCAGGCTCCTCGAAGGTGTCACAACGCCTCTTGCAGGGAAATCACCCCGGGACATCGACTTTGTTGTCGTCAGGGAGAACACTGAGGACTTCTATGTCGGTGTAGGCGGGAGGTTTCGGCAGAGGGACAGGGCAACCTACGAGATAGAACGCAATCTCTACAGCATCAGGTTCGGGATTGATTGCGAGAGCGATGCCGAAGAGGTGGCCTACCAGATTGGTGTCATCACGCGCGAGGGGGCAAAGAGGGTCATATCCTATGCATGCGAGCTTGCAGAGAGAAGAAGGAAAAAGCTGACTTCGGTGGACAAGGCAAATGTGCTCACCGATGTGTATGGCCTATGGCGTGAGGTCTTTTCAGAGGTCACCGCACAGCACAGGGATCTTGTCACGGAGTATGCCTTTGTCGATGCAGTCACGATGTGGTTTGTCAAGAACCCTGAATCCTTCGATGTCGTGGTGACCCCGAACATGTTCGGGGACATCATCACCGACCTGGGGGCCATGATACAGGGCGGTCTTGGCCTCGCGGCAGGGGGAAATATCAACCCGGAGGGAACCTCCATGTTCGAGCCCATCCACGGGTCTGCACCCAAGTACAGGGGTCTTGATCAGGCAAACCCCATGGCAACGATATGGGCAGGATCGATGCTCCTTGATCATATCGGGGAGACGGATGCAGCACAGGCAGTCCTCGCTGCCGTGGGGCAATCGATTCGGGACGGCGTCGTGACCCGGGACATGGGGGGAACGGCCCGGACCTCCGAAGTCGGGGATCACATCGCGTCACTGCTGATACATATGTAAAAAATTGAGGAGTGGCTTTTCATGCGGTGCAGGAGGGGAGTGCACCTGCAAAGTCGGTCAGGAGATGGTTATGGGTATACCTCTTTCCGGCTTTGGGGAAAAACTCCATGATGGGGGCAGCCCTCTCCCTGTAGGAGAGCACTTCCCTGAGTGATTCAAGGGACAGCGTGAACCGGTCCCCGTTTACGAGCGAGATATTGAGGGCCCTTCCGGACTGGGAGAGTGAGACAGTTCCCGCCTCCCTTCCGAGATACTCCATCCAGTTCTTCTTGACGGTTCTGACAGATACCTGTGTTCTTCTCGCGATTGCATCGAGGAGCTCTCCGAGAGGAATGCAGAGCCGTGCACCGTGAATGAAGAGGAAAATGACCTCCCGGGGAATTCCATCCCCGTCCAGGACCTCGTGCCCGTCCCTGCAGAGGAATCCTGCCCTTTTCATGGTTTCCATAACACCTGTACTCCCCTTCTGACACGACGGGTATATTAATCCTCGATGGGCGCGGTGTGAAAGTGAAAATCAGGCAACCCGGCCCCCTGATTGGCCGATCCCCTTCTTGGCATGGTCCATGCATGCATTCAGGATCGACTCGAAGATTGCAAGCGCTCCCTCGATACCGGCAAGCGGACGGGAATGAAGCCTGACAATTCCCCTGAGAGGGGGTGTCACACCCACAAAGGCTGCACGGGGGTATGCATATTTCTCAAAGGAGGAGCCGAGCACGAGGTCGGGTTCTGTTTGCGAGAGGATATCGGAGACAGATTCATAGTCCCTTGCCCTCTCGACCCTGAACCTGCCCGTAACGGGGGCATTCCTCGAACCGACGACAAGGATATCTGCATCGAGGTATTTCTCAACCATCAGGGCAATCTCCTGCATCATCCGGCACTGACCGAAAAGGGCTGCTCCCGGAGGGTCAAACCTTTTCAGGTAACGGTCACAGGCCGCTACGATTTTTTCTTCGGCAAGGGGAATATCGTGTTCCAGAATTTCTTGTGCCCCCACGGAGGAGTCCTCGAGTCTTTTTACCGCATCTTTGACGCCGGAGATTCCAACAAGTGTCCCGAGCGACTCTCCGATATCAAGTGCGAGATCCGGGTTTGTATGGAGAGTGGAGCGGGAGAGAGGGTCTCCGTACCTGTAAAGGCCCGCAGAGAGAATACCACCGGCCGCCGTTCCGGCAAGTGCAAGGAGCCTCATCGTCTCCTGGAGGTTCCCCTGCTGGAATGGGTCAAAGGGTGAGAGACCGTCGACGTTCACACCCTCCCTGCTCTCTGACACCTCCAGATCGAGTGCCCTGATTGCTGACCGGTACCCTTCCTCGTACTCGCCGGAAAACCCCGGAGAATCGATGACGCATATCCCCGGGTTCCCGGAGAACCTGTCGGAGAGCATCTCCTTTATATCCTCTCCCATGATTGATGGAATGCAGGTGCAGAGGACGGCTATCAGCCTGTATTTCTCCCGTATTTTTTCAATCGTGCGGACGAGTGCATCTTCTGTCCCGAGAATGATGTCCCTTTCTGTTACAGAGGTGCAGTAAAGGGGCTGGTGGAGGACTGATAAGGGATAATAGTAGCAGCCAAGCGACCCATGGACAACAACCCCGACCCCCCTTATTCCCGCAAGGGCAGCTGCCGCACCGGTAAGAGCACACGGCCAGAGCGGCCCTGCACATTCATGCACGGCAGGCACGCCTCCAGCGGTGGAGAATCCGTCCTATCCCTCCCGTCCCGACGGGAAATGGATCCGGAACAGGGACCGGCTGACCTGCCGGATGAACAATGATTCCTGCTGCATCAGCAATCTCCCTGCAAAGGTCAGTTTCTGTCGTATCTCCAAAGGGGTTGCAGAAATGCACTCTCTCTCCCCTGAGGGACTGGAATTTTTCCAGTAATTTCTCCTGTCTTGCCTCCTCCTCTGCCACAGCACCGGAAACATCGATGGAGAAGAGAGATCCCACCTCTTCAAGAAAACGTATTGTTCCTGTCAGCCCCACGGGAAAAGAATCGATAAAAGGTGTCCCAAACCTCTTCTCCAGGTATTTCCCCACAATGGTCATCGAAGGGTCGCGCAGGATGTTGCATGACCCCTGAGAGATCCGGGATACATTCCCGATGGTGGATTTGCAGATGAAACGTGTGCCGATGGGAATCCCCACCGCCGAAAGGAGCCTTTTTACCTCGGTATAGTTCTCGTCGCGGTCTAATTCTAGGGTTTTTTCCCCTACGATATTCACCGAAGGGGTGGTCTCTGCATCCAAAGCCAGAGAAGAGAGGGAGATCAGGGCCTGGACATGGCCGTTATGGAAATTTCCACCGAGAGAGCCGGCTGTCGGTATGGGGATAACGGGAACGGAGTGATATCCCCTGCAGACCGCCTCTATATCATCCCCGATAGCCCCGGTGACGCATGTTGAAAGAACACAGATAATCGACGGGTTTTTCCGCGCAGCCTTCCGGATGACTGCATCGAGGGTGTTTTCGCCACCGAATATGATCTCCCTCTCGCCCAGGTCTGTCGAGAGAATGCGGGGGAGTCGCGGGTCTTCCCTTCCTGCACAGAGAGCATGAAAGAGAGAGAGATTGTGGTGAGCACACCCGCTGGGCCCGTGGATGATCGTTGTCGATCCCTCGATCTCTGCTGTTACAGAGAGCGCACCGGTCAGCGTGCACCCGCTTTCAGGGGGAATACTCATAGGCAAGTCTTTCGAGTTCCTCGATTCCGAGCGGGACGGGAATGTCCATCCTCCTGTTTTCCAGGACTTTTAAGGCAAGCTCATGGTAGATGCCAGCCTGCCGGCTCGATGGAGAGAACTCCACGACGGTCATCTTGTGCAGCTCGGCCTGCTGGACTACCTGATCCCTGGGAATATACTGGATGAGGAAACTTCCGATCCTTTCTGCAAACTCTGCAACGAGTTCCTCCTCGCGGGGCAGGTTCTTCGCATTGCATATGACGCCGGCCAGCCTGCACGTGCTCCCAGATCGGGATGATAGCCGCGATATTGCCTTGCATATGTTGTTTGCAGCGTACAGGGACATCAGCTCCCCTGACGTGACGAGGTACACCTCCTCTGCATACCCCTCGCGCATCGGCATTGCGAACCCCCCGCAGACCACGTCACCCAGGACATCGTATATGACGACATCTGCATGGAGAGCTCCCAGGCGTTCGAGGATCTGGAATGTCGCAATGATACCCCGGCCGGCACATCCGACTCCGGGTTCCGGACCTCCGGCCTCGACGCAACGGACTCCCCGGAACCCGGAGAAAACCACCTCGGACTGCGAGATGCTACTGTCACCTCTCTCACGGACAAGATCCATTACGGTCGGAATCAGCCTTCCCTGCATCAGCATCCTCGTGCTGTCCCTCTTGGGGTCGCACCCGATCTGCATGATATCGAGCCCCCGGCACGCAAGAGCGGCCGAGAGATTTGCCGCAGTAGTCGATTTTCCAATACCCCCTTTCCCGTAGAGGGCGATCTGCTTCATTGCGTACCTATTTGTCACAGGTGCTAATAAGATATTTTGTAATTAAAAAAATAAAAATTGAATAATAATATCTCTCCCTCAGTCTCTTCCCTTCAAAAGGCCCGTGAACAGTACGATGACAGGGATGACATCGAGTCGCCCGAGCCACATCACGAAGATAAAGACCCATTTTGAGACGAGTGGCATGGTCGGACTGACATACCCTGCACTCACACCGCAGGAACTGAGTGCAGAGACGATGTCAAAGACAAGAACCGTGACATCGCAGGATATGATATGGAACTGCAGGATTATCATCGTCCCGATAAACACGGTGATGACCGAAAGAATGATGACAAGCATACTCTTGGAGAGCTCGGGTTCGGCAACCTCGACCGGGACATTCCTCCCCTGGTACCGGAACGGCACGAGGACGCAACTCCGGACAAATGCCCGCTGGAACCACCAGACAATTCCCCGGTACCCAAGCGCAATCCTCGAGAGGTGCAATCCGCCTGCGGTGCTTCCACTCGGTCCTCCCACGAACATCAGCATCGTCAGGAATGCAAGGGTAACTGACGGAAAGGGGGAGGGATTGACATTCTGGAACCCGGTAGTGCTTATGACAGCAGTCGTCATGAAGAGTCCTTCCCTGACAGCTTCTGCCGGGGTGCAACGGGAGATGAAGATCAGGTCACCAGCAACTATGAGAAAGCCAAAACAGAGAAAATAAATGAGGATCCTGACCTGTTCGTCCGAGAGAAATGAGACTTTCCTGTTGCGGTATGTCATATAGAAGAGGGAGAAGGGAATCGATCCCATGATCATCACGGGAACGAGGAGGAACTCAAGCACCGGTTTATGGTATGCGGATATCCCTCCTTCGACAGGTATGAAACCACCGGTGGAGATTCCGGAGAGAGCGATATGGAGTGCGTCCCACAGCGAAACCCTCGCAATCAGGATTATCCCGACCGAAATTACCGTGAGCAGGATGTATACGGCCCAGATCTCCTTTCCGTTGGCAACGATACTGGGAATGATACGTTCTGTCCTGCTCTCCGGTCGGAAGAGCGGCAGGTTTTCGAGGCCTGACCGGAATGCAATTGTCAGGGAGAGGGAGATGATTGCAAGTCCTCCCAGCCACTGCATGTAAGTCCTCCAGAACAGTAGGCTGTCTGGGAGGGACTCGATATCATGGAGAAGGGAAAAACCTGTTCCCGTCCAGCCGGCCATCGCCTCAAAGAGTGCATCAGTAAAGGAGATGTCGAGGACGAGCAAAAACGGGATACAGGAGACCAGGGCGAACGAGAGCCAGAGAAGAGCAACAGAGGAGAGAGCTGCAGAGAACGTAACCTCGCCTGCCTTTCGGGGGATGAAGTTGAGGATCATCCCTCCGGTAAAAAAGAACAACGGGACTGTGACCAGTGGCAGGAGCATCTCCCATTCTCCAAACAGTATCCCGACTAACAGCGGGAGGAGTGTCAGGGGACTGATGAAAAGGAGCATTTCCCCAAGTTCTCCAAGGATTATCGAGAAATAACGTATCCTGCCCATCAGCTGGATAGATGTTAGAGTTTCCCGGCTGATGTATGTTTGCCCGGATAATCCGCACCTGAAAGAGAGAGCCGGTGCGCGATGATGCAGCCGCAGAGGAAAAGCTGTGCAAAGAGGATTGGTGTGAGCATGCTCCCTGCCTGCATGTCAGAAAGCGGGTTTCTCCCGGTGGTTTTTTCCACGTACCGGATGAGGTTTGCCGCACTTCTGATCGGAAGGAACCCGTCCGCTTCGAGGGTTCCTCCAGCTTCTGCCCTGCTGTCTCCCGGCCGGAACTCGAGGGAAAACGGTTTTTCCCATGTCCTGAACAGGTTCCCGGGATCGAAAGAAAGCATCTCTCCGGGAGGGAAGTGATCCCATGGTGAGAACGTGAGCGTGACCCTGTAAACATCTTCTTCCCACCCAAGACCCCTTCCAAAACGGGAGAAGGAGATCCCTGCGACTGCATTGGCATGCTGGCGTTGCGGTAAAATGTATGTCACGTAATCTGCTTCCCGCTGCGCCCGCTCCTCTCTTACCTCCCGTTCCGTATAGCCCCTGGCACTGGTATCCCGCTTCAGTTTCCATTCTTTTTTCACATCGGAATCAGGATCGACATACAGTGTAAAGTTGCACAGGCGCCGGAGTTTTTCCGAGAAGAAGGGGAATAGCCCCTCCAGAATCAGGATCTTTACCGGTTGGAAAGGAAACGGGCCCCTGATCGTTCCCGTGGTGTGGTCATAGACAGGTTTCTCAATGGGGAGACCCTGCTTCAGGAGACTGACGTCCCTTTCCAGGCGGTCGAGGTCGTTTGCAAGCGGGGACAGGGGAGTTATACCGCGTATCTTTCTCTCTTTACGGTCATAGAGATGGTAGTCATCGAGAGATATGATTGCAGCAATGTCATCGCCGAGAACGTGACGAATTGCTGATGCAAACGTCGTCTTGCCTGATCCACTGTCCCCGGCCACTCCAATGACATATACCAGATTCGATGAAGTCAGAACGGAATGGAAGGGGGCAATGCTGTCCATCCTCTCACATCATCCTTGGGTATCTTCCCCGGTGGGGTTAAGAGTCACTGATATTTTTCTTCTGGCTCTCCTCAATATTCCGACCGGAAAATTCAGGCGTGGATCCCTATCTGACGGTGCTTTCTCTCGATAGTGTCGGCAAGATCCTCCACCTTTTTTAAGTCAGCTGCCAGGGGTGCCCCCCTGATGTAGACAGGCTCGAGCAGCTCAGGTTTGACGCGGGTGACCATCCCTTTGAGCACCTCGACTGTATTGCCGCCCCATCCGTAGGAACCGATCACCGAGAGGAACCGGGTCTTGGGCCTGAGCATGTTGAAGAGGTATGTTGCATAGACTGCCTGGGGGTGGGGACCGAAGAGGACCGTGGGTGTCCCGATGACGACTGTTGCCGCATCCACGAGTGCCATTGCGAGTTCCCCGATATCGGTTGAGGGCAGGTTGAAGGGTTTGACACGGATATTCCGCTCGAGGAGTGCTTCGCAGAGGTGACCGACCATCTTCTCGGTACTTCCGTGCATGCTCACGTAAGGGACCACGACCTCGTCTGCTACGTCATCAGATATCCATTCCCTGTAAGCGCTCAGGATGATTTCGGGACGGGAATAGACCGGTCCGTGACTGGGTGCTATGATGGAGATCGGGAGATCTTTTAGTTTTTGCATGTGTTCTGCAATGTTTGTGCGGAAGGGCATCATGATCTCCGCGTAATACCTCTTGGCAGAGGAATAGACTTCCCGTTCGTCCTCCATAAAGAGGGAACTATCCGCATAATGTGTCCCGAAAAGATCGCAGGAGAATAGGACACGGTCTTCGACGGCGTAGGTCACCATTGTCTCAGGCCAGTGCACCCATGGCGTGATCAGGAACCGGAGTGTCTTTCTCCCCAGATCCAGCGTGTCACCATCCTTTACAACGAGCAGACGGTTCGGATCGACATCCAGGAGCCGGACAACAAGATCTTTTGACTTCTCGTTCACGACGATGGTCGCACGGGGGAAGAGTTCGGCCATCATCGGGAGCGACCCGGAGTGATCCTGTTCGGCATGGTTGATAACAATATAGTCGATACTCTCTACCCGGGCTTTGACAAGGTTTGTAACCAGATCGAGTTCCTTTGCCGGGTCGACCGTGTCAACAAGAGCTGTCTTCTTCTCTCCCCTCACGAGGTAGGCATTGTAGCTCGTCCCGTTCGGAAGGGGGATGAGCGAGTCAAAGAGCCTCCGGTCGAAGTCAGGAGCACCCACTGCATAAATTCCGGGAACAATCTCGCGTACTGCCATTGGATTTTCCCCTCACAGGCGACGGAAAAGGCTGGGTGCCGCCTGACAGACAGGACACCTCCATCCATCCGGAAGCTTCGAAAACTCGATTCCCGGAGGGATACCCATGTCAGGTTCTCCCCTCTCCGGGCTGTACTCGTGCCCGCATATCGTGCAGATATATGAATCCATTCTCATCTCCTTCTCTCATGCAATTTAAAGGATTTACCAGTAGATTGTGGAGGACAGGCAGGTATAATTGTTTCTTTCCCGGATGCAGGAATTTCCCTGCACATCAAAACAATTTTCTCTTCCCGCGCTCTGAAGTGATGGAAGGACGAGTCATCCCATGACAGTAATGAAGATTCGCGGAGGCGACCTCGACCTCGTCGAGTACGAATTTGTCACGTTCAGGCCCGGGGAAAATATAAAAACTGCCGGCATCGAGTGTGTGAACCCGGTTGACCCCATCCGGGGAACTGTCACCGTCAGGGCGCCGGCCCGGATCCACCTTACTGTTCTTGATATGAACAGGTTCTCGCCCTCCCGCCCGGGAGGAGGCGGGGTAGGTTTTGCAATCCAGCTCTACTGCAGCGTTACCGCATCCTGCACGGAGAAAGAGACCTCCATTGATTATACCCGCCCTGCCATCATCCGGCACTTCATCGAGGTTTTCAAAGCTCTGTCAGGATACAGGGGGGGGTTCTCAGTCACGGCCCGGGATCACCAGTACCAGCACGTGGGACTGGGTTCCACGAGCACGATCATGATTGCGCTTGCCCATGCCCTCAACAGGGCGGTGGGCTCCCCCTTCTCGGATGACCAGCTCCGGAAGATGATAGGCTACAACTACGTCGAGGAGACAGTCGACGGAAATGTTGCATTCGGGTTCGAGACAGGCGTCGGGCCTGCCGCGTCCACGTACGGGGGGATGGCGATCATGGGGGATGACCTGACCCTCATCTACCACCACCCGTTCGCAGCAGGAAAGGACGTCTATATCGTTATTCCCCCCAGTGACATCTCCTCAGCCGGAACAAAGGAATTCGACCTCCTGATGAACAAGGCGCGGGTTCTTGACTACCGCGACAGGGAGCTGAAAGCTTACCTGATCATGATGGACCTCATCCCCGCCCTCGAGAAGGGAGATCTCCGAAAAATGGGGGACATCATCTGGGAATTTGATTTCCGGGGTTCAAAGAGGGCGGAAGTGGAGCACCACAGCTTTTCAATCTACCATCACATGAGCAGGCTTCGGGAGGCGGGCCTCGAGTTCGTGGGAATGAGCTCTGTCGGGCCTTCCATTGCCATAATCACGGGAAAGCCGGCACCTGATGTGAAAGCAATCATCAGGGATCTGGGCCTTGGTATCGCTGTCACGTCAGCTGTCGATAATGAGGGTCTGAAGATCACTGTCCGCGAGTAAACACTTCTTTTCTTTCTCCATGGATTATGGGGAGAAGAACCGAACCAAATGGTTTCTCCAAAACTCCGGAACCATCCGGGGAGATGGGACAGATAAGAATGCTTTATTCTTTTCGTAGCAAATACATAGGAGAGCAATCCTGCCGGGCATTTCCTGCAGCAGGGACTTTTCCCTTCGCCTGCAGATCTCCCGGTAAGAGGGATACGTCGTCCATGCATGAGTTTGGAATCGCTTACGATATTTATGCCACTGCACGGAGAGCTGCCCTAGAGAGGGGAGCAAGAGATGTAAAATCCGTCCACGTGGAATTCGGGGAGATGGCAATGGTCAACCCCGAGCAGGTCTCTTTCCTGTACGGCACGCTCATCGAGGACGACCCCGTCATGAAGGACTCATGCCTCACCTGGTCAGTCGTCCCGCCGCTGACGCGATGTGCCTGTGGGTACGAGGGATCCGAGCGTTTCGTCTGCCCGAGGTGTGGTAAATTTCCGGAACTGGTGAAAGGGAGGGAGGTCATGGTCACTCACATGGAGATAGAGGTGGACGACGAATGAAAGTCACGCTCATGCATGGTGCAGGCGGGGAGGTCATGGGCGAGCTCCTCGCGATCCTGACCCGCATGGATCACCGCAATGCAGGTGGTATCGGTCTTGAAGCGCTCGATGATGGCGCAGTCATTCCCCTCGGCGGGCAAAACGTGGTTTTCACTACCGATTCCCACGTTGTCAGGCCGGTGTTTTTCCCCGGAGGGGATATTGGAAGACTTGCGGTATGCGGGACGGTAAATGATCTGGCCATGATGGGTGGCAGGCCTGTCGCGCTCTCCTGCAGCATGGTCATCGAGGAGGGTTTTGATACCGACGACATCGAGAGGATTGTCAGGTCGATGGACGCAGCGCTCGGGGAATGCGGTGCAAGTATCGTGACAGGGGACACCAAGGTCCTCGAAAAGGGTGCCCTAGATGGGATCGTGGTGAATACGGCGGGGATAGGCATTGCGGAACGGGTTATCCGTGACTGCACCCTGAAGGTCGGGGATGCCATTCTCGTGAACGGCACGCTTGGCGACCATGGTATGACAATCATGGCCGAGCGCGCCGGGCTCTCGCTCGGGTCGCAGCTTGAGTCCGATGTCGCTCCCCTCTGGGGACTCGTCAGGGAGGCGCTCGCGGCAGGAGATGTCCACGCGATGAAGGATCCCACCCGCGGTGGATTTGCCAGTGCCATCAACGAGATGGCACGCAAGAGCAGGGTGGGGGTGAGAATCCGTGAAGAGGCCGTGCCCATAAGGAAGAGCGTGAAGAGTGCCTCTGAAATGCTCGGAATAGACCCGTTCCAGGTTGCAAACGAGGGTAAGGTCGTGATGGGTGTTGCCGCTGATGATGCAGAGGATATTCTCGAAGCATTGCGGGCCCATCCCTACGGGAGGAACGCGGCCATCATCGGCGAGGTCGTTGCCGGCTCCGGGGTCATCCTCGAGACCGGGATAGGAGGAGAGCGTTTCATCGAGCCCCCAGTCGGGGATCCCGTCCCGAGAGTCTGCTAGGCGATCTGGAAACCGCACTCCTTTTGGAGAATATCCTCGAGCAGTGCCAGTGCTTCCTTCTCCTGCGGACCCCCGCACCGCCGGACAATGGATGCATGGTGGGAGATGAGATACGAGAGCTGGCTGTCCCTTCTCCGGATGAACCGGGTCGCGTGGATTGTTGCCTCGATTACGCTTGAAAAGCCCCTGTTGACCGGATGGATGGTGAACGAGCAGACTTCCTCACGGAGCGGTTCCAATGCAACGAGGTATGCCTCTCCGGTGTCGCGGGTTATTTCTGCCCGGAATGCAACCCATGCCTCTGCCGAGGTCAGCCTCTGGACGGCAAGCCCGCCTGCGGTTTCATCGAAGAAATCCTCCTTCCCAAGGTCGGAAAAAGCCGTTTTCACATAAAGGACGGGGTCATGGACAATGTTTGCGACGAGCCACCCGTACCGTGATATGTTCTCTGCAGTGTGGCTCCCCTGAAAGGCGACCATCTGGTACCTGCCATCGCGCACGATCATTCCCATGGGTGCGGCATTGTCCCTCGTTGTCGCGATAACCTCGTTGATTCCCTCTTTCAGCAGTCCCATTCCCAGCCTTCCCCAAGGGCAATGTAGAGTGACGCAATGATAATATCTGCGGTTGACCCCGGATTGATTCCCATTTTTATGCACTCCTGGTCGAATGCCTGCAGGTCACGGACGCCTTCAAGAACCTGCCGGGCCCTTCTCATCGTCATCCCTGCAACCTCTGCACCATGTTTCTTGATGATGAATGTGTCCGGTTCGAGGGCAAGGAGGGAGAGGTATGCCTGGACAATCCCCTGCCTTCCGCACCCTGCCGCATGGAGGAGGTCGGCTCCCCTCCTGCTCATCTGGAAACCTGAAACCCACTCCCGTGCGACCATATCCCTTGGAGCAGAGAAGAGCATGAGGTCATAGAGCGTCATTCCCTTCTCCCGGATCTCCTGAAGCGAGGCCGGGTCGTTGACGTCGAGCTCGTGCCCGGGAATCACCCTCACGCGTGTCTTTCCAAATGCCTGGTAGAATTTCAGTGCATCATCAACAGTTGTCTGCTGAACAAGGCTCTTTGCTCCCTCGATTCCACCACCCGCAACGAGTGGCATCAGGAGAATGAATGCACCAAAATGTGTATTTCCACCCGAGTGCCCGCCAGTCAGCTCCACAGCCTCGCGGATGAGACTCCCGATGCCTCTTTCCCCCTTCTCCGCCGCCTCGAGTGCAGGTCGCGCCAGGATGGCGGAAGCGAGGAAATGTTCGAGACGGGTATCGGGAAAGTCATGGCACCGGTCCACGTTACCGGGTTTTGGAAATGCCGATACCTCGAGCACCATTGCAAGCTGGGCGCGTTCAGTTCGTGTGAGGTTCCGCATGCCTTGAAAAGAGATGCTGTATGATCTTATCAGCCAATTGCTTCTTCTGTCTCATGTACTCCTGCCGCGAAAGCCCGCACTGGGAAAGAGCCATCTCACGGAACATGCAGGGCGATGAGTCCTTGCAGCACCATGCCAGGCTCCCGAAACACGTCTGGGCACCGGACTCGAGCGGGGTCCCTGCAACCGCCCGCTGCTTCAATTCCAGGTACTCTTCCCGGGAAAGGCCCAGCCTGTCGAGGGTGGGCAGCAGGGGGCAGTCCTTGACCGGCATGCAGCAGAATGTCAGGGCCCTTACATCTCCCCCGCGGCAGAGCTGCTTTGGGGCATTGTACCATCCGTGTTCATCCGTGTGACGCTCGATTGCAGCATCGAGCCCGGCCAGCGTGCGCAAATCGGCATTCCGTGCAAGCGAGACGAGATCGGCGCCATGGGAGAACATGTCCCTGACCCTGTCAAAAGTGTTCATGGAGTTGTTTGCAATAAGGACGAGCGGGCAGGAATTTCGGATCTGCCGGATCTTCTGGTAATCATAATCCATCAGGTCGACATGGATAATGTCGGCGCCGGCTGTCCAGATCTTTTTTGCAAGGCGGCGGTCGTCCGGGCTGACTCCCGCCCGGATCTTCACAGATACGGTGACATCCTCACGTTTCAGTGCCCTGATCTCCTCGGCGAGGAGGTCGGAATGAGAGAGGAGGTACTCACCCGAGCGCGCTTCCACCATCGGTGCCTGCCTGCAATGTGCATCGATCTCGTAAATGATATGGTCCCCAATCTGTGATGCAACATTGGCAAACGATTCAGGCGTTGCCCCCCGGAGGTTCAGCCCGCAGACAATTCCCGATCCATCCACCAGCGAGGCCTGCCGGGAGAGCTCTTCCACGGGATCGTCGTAGAGGAATTCCCTTCGGCCGGAACGTTCCATGATCCGGCTGGCCTCCATCGTGGGCCCGTCGATGGAAAAACCTCCGAGGAACGCAACACCGATGTGGGATGCGCGGGCGAGAGCATAGTCTGCATCCACGATGCCCGCCATTGCCGAGAGGGCGAGAGGGGTCCTGACCACGTGTCCATTCAGGAGGAGATGATATCTTTCGAAACTGCGCATTGTTTCCATGGGGAACCTTCCATCTCTGACGGGAATCGGGATTTCCGAAGTTCTTATAAATTGGATGTTTCTGCATATAAAGGTAAACCATCCACCGGAATGATTGCATATCACGTTTCAGGGTTTAGACTCCGCATCCTCCTTTTCCGGAGAATTCTATCCAAAAAGAGTGAAAATCTGCCTAAAAGATGGGGGTGAGTATTACTCCGCTCCTGTATAAATCTTAAATCGGTAACAATTTTACCCATGCTCGTGCTACAGTACAATGCATGGGAAAAAAAGGACTGTTACTTGTCGGTCATGGGAGTAAACTGCCCTATAACAAGGAACTTGTCGAGACAACCGCCCGGCTCATCAGGGAGAGACGCCCGGACTTTATCACGAGGTGCGGTTTTATGAACATCAACACCCCGACAATAAAGGAGGCCCTCGAGGAATTCCGCCACGATCCGATCGATGCCCTCGTCGTTGTCCCCCTCTTCCTTGCAAGGGGTGTGCATATCCTCGAAGATATCCCGGGGGAGATAGGGCTCGCAAAGGGCCAGGTGAAGGGGGAATTTGCACTCAACGGTAAGAATATCCCCCTTCTCTACGCAGACCCTATCGGAAGTGACCCACTCCTCGCAGACCTGATGATAAGGAACGCCGAACGGGTTCTTGGGGATCTCTGAACATATCTCCTATGCACCTCCTTGTCCTCGATACCATCCACGGCGGCAAGTCCCTTGCACATGCTCTTGCAGGACTCGGACATGCCGTCGACATGGTGGATGTCTACAGGGGGATGGACGGGATCAGCGCATCTGTTGCACTCAGCAGGGTCTACGACATGGTCATTGCACCCATCCACCTCGATCCCGGTCATACTCTCCTGCGGGAGACGAAAGCCCCCTCCATCACGCACCACCAGGCAGTGCGATGGATTATCGGGAAAAATACTCCTGCCCGTTTTGTCGAGGTGACAGGCGCACGGGGAAAGACGACGACTGCCAGCGCCCTTGCTCACCTCATGCAGGGACAGGGTATCCTCCACACATCCTGCGGGACGTTC
This sequence comes from uncultured Methanolinea sp., assembly GCA_964431125.1. Taxonomy (GTDB): domain Archaea; phylum Halobacteriota; class Methanomicrobia; order Methanomicrobiales; family Methanospirillaceae; genus Methanolinea_A. The sequence continues at coordinate 19,284 of CAYSII010000011.1, read as the reverse complement.
CGGCTTCCGGAGAGGACAGTGATCGGCAGGGAAGGGATCACCCCGGCCTCGCTCATTGGTGTGACCGGTTCTGTGCAGTCCACGGATCGGTGGCTCATCGCTGAGGTCTCCCTCGGCTTCACGGGGGGGAGTGAACTCGGTATCCTGACGTCGCTTGAGACCTACCCTTTTGCTGCCGGAAAGCGGGACGCGCTCACTGAAAAACTCCGGTCAGGAGCCTGTCTTCCCCGGATCATCACACCACCGGGTTCGGACCGTTCAGGAAACAGGCTCCCTGCCGACGCCGTGGCCACGGCTGATGAAGATGTCTGCCGGTATGCGTGGGGAGAGATCTCTGGCAGTTACCACAACCCCCTCCTCGGACAGGAGGCATACCGCGACCCGCTGCTCATTGCAACAGCAGCAGCATGCATCCTTGGGATAGATCCCTCTCCCCTCTCCGGTTTTGAACCCCTCGAGGGAAGAAAAACGGTCTTTTTTGCGGGGAAGAGTCTTATCGTTGATGACTCCAACTCCGGGACGTGCGGGAGGACTGCACGGGACGCAATCGCCCTTGCCCGAAGACTGGCCGGAGAGAATGCGCCGCTGACCCTCGTGATCGGCAAGGAGAAGGGAGCGATTTGCGAGGGTTTCCCCGTGAATGAGATAGCATCGGTCATCGGGGAGGAATCACCCGACCGGGTCATCCTTGTCGGGGACTATGACCCAGCAACCCTGTATCCTGACGGAGGAGACGGATACTGCATATCGAGGGCAGGAACCCTCGACGAGGGGAAATCGCTTGCGATGCAATCCCCCGAAGGAAGCATGATTATCCTTGCGGTGAAGACATGGCGGTGAAACCCATGAAATACATGCAGCCCCGGCCGAGTTCGATCGTTGCAGCCCTCTATACCGCACGGGACCTTGGCGTCGATGTCTCCATCCTCCATGGACCATCCGGATGCTCCTTCAAGCACGCCCGGCTCCTGGAAGAGGATGGGATGAGGGTGCTGACAACCTCCCTTGCTGACCACGAGTTCATCTTTGGCGGACAGCAACCCCTCGAGGCCGTTCTCGAATATGCCGAGAGAACGTTTGCCCCACGGAGGATGGCAGTCATCGGGACGTGTGTCTCCATGATCATCGGAGAGGATCTGCAGGCCGCAATCAGGAATGCAGGGATAACCACACCCACGATACCTGTCGAGATTCATGCCGGGTTCCCCGAGAATATCGCAGGCGTTATTGCGACACTCGAGCCGGCCGCTGCACAGGGATGGATATCGGAGGAGGAACTGGAGAGACAGAAGTTCCTCCTCGGCAAAGCAAACGAGGTGGAACGCCTCCGGGGTGCAGCATCGCGGCCCTACATCGAACCTTCCCGTGGCGACCTCAAGCACAGGGCAGGACAGCGTCTCCTTGAACTGATCGATTCAAACAGGAGAGGGATTGCCATCATGAACGCAAAGAAGGAGACCGCGTACATGTTCGCCGACGAGCTGATCGCCCTGCACGACGCGCGGCCCGGGGCCGATATCGTCTATGTAGCTAACCTCGAGGACAGGGGGCTTCCCAAGGTGCGGGAGGATGCGCGCCGCATCCGGGATGAGATGGAAAAGAGAGGGGTCAAGCTCTCGCTCTGCGGGGCACTCGACGAGTACGGGGCAAACGGAGATGCCCTTGCCGGGGTAATCCGCTCGCTCTCCCCCGATTTTGCATTCATCGTGGGGGTCCCGCATGCAATCCCGCCCGATGCCCTCGGGGGCATCGAGTGCATCTCTGTCACGAACGGGCCACGCCAGGTAGAACCTCTCCGAAAACAGGGTCACCGGATCGTCGTGGTCGAAGTCGATCTCCACCCAAGGACACTTGGCGTCAGGCAGATCGTCGAGAGCGAGCTCGGAGCAGTGATCAGGAGTCTCGCATGAAGGCGCTGATGATTGCCGGCGACCGGTCAGGGAGCGGAAAGACGAGCATCACACTTGCCATCGCCTCCATCCTCTCCCGTTCCATGGCCGTCCAGACCTTCAAGGTGGGAATGGACTACATAGACCCGTCCTACCTCTCTGCGGTCACGGGACGGCCCTGCCGGAACCTGGATACGTATGTCATGGACAGGGACCAGATCCTCTCCGTCTTTGCCAACGGCTGTCGTGGTGCTGACATTGCCCTCGTGGAGGGCGTCAGAGGCCTCTTCGAGGGGGCGGAAGCACTCGATGACACCGGAAGCAGTGCATCCGTTGCACGTGCACTCAACCTCCCGGTGATCCTCGTGGTGAATGCAAGGAGCATCACCCGGAGTGCAGCAGCGCTCGTGCAGGGTTTCCAGTCGTTTGACACCACTGTCAGGATCGAGGGCGTCATCCTGAACAATGTCTCCGGGGAGAAGCACGCGGAGAAGACTGCCCGCGCGATTGAACACTACTGCAGGGTCCCTGTCCTTGGAGCCGTTCCCCGTGTCCCGGAAATCGAGCTCTCCATGCGTCACCTGGGTCTTGTCCCGTTCAGGGAGGGGCAGAATGCCAGCGGGTTCCGTGAAAAGATCGCGATGGTAACCGGGACTGTCAGGGAGGCAGTCGACGTAAACGGAGTTGCTGCACGCGCAGGTGACATCTCTCCACCGGAGACCGCCGCACCTTTTTTTACTCCCGTCCGATCCCCTGATGTCCGGATCGGTGTGGCCTACGACCATGTTTTTTCCTTTTACTATGCAGACCTCTTTGACGTCCTCAAAGCCCGGGGGGCAGAGGTCAGGTTCTTCTCCCCGGCAGAAGACAGCCTTCCCGATGCCGATGGGTACATTCTCGGTGGCGGGTACCCCGAGATGCATGCTGCCGCTCTTTCCCATAACGAGGGGATGCTCTCCGATATCCTCGAGCAGTCCCGCCGGGGCATTCCTGTGTACGCTGAGTGCGGAGGTCTCATGTACCTCACACGGGAACTCGTCATAAAAGCGGGCTGGCAGGGAAGCAGGGAGGAATCGCGTTATCCCCTCTGCGGTGTTTTCCCGGGAAAGACTGTGATGCCTGCCCGGCGCGTCGTAGCCTATGTCAGCGGCGAGAGCAGTGCAGAGTCTCCCATGGGATCTTCCCGGTTCCGGGGACATGAATTCCACTATTCCGAGGTGGTCCTGCCGGAGAAGACACATTTTGCATACAGGCTCTCGAGGGGAGTGGGGATCCGTGGTGGTCTCGACGGTGCACTGGTCGGACGGACACTCGGGTGTTTCTCCCACCTCCACCCGGTGGGGAGCTATCCCATGTTCTGCAGGTTTGTCGAGACATGCAGGGCTGCAGGGAATGAATGAATCCATCAGCAGGAAAAAAATACTATGAGAGAGAACTCTATGCTTGCATGTTCGTTTACATAGACGGCAAAATGTACCCCAAAGAGGAGGCAAAGATCTCTGTCTTTGATCATGGGCTCCTCTATGGTGACGGGGTTTTCGAAGGGATCCGCATGTACAACGGGCGCATTTTCCGGCTCCCCGAGCATATCGACAGACTCTACGACTCCGCGAAGGCGATCGACCTCTGTATCCCAATGTCAAAGGAGGAGATGACTGAAGCCATCATAGGGACTGTCCGGAAAAACAACCTTCAGAATGCATACATACGCCCGGTTGTGACCCGCGGGATGGGAGACCTCGGCCTCTGCCCGACCAAGTGTCCGCGTCCAACCGTCATCATCATTGCAACAGAATGGGGTGCGATGTACGGAGACCTGTACGAGAAAGGCCTCCGGGCTGTTACCGTGTCAATCAGGAGAAACCCCTGCTGTACCCTCCCGCCCAACATCAAGTCCCTCAATTATCTCAACAACATCCTCGCAAAAATAGAGGCGAACTGCAAGGGCGGAGACGAGGCAATCATCTTCGATATGCAGGGCCATGTCTCCGAGGGTTCAGGGGACAACATCTTCATTGTCAAGAACGGCGTGATTTACACGCCCCCAACCCTGAACAACCTCCGGGGAATCACCCGCATGGTCGTCCTCGAACTCGCGAAGAGCCTTGGGCTACCGGTGGTCGAGGCAGCCCTCGGGTACTTCGATCTCTACACTGCTGACGAGGTCTTTGTGACCGGAACCGCAGCTGAGGTCGCCCCCATTGTTCACATCGACGGAAGGGATATCGGATCAGGGCGTCCCGGTCCTGTCACCCGGCAGCTGATGGCAGCATTCCGGGCAGCGACGGAGAGGGAAGGAACCCCGGTCTACTGAAGAGAGCATCTGGTGAAACGGGGGATCCCTCTCCATAACCCTTTTTTATCCTGAAGACGAAAGTATAGAGGTCAATCGCTGCTATAGTGTAGTCCGGCCAATCATGCCGGCCTTTCACGCCGGCGACTGGGGTTCGAATCCCCATAGCAGCATATAACCCTGTTTTTTTGACGGTATCACGCGGGAGCCCCTGTTGCTGACACCGGATGGAAAGGATCGATGTTTTCACCCTGATGGATCCTGTTTATCGCGTGGAATGGTATGCTCCCGGCAAGGGGTCAGGGTGGAGAAAGGGTTTATAGAATGGGCGAAAAGTAACAGGTACCGGTTGCCGCATTCCCAGGATAGTCTGACTTTATCTGAAGAGTGGTCATTTCGCGGCATACCTGTCTGTCCTGCACAGGGGACAGAACACACCGATAAGAGGTGAAAAATGATGGAACCGGAATACCTGCAGAGTGTTGACGAACTTGACAACTTAATCGGGCTCTCTCCCAAGGAAAAGCAGGAGATGGAGACTGTAACCCAAAAATTCCCATTCCGTGCGAACAGTTATTACCTCTCCCTCATCGACTGGAAAGACAGGCGCGACCCCCTCCGGCGTATCGTGATTCCCGATATCAGGGAACTGAGGGGTGGGGGGACCCTCGATCCCTCAATGGAGAAGAATTATACAAAAATTCCGGGCCTGCAGCACAAATATGCAAAGACCGCTCTTCTCCTCCTGTCAGATACCTGTGGAGGCATCTGCCGGTTCTGTTTCAGGAAGAGGCTTTTTTTGACATGCGACAGGGAGACGCTCGAGGATCTTCCGGCGGCTTTCGAATACATCAGGTCTCACCCGGAGATCACGAATGTCCTCCTCTCCGGCGGAGACCCGCTTGCCCTTGAGACGGGGAAGATTGAGTCGGTTATCAGGGAACTCCGCGAGATGGACCACATCCGGGCTATCCGCATCGGGAGCAAGATGCTTGCGTACAATCCCTATCGTTTCCTGAATGACCCGCTCCTTGTCACCATGCTCTCGCGGTACAGCACCCCTGAAAAAAGAATCTATGTTGTTGCCCATTTCAACCATCCCCGGGAGATTACCCCTGCAACGCTTGAAGCTCTTGACATGCTGATACGCGCCGGCATCATCGTCCTGAACCAGACACCGGTCCTCCGTGAGATCAACGATCAGCCCCATATTCTTGCCGATCTCCAGGAGACTCTTGCATCCACAGGGATCTCGCCCTATTACCTCTTCCAGTGCAGGCCCTCTGTCGGGAACCATCACTTCCAGATTCCCGTGGAGCAATGCCATGACCTCATCCAGGAATCCTGGAGGGCATGCGAGGGACTGGCAAAACGAGCCCGGTACATCATGTCCCATGCCTCTGGAAAGATCGAGATTCTCGGAAAAACGGCAAAGCATATCCTCATGAGATATCACCAGGCTGCAGATCCCGAAGATATCGGGAAAACTGTTGTCATGCCACGCAATCCTGCAGCACGCTGGTTCGATGACTACCATGGTTTTGCACATCCCGTGGATACCATCAGGTCGATTCATGTTCCCAGGATGCACTGGCTGTTTTGAACATTTCATGTTTTTTTCGTTCTCCGCGACCCGGTGGTGAGAAGGGGAAAGGAGCATCCATCCGAAAATAAAAAATCGAGTTGGATCCTGTCATTTTGCATAGGATTAAATAATTTCCAGACGAGAATTCCACAGGAGAAGCACCAGCACATGGGTTCCCTGCTCTCTGTCCGTCAATGCATCGAAAGAACGCCCGGTGTCTCCCAACTTCTCATCGCCCTCTCGGCAATCTTTGTCATTCTCCTGACACTTCTCGCATTATCCCTTGGCATCACGATCATCTTCCAGAATGCCTACTATATCCCCATCATCCTTGCATGCTACTACTGCCAGAGGAAAGGCTTGTATTTCTCCATACTTCTCGTATCCTTCTATTTTGTCTCTTTTCTGGCATTTTTTCCCACCGTCGAGGTCTTAATCCAGGCCCTCGTCAGGGCTCTCTTCTTCCTGCTCATTGCGGTGATTGTCACCCACCTCTCAGAGGTGATCACGAGGGAAAAGTCACGGTACCAGGAGATATTTTTAAATTCCGAGTCTGGCATCCTCATCTGGGAGAGATCGACCGGGCAGATAACCGAGGCAAACCCAGAAGCAGCACGGATCACGGGATACTCTGAGAGAGACCTCACCGGAATGGGTATATCGGACATCTTCCCTGACAGGGAACTCACCGATGCCCTCCTGTCAGGGGGGGAGGGCATCATCCGCCACAGGGAGGGCGAGATCAGGTGCCGTGACGGGACTCTCAGGTCCGTGATCTTCTCGTCGGGATGGATCGATGGTATCTTTGGAATGCTCACCTTCCAGGACATCACGGAGAAGAAACGTGCACAGGATGCAATCTCCCTCTCGAACCGGAAACTCAACCTCCTCAACAGCATCACGCGCCACGATATCCTCAATTCCCTGACAGCCCTGCTCGGGTACCTTGAACTCTCGAAGGAGTTGGCTAAGGATGATCAAGTGAGGACATACATCGATTCCAGCCTCCGGGCAGCTGAAACGATACACCGGCAGATCGAGTTCACCCGTGATTACCAGGACGTCGGGGTCAAATCTCCGGGCTGGTTCTCCGTCCCTGAGCTTATCGAGAGACAGAGAGGGTATATCGAGCACCATGGAGTAAGGATAGAGGCTGATATCCCCGACATCTGGGTCTTTGCGGATCCCCTCATCGAACGGGTATTCTATAACCTGATGGAAAACTCGGTCCGGCATGGGGGAAATGTCAGCAGGATATGGTTTTCTGCAGAAAGAGAAGGCAACAACCTCGTCATCCGGTGCTGCGATGATGGCAAAGGCATTCCCGAGAATCAGAAAAAGGCGATATTCAACCGGGAATATTTCCAGCACTCGGGCTTTGGTCTCTTTCTATCCCGGGAGATTCTGGCTATCACCGGCATCCAGATCCGGGAGACCGGAATGCCGGGGCAGGGGGCTGTCTTCGAACTGGTTGTTCCTTCCGGTTCGTACAGGATTGCAGAATGAGGTAAAGGATCATGTCACCGGCATGGAGGAGGAAGGCCATTTCCTGACGCTGGGCATTCCTCCTGGCCTTTCCTCTTCCTGCAATACGCATTCTTCTCCCCGCATACGCTCCGGCTGACGTTAGTCCTGAATTTATTCTTCTTGCAGCTCCGTCCAGGACATGAGGTCCTCCTCGAGGACTGCCCGCGAGACAGGGGGAAACCCGGCCCTCGCGAGTTCTTCCCTTATCTCTTCAACAGTTCCTGCAAAGAGAACCTCCTCGCTGCCATCTTCTCTTCTCCGGATACACTGGTAGAGATTACCATGTTTCCTGTAAAATACTCCCCGGCACATCGATCTCATGGCTTAATCATCTCCATCAACCAAAAATACGATTGTCGTGGAAATATGCTCCGGCTGACTCCAGTATTCCCGTACCCGAAAGGGAGGTGATATTCCATGAACCAGGAACGAGGTCATTTCGAAAAAGGTGCATGGATTGAAGAGAGAGAGGAGAATCCAAAAGAAAGAGGTGAAGATGATATCCCCGGCGGCGACCCCATGGAGAGGCGGATCAGAGAGGTCTCCACGCATCTCTCCGTCTCCCTTTCCGAACTCGTCTCCCTCGCTTGCGATATCGTTGCCACACCGGAGGGACACGCGCATATCAGGGGGTTCCTGGAAAAAACATCTCAGGAGATCGAGAGAACACTCTCGGGCATCCTTTCCAGTGAGGAAAAAGAAGATGGTGAGAGGGGACCCGCAGAAGAAAAAGACACGGGAAAAAGGTAAATGGAATCTGGATTGAGGAAGCATCCCGGATATTTTTTCGGAATCGAGGGTAGTACCATGGCAGAAACTCCGGACACATGTCCATTCAGGGAGAATCTTGCAGCTTTCCTCGGTCAGCCCCCGGTTGAACTGGAAGACCTCACTGAGGTCTCTCTTACTCGTTTCATTTCAGCATTCACGCACAGGTCTTTTGTCCGCGAGAATCCCTCCGGCGATGAGGGCATGGAAGATTTCGAAGCACTCGAGTTCCTTGGAGACAGGGTGCTCAACCTTATCGTTGCCGAATACATCTTCACGCACACACCCCGGACTGAGAAGGAGATGGCAGACAGGATGGAATTTGTGAAAAACAACCATCTCGCTTTTCTTGTATCTTCCCTCTTTCCCGGTTTTTCCCTGATGATCAGGCTCGGTCATCACCAGAGACTGACATCCGGTATCGTTGCCTCGGCATTCGAAGCCTTTCTGGGCGCATATTTCCTTGATAAAGGATTTGATGCGACACGGTCGTTTCTCCTCCGCATGTTCCGGGATGAACTCGACAGGTTTGCGCCAGTGACGAACTACAAGAGGGAACTCCAGGAACATCTCCAGAAAAATGCCCGGCAGATCCCGGTTTATCGAATGGTGGGAAAGGAGGGGCCGGACCATACACCGGTCTTCTCCTACAGTGTTGCCTGCGAGGGAAAGATCCTTGGAACAGGAAAAGGCAGAACGAAGGCGCAGGCAACCCAGGAAGCCGCACGTGATGCCCTCCGTTCTCTCGGGCTGATCTGAGGAGAAAGCATCGTTACAGGTCTTTGTGGCAGACTTCTCCCGGAGAGCTTATCTTGTTCTGTGTTCTTACTCTCTTAACCAGGAGAGGTCAGCGGGTTCATTCCAACGGACCCTGATTCCTCACGGGGAGAGAAGACGTGACAAGCAGGATTGTTGCTGCTGTGGATGGATCAATTCTTACCCAGAGAATCATCCATACTGCCATCGAAGAAGCCCTGTGCAGGAAGGCTGAACTCCACATCGTGCACGTCATCGAAAAGGAATGGAAAGAACCTGATCCTGCAGCGGACATCGAAATCAGCGACGAGGAGGAGGAAGCTGCATCCCTCCTCTCCTCGATGAAGGCCGAGGTGGAAGCCCGCGGGGTGGAGGCGGTCGCCCACCTGCTCAGGGGTCATCCCGGTGACAGGATCGTGGATTGTGCAATCGATCTCGATGCTGACCTCGTCGTTCTCGGTTCTGTGGGCAAGAGCCAGATAAAAAGGATGATCTCGGGCAGTGTCTCCTCGTTTGTCGTTGCGCATTGTCCGGTGACAACGATGGTTGTCAAACCGGATTATAAACCCCATGCCGGATACTAAATCCCTATCCATCGTGTTCAACCACTAAAAAAAGAGACCTCGCTCCCCCGGGCCTCCGGCAACATGGCATATCCTGCCGGTGAACCGATGCAGGAGGTGGCTGTGAATGGGTTTTTTCTCCATGGAAGGAGAACCAGTACAGAAGTATCCTTCGTGCCACTGTTCTTCCAGATATGCAGACAGATTCCATTCGTCAGGGGGCCCTTTCGGGAACACATCTCATGGTCACCCGGATTGTTATTATGGCAGCGGTCGCAATGGCTGTTATCGATGGCATCGTGGTCAGTATCGCGCTGCCGACGATGACAAAAGCTTTCTCCGTCGATGTATCTCAATCCCAGTGGATTTTTTCTGCCTACCTCGTCACGGAGACCAGTCTCCTCCTCCTTTTCGGGAGGATATCCGAGTTCACCGGTAAGAGGAGGCTTTTTCTTGCAGGGCTCGTCCTCTTTACCACTTCGTCCCTTGCCTGCGGGCTGTCCTCGAGCCTCTGGGATCTCGTCATCTTCCGTGTCCTCCAGGGAGCCGGATCGGCGATGATCTTCTCGATCTCTGCAGCTATCCTCTTCGAGACTTCAAGACCGGAGGAACAGGGGAGAGTGATGAGCTATATCGGGATGATCACAGCAGCAGCCGCAGTCGTTGCTCCGGTCATCGGCGGCATTGTCACGGGATCTCTTGGCTGGGAGTACATCTTCCTTATCAACGTCCCCATCGGGCTGGCCGGAATCGTCCTCTTTCTCTTTTTTCCCTCGTCAGAGGAGTCCCCCCCAGAAGAATTTACGATGGACTGGCCGGGGGCTGCTGCCCTCGTCTCTTTCCTGGTCTTCCTCGTCCTCTCCCTTGCGGAGATCTCCTCCGGGCAGATCCTGTCGCCTGTGGCCCTCATTTTTATCATCCTTTCCGTGGTTTCCTTCATCTCTTTCATCGTTGCAGAGGAAAAGAACGGATCTCCACTCGTCGATCTCTCCCTCTTTTTGGATACGGGCTTCATCTTCCCGAACACTTCCATGGTATGCATCTACATCGCATTCTTCATGCTCTACCTTGTCGGGCCGTTCTACCTGGAAGGGGCACTCGGCATGGATCCGCTCGAGGTCGGGCTCGTCTTTTTGATCATACCCGTCATCATCATCATCGGGTCTCCCGTTGCAGGTCTCCTCTACGACAGGTGGGGTGCAAGGACACTGCCGGCATGGGGTATTGCAATGGCGGGACTTTCTCTCCTGTTCTTAAGTTATGCTGTGATCGGGAGGGATATCGTGCCGGTACTGGTCCTTTTTATTCCTCTTTCACTCGGAATATCCCTCTTCCTTGCTCCGAATGCAACAGAGATCATGCGATCCCTGCCCATGGAGAGGGCTTCTCTTGCCTCGAGCATGAGCGCGACCCTCAAGAACCTCGGAATGATCGCAGGAGTCTCCCTCTCCGCCCTCCTCCTCTCCTTTGACCTCTCATCGTATGGTTATTCCGGAACCATTCAGGATGCAGATCCCATCCTTCTCTCCCTCTCCATCCAGAAGATACTCATTGGCAGTGCAGCTCTGTGCGGTATCGGTGCCGTTCTCTCTCTTGTCAAGGAAATGCAGAAGATATCCGGACCTCCTGATTGAACCACGCATTCTCCCGCGAAAAAAGGTGGCGATTGACTGCCGGGAAAAGTGGGGGGACCCTTGAAAAAACCCCTGACCTGCCTTATTTTACAGAAAGATGTCATCCCCCTGACCGGGCAGACGCCCCCGGATCCGGTTCATATCCCCAGAGGGGGTTTTTCTGCCAGGGTTCCTTCGCCTTTCTCCCTGTTTGCTTCCCTCGAAACAAGGCAGAAAATGCCTCCGATCAGCATCACGATATCGAGAGGCGGCAGGACACACGCGATAACCGCAAAAATTCCTGCCCGGGAAAAGTCCTTCTTCTCGGTTGAGTGGAGTGCGAGAAATCCCATCACGAGTCCGGCTATCCTGATAATGAACAGTACTGCAACGATCAGAATGGACATGCGAAGGGAGATACCGAGAGCGGCAAAGACACCTGAAGAATAAATTGCTGCACCGATTCCTGCAAGGATAAGGAGAGAGAGAATTCCTATAACAAGGGAAACGAGGATCAGGATCTTTCCCACCTTTGCCTCCGATGAAAGACCTTCAACATTGAGCATCTCACATCACTGTGGTGAAGTTTTGACCACCGGGTGCCTTAAAGTGATGTATCCGCTGGAGTCAGAGGGAGGCCGCCTGATTGACAGGGTGGCATCGCTCACCCGTCCTGCAGTGCAGGACAGAAGTTGCACAGTGCAAAAAAAACATCTTTCTGCCTGTCCCTGACAGGACAGTAGTACCTTCCATCCCTTTTCCTGACCGTCATGCCTCCGGGAAATGGCGTGCCGACAGGATGCCCGGGTTTTTCAAGGACGAACATCGAGAACCCTGCAAGGATGTAGTAGAACAACCTGTGCCGGGGTGAATGGAACTGCGGCAGGTATTCCCGGGAGGAATCGAATGCGAAACACCCTTCCGGAACCATTGCAAAGTAGGCGTCAAAGAGTTCTTTATCGCTGATGGGCCCTGTCATGCGGGAGAATAACCCGTTTGTGCACATCACCAGGAGCTCGTGGTGGGTATCGACTATCTGCCCGAGCAGGTAGGGTGCCGCGACCTTCCTGTAAGCGGGAGGGAGGCGATGGACCTCATAGCGTGCCCGCCCCATGATCACCTGGAGATCGAAGAGGGAGAACGTGGAGATCTCCTGTGCCATGAGAGTCCCCGCCTCACCCCGCGTCCTGGCATTTCGTATTCGCAGGCAGGACCGGGATATATCCTCGTAGTCCCTGGAATCCTTTTTTACCATCTCCCCTGTCCCGTACCTTCCTGGTTTCTCCTGCAAGTCCTGACGAGGAACACAATAGCCCCGAGGGATACAAGGGGGGTTATCCACAGACCGGGCGCCCGGGTCTTTTCAGGGACCGGCGTTCCTTCGGGTTTCTCTCCACCTCCACTCTCTGTTTTTGCCGGCATCGTCTCGCGGGGCGCAGTAAAGCCGCCGATCGGTGGTTTGACATGAATCACAAAATTCGATACCGGTTGTATACCTGCCACAGGAGCTGTACCGGGACAGGAACTGCTCGATGCCTCACCTGAAAGGTAGAGGATACTGATCTCGGACCCGTCATTCCTCCCGGAATACCGTGTCGACTGCCCGTTATTGAGCGATTGTTCCAGGACCACGGTATCTCCACTCCTCACGACGACATGAGCGGAAAGGGCCCTGCATACAGATCCGCTGCACTGCGAGCAGTCCGGGAGAGTCGAGTAATCAAACCCGTAGTCCCCGCCAAGGGGAACCGGTATTGTCCGCGGGTCACCATAAATATCGGAAGTTACGTATGCACTGCTCCCGGGTGGCTGGATGACAAGAGCAATTCCTGCCCATCGGCCACCCGTTCCCCCAAGGATAGTTCCAGCGACCAGATCACCGTTATGGAAGGTGTTATAGACTCCCTCGTCAGGTACTGTCCCGATCACCTGCAGGGGAGTGATCTGCTTGAAACTGCAGGAGGGATTGCCTCCACTATAATCACACCCATACTCTGATTCTGCCCGGATTGTCAGGGTCAGTGAGAGCGGGTCCATGGCCGTCACCCGGCCAAGATAGGTGGTCTCCTGCACGAGTGCAGATGCCTGTGCGGTAAAACAGAAAAATAAACTCATGATGAGGAAGACCCTGATAAACGATGCATCCCAAACCATTCAGACCATCTCCAAAAGTTATCAATGTATGGATGGACAGCCTTTGTGAATAACCTTACGTCTGCGTGGGAAAAGAGTTCATGCGCAGAATTACGTCTCAATTCACATAAAAGAGAGATACCTGATTTCCTATTCGACAGAAATCCCGGCTTTTTTAATGAGATAGTAGGCACCTGCAAGGCAGATGACAACGATCCCCATCCCCCATAGAGTATAATCCGGGAGGGGAACATCGCCATAGGGGTCGAGGAGGATGATCTTCCGTGCAACAGCAATGATGGCAAGGAGAACGATTATCTCAACGTGAATCTCCTGTTTCCTGATATAGGCCTTGATCGTGTCGAGCAACTCGACACCGATCAGGACGAGGAGGAAGAAACCAAATATTGTGAGTATCTCGTGATTGTCAAGTCGAAAAGACTCGTCAAGGAAGATTCCCTGGAAAACTTCCCAGAAAAGGTCTGCAACGGCAAAAAGAATGACAAATGCAAGGAGACCTGTCAGGATGTAATAGATCGCCTTTTCAAACCTGTTCAGTCGCTCGAGCATGGATGGCGCACTCTCCTCCTCTCATGCGCGGGTTCCTCACCGGGCTGTTCCATCTTCTTGAAAAATGCCGGTTTGACCTCTGATCAGTATGCATCCTCATTGCTAAATAACCTCTGGATGAAAGACCGGGGGGAAGAGAGGATCTTTTTAAGAACCACTGGATATTTGTAGGGGAAGGGTGAAGAGAATTCCGTATATGCAGGCAGTTTCGGTTTTCCTTGCTGTTCTCTTTCTCGTGGCCATTATCGCAGGCACTCCAGCCTCCGCTTCCCCATCGCCCGATGACCAGCCCGGGTATTTGCGGATAGAATCAAGGCCCCAGGGAGCCCTTGTCGTTATAGACGGAATGCCCATCGGGATGACACCGATCACCTATCCTCTTTACCCCGTGGATAAAACCCAAAAAACAATCACAGTCTCTGCAACGGGTTACCATTCCTATACAATACCATATACCCCGGATGTATCTCCCGGAAAGACTGCATATATCTCCGCAGATCTCAAACCTGCAGAATCTCTTGGAACCCTGGTCGTGAGATCGCAGCCGGCGGGGGCACTGGTTATGGTCGATGGGGGCAAGGGACAACAGGCTCCCTGGACTTACCAGGATATCAGGTCGGGAGGCCACCTCGTGCAGGCATACCTCTCCGGTTACCAGCCCTATGCAGCGGTCGTCGACATTCCTGACGGTGGCACCGTCACTGTCGATGCAACCCTCCAGCCGCTCTCCGACGTCGGAATAATCCAGGTCAGGAGTTCTCCCGGTGGAGCGGATGTCTATATCGATGGAATGTTCCGGGGCTCGACCGCCACGACAATCGGGAATGTTGCGACCGGGACACACTTCGTCCTCCTCAAGGCCGTCGGTTACCAGGACTGGACTTCGCTTGTAAACGTCAGGACAAACCAGATTACACCCCTTGATATCACCCTTGCGCGCTACAGTGCTCCGGAGAGTGGCTTCATCCACGTGGATTCCGATCCGGCTGGTGCGGCAGTCTACCTCGACGGGGTTTTCCAGGGAACCACGCAGCCCGGCAACCCCCTCGACATGACAGGGATCCCGCCGGGTGAGCATACCCTGACACTCAGAATGGATAATTACGAGGATTTCACCACACGGGCTGTGGTGATTGCAGGAGAGACGACACAGGTCAATGCAGTGCTCTCCCCCTCTGCAGCCACGGGAGAGACAGGGAGTCTCCTCGTCATCTCCGAACCTGCAGGAGCCTATGTATTTGTCGATAACTCGTGCAGGGGCATCACCCCGGTGACAGTCTCCCCGATTCCAACCGGGATCCATACTGTCAGGCTCTCCCTTTCAGGATACAGGGATTATACCCTCACCTACAACCAGAGCCAGGGAGGCCCGTCCCGAATCGATGTGGTACTTGCACCGGAACCCCGGGGAATGCCAGTCCCGGCACTTGTTTCCGTTCTCGCTGTCTGCGCTGCAGGCCTCTGCATCAGAAAGAAGGAGAAATGGTAAAAATCATTTAAAGGCTCTCTCTTTTCGGTGAAATATCCGTTGATCCTTCCGCATGCTCTCCCTGTACCCAGCGCGATCCTTTTCCGGTATATTCCTTCTTCCAGATGGGGACCCGCTCCTTTATCCGATCGATTACAAATTCGCAGGCAAGAAAAGCCGATTTCCGGTGAGGTGCACCGACAGTGATCAGGACGATGGGATCTCCCACAGAAAGATGCCCCACCCTGTGCACGATATTCACAAAAATGATATCAAACCGTGTTTCTGCCTCGCACGCTATATCCCGGAGGTCTTGTTCGGCCACATCCTCGTAAGCCTCGACATCCATTCCCTCGATTCCATCGTCCCTGACTATCCCGAGGAAGCTGACGAGGGCCCCGACCTCGCTCCTGCGTGCCTGCATAATGAGGTCTGCCGGGTCAAATTCCTGCTCCGTTACCCTTATCATCCGGTATTGCTCCCTTGCTCAGCCGCCAGCCACAGGAGGATAAAAAGCAACTTCGTCACCCGGGCGAACCGGGTGATCCTCCCGCCGGATTCCTGTTATCCTCTCCCTGTTCACCATCACGATCACTGAACGACGTAGGTTTCCTTCTTCATCGAGAAGTTCCCCTGCTGCGGCAGGGTTCACACCGGCGAGCTGGGTAGCCACCGAATGGACGGTTGCAGGTCCTGAAACGGGCACCTCGAGCCTGTCACCGAACAGTTCCCTCAACCGGGCAAAAGCCCGGACATGTACAGTTGCATTCATCTGTCTACCGTTCCCCCAGCGCTCAATGGATTCCATGCATGCGGACGTCCCGGGAAATAATTCTCCCGTCCTTATCATTGTTATGTCATTCCTCTAAAATCATAATAGTGCGCAAAAAAACCCTGGTAAATTCCGGCAGACTGCCGGGAACAATTGATACCGGACAAAGAAAAAATGAATACATGATGCACGTATCCGAAGGTGACAGAACTCGGGGAACCGCTCTCCTGGAGAATCTTGAGCATTTCATTGAAGAGCATGACCGAATCCTCATCTCCTTCTCGGGTGGACTGGACAGCTCTTTTCTTGCATTCGTTGCAGGGAGATGTCTGCCGGGAAGAGTCTTCTGCGTGCTCCTCGATTCTCCCCTCGTTCCCCGGAAAACCATCGGGATAGCGCAAAGAAGAGCAATGGACTGGGATATTCCCCTGGAGGTTGTCCCCTTTCCCATTCTTCCGGAGAACCGGTTCTCTTCAAACAGAAAGGACAGGTGTTATATCTGCAAGAAGATGGGCGCTGCCATCCTTCGGAGAGAGGCTGAAAAAAAAGGTATTGATACAATTGCTGACGGTGTGCAAAAAACTGACCTCCGCGAGTTCCGTCCAGGAATACAGGCAATGGACGAGGCAGGAATTATACACCCCCTGGCGGCCTGCGGTTTCGAAAAAACCGATGTCCGGATCGTTTCAGCAATGCTTGGGCTCCCCTTCCCGGACCAGCCGTCATTTTCGTGCCTTGCAACGCGAATCCCCTACGGCACAAGAATCACAGGCGATGCCCTCATGGCTATCGAAGAGGCAGAGGATTTCCTTCTTTCCCTGGGTTTTCCCGATATCCGCGTCAGGCTCCACGGGAGCTGTGCACGTATCGAGGTCCCGCCCACCGACATGGAGAGGGTCCTTCTCTTCAGACATGACATCAGCGCACGGTTCCGCGAGCTGAAAATTCCCTTCACAAGTCTCGATCTCACTGGTCTGCGAAGCGGGAGCATGGACGAAGGGATGGAGGAGAACCCATAATCTCGTGCAGACTCTCCAATCCCACCCTTCCGATCAACCGGACATGACACACTTTCATTCCTCCCTTCTTCCCCGGAATCCCGGGAGAAGAGAGAAAGGGTATATGGGCAGAGTGCATGAAAGGGATTTTCGGAAAACCCTAACAGGTAGTTACAGGAGTGGTACAGATGAAGAATCCTCGGAATTATCCCGGGGTAGAGGAGGCAGCGTGGTTATCCTGCCTTGGCAGGTACCATGAAGCCGCCCGCATCTTTTCCGCATCTCATCCGGGAGATGTGCCGGCTGCAAGGTACCATGCTGCATGGGCTCTCACGCTCTCAAGGAAGGGGCTCTTTTTCGAGGCATTGAAGCACTGTGAAGAGGCACTCTCCCTCGATATCAGGTGTCCTGATGCCTGGTTTGTCAGGGGTCTGACTCTCTCCTACCTTGCACGGTACAGGGATGCCGTGGAGTGCCTCGATAAGACGCTTGTCTCCGAACCGGGACACATCGAAGCATGGTATGTCAGGGGCAACTGCCTCTATTCGCAGGGGGATTATGCGGGTGCCGTCGAGTCCTATGAGAAGGCCCTTGCGATAGAGCCGCGATATCCCAAGGCCCTGTATAACCGGGGAGTTGCCCTTGCAGATATGGGTGATTACAGATCTGCGCTCGAATCGTATGATGAATGCATTGCAATCAACCCGGGGATCTCTGTGTTGCATACGAACAGGGGAGTTGCCCTTGCAGAACTCCAGAGGTTCACGGAGGCCATTGATGCCTTCGATATCGCGCTTTCACTCAACCCGGAGGATGTGAGTGCCCTTAACAACAAGGGGATCTGTCTCTCGAAGATGGGTAGGGACCAGGAAGCCATGGAAATGATGGAACGGGCACGCATGCTCTCGCGCCTTCCCCACCTCCGGAGAGGGGTGATTTGGGGGAGAGCCCTCCCCTCCTGCTCTCCGGCATCCGGAGTTATCCGGATGAGGAGGAGTGTTCACAAGGTATAACAATCCCTGGTTACCATACCTCCCCTCCGTGAACAGTCCTTCCCGGAGCCTTGAGATCCCGAGGGTCACCTGTGCGCTCTTTGGGGCAATAAAGGCAGTATCCACCCTGAAAAGGACGGTCGTTCTCGTCCACGGGCCGCGTGGCTGCGTCTATCACGTCAATTATATACTCGGGATGCGGGGAGACCGGCATACCCCTGTCTTCTGTACCTGCATGGATGAGCATGACATCGTCTTCGGGGCAGAAGAGCGGTTGCGCAGTGCAATCGGGGAGCTGGACAGGCTCAAAAGGCCGGATATGATTGTTGTCCTCTCCTGCTGTGCATCCGGGATCATCGGCGAGGACCTCGAGAGTGCCTGCAGGACGGTCAAGACCCGTGCACAGGTCATTCCCATCGAGGTCGGCGGGTTCTCCGGGGACTTCTCCGCAGGGTATGCAGCGGCCCTCGAATCCCTGGTCTCCCGGACTGCAAAGCAGGATGTCAGGCGAGAAGAAAGAACCGTCAACCTCATCGGGATGCTCCGAGGGGGACCCGATCTCCGTGAAATAAAACGATTGCTCTCCCTCATCGGTATTTCTGTCAGGGCGACAATCCCGGCAGGGGCGACGGTCGAGGATCTCAGAAACCTGGGTTGTGCGGCGAACAACATCGTCATATGCGAGACATCCGGGCTCCAGGCGGCCCGGTTCCTCGAACAGACCTTTGATATTCCCTGGATTTCTGTTCCCTTTCCCATAGGTTCAAAACTCTCCCTCGAGTTCCTCTGCAAGACGGCACTGGCAACCGGAATCCCACTCCCCGGGGAAGGTCTCGTGCCACCGGAAAATTCTCACCACACCGGAAGGATACCCCGGATTGCCATCTGTGCCGGTCCAACACGTGCCATCTCTCTTTCGAGGTTCCTCCGTTCCGAGGGGATCCCGCCACGAATCATCGTCCTCGATTTTCCAACGCCCCTCCTTGGGCAGATCAGGGAGGCTGGAGGCGATGGCTGTGATGTCCTTGTTGCTCCCTCGTGGGAGACAATTGAAGAGTCCCTGATCAACAGGGGAATTGACCTCGTCATCGGGGGACTCATGGAACGGTCTTTTTCTGCAAAACTTGGCATCCCTCTGATCGATATCATGCACGGGAGCCAGAAGACAGCCGGGTCAGATGGGGGAGAGAATATTCTCTCGCTGATCCGCAAAGCCATGGGAGAATGACACCCCGCTCAATATGCCAGGGCAGGCACATTTTTTTCGGTAAGTGGAAAAACTTGAAATTTTGTCCTTATTTATATCCGGACCTGTGAATCAGTCAGTTTTCAGACCAGAAAGGGGGGCTTGTTCCTG
>CAYSII010000010.1:0-57703 GCA_964431125.1 uncultured Methanolinea sp. | reverse complement strand
AGTCATTCTGAAATTTGTTTGTAGATTAACCGTGAAAAGTCAGGCAACAGCCTCATAAGGAGATTTCATAATGCTCCATAATGCCACCTTGATTATGTATGTGCAGAGTTTTTCATACACATATATATAATTATCACAATCCCGAAATTGCATCCACAGAGGGGAAAAAATAGGAAAATCTCCTGAATATTCTGGATTTGTCGTTGAAAATAGGATCAAAAAAAAAGATCTATATTTATCCTATTATATGAAAATATGAAAATATTTTCATATGAAAAGGACGAAAAGGAGAATAATCTGGTAAAAAAATCTGACAGCCCCAAAACCTTATAATAATATTAATGCTTCTTCTGTCCCATTCTTTCTCATGCACCATGGCCTTCGAATCGAAGCGGTTTCAATCTCTCTCCTCTTTATCATGCTCGCATTCCCCTGCACAGCGCTCTACGACTTCGAGGGCCTCGCATTCCGCCCTTCTGCGCAGGGAGAGTTGGTCGGCGAAGTGGTCACTGCCGGGACTTACGGGCTGACAAACCCCCCGGTAGAGTGCACGATCACCCTCGGGCGGGCACCTGAATGGGCACGGATATACGGGGGCGTCTGGGGTGGTACCGAGAAGTATTCCGGCTGGGCACAGTTCGCGGTGAACGGGAAGCCGATGGACCGGATCACTCTCTACGGGCAGGACGACAGGAACGAAGGTGTTTACTGCAGCGGGCACGGTGTCTACTGGATCGCGCAGGATGCCACCGGCCTCCTTTCCGCCGGAAAAAATACCATCACGCTCTCGACGAGCCGGGGCGAGTCCGGGAACAGGATCGACGGCCGGGTCTATGCCATCGTGGTGGTCGCAGCGGTCGGAAAGGATGGCGGTGAGGCGACGCGCTATGTCGTCCTCGAGGGAAACGAGAACCTCCATGGCGAGGGATGGGCTGGCACGACCCCGACCCGGAGAGACAGGGTGGAGGTCCCGATCGGCGGGATGCTGACCGGTGGGGTGAGGAAGGCAGACCTCTCGGTTCTCCTTGTCGCAACGAACCGGGGCCAGCCGGACTACGTCCTCTTCAACGGTGCCGACCTCGGGATCGCCCCGAAAATGGGGACGTACCTTCCGGCGGCAAAGGATATCGGGAATGAGCAGTCGTACGATGCGACCGGGGGAGCGGGTTTCGAGAGCCGGTATGTGGACATGGAGGTTTTCGATGTCACCTCCCTCCTTGCCGGGGACAACTTCCTCTGCTTCGAACGGGGCCGCGACCTTGACGGCGACGGAAACATCACCACCACCGGCGCGACTCCCGAGGGAGAGGACTACATCCACCCCTGCCTTGCCATCCTCTCGGCCACGCGGGAGGGCGCGGCGTCGCCCCCCTCGCTCTCAATGGAACCCCCGGATATCCGTAACGCATATGCCGGGGAGAGAGCGGAGGTGACTGCCGTGGTCTGGAACACTGGAACGAGGCTCAACAGTCCGGTTACCGTCACTCTCTTCGTGGACGGGACACGGATCGGGAGCACGGATGTCATGCTTTCACCAGCCGGGCGGGCAGAGGTTTCACTCCCGTGGGATGCTTCCGAAGGTACCCACGCGGTAGCAATCGAAGCGACAGCCACGGGTGCAGTCCCGGCACGGGTCACGAAGACCCTCATGGTTGGAACTCCTGCAGATCTCGTCGTCTCTGTGAGCCGGCCCGTTCGGCAGGACGAAGAACCGTCTCCGGCTGCCACGACCCCGTTCCCGCTTGCCGCTCTCGCCGGAGGGTCTGGAATCGCGCTCTGGCTCTGCCTGCGGAGGACCAGTCTCTTCCCCCTCCTTGCGGCTGCAGCCATTGTCTCCTCCCTATTCCTCGTCCTGGCGGCAGGCGCGGCTCCGGCAGCAAGTGGCCAGTTCGTCACTTACTCCTTACCGATTGAGATTCGGAACGCCGGGGGGAGTGACGCACCGGCGTTCCTTGTCACTGTCGTTCTCGATGGCGAGAGAGTCGCACGGGTTTCGATCCCCGGCGTTCCTGCCGGAGAGGCGGTGCACCGGGATATCACGATCCACACAACCCCGGGCCATCATTCCGTCACGGTGATCGCCGACGAGGAGGGAACAGTTCCGGAAAGGGATTGCGGAAACAACAGGGTAGACGCAACGTATGACTTCCCCTAATGGTTTTATTCCCGTCCTTGCTGCAGTATGCATCCTCATCTGCATGGCCCAAGCCTCAGCAAGCTATGCAGGGGATCGGCAACTCTCCCTTGTCTACTCAGGAACCATTCACGGGGGATGCTCGTTCTCCCTCGGGGACGGGGGCTACAGCGGCACCCTTCTGCCCGGGCAGTCGTACGCGGCCTCCCTCTCCCGGAAGGTCCCCAGGAACGCTACCCCCCGGTTCGAACGCCTCCACGTGTACTGGACATGGAGCCGCATCGACCAGGAGGCATCGTATCCGACCATGGAAGTCCGCCTTGGCGGCCCTTCTGGCCCCATTCTCCCTCTCGCTGCGCGGTACACGGACTCGAAGGGTTTTGCGAGTAAAAACGACTTCTTCTCGGGACTGGACAGCTACATCCTCCCCGGTGCAGTCGGCGAGAATCTCTCCGTCTGTATCACCAACACCGCCATGGACGGGACAACCTTTGCCATCCAGGGGACATCCCTCCTCTCGGTCTACGAGGAAACAGGCGGGCAGGAGCATGCACTCTGGATAGCCGAGGGGGCAGACCTCCTCTACCGGAGCTACGGTATCCCTCCCGAACTTGCCACGACGCGGGTGGAATTCCCCGGCAGGGTCGATATCCCCCGCGTGGAATCCGCCCGCCTCTTCCTCGTCGCTCCCTCGGCCGGTTTCTCCCGCGAGGAGATCCCGGAGATGAACCAGCTGATGATGAACACGCCTGGCCGCGGCCAGCTCCCCCCGCTGGTCGAACCGGTCCTCAGCGTCCTCTTCCCTCACTATAAGGGCAGGACGTGGAGCGATGTCTTCTCGGCAGACGAGAACGAAGAGATAGGGATCGCGGACCGGGGAGTCAGACCGTTCCTTCGATACGCAGACAACTTCATCGAGGTGAGGGACAATGGCGACTACCTGATGGTCTGCCTCGCCATCCTCTCTGTCACGTACCGGGAGGAGAAGCCGTGACGCCGCCGATGATCGAGGCACGCAGCCTTGCAAAGTCGTACCCCGGTGGTGTCGAGGCCCTCTGGGGAGTCGATATCACCGTGGAGCCTGGGGAGTTTGTCACCATTGTTGGCAGGAGCGGGAGCGGCAAGAGCACGCTCCTCAATATCCTCGGCGGGCTCGACGCTCCGACAGGGGGAACGGTCGCCATCAGGGGAGAGATCCTCGACTACTCAGACCGCAGGGCGCTGATAGCCCACCGGCGCAAGACTGTCGGCTTCGTCTTCCAGCAGTTCAACCTCGTATCATCCCTGACAGCACGGGAGAACGTGGAGTACCCCCTCCTCTTCTCGTATCGCCCGGTCACGGAGAGGCGAAAGATTGCACGTGACCTCCTCCGGATGGTCGGCCTCTTGGAACGGGAGTCCCACTACCCTGGCCAGCTCTCGGGGGGAGAACAGCAGCGGGTCGCAATCGCCCGGGCGCTCGTCTCGGACGCCCCTCTCATCCTCGCGGACGAGCCGACCGGGAACCTTGACTCTGCCACGAGCGGGGAGATCTTCTCCCTCCTCCGACGCCTGAACAGGGAACGGGGGGTCACCCTTGTCGTGGTCACCCACGAGCGTGAACTCGCGTCGTATGCTGACCGGAGGATCGAGATGAGGGACGGGAGGGTGGTTGCATGACTGCCCGGCTTCTCGAATTCATCGGGCTCGCGTTCCGCCAGCTCTTCCGGAGGAAGGTCCGTGTCATCCTGACCGTTACGGGAATTGCGATCGGCGTTGCCGCGCTCGTGGGAACCGTCGCAGTTGGGGATGGCATCCGGACACAGGCGGTCGAGGCAATCCGCACCCAGTCCGACCTGACGCTGATCGAGGCTCTCCCCGGAACCTCGGGAGAGATTGTGACACTCGTCTCCGCGACGAAGGCATCGGCTGCGGGGACGCTTCCCGGGGTGAGGGCATCTGCCCCCGTTGTACGGAGCACGCTTGCCACGCGGGGGCAGACCTACGTGCAGGTCGTCGGGCTTCCCGCAGGGGCACGCGATGACGTCCTGCTGACCCGGTTCCAGAAGGGGAGGGGGTTTGCCGCCGGGTCCGACGAGGTCGTCCTCGGGGCGTCTCTTGGGCAGAAACTCCAGCGGTTCGAGGGAGTCCGGATAGGGGACCCCCTCATCCTCGTGAGGAGGACATACGATGCCTCTGGCCGCCCGGTCGACAGGGAGATACGTGTCGTCCCGGTTGGGATCATGGAGGAGAGGGGCGACGAGTACGACCAGTTCCTCCTGATGGACCTTCCCTTTGCTCTCTCCCTTGATGCTGCGGACGACGGTTACAGCGGAGTCCTGATCCGGACCGACGGGCCGGACGCGGTCTTTCCCGTTGCCGGGGGGATCCGGGCACTCGGGCTCTCACCCCGCGGGTCTTTCGAGCAGATCGAGGCGGTGAACAGGATGATGGACATGGTAGTGATCTTCCTCGGTATCTTTGCTGGACTCTCCCTCCTTGTCGGAGGCCTCATGATTGCAAGTACCATGATAACGTCCGTGTATGAGAGGACGAGAGAGATCGGTATCGCGATGGCCGTCGGGGCATCGGAGGGGGATGTCATGGAGATGATCCTTGCCGAGTGTGCTGTCCTTGGCTGCATCGGGGGGATCTGTGGCGACCTTCTCGGGCTTGCCTTTGCAGGGGTCCTGAACACTCTCGGGGGGCCGTTTCTTGCATCCCGCTTCGGGGACGCCTTTGCCGGCCTCTTTGACACAGAGATCGCGCTCGTGACATGGCCCCTGCTTGCCGGAGGCCTCGTCCTTGCCGTTGCCCTCTCCCTCGTCGCCGGCCTCTATCCCGCATGGAAGGCATCCCGTCTCAACCCCGTGGAGGCGATCCGGGCCGTGAGGTAGGAATGGAGAAAAAAAGGGTATTTCTTGTCCTGGTCATTGCTATCGCAGTCAAGGGATTTTGCATTCTCCCGGCCGGAGCAGACCCGTACCTTGGCGGTATCCCGCTTGAGACCGTCAAAGAGGGGGTCGTCTCCGGAGGGCTCTTTGGGGACGCAACCTTTCCCATGACAACGGACGGGACAGCAACATTTGTTCTTCCCGATCATTCCGGTATCCAGTGGGCCCGCCTCTACGTCGTCGTCTACTGTGGGCACATGCAGAACAACTACCAGGCACAGGCAGATATTGAGTTCAACGGGGGCCAGGGAATCAGGAAACTGGCAACAGAAGTCTTAAACGTCCCATACTCTTTTCCCGGCGAGGGGGGGACAGGCCCTGTCCGCCTCAATGACCACACCAACCGGGTGACGAGCGATTACCTGATGTGGTACGATGTCGCGGACCGCATTCTTGGGAAAAATGTTCTCGTCCGGGTCCGGACATCGCACCCCCCCGGGTACACGGGCACTTTCGACGGAAGGGTCAAGGCGATTGTCCTTGTTGCAGCATATGAGGACGGGGATCAGGACAGGGTGCACTACTGGGTCAACCAGGGCCATGACTCGGACAGCGAGCTGGCAGAGGAGATGCTCGGGGAGACCTACGTTGGAGAGACAACTTTCTCCACCCGCATGCTCGACGAGGAGGGAGACAGGGCGGATCTTGTCATCGTCCATCTCGCGAGCAGCAATGGGAATTATGACTTCCGTGGTGATGCCCTTCCTGCGGGAAAACCGCAGGGAGCCTATGGCGGGATCGACCGGCACGACGTGACTGACACTATCAGGAGAGGGAAGGACTCGGTTCTTACCTATGACAACACGGCGAGGTACTTCAAGATCATCCTTGCAACGCTGGCCATCCGGTATCCCGGGACGGAGAGCGGGAACCTCGTGGTCACCTCGAGCCCGTCGGGCGCAGCAGTCACGATCGACGGAGAAAAACAGGGGCAGCGCACGAACGCCACATTCTCCGGGATGATTTCCGGGACCCATGTCGTGGGCGTGGAAAAGGAGGGATTCCGTCTTCCGGCACCCCGGACCGTCCTTATCGAGACAGGGAAGACGGGTCACGTCCACTTCACCCTGCAGGAGACGCGTTCGTCACTTAAGGTGGAGACGATCCCTGCCGGTGCTGAGGTGCTCGTTGATGGAGTGAAACACGGATCACTCACACCCTGCGTCATCGATGATCTCCCTGCCGGGGAGAGGGAGATCGTGGTCAGGCTCGCCGGGTTTGGGGAGTGGAAGAGGACTCTCCGGCTCGCCGACGGGGAAACCCTCCCGCTCCGGCTCGAACTCCTCCATCCAGACACGACAGGGCCATCATCCGGTATCAACACCACCGCAGCAGGTCCGGGCGCATCCGGGTACTTCGGGTCTGACCTCCCCCTGTACCGGAAAGGAAACCTCCGCGGAACCTTTTTTGTCACCTCTGCGAGCGATTATTCCGGCATGATCCCGGCCGGGGGAGAGGTCACCTTCACCCTGCCGGACCCCCTGCCCGGGAACGGAACGGTCGCCCTCGCCCGCCTGTACCTATACACCACGTGGAGCCATGATACCCGGAAGAGGGAGGGTATTTCAGCTGTCCCCGCCGTCTCGTGGAACGGTCAGGAACTGGAGGCAGATGCGGTCTATACCGACCGGAAGGGAGAAGGGGCCTACGATTATCCTGTCCAGACCTTTGCGTATGACGTGTCGCATGTCATCAGGCCGGGTGAGCAGGGAACAGTCACCATCAGGAACGTTGCCACAACCGGAGAAGCGTTTGCGGTATACGGAGTCCTGCTCGTTGCAGTTCTGGAAGATGCATCGGCGCCGGAGATTGGATACTGGATAGCCGAGGGATCCGACATCGTCTTTGCCGATCCCCGGTTCGGCACCACGAGGGAGGACGCCTGCACCCGGGTTCTGTTCGATGGAAGCACTGGTATATTGCCGGTCCGCAGTGCAAGGCTTCTCGTGGTGAGCACCGCCGCCTCGGGCGGGGAGGATGACCAGAACCTTGTTCTCTTTAACAGGGGTGAATGGACTAATGCCCTCTCGGCAGGTTCCTCGGGGATCAGCATGGCAGACCTCGACGTCCTCCCATGGCTGCAGGGGAGGAACAACACAGCCGGGATAGCCAGCCTGCCTGCCGGGGGCAGGGGAGACTACATGGAGAACAGGAACGCCATTCTCGTCATCGGGTTCGGGGAGAGGGGCGTGGTGCCCCCCGGCGGGGAAGAGATCCTGCAGGGACAAAAGACCGGTTCCGTCCCCACCCTCTCCCCGGCAGGTCCGGGCAGCGGGAGACCTGCAGGTGGAGACGATTTTCAGTCTCCGCCTGTTCCTCCCGCGCGAAAACCGCGCAATGCCATCGATGCCCTCATCCAGCACATATTTTTGGTAATTTTCACCATCTTTGGCATGACTCCCCCGGCAGCAGAAGGATTCGACGGCCTGACTGAACGGACGCCACTATCCAGCGATTCAGGAGCGGATCTCCAGCATGCAGCAGGGGAGGAAGAATGGGAAGGGGGCGTGCAGGTCAGAGAGGGTCCCGGTCAGACTTACTCTTCCGGTATTGAGCCGGGAGGAGAGGAGGTCCTTTCCCCGGCGGAGACAGCGGAACCTCCCGGGGAGACCGCCCCGGAACAGAGAGTCACTGGCACGGAAAAGCCGGTTACCGGCGGGATCTCTGTCACCAGCTATCCGGGTGGGGCCACCGTGTATATCAATGGCAGGAAAGTCCTCTCAAAGACCCCTATGGTTGCAAACTGGCTGAAACCAGGCGTGCATACCGTCCGCGTCGAACTGGAGAATATCGAGTTCTCCCCCGATACCCGGCAGGTCCGGGTCGAGTCCGGCGAGATAACGCCTGTTGCGTTCGCGCCAGGGACGCCCCTCGTCAGGACGCTGACCTTCGAGACACGCGATTTTGATGGTGCATTCTTCACGGTGAACGGGAGGGGTCTTGCCCTTCCGTTCCCTGCAACGGTCGCAGTCGAGGGACACTCGCCCTTCATCACAATAAGGGACGACGGGAGACTGTATTCCCTGACAATCCCGCCGCGGGTGCAGGACAGGAGTGCTGTCACTGTCACCCGGCAGGGTGAGGCCGGAGCAGGAATCAGGGTGATCTCCTCGCCCCCGGGAGCCCGTATCTCTATCGACGGGTTTGCGACCGAACAGGCCACGCCTGCTGTGATAGGGAACCTCTCTGCAGGGCAGCACCTCGTGAGGGTCTCGCTGCCCGGGCATCTCCCGGCGGAGAAGCTTGTCACGCTCGTTGACTTTACCGGCGCGCCCGTGGACATGTCGGTTTCTCTCTCCCTTGAACCTTACCTGTCAGGAAACCTGACCGTGGAAAGCGACCCAGCAGGTGCACGGATTCTTCTCTTCGGGAAGGATACAGGGGAGAAGACGCCGGCTACCTTCGAGTACCTCCAGGTCGGGACGATACAGGGTCGGATCCGGTGGGATGATGCCGAAAAGGACTTCGAGGTGGATATCCTGCCCGAAAGGGACGTCCTCGTGTCAGTCCAGAGACCCAAAGAGAGATGAAGGGAGGTGCGACAATGGGGAGAACCAGGGGATGGTAAAGAGGAGAAGTGGTTCCATTTCATGTATATTTTTACCAAAGACCCTCACATCCAAAGAGAGAAGATATGAGCGATGGATCAGGTCGCATGCCTGGAAAATAAATCAGATACCATGAAAAAATTGTCCTCTGGTTTGGGTAATGGCCAAATCTCCGGAGCTTGATAGATCCCTCCATAATCTGGATATTTTTAGTCCGGAAGCCGGGTCGACTCACTGTTTTTCAACAAAAAACCTGCCATTTTTTAAAAACCGATAGAATCCTGTGAGGGGATATCTCAAACCTAGTCAGGGGATGGATATCCAGTGTGCGGATCGGACGATTATAGTATAGGAGAAATTCCTGGCCGCCCTTGGTCGGTTTATGATAGACTTCACCCGTGTTCTGGAACAGGAATCAGAGTATGTCATTGTCCGCGGGCACGTTGCTATTCTGTTTAAAAGGCCCCGCGGAACAGAAGACATCGATATCCTGATCCCGCTGCATGGGCTGAATGAATAAATTTTGAGTTACCGGTGATGAAGCTGCCCTCTTCGACAGCCTCCTCCTCAATGCCCGGAACATGTCCCTGGCGGCAGGAGAGTATCTGAGAATGGTTGACGCACTGAAATCCAAAACCCGCAGGCAAAGACACTGGCCCCAGGAGGAGGTTTTCCCGGGCAGTCCCGAAGCAGTCCAGCCGGCCCGGTTCCAGGGAACTTTTCACCCCGGAAGGACGATTGCTCTGTATTTATCCTGTCTCCCCCATCCTCCGGTTTGAGGATTATCGTCGCGAGAATATTAATACAAAGGAAATGCTCTGTTATCAGATACCAGATCCATGGTCGCTCCCGCAGGATGGCAAAGGGAATGCAGGAAAAGATTCTGGATCTTGGAGTGTCATGTGCATATCACATGGCGGGATAACAGAAAATTGGGGGAATATTTTGTTTCCCCGGGGACGAGCAGTGTGGTTTTGTGATGGCTGGTGAAACAATCAGAACTCCTCGAGGATACCGTACCCCCACTTGCGGAGGATCTCTGCCCCCCGCTCGTGCCCGAGCGCCGGGCAGACAAGACCCCTCTCTTCCAGGAACCGTGCGGCCATGACCGGCGAGATGGGAACGAGACTCTCCTTCTCCCCTGGATTCACTGACCAGCGACGGAGGTAGTAGAGAGGAGAATCACCCTTTCTCTGGTGGACATGGAGATCTTTTCCCCGGGAATACGCACTTCCCGGGGGGCCACGCTGGGCCCGGAAGAGACAGGGATCCTTTGCTGGGTTGAGTGTGGAACCACCCTTTTCTTCTGCGGTCAGTTTCATGGATCTCTCCTCCAATAACGGAAATGTATTTTTTTACCATGAGGCGGTGGAAGCCTTGTGTGGATCGGGCATCCACCGGGCCTGTGGCAGGATCTCAGGGAGCTGAAATCCGCCAGACATTTTATTGTTCCCTCGAGTAATAAATTTTATTATTTTTTTAACAATAAATATGATAAAAATAATCAATAATCAAAACAGCAATCATTTCCCGCTGACAGAACCGGATTAAAAAGAGGTATTTTTATGGTTTTTTTTCAATCGCCGTCAAAAGGGAGTCCCGTCAATCAGATGGTCACCTTCCGGAACTTGTGAATGCAGAACGAGACGACGAGCACGGCGAGGAGTCCAAGCGCCCCGATCCGCGTCCATGCGAGCACGCCCTCCTGGAGCGACCGGATGGAATCGATTGCAAAGCTCACCGGGTTCCAGTACGCGATCGCCGAGAGCCACGCGGGCATCACGTTGTAGGGCATCAGCGCGCTGCTCGTGAAGAAGAGCGGCATGCTCACCATCGCGTTGAACGCAGCGTATGCGTCGTGGTCGGAGAGATAGAGGGCGATCGTTGTCGAGAATGCGGAGAGGAGTATCCCGAAGAGAGCGAGGATGCCGTAGGAGAGGAGGATTCCTGCCGGCGAGAGGAGGGATGCACCCAGGACCCAGGCAAGGACGAGGATGACCGTCGCCTGGATTAGCCCCCGGGTCGTGATAAAGAGGATCTTTCCAAACAGGATGCTCTCGCGGGAGGAGGGGAGGGCGAGGAACTTGTTCAGGAACCCGAGGATCTTGTCGAATATGAGGAGAGAGCCTCCCTGCAGGGAGGCGCCAAGCATTGTCAGGACGAGGATGCCCGGCGTGATGAAATCGATGTAGTGCTCGGAGAACGTGGTCGGTAGGGCGAGCCCGACGAAGATCAGCCATGCAGCAGGCATGATGAGCGCCGAGATGACGGAGATCCGGCCCCTGACCCAGCGGAGCATGTCGCGCTCGAAGTAGTAGAAGGTGTCCCGCATCATCTCCTCCTCAGGATCGTCCGGAACCTGTGGTCATCGAACCCGCGTGCCTCATCGCGGGACCCGACAAGGGCGAGGAAGACATCGTCGAGCGTTGGCTCGTGCACCGCGAGGGAATGGACCATGACACCCTGGTCCTCGAGCCACCGGAAGATCAGGGGGACCTTCTCGGACCCGTGATCTGTCGAAAAAACGATCTCGCCGCTCTCCCGCGTCCCAAGGAGTTCCACTCCCCCGGGGGATCTCCCGGTGATGGTACCTGTCACTCTCGCACTGATGACATCCTTCCCCACCCGCGCGCGGAGGCCCGCCGGCGAGTCAATGGCAACGAGCCGGCCGCGGTCGAGGATCGCCACGCGGTCGCAGGAGGCATCGGCCTCCTCCATGTAGTGGGTGGTGACAAAGATGGTCATCCCCCGTGATCGCAGGGTCCGGATATGTTCCCAGATCTTTCTCCGTGCCGCAACATCGAGGCCAATTGTTGGTTCGTCGAGGAAGAGGACCTTCGGCTCGTGGACGAGTGCCTGCGCAAGTTCAAGCCGTCTCCGCATGCCACCCGAGTATGTCCGGACGAGGTCATCTGCCCTCTCTGCAAGGTCCATCATCTCGAGTGCCCTGTCGACTGCCTCGTCCCGCCCACCGATCCCGTACAGCTTGGCAAAGAGGGCCACGTTCTCCCTCCCGGTCAGCTTTGCGTCGACGGCCATCTCCTGGGGCACGTAGGAGATCTGGCTGCGGACCTCCCGTGCCTCCCTCGTCGTGTCAAACCCGCATATCCGCGCAGAACCCGCTGTCGGCTCGAGCAGGGTTGTCAGCATCAGGACGGTCGTGGTCTTTCCGGAGCCGTTCGGCCCGAGCAGGCCGAATATCTCGTTTCCCACGGAGAGATCGAGGTGATCTACAGCACAGAGGTCGTCATAGTATTTTGTCAGACCTGATGTCTCAATCGGAATCATGGGAAATTTGCCCCGGGAACCTGTCCTGTCACAGAGGTTCTCTTCTTAAAAAGAGATAGTATTTCCGAACGAGGGGCCTTACCAGGCTGGGGGTTCTTCGCAGGACCGGCAGGAAAGAGCGATTCCTCTATAATGTGTAACACATATTATGATAATTATATATTATTTCCATACTTTTCAGGGAACAGGATCAAATACTGAAGAAAATGTAAAACCATTATACTTTAATGTCATACAGGAGAAACAAGATTCCCATGGACCGGTGGTTTCGGGCTGCAGGACTCGTGTTTGCAGTATCACTCTTCGTCCTCTCCCCCGCGCTGGCAGCGTCCATTGTGCGGACGGTAGTTCCCGGGGAGAACAGCACGTATCAGGTCGTTCTCCTCATGCCCGGGGAGATGGTTGCGGGTATCGTGGAGACTGTCCCGCCCGGGTACCACGTGGAGGGTGTGGATGCACTGCCCGGGCAGTTCCGTGTGGACGGAAACACGATTCGCTTCGTCATCCTCGGCGAGAGAACCGTGCAGTATACTCTCACCGGGAAAGAAAACCCGGAGGGCGCCATCGAGGGTTCCTGGACGGATATCACGACAGGGCAGGGTGGCAGGGTCCTTTCCCGTGGTGAAACCGGGGAACCGGTGATGCAGGACACAAAACCTGCACCACCGGTGCCCTCCCGGCAGTCCGGGCCGGCACCCCTGCTGACCTCTCTTGGTGCGGTGGTTGTACTCCTCGTCGTCGCACAAAGGTTTTCCGGGAGGAGGGGTTTTCCGTGATGCCCCGGGCATGCGTCCTTTGTATCGCAGTCCTCATGCTGCTTTACCTATCCGGAACTCTCGCATCGGCAGCCCTGCCCGGTGACAGTGATACTGATGGTCAGATATCGCGCATGGAACTTGCACCCCTTGTCCTTTCCGCGCTGGACTCAGGAAAGCCACTTTCCGGAGAGGAATTCCGCGACCTGCGGGACGCCGCATGGATATTTCTCCACTGGGACGGCAGATCCCGGACCGTGACGGATGCAGCCGGGAAAACGCATGCGCTGGAGAGGCCCCTCCGGAGGATCATCGTCATGGACGGCGAGACCCTCGAGACAATGCGATCCCTTGGTGTCAGCAGGGAGCATATCGTTGCCGTGGACAAGTACAGTATCCAGAAACCAGAGTTCTTCCCGGAGTACGCCGGCTATCCCTCTGTCGGTTCCATCTGGGCACCCGATTACGAGAAGATCATCTCCCTGCGGCCCGATGCCCTCTTCCTCTATGCATCTGTGAGTAGGGCCGAGTGCGACGAGATCGAAAAGAAAGTCCGATCGTCCCTTCCTGACACGACCGTATTCCGGTTCGACTGCTACCACCCGGAGACATACCTTGCGGATGCCGGGGAGATCGCCCGGATCTTCGGGAAGGAAGAGAAGTTCTCGGAACTGTCCGGCTTCTATACAGGCGCACTCTCTGCCGTGACATCTGCGGTCTCCCGGGAGCCGGCACCGCTCGTGTACTTCGAGACCTGGAACGACTACAAGAGCGTCTCGCGCGGGTCCGGGTACCATGACAAGATCGCGATGGCCGGCGGTGCAAACATCTTCGCAGACAGCGCAGCCGAGTACCCGGAGGTAGACCCCGAGTCTGTCCTTGCCCGGAGACCCGAGGTCGTCGTGAAGCTCACCGGATCGGCCAGGTACATCTTCGGGGGGTACTCGGGCGAGAACGGCTCACGGTTTGCCGAGGTGCACGGATCGATCCTCTCTCGACCAGGGTGGAGCAGGATGCCTGCCGTCAGGGAAGGACGGGTTTATATACTCCACAACGCCGTTCTCGGCGGGCCCCAGTACATAATCGGGGTGACGTACATGGCCCGGTGGTTCCACCCTGACAGGGCAGGAGACCTCGACCCGCAGGGTCTCCACGAGCGCTATCTCTCGGATTTCCAGGGCCTCTCCCCATCGCTTGCCAGGCCGGACAGGTTCATCTATCCCGTGGAGTGAGAGGTGACACCGGTGGGGAGGGATGACGAGACGATCGGGGGCCTGTTTCGGAAGATGCAGGTGGAAAGGCTCCTCTTTTCCGTCGCACTCCTCTTCTGCATCTTTCTCCTCGCCGTCGTATCGATCGCCATCGGGTCTGCCGGGATCGATGCCGGCGACGTCCTGACTGCAGTCCTTGCCGGCATTGCACCGGGACACTTCACCCCTGACCCGATGGCCTATACCATCGTGTGGGACCTTCGCCTCCACCGGGTCCTCTTTGCGATCGTGGCCGGGTTCGGGCTCGCTGTCGCGGGAGCCGTCATGCAGGGGGTGCTCAGGAACCCGCTTGCCAGCCCGTTCACGCTCGGTATCGCATCCGCGGCCTCTTTCGGGGCGGCGCTGACCATCATCGTCCTTCCTGCAGCGGTCTCCTCGGACACGGCAATCGTCATCAGCGCGTTCTCGATGAGCATCATTGCAGCCGGCGCCATATACGGCCTCTCGAGGTACCGCGGGATAACGTCCGAGAGCATGGTCCTTGCCGGAATCATCCTCATGTACCTCTTCGGGGCGATGACCTCGTTCCTCCAGTACACGGGAACGACGGAGCAGCTCCAGGCAGTCGTCTTCTGGATGTTCGGGAGTCTCCAGCGGACATCGTGGGAGAAACTGGCACTTGTCACTGCCGTCGTCGGGATCGTGACCCCTCTCCTCATCTGGAGGTCGTGGGACCTCAACGCCCTCACCTTGGGTGACCAGGTGGCCCAGAGCCTCGGTGTCAGGGTGGGCATCTCCCGGACGCTCACCATGGTCGCTGCCTCCCTGATTACGGCCTCGATCATCTGTTTCACCGGGACCATCGGGTTCATCGGCCTCGTCTCGCCCCACATCACCCGCCTCGCCATCGGGGGTGACCACAGGTACCTCATCGTGGCCTCCGGTCTCATCGGCGCCCTCATCCTGCTCGCGTCCGACAGCCTCGGCAGGACACTCCTTGCCCCCCAGATCATCCCTGTCGGGATCATGACATCGTTTATCGGCATCCCGTTCTTCCTCTACCTCTTCATGCGCCGAAAGGAGGAGTACTGGTGAGGCTCGAGGTGCAGGATCTCTCGTTTTCGTACGAGAAGAGGCAGGTCCTTGACGGTATCAGTCTTGCCGTGGAGGGCGGCGAGGTCGTGGGCGTCCTCGGCCCGAACGGGAGTGGCAAGACGACGCTCATCAAGTGTATCAACCATATCCTTGTCCCGGAGGGCAGTGTCAGGTTCGGCGACCGGGACATCGGTTCCATGCACCCTGTGGAGAGGGCGCGACGCATCGCCTACGTGCCGCAGGCCCTCTCCGTCGGGATGGCGATGTCGGTCTTCGAGTCCGTCATGATCGGGAGGCGCCCGCACGTCTCGTGGGGGATCGGCGAGGACGACATCGCGATGGTCACGGCGACACTCGGCGACCTTGGGATACAGGAGCTTGCCTTCCGGAAGGTGACGCAAATCAGCGGCGGGGAACGGCAGAAGGTGATGATCGCCCGTGCCCTCGTGCAGGACCCCGCGCTCCTCCTCCTCGATGAACCGACAAGTGCCCTCGACCTCCGCCACCAGCTCGAGGTGATGGGGATCCTCCGGTTCCATGCCGAAAGAAAGCAGATCGGCGTCCTGCTCGCGATCCACGACCTCAACCTCGCCGCCCGGTTCTGCGACCGGGTGGTCATCCTCTCCCATGGTCGTGTCCGGGGAGACGGTCCGCCGGCAGAGATCCTCACGGAGGAGATGATCCGGGAAGTCTACGGTGTCCGGGCGATGGTCACGCGGGAGAGCGGGATTTCGGTCATCGTTCCGGTTTCGCCGGAGGGGGAGGTGCCCTGAATGCGCATCACGGCAATCGTCTGGGGCAGCGAGCTTCCCCCCCTGAAGGAGGCCGCGGATAAGGAAGGGGTTTTTCTCAACGCATGGGCGACGTTCCGCCTCAGGGAAGAGAGCGCGCTTGCGTCCTGTATCGCTTCCCTGCACGACTCCGACCTCGTCCTCCTCCATCCGACGCAGGACGGGTACTGGGACACGCTCGTCCCCGATATCCCTGCCGGCATCCCGGTGATCTCGTTTGGGCACGACCCGTCGCTCTGGGCAGCATCGAACCAGCCGCCAGCCGTCATCGCGCGGGTGACCGCCTACTTCTCCTGCGGTGGCGCGGAGAACATGCAGAACCTCCTTCGCTACCTTGCCGCAGAGGTGCTCGGCCGCCCGGTCGCATACAGGGAGCCATCCCCTGATCTCTGGGAAGGAGTCTATCACCCCGATGCACCCCGTGTCTTTGAAAGTGCAGACGACTACCGGGCATGGCGACCGAGAAGGCACGCTCATGCAATCGGGATACTCTTCTACCGCATCTACTGGACGAACCGGGATCTCGCGGTAATCGATACCCTCATCAGGGAGTGCGAGAGGGAGTATGACGTCATCGCAGTCTTCTCGACAGGGACAGGCGACGTCTCTTCCGGCACCCGGGACTCGACAGCCATCATCAGGGATTACTTCTCGTCCGTGGACGCAATCATCTGCCTCCAGTCATCGGCACTCTCCCACGACCCGGACGAGCCTGCCCGTCTCTTTGCAGAACTCGGAGTCCCTGTCATCCATCCCCTCGTCCTGTACTACAGGACAGGCGCCGAATGGCAGGAGAGACAGGACGGTCTTGCGAGCACAGAACTCTCGTGGTCGGTAATCCTCCCCGAGATGTACGGAATGACGGGGATGATCCCTGTTGCATGCGCTGCAGGAGAGGGGCCGGAGGGTTCTCTGCACGGGTGGCACGATCCCCTCCCGGAACGGATCCGGACACTCGTCTCGCGCGTCGGTGCCCTCATCAGGCTCCAGGAGAAGCCTGACAGCGAGAAGAGGATAGCCTTCATTTTGAACAGCTCTGCCTGCGCATCGGTCGAGGCAAACGTGGGTGCGGCCGCCCATCTCGACGCGCTCGAGTCCGTGGCCCGCATTCTCGCCCGGATGAGGGAGAGGGGGTACAGCGTTGAGGTGCCCGGAAGCGGGCAGGAACTGGCCCGCACCATCCTTGGTCGCCGGGCGATCAACGAGTTCCGGTGGACGACGGTCGAGGACATCGTCGCACGGGGAGGGGCGCTCGGCATGGTCGACGCGGAGACGTACCGGGAATGGTTTGACGAGCTCCCCGGAGAACTCCGCCGGAGGATGGCAGAGGTGTGGGGCGAGCCACCGGGAGAGGCCCGGGACGGTGTCCCGCCGGCGATGCTCCATGAGGGCAGGATGGTCATTCCGGGGGTGCGCCTCGGCAACGCAGTCATCTGCACCCAGCCCAAGCGCGGGTGCGCCGGCTCCCGCTGCGACGGGCAGGTCTGCAGGATCCTCCACGATCCGGACGTCCCCCCGCCGCACCACTACCTCGCAGTGTACCGGTACCTCGAGCGGGTCTTTGGTGCAGACGCAATCATCCATGTCGGGACCCACGGGACGCTCGAGTTCCTACCGGGGAAGTCCTCTGCCCTCTCGGGAGCATGCCTCCCGGATGCGATCCTTGGGGATCTGCCGCTCTTCTACATCTACAACTCGGACAACCCCTCCGAGGGAACTATTGCCAAGCGGAGGGCGCACGCGACCCTCGTCGATCACCTCCAGACGGTCATGGCCCCGACGAGCCCGTACGGTGTCCTCAAGGAGCTGGAGGAGCTCGCCGGTTCGTACAGGAAGTTCCGGGAAGCGGACAGGGCACGCACCCACGCCCTCGAGCACCAGATCCGCGATCTCATCACGAGGGAAGGGCTCGATCGCGAGATCGTCGGCGAGGATACCCCCCTCTCTGGTGCAGAAATGGACGCAATCCTCTCCGGCATCGACAGGCTCATCTCCGGTCTCTACACGACGCGGATACCTGAGGGGATGCACGTCTTCGGGACGGTTCCCGGGGGGGATAAACGGGCACGATTCATCGCGACCATCATCAACCACGACGGACATGTCCA
The DNA here is from genome assembly GCA_964431125.1 of uncultured Methanolinea sp. Taxonomy (GTDB): domain Archaea; phylum Halobacteriota; class Methanomicrobia; order Methanomicrobiales; family Methanospirillaceae; genus Methanolinea_A. The sequence continues at coordinate 39,840 of CAYSII010000010.1, read as the reverse complement.
TGCACTCGTTGCGCGCCTGCTGGGGCTTGACATGCGCGTATCCCCGTCGGAGTCGGCGCTCCTTACAGTCTTCGACCGGTACTCCTGTGCGCTCGTTGCAGAACTCCTCTCCGGTGGCGACCTGCAGGCCTGTGCCGCACGTGCCCTCGGGGAGAATTTTTCAGGCGAGGATCACTCCGGGCTTGGCCGTCTCCGGGAGGAGGCCCTCTCCCTCTCGCGGGCCTTCGATCTCTCGGACGAGACAGGAAGCCTCCTCTCCGGGATGGAGGGAAAGTTCATTCCCCCCGGGCCATCGGGCCTCCTCTCCCGGGGAAAGACCGATATCCTCCCGACGGGGAGGAACTTCTACTCCATCGACCCATCGGCTGTTCCGACCCCTGCTGCATGGAAGGTCGGATCCCGTCTCGCAGACCTCCTCATCCAGAAGTACCTCGCAGAACACGGGGAATATCCCCGGAACGTGGCGCTCGTCTGGATGGCATCAGACATCATGTGGGCCGAGGGGGAGCAGATGGCACAGGCTCTTACCTTCATCGGGGTCGAGCCGGTCTATGAGCACGGGAAGGTCAGGAGGTTTTCCGTCATCCCGCTGGAACGCCTCGGCCGCCCCCGCATCGATATCACGGTCCGGGTCTCGGGGATTTTGAGGGACTGCTTCTTTTCGTGCATCGAGCTGCTCGACGATGCGATTAGGACAGTGGCAGCCCTCAACGAGCCGCCGGAGAAGAACTACCTTTGCCGTGGCACCGGGAGTGAATCCCCGCCTCCCCGGATCTTTGGCGCTCCCCGCGGGACGTACGGGCTTGGTGTCAATCTCGCTGTCTATGCATCCGCATGGGAGACGACTGCAGATCTCGCCGACATTTTCATCTACTGGAACGGGCACGCGTACGGGCGGGGGAAGTTCGGGGAAGAGGCAAAGGAGGATCTCATTGCGCAGCTTTCGTCTGTTAATGTCACGTTCAACAAGGTTGTCACGGACGAGTATGACCTGCTCGGGTGCTGCTGCTATTTCGGGTCGCACGGCGGGATGACTGCAGCGGCCCGCGAGCTATCCGGAAAGGATGTTGCTGCCTACTACGGGGATACGAGGAACACGCAACGGGTGGAGGTGCGCACGCTCGCCGAGGAGATATGGCGTGTCGTCCGGACGAAACTGCTCAATCCCCAGTACATCGACGGGCTGAAGGAACATGGGTACGCAGGTGCTGCCGAGATCTCCCGCCGTGCCGGCCGGGTCTTTGGCTGGGACGCAACAACAGGCGAGGTCGACGACCGTATCTTCGACGGGATAGCGAAGACATTCCTGATCGACCCGGAGAACAGGGAGTTCTTCCGGGAACACAACATCTTTGCAATGGAGGAGATGGCCCGCAGACTCCTCGAGGCCGAGGCCCGCGGAATGTGGGACCCTGACCCTGAAGTTCTTGAGAAGGTCCGGGAAGTGTACCTGGAGATCGAGGGGGATATCGAGGAGGAGATGGACGCATCCCGGGGGGATCGGCAGGGCGGTGCGGTCATCCCTGTCATTCCCGGAGAGATCAGGGCATGGAAGGAAGAGGTCTCCCGCCTCCTCCGCCGGAAGACTGCCCCGTGAGACAGGGAGCCGCGCCCCTCTTTTCTTATCGGCAGGAGGTATGGGGGATCAGATGATGTGGCTCGTGATGTCCTTTGTGATCAGCCAGTCGCAGTAGAGGCAGCGCAGGCCTTTCTTCTGGACGAGGAAGCAGGACTGGATGGGCTCGTTCGTATTGGAGATGCATCCCGGGTTCGGGCACCGGACGATGCCGACAACACGATCCGGGATATCGACGCCTTTCTTCTCCCAGACCTTGTAGTTGCGGATGATGTTGATCGATGCGCGGGGGGCAATCAGCGCTATCCGGTCGACCTCTTCCTTCCGAAGCTCGCGGTTCTTGATTTTGACGATGTCTTTCGTTCCAATCTTCTTGCTCTCGACGTTCGTGGCCACCGATATCGACTCATGGGTTGTCCCCGTGATCCCGATAATCCGCAGTACGTTGAGCGCCTCGCCGGCCGTGATATGGTCGATGACCGTCCCGTTCTCGATCGGGCTGATCAGCAGCCCTGCCCGTGCATCCTTCTCCCGTTTCATGCCATCACCCGGAGGAGCATCGCCATCCTGACGGCAATACCGTTTGCAGACTGTTCGAAGTACCGTGCGCAGGGGAGATGATCCACCCTCGGGTCGATCTCGTCGAGCCGGGGGAGGGGATGGAGCACGATGAAGTGGTTCCGCGTCCCGGAGAGGAGCTCGGGCGTCACCCGGTAGCTCGAGGCGACCTTGAAGTAGGAGGCTGCATCGGGGAACCGTTCCCTCTGGATCCGCGTGACGTAGAGGACGTCGAGGTCCCGGATGCACGATGCAATATCGCTGTGCTCGACGACCTCTGTCCCGGCGTCACGGAGCTCTGATATGAGACCCCCGGGGAGCTCGAGCCCTTTCGGCGTGATCGTATGGATCGTGACATTATAGAGGGAGAGGGCATGGGCGAGGGAATGGGCAGTCCGCCCGTACCGGAGGTCACCGAGCAGACCCACGTGGATCCCGTCGAGGTGCATGGACTGCCGGATGGTGAAGAGGTCGAGCAGTGTCTGCGAGGGGTGCTGCCCAGCCCCGTCCCCGGCGTTGATCACGGGCACGTGCGCAAATTCGCTTGCAAGACGTGCAGCGCCCTCCTTTGGATGGCGGAGGACGATCGCGTCCACGTAACCGCTCACGACCCTGATCGTGTCTGCGAGCGTCTCGCCCTTTGCCATGGAACTTGCCTCCACGCTGTCCACAGAGAGGAAATTACCTCCAAGACGCGCCATGGCCGCTGCAAACGACATGCGCGTCCGCGTGCTCGGCTCGAAGAAGAGAAGGCCGAGCAACCTGCCCTTCAGGGCGGAAGGGTCGTAGGAGCGGGACTGGATGGCTGCTGCATCGTCCAGTATCCCCTCGATCTCCTCCCTGCACAGGTCCCTGATAGAGATGATATGCCGCATATTTTGCCAAAACCCCCGGAAATGCGGAAGACACAGGGGTGGAGGGACCCCGGGTCCGGAGGCCCCTTCCTCTGACCTCTGCCTCCTTTCAGTATAAAAGATTGAAGGGATAAATCCCTATCCATCTGCCCGGAGAGATACTTTCCTGCGGTTGGATGTGCAGGGTCACGATAGGGGCAGCGCTGTCATTGTCCACCCGGATGTGTAAAGAGGGGGAAAGGAAAGCCCCTTGCGGTTCTCCGGAATGTTTTTTATCCGGTACCCGGGTCTTTCCATCCGTTGTGCCTTCTTCTGCCGGAATTACCTGTCCGGTTCCCCGGGGGAGTGCGGTCGTACAGTGCTGTCCCGCGTGACGAGGAGGTTGTAAGCCTGGTACTTCCGGTTGAACCTGGCAAGAACCTGCGAGAACTCCGCGATCTCCCCGTATTCCGCCGAAAGGAGCCACCGGTTCTTCTCACTCACGTGGTACCGGGGAAGGACGGCGTACACGGGAAGCCCTGGGCTCCCGTCGCAGATGAGATAGACGTGGTTCTTTCGATCACCAAGGTCGCCGGATATGACAGTGGCACACACCCTGATCCTCCGGTCCACGTGGCGTCCAAGGGTGGAGAGCCGGACGTATCTTCTTGGAGAAAGCGGGATGCCGGGCCTTCTTTCCGGGGGCACCTTCCGGAGTATGGCATAGGAGAACTTGATATCCACGTTCAGGAACCGGTACCCCTCTTTTCCCCTCGCAAGATCCTGCATGAAGGGAGGGGGCCGGATCTCCGGCCTTTTTACGAAACTCCAGCAGCGTTCTCCCCTGCAGGGAGTACCCCAGAGGTACCGGCAGGGTGCATGGACAAAAAGGTCCTGACCCGATGCAGAGGAGGCGATCCTCCGGAGTTCCTGAGAGTGGACGAGATCGGCCGGTTCCACCAGCAGGAGAGATCCCCGCTCTGTAAGGCGGGTTGCAAACTTCCTGACGATGGCTCCCTTCTCCGCAGGGTTAGCGAGGGGTATCTCGGAGAGGATGTTCTGGAAGACGATCAGATCGAGATCAGGAGGGATATCGCCGGGTTCGAGGGACTGGACATCTCCCTGCAGTGGCCTGTGAACGAGAACACTGTCCGTGTCAGGGACGAGACGGTCCGAGAGGAACGTGAAAGCCTCGATGAATTCTTCCGACTTTTCGATGGAGAAGATCTCAGCGATGCTTGCTCCTTCATCGAGTAGGAAACGGGCCATCGCGAGGGGGACTGTCCCTGGTCCTGTGCCTGCATCGAGAACGCGCATGGTGGGAAACAGGAGACCAGTCTTTCGTAATTCGTGCATCAGGTGAAGAGACTGGACGTAGTAGACAGGGAAATGGTACACGAGGTACCCGAGGGCATCGTATCCCTTCCTGTAGGAGATGATTGGTGGCCTACTCTTCCAGTACCGGGATTTCTGGGCGACGATAGCCCGGGAGAGCCGCTCGATGAGGAGAGGATCACCCCAGGTCTTCCCCGTCTTCTTCTCGATGTAGGAGACGATCGCATCCGAAACGGCAGGCGGGAGTTCCCCCAGGGGAAGATGAAGAGGAGAATCCCCCCCACTCCCGGTCGCAGTCCGGGAAGGTGGAGCATCATGCCTGGCTTTTCGAAAGGGACTCTCCTCTCCCATGCAGGAATAGTCGGGGGGAAATACGATAAATGGCATGATCCCGTGCGACAGGAGGAGGGCATTCTCTCCGATACGGTAATGAAGGGCCGGGGCCAAGGGAAGAAGAGGCATGGAGAGGAAAAAAGGAGATATCGGGGAAGGGGAACCGGGAGAAAAGAGCCGGACTGCTACAGACAGCCACCGCATGATAGACTCACTCCGGGCGATTGAGATGGTGAAGGGGGCCGGGATTGAGGTCCCGGCCTGCGCGGTCGCGAGGACTCCGGAGGAGGCGAAAGCTGCTGCAGAGTCGATCGGGTACCCTGTCGTGTTGAAGATCCTCTCCAGGCAGGTGGTTCACAAGAGCGACGCGGGAGGGGTTGTTATAGGGATACATTCCGGCGAGGAGGCGGCCCGGGCCTGCGAGCGGATGCTCCGGGAAGTTCCATCCCGGGTGCCGGGAGCGGTCATCGAGGGAGTACTCGTGCAGGAACAGTGCCCGCCCGGCCTCGAGGTCATTGTCGGCGGAAAGACAGACCCGACTTTTGGAAAGATCATCCTCTGCGGGATGGGCGGAGTTCTCGTTGAACTCATCCGGGATGTCTCGATGCGTGTGCTCCCCGTCGGGGAGGAAGAGATCCGGAAGATGGTGCGGGGGATGAAGGGCTACCCGCTTATCCGCGGTTTCCGGGGATCCCCTCCCCTCGACGAGGACGCCCTCGTCCGCACGATCTCTCTCCTTTCGCAGCTCTTCTTCCGTGAAGATTCCCTCTCAGAATTCGACTGCAACCCGGTCATCCTCTACCCCGAAGGCTGCCGTGTCGTGGACATCCGTGCATTCACCGGGGAGAAGGCAGTTTCCGATGACGAATTGCCATCCCTGCCGATCCACCCCGGGTTGCTTGCTCCCGGGTCGGTCGCCGTCATCGGGGCATCCGCGGATCCCTCGAAGATCGGGTATGTCGTCCTGCGAAACCTCCTCTCATTTCCCGGCCTGGTCTATCCCGTCAACCCGCGCCATACCGAGATACTGGGGAGGAAGGTTTATCCGGCAGTCGGCGATATCCCGGGAAGGGTCGATGCCGCAGTCATCGCCATTCCCGCACCTGCCGTCCCCGGTGTCATCAGGGAGTGCGGGGCAAAGAAAATACCCCTAGCAATCATCCTCTCCTCGGGTTTCCGTGAAGAGGACGCGGAGGGGGCCCAAAGAGAAGAAGAGGTCATATCGCTTGCACGGAGTGCCGGGATGCGGGTCATCGGGCCGAACTGCCTCGGGATACTCGTCCCCCGGCTCGGCCTCAATGCAACATTCGATCCCGTCATGCCAAGGGCAGGCCCCATCGGGTTCATATCCCAGAGCGGTGCGGTCATCACGACCATCGTCGACTGGAGTGTCCCCGAGCAGATTGGGTTCTCAACGATCATCAGCGTCGGCAACCAGTCCGATCTCGGGTTCGTTGACTACCTCAGGATCCTCGAGGGGGATCCGAACACCCGCGCAATCATCCTCTACATCGAGGAGATCCGGAGGGGGCGGGAGTTTCTCCGGGCCGTCTCGGAGATCACACCGAGAATACCGGTCATCGCGTTCAAGTCCGGGTCTTCCCGCCTCGGCACGAAGGCAGCTGCCTCCCACACGGGATCGCTTGCAGGCAACTACGAGGTATACCAGGCGGCTTTCCGGCAGGGAGGGATCATCCCCGTTTACTCGATAGAAGAGGCTTTCGATGTTGCCGAACTCCTCGCATCGGAAGGGTACCCGCAGGGAAACCGGGGCATCGTCGTGACCACGGCCGGGGGATTTGCTGTCATGGCCTCGGACTTTGCGGAACGGTATGGAATCGAGCTCATCGCCCTTCCCGAGAGGATGAGGGAGGAGCTAGACGCGTTCCTCCCCCCGATGTGGAGCAGGGAGAACCCCATGGACATCATCGGCGACGGCGGCGTGGAGAGGTATGCCCGTGTCTTCGACGTGATGACGAGGTTCCAGGACGACTGGGATATTGCGATCATCATTGCCGTCCCCTCCGCCCTCCTCGATCCTCTCCACCTCGGGTCCGAGATCGCACGTTTCTCGAAATCCACGAGGAAAGTGACGATCGGGTGTCTCCTCGGGGGAGAGAGCATGAGGACAGGGGAGAGGGTTCTGCGCGAGAAGCACATCCCCAACTACAGGGAGATCGAGGCGGCATTCAGGGCAGTCGGGAGGGCTCTTTCCGCAGGGAAGAGACCGTCCGGATGATTCCGGCAGGTTCCGGGAAGACCCTGCGGGTCGAACCTTTCGGTTCAACTGTGGTCGCTTGGAGTACCTCTTTCTGTCCCCCTCCATGGACACATTTTATCAGCGGGCCGGATGACTGGAGTCCTGGTGAGGCACGAGAGGATAGCCGGGGAAGGTTTTGCTCCCCTTGGGGAGCGCCGGGTATGGGAACGAGAGTGGCGGTAATGGAATCCATGTTCCCCATCTCCCGGCCAGGGCAGAATACCCGTCCCCTGGGGTCTGCCCGCTTCCCGGGCCATGAGTCCTCCCGGCTCACCGCGGAGGTGACGTCCGGATTTCGCAGAATCCTGCATACCACCCGATCATCCACCACGATCAGAAGAGGAGCACAATCCAGAAACATCACTCCCGCGCAGCAGAAAAAAGAGAGCATGGGTAATGCACGCCAGATCCTGAAACGACCGCACACTCACCAATCATGAAAAGCTCCCCTGCAGGGAAGAAAATGCAGGGGAAACACCGATTTTTTCCCTAATCTTTCCGATCAGCTCTCCTCGAACAAATCGAAGAAGTCTCTCCATGATCCCCGGGAGAGGAAGTGTTCGAGGTCACGCCCGAGTTCTGCGGCATCCTGGTACCTCTCCTCCCGCGTCTTTGCAAGGCACCGCATCACGATTCCATCGAGTAGCCGGGCATCAGGGTTGATGTCTGAAGGGGGAGGAGGCGTCGCGGAGAGGATAGCTGCTGTCACCTGTGCCATGTCGCTTCCCGGGAAGGGGACCCTTCCCGTCAGGAGTTCGAACAACACGCATCCCAGCTGGTAGATATCCGTTCTTTTATCAGTCTCTCCGAAGGTTTCGGGTGCAAGCTGTTCTGGGGCAGCGTATGCAAGAGAGAACCCGGAGAGTGTGGGCATCCCCGGGATATCCATCACCTTGCTCATCCCCCAGTCGGATATCTTGGGCACACCATCTCCCGTGATCATGATGTTTTCGGGCTTGATATCACGGTGGACGACGTTTCGGTTATGGGCATACGAGAGTCCCCTGCAAAGGTCACGGCATATTCGTGCGGCCTTCCGGACAGGCACTGGTTTTGGGGTATCCGCAAGGGTCTGGCCGATGTATTCCATCTCGATGTAAGGTATGGGGAGGATATTGACCTCGTTTACCCTGACGATGTTGGGATGGGAAAGCCCCTCCCATGCCCGGATCTCCTTCAGGAATGACTTGCCGGTCGTCTCGTCGGATCGGATGGGAATCTTCAGCGCAACCTCCTCGCCCGTGTCCCGTCTTATAGCCCGGTAGACATGGGCAAGGCCTCCGAGGCCGACGAACCGGATGCCCGAGTATCTCTCTCCAAGTTCCCGAGGGACCATCACCTGTCCCTCCGGTGGCGCGGCTCGGGTCACATCGCTTTCATCCGCAATCCCTTCCCGATCCTGTCCGGCGGATGCCCTGCTTTCGCCGGTTGCAGACTGGCCCTCCTGCCACCGGGCAGCGAGAACGGTAAGCAGGCCGGATATCAGGAATAGGAGGGTGACAAAAGGTGCAGGGTCGTCCCCCCGCGCAAGGGAGAAGAGGGAGAGGAACACGATGACAACGCCGGCAACGGTATGGACCCGCAGCATCCCGCGGAAAGGCCACGAGGAGAGTGCCCCGATGATGAGGCCTATAGAGGAGAGGATAAGGTAGAACGAGACAGGAATCACGATGATGGCAAGATCATGAAAAAGCCCCATTCCTGTGCCAGGGGAGCGGATTGTTGCATGGAGAGCCACTGACTGTCCGATACCGGGAATCGCCAGGATGAGGAGAGAGAGGAGACGTCTCGTGCCGGGAACGGAAGTATCGCGGGAGGAGGAGAGGATATCGCGGGACATGATGATCGTTGCAAAAAGACCCGTTGCAAGGACAATGAGTGTCCATGGCGGAGTAAAAGGAGGGGCTTCACCCCCTCCGTCTCCCGTTGCCGTCCCGACCGGCGGGGTCGTATTGGAGGATGGCTGGATTTGCGTGGGGCTCACTGCAGGAAGAGCTGTCCCCGTCATGGCAGGAGTCGTAGTGGGGACGGTTGTTTGAGAGGTTGTAGGGGCAGTAGTGGTCTGTGTTGTGGTGGTGGTCGTAGTGGGGACGGTGGTTTGAGAAGTTGTAGGGGCAGTAGTGGTCTGTGTTGTGGTGATGGTCGTAGTGGGGACGGTTGTTTGAGAGGTTGTAGGGGCCGTGGTGGTCTGTGTTGTGGTGATGGTCGTGGTGGGGACGGTTGTTTGAGAGGTTGTAGGGGCAGTCGTGGTCTGGGTCGTTGGAATGGGGGAGAGGATAACGAGAGGGACAGTCGTCGTTGTTCCCGCGGTAATCTGGACGGATGTCTGGTAATCCGTGTATCCCTGCAGGACCAGCCGGAGGGAGTGTGTACCGGCTGCAATCCGGTCGAAGCTGACCGGACCGGAGGAGGACGTCACTCCAAGGTAGACCCCGTCAAGGAAGATCGAGGCACCCGGAGGTCTCGATTCGAGCTCGAGCGTTCCCGTCGTGGAAAGAAAGGTTACCGAGAGGGAATGGTCTTCCCGCACGTTCTGGAAGGTGTAGAACGAGATGGGACCAAGGGATATTTCATCGACCCTGACATCACCTATCCTGTATCCCTCTTCTGGCTCGATGAGGAAGACCTGGCTCTTTCCCTGGTTGACCAGTACGGTTCCCGAGGGGATTATCACACCTCCTTCGGTTGCGCTCGCAGTAATGACATGCGTCTTCTCTGCCATGACCGGAACGGCAAGGGAGAGGAGAGTGATGAAAAGGATTGTTGCGACGGGAAGAAGGGACCTGTTATTCATGGGAAAAAGACCGATTATACCTGTCAGGAAGCCCCGGCTGGCAGGATGACAAGCAGTTTGGCTCCTGCCGGCCCTTTTGCCAGTTCGATGACGTCTCCGTCAGATACCTCGACAGCGACTCCTTTCTGGAGGGCATTTCCGTTTAAAAAAGTCCCTCCGGTGCTGCCCCGATCCTCAAGGAGCCATTTCTTCCCTTCCCTCCGCAGGACGGCATGGGGCCGGGAGACGCGGCTCACGGACGAGTATTCAGTACCGAGAATGATGTCTGCACTCCCCCGGGATTCTGCATTCTTGTCGATCCTCCCAATTCTTGTCCCTTTTTCATCGATGAAGAAGAACCGCCCGTCTTCAGGCCCGCCGAGGACGATGAGCACAGGCCTGTTCCCGGTGATCTCCCCCTCGATCGCGGACCTGACATCCTCGAGGCGGCGCTTCAAGTCCGTGTCGGCGACCTGGATGCGCATGTTCGAGAAGAAACCGAGGTTCCGGATGATGGCCTCCATCGCCCCGGGAACGAGAGAGTATTTCCAGACGGGATGGACTCCCTTTGAGGTCTGCTGTCCCAGTCCGACCTCCTTGCGGATGAGTCCCATGCTCATTAGCCGGTCGAGGTGTTTCTTTGTGTTCTCGTAACTCGTCTGTATCTCGGAAGCAATGGTTCGCACGTCGCGCGGTTTCTTCTCGAGCATCTTGAGGATCCTGAGGCGCTGGCTGTTGGAGAGGACCTCGAGGTACTCCGAGAGTTCCTGGAAGTAATCAGGCGTCTCCTCGTGCACGATAGTCCTCGTCATATCGTCGGTCCCGCGTGGCCCCGGGAACTGCATGGTTATATGTACCTATATCCCCAGGACTAAAAAAAGGTAGACAGCGTAATGGCTTCCCATCCGGGCGTGAAGAACAAGACACCATTTTTCGGGTAGGGAACAATTCGGGAAGAGGTGGAGGTGCAGCGGGAGGTTTGAAGAGATGCGCAAGGATATAGACCTATCAGTCCTTGAGAAAGCAAGGAAGGTTCAGGAAGAGGTTGCCCGTTCTGCGGCACTTCGGGAGCCCGCGGATACATCTGCCCCCGCGACTGTCGGGGGAACCGATGCTGCATATGCTGGAGATCTGGCATGCGCGTGCGTTTCTGTCATGGAATACGAATCGCTCCGTCCAAGGGTCAGTGCCGCTGCAACAGCAAGGGTACGTTTCCCCTATATCCCCGGTTACTTTGGATTCCGGGAGATCCCTGTTCTTCTTGAGGCATTCCGGCTGGTGACCACCTTCCCTGACATTCTCCTTGTCCATGGCCATGGATATGCCCATCCCCGGCGTGCAGGAATGGCCATCCAACTCGGGCTCCTGCTGGATATCCCGACGATCGGGGTCACAGAGAACCTCCTCTCCGGCATGGTGGCACAGGCTCCTATGGACGGTGAGAATGAAACCACCCCTGTCTTCATGGATGGCGAGGCCGTCGGATCGCTTGTCAGGCCAAGAAAAGGGGGAAGGCCCCTGTGTGTCTCGCCCGGGTACAGGATGACCCTTCCTGCTGCAATCAGGGTGGTTCTCCACTGCACGGGAGACCACAGGTTGCCAGAACCCATCTTTTCAGCCGACCGGTGCGCACGACTGTTCCTCAAAGAGACAGGAAAGTATAAAAAAAGGTCATGAAATTCTTTTTTTTTCAAATTATGACTGTTTTTCCCGGATATTTCAGGATCCCTTCTCTCCTTTCTCATCACTCTCTGACTTTTTTGGTCTCTCGGGCTTGACGTAGGTGATCGTGACCGTGTCACGTGCCCTGTGCTCAGTCACGCAGGGGGTGTACTCGGTCTCCATGGTCAGGCAGTGCGCGGGGCAGACCTCGACGCAGCAGTTGCAGACGATGCACTTCAGCCGGTCGATGCTCCATGTCTTCTCCTCCTTCCTGACACAGATAGCCCCCGAGGGGCACTTCTTCATGCACATCCCGCAGGAGATGCACCGCGACGGGTCGATGGTGACCCTCCCGCGCGAGAGCGGTGTCCGTTTTGCAGGAACGGAGGGATACCTGCGGGTTGAAGGCTTCCGGAGTACCGTGATGATTGCCATTTTTGCCATCTCGAAGAACGCCATCTCTTCCTCACCTCTCCGCGCACCCGATGCAGGGGTCGATCGAGAGGACAATGACCGGGACATCCGCAAGGTTGCACCCCTGGAGCATCCTGACAAGCGGGGGGAGATTTGTCAGGGTCGGAGTCCTTATCCTTGATCGCACAAGGTGCCTGCTCCCATCACCCCTGACATAGTGGACGAGTTCTCCCCGTGGCTGTTCTGCCCGCGAGAAGGCTTCTCCTTCCGGGTTCTTCTTCGGCCTGTCCTCGAGGGGGCCATCCGGTATCTTTGCGATCGCCTCCCGGATCAGGTCGATGGAGGTGAAGAGCTCCCTGACCCGGACCGTGCACCGGGCATGGCAATCCCCGGCTTCCTCCACGACAGGCCTGAAGGAGAGTCTCCCGTATGCCGCGTATCCGGTCTGGCGGAGATCGATCCGGACTCCGCTTGCGCGGGCCGTCGGTCCCACGGCACCAAGCGTGTAGGCATCCTCATGGGAGAGGAGACCGATGCCCTGCGTGCGGGAGAGGATCGAATCGTCGCGCAGGAAGACATCGGCGATATCCCTTGCCTCCCTCTCGATCGCGTCAAGACCACTCCGCATCCTCTCAAGGGTCTCGCCGGAAATGTCCTTCCTGACCCCGCCGACCTTGCAGCTCCCCTGAATGACCCTGCCCCCCGTCGTCTCCTCGAGCACATCGAGCACGGATTCGCGGAGTCTCCAGCAGGCCATGAAGAGGTTCTCGAACCCGAGTGCATCGGCAAAGAGCCCGAGCCAGAGGAGGTGGGAGTGGAGCCTTGAATACTCTGACCAGATGGTCCTGAGGAATAGGGCCCGGTCCGGGACCGTGCAGTCCACGAGCTGCTCCACGGCCTGGCAGTAGGTCATGCCATGGATGAAACTGCAGATGCCACACGTTCTTTCTGCGATATACACGTATTCGGGATACTCCCGTTTTGCAACCAGTGTCTCGAGGCCCCTGTGCACGTACCCTATCGAGGGGATGACGTTCTCGACACGCTCGTCCTTTAAAACGAGGTCGAGGTGGATTGGTTCAGGGAGTACGGGGTGCTGGGGGCCGAACGGAATGACTATTCGCCGGGGCATGGCATCTCACCCCGGAAAGACGGATCTGCAAAGGGATTTTTCTTTGCAGTCCTGATCAGGTTCCCACAAAAGTCGATGTTCATCCCGGCAAACCGGATGCCGAAGAGGTCGTGCATCTCGTTCTCGTAGATGAATGCCCCCCAGTAGATACCGGTGATGCTCGGGATCTCGACCTTTCCGTCAGTGACGATCCGGATATTGTGGAACTCGTAGTTGAGGTCGAACGAGTAGTTGATCTCGAAGATCGCGCCGACCTTCGTGCAGTGCATCTGGACGAGCCGGAACCCCTGTTTCTTAAACTCCTCGACCTTCCCGAGGAGGTGCAGGGGCTCGATGGTGACTGTCTGCTGGCCTTCCTGTGTCATTGTCTCCCTCCTGACGACGAACCGGGTTTCTCCTTTTCTCCGGGTCCTTCCATTTTTCTCTTCTTCTCCTCGAGGATGGAGAGTGCTCTCACGATCCCGTCGATGATGGACTCCGGGCGGGCGGCGCAGCCCGGAACATAGACGTCGACAGGGATGATGCAGTCGATGCCTCCGACGACGTTGTAACACTCGCGGAAGATACCCCCGGTGCATGCACAGATGCCGACTGCCACAACGACTTTCGGGTCAGGCATCTGCTCATAGAGGTTCATGACAACCTCGCGGTTCTGCTCGTTGATTCCGCCCGTGATGACAAGCACGTCCGCGTGCTTGGGGTTGCCTGTGTTGATGATTCCAAACCGTTCGACATCATAGAGGGGCGAAAGACAGGCAAGAACCTCGATATCGCACCCGTTGCAGCTCGAGGCATCGTAGTGGAGGAGCCAGGGGGAACGGGATAGCATGCTCATACGTGCAGCACCTCCGAGAGGTAATACAGTATCCCGAGGTTCGCAAGTCCCATCAGGCCGGCTATGATCCACGAGCTTTTCAGGGTCAGCTGCCACGTGACACGGGAGTAGGTGTTATCGATCACGATCTCGAGGAAATAGACGATTGCAAGGGCTACCAGTGCGATGAGCGGGTTCCATGCAAAGAAGAGGTAGATGAACCCCAGCAGGAAGACGTTCTCGTACCAGTGAGCAACCTCCACCCGGCCAAGCATGGGGCCAGAAAATTCCGTTGTCACGCCCTTCACGATCTCCTGGTGGGCATGGTGCGAGGTCGAGAGGTCGAAGGGGGATTTCCGGAGCTTTATCGTCAGCACCATCAGGAACCCGATGAAGACACCCGGAAGGTAGTAGATGAGCGGGAAATCCGCTGCCAGGATATCGGCAACGTAGAAACTCCGGGTCACCATGTACATCCCGACTGCGGAGAGGATGATCATCGGTTCGTAGGCGATAATCTGGATGAGTTCCCTCTCCGCGCCGATGAAGCTGTAGGGGGAATAGGAGGAGTATGCACCGAGCACGAGGAATATGTGGGCGAGGGTGAACGCAAATATGACGAGCAGGAGGTCGCCTCCGGCAAAGAAGAGGGCTCCACTGACCACGATGAAGACGAGATAGGAGGTGATGTAGAAGTTCTGTGACGGGTTCACGAGGATCTGTTCCTTCTGGAAGAGCTTCCCGACGTCGTAAAAGGGCTGGAGAAGTGGCGGCCCTACCCTCCCCTGCATCCGCGCAGTGATCTTCCGGTCGATACCCGAGACCAGGCCGCCTATGACCGGCGCAAGGGCGATGAAGAGGATCGCGTATCCCACGTGCATCAGAGTGCCACCCCCGCTGTAAGGGTGCCGACGAGAAGAATCAGGCCGAAGCAGAGAGCGCTGCCGGCCATGAAGAGCCTCTGCTCCCCGAATACCTCCTCGAAGTAGTAGTTGCAGAGGCCCACGTGCTGCTTGATTCCCATGGATCCCTGGAAGGTCAGGTCGGGTGTCGTGGGCCTGCCCCCCATGTAGGCAGGGACTATCCGCTTGTCATGCCTGTGAAGGAGCAGGGAGAAAGGCATGATCATCAGGAGGAAGAGCATCATGGCCATGATGGTGATGTTATCCTGCGACAGACGGGTTGTCTGTCCGTACACTGCCAGCACGAAGGGCTCTATCAGCTGCGCCGAGATCACAGGGAATATCAGGCATACGAGGACAGTCAGTGCCGTGATGATCGAGAGGACGATCCATTTCTCTGTCGAGATACTGTTCTCCACCCGCTCGGCGACAGGGCACATCGATATGATCTTTCCCATCCACTTAGACCAGAAGAGGACGGTCAGAGACCCGCCGAATGCGAGGATGGCGACGAATGCAAGGCCGAAATGGGCATCGATGAAGGCCTCGATTGCCGCCCACTTGGATATCAGCATGCCAAAGGGAGCAAGGAACATCCCGGCGATCCCGATGAACATCATCACCGAGATCCGTGGCATGCGGACGATCAGCCCGGTCATGTCCTCGATATCGCGGCTCCCGATCCGGTGCTCGACGGTCCCGACGCAGAGGAAGAGGAGTGATTTTGCAATCGCGTGGAAGATGATGAGGAGAATCGCTGCCCAGACAAGCCTGTACGTGCCGACCCCTGCGCATGCAACAATCAGGCCCAGGTTCGCAATGGTCGAGTACGCAAGGACCTTCTTTGCGTTCCCCTGGGAAATTGCAATTGCAGAGGCAAGCAGGAATGTGACGCCTCCGACGAGCCCGATTATCAGTCCCTCCATCGTCCCCGTGAGAACCGGGGCGAAACGGACGATGATGTAGACACCGGCCTTGACCATCGTGCTCGAGTGGAGGAGTGCTGAGACCGGCGTCGGGGCGACCATGGCACCGACGAGCCAGCCGGAGAACGGCATCAGTGCCGATTTTGTGATCCCTGCAAACCCGATGAGGACTGCCGGGACGAGGGCAATGGCATGGCCGGACTGGATCAGGGAGTGGAGGTGGAGCATCTCGCCGCCGGGGCTGACGGCCATGATGTAGATCAGCGCTCCTGCAAATGCGATCCCCCCGAGAATGTTCATGTTGAGGGCAAGGAATGCATTTTTAAGGGACTCGTCAGTCTTTGAGTACCCTATCAGCAGGAATGAACAGAGGGTCGTTACCTCCCAGAAGAAGAAGACCCAGGGGAGGTAGTCGGAAAAGACGAGCCCGAACATGGCAGAGAGGAAGATAAAGACAAGGAAGAAGAAACTCCTCCGGCGATCGGGAACACCCGGGTGACGCTCGTGGTACGTTGCCATGTACCCCAGAGAATAAACACATATCAGGCTGCCGATGATCCCGATGATGAGGGCCATGATCAGCGAGAACTGGTCTATGAAGAGACCCGGGGGGAGGTGATGGGGAATGGACGCCCGTCCCGTCTCGAACAGGACGAGGATGGCTGCCTGGAAGAGTATCAGGAAGATGGCAAGGTACTTGCGGTATTTTACCCCGAGGTAGATGAGGAAGAGGCCAATCAGTATCTCTGCCCCGAACATCAGTTCCGAGATCATCTCGGACCCGACGGGATAGAAGAGCGGACCCGATTCCGGAGTGACGAAGAGGAGGGATAGCGAGGCCGCTCCCGTCACAGCTGCTCCTGCCCAGACGATCACTCTCCTCCATGAATCATTCGCGATCAGGAGGAGGAGAATGGCAACGAGGGCAGGAAAAATTACCAGGAAAGGCAACATGATCATGCATACACCCTCGAATAGGGGAAATTCTCTCATTCTATCGTTATTAATCATTCTCAATTGATCCCGGCGCCCCTGCCCGGGCTGTTTGGCAGGTTTCCCGCGATCCCTGCAGGGAAAAGGGAGGCAAACAATTATCCGTCTGCGCGTATACTACCCGTTACCCTGTCCTCGCAGATCGAGGGGGGAAATGCCATGCCGGACGTATCCAGGACCGAGATAGGAAGGAGACTCTTCTCCCTTCAGAAGGAGAAGAGTATCGAACAGGCCCTTGAAAAGATCCGCAAGAACCTTGGCGAGGAATGGAAGGACTTTTCCCAGGAAGAAATCGACCTCCTCAAGCAGGCTCTGGGGGATGCATGGGTCTTCATCGAGAGGGACGTGTGGGAGAAGATCGCATTCTCCAGGCTTTCGAGGCGTGATGTCCTCGACCTCATCGCCATCGGGAGAGAGTCACGGGGGAAGGAGATCGACCAGAGGGTCGCTGTCGAGAAGGCGTCACGCGTTCTTCGGGCAACGATGTGACAGGAACGGGGAGCGGGTAACCGCTCCTTTTCCCGTTCCGGTTATGCAGATCACCATTGCCGTGCATTGATTTATATCCGTTTACTGCGTATTTCGACTTACATGCCAGACCATCTGGCTGGTAGAAAAAAGGTGGAATATTGAGATCATATCGGCATCTCCGCCATGTACTCGTTACGATGCGGACGGGTCCTGTCACGCGCAGGGATCCTGCAATAAAGATCCTGATCGATGTTTGTGAGAGAGTTGGGGGAAAAGAGGAACAGAAATAATATCCTCTGGTCTTCTACATGCGGGAAGGGCCCCTTGCCTGCCCCCGTTTCTTACGGTTGAGGATCTTTTTCACTTTTTTCAAACGAAACAGGTCTTCCCGCTCCCTCTCCTCGATCGTGATCTTGATGTATTTTGCCTGTCTCTTCAGCTCCGGGATCAGGACCTGCTCGAGTGCATTGACCCTTCGCCGGTTCATCTGAATCTCGTGTCCCAGGCGGCGGAGGGCGGTCTCGGTCTCTGCAAGCCCGATGATCAAGTCTATCTCGGACTCGAACCGCTCGGCAGTCTCGTCTATCCTCCCGCTCACGCCAAGGATACTGTATCCCCTCTCAAGGGAAGGGACAGAGAACCTCTTCTTCTCGATGATGGGCACGGGAACCCCCATGATGTTCTTGCCCCCGATATCGACTGCGATCTGCTTGCGGGTGGCAAAGGAGACCGAACGGAGTGTAACCGGATCATCCACGGCCTGCGCGATGACAAGAGAGCGGTAGGCACTCTCTGCGACAGCCTCGAGCTCGTCCCTCGAACGCGAGACCGACCCCATGATCCGGAAGAATTCCTGTATCAGCGCATCCATCTTCTCCCGCAGGAGGTCACGTCCCTGCTCTGCGAGCTTTATCTGGCTCCTCTTCCTGATCAGTTCCATCCGCGTGGGGTTGACCTGTTCCATGGATGTCACCCTGCCCGGTACCGGGGATGGTATTTCCTTATGTACTCTATCTTGATCCGCTTGAGCTCGTCCTCCGGGAGTCTGGAGAGGAGGTCCCACCCGATCGAGAGTGTCTCCTCGATGCTCCTGTTTGCGCTCCCCTGCGTGACGAACCTCTTCTCGAAGTCATCGGCAAACGCAAGGTAAACCTTGTCCAGTTCTGTCAGGGCCTCCTCTCCCACGATGGCAACGAGGCGGCGCAGGTCCCTGCCATAGGCATAGGATGCATACAGCTGGTCTGCCACGTTCCTGTGATCCTCCCGCGTCTTGCCCGGCCCGATACCGAGGTTCATGAGGCGGGAGAGGCACGGCAGCACATCGATCGGCGGGTCCGCCCCCCTCCTGTAGAGGTCACGGGAGAGGACGATCTGTCCCTCGGTGATGTACCCGGTGAGGTCAGGAACGGGATGCGTGATATCGTCGTCCGGCATCGTCAGGATCGGTATCTGCGTGATTGACCCCGTGGTTCCCTTTATTCTTCCCGCACGCTCGTATATCGATGCAAGGTCCGTGTACATGTACCCCGGATATCCCCTCCGCCCGGGCACTTCCTCGCGCGCCGTCGAAATCTCCCTCAAAGCCTCGCAGTAATTCGTCATGTCCGTGAGGATGACGAGAACGTGGAGGTGGTGGGTGTATGCGAGGAACTCGGCCACGGAGAGCGCGCAGCGCGGTGTCGCTATCCTCTCGATTGTCGGATCATCGGCAAGGTTCTGGAAGAAGACCACACGTTCGAGAGCCCCGGTCCGTTCGAACTCGTTCATGAAGTAGGAGGCCTCCTTGTGGGTAATACCCATTGCCACGAAGACCACGGCAAACGACTCTTCCTTTCCAAGGACCCGGGCCTGGCGTGCAATCTGGGCGGCAAGCTTGTTCGCCGGAAGGCCGGACCCCGAGAAGATGGGGAGCTTCTGCCCCCGGACGAGCGTGTTCAGACCATCGATCGCGGACATCCCGGTCTGGATGAAGTCCGAGGGCTTGTCCCGTGCATACGGGTTGATCGGCATTCCGGAGATGTCCACGGTGTCCTCCGGGATGATCTCGGGTCTCCCGTCACGGGGACGGCCCACACCGGAAAAGACCCGCCCGAGCATGTCGATCGAGACATCGATGCAGGGAGACTGGCCCGTGAAGCGGACCGACGTGGCCTTGTTGTCCACGCCGCTCGTCCCCTCGTACACCTGGACCACTGCAAGATCCCGGGAGACGTCGAGCACCTGTCCGTTGCGCACCTCGCCGTCGGGGAGGGTTATCCGTGCAGTCTCTCCGAAGGATACACCCCTTGGTCTCTCGACGAAGATGAGAGGCCCGGAGACGTAGCTGACAGTCCGGAACTCCCTGTCGATGAGCGGGACTCCTGGCATCAGCGTTCCACCTCCAGTGCCGCAATCTGCGTTTTCACCCGTGTCGCGAGCTCCCGGATCTGTCCGACATCACTGATCTCCTTCATGCGCGCGATCTCCGCCCTGAGAGGGAGGGAGGAGATCTGCTTAAGGGAGACACCGCGGTTCATGGCCTCCCCGGCAGCCTCGAAGTAGGCAATGATCGTGGAAAGCATCCAGAACTGCTTGTCAAGGGGGCAGAACGAATCGGTATCGCTGTAGGCGCTCTGCTGCAGGAAGTCCTCCCGTATCATCCGGGTCACCTCGAGAATGGCTTTCTCGCTCTCGGGTAGTGCATCCGGACCAACGAGCTGGACGATCTCCTGAAGCTCGACCTCTTTCTGGAGGAGGTACATCGTCCGGTCCCGCAGTCCTCTCCAGTCGCCGGCCATAGTCTCCGCAAACCACTTCTCGACGCTGTCAAGGTACAGCGAGTAGCTCTTGATCCAGTTCACGGAGGGGAAGTGCCGCCTGTATGCGAGGCTCGTGTCAAGTGCCCAGAATGTCCCTGCTATCCGCAGGGTGTTCTGCGTGATGGGCTCGGAGAAGTCCCCGCCGGGAGGCGAGACAGCACCCACGATGGTAACGGATCCCGTCCTGCCCTCGGGGCCAAGGCAGATGACCCTTCCGGCGCGCTCGTAGAATGCGGCAAGCCTCGTTGCAAGGTAGGCAGGGTATCCCTCCTCCCCGGGCATCTCCTCGAGGCGGCCCGAGACCTCCCTCAGCGCCTCGCCCCAGCGGGAGGTCGAGTCGGCCATCAGAGCTACATCGTACCCCATGTCCCTGTAGTACTCGGCCATGGTGATTCCCGTGTAGATGGATGCCTCACGCGCTGCAACAGGCATGTTCGATGTATTTGCAATCAGGATGGTCCTCTGGATGAGAGGGAGTCCCGTCCGGGGATCGACAAGCTCGGGAAACTCGGAGAGAACATCTGTCATCTCGTTGCCCCGCTCACCGCACCCGATGTAGATGATGACCTGCGCATCTGCCCACTTGGCCAGGGTCTGCTCCGAGACGGTCTTTCCGGTCCCGAATCCTCCCGGTATCATGGCAGTCCCTCCCTTCGTGAGCGGAAAGAGGCAGTCAAAGATCCTCTGGCCTGTTATTAAGGGTACAGAGGGATCCAGTTTCCTCACGTAAGGACGACCCTTCCGCACAGGCCACCTCTGCATCATCGTCAAACCGGTTCCCGCGTCGAGTTCGCAGATGACATCGGTAACCCTGAACCTGCCTTTTTGGATCTTTGTCACCGTGCCCAAGACTCCCGGCGGGACGAGGATGCGATGGGTGAAATGGAACTCCTTGACTGACCCGAGGATATCGCCGCCGCTTACACGCGTCCCTTCAGCGATTGCGGGTTCGAAGTCCCATTCCCTCTCACGCGAGAGTCCCGTTGCCGAAATTCCCCTCGATATGAACGACCCGCTCTTCTTTGCAAGTTCCGGGAGGGGTCTCTGGACCCCGTCGAAGATCGACGAGATGAGTCCTGGACCCAGTTCGACGGAGAGGGGTTGCTCAGTGTTCTTCACCGGTTCGCCAATCGAGAGACCCGTCGTGTCCTCGTAAACCTGGACGACAGCCATGTCCCCTTCCAGCCGGATGATCTCGCCGGGGAGTTCGAGCGTTCCGACGTTTACCACGTCGTACATCTTTGAGCCACGCATCCCCTCGGCGATGACGACCGGGCCGGAAATCCGCGATATTGTCCCCTGAATCATCTTAACGCCTCACCACGATGTTATATCCAACCGCCCTGCGCAGCAGGTTCTCGAGGTATCCCGGTCCACCGCCGGTCCGGGCTCTCTTCGGAATCGGGATGATGATTGGACGGTATGTCCTCTCGATCCTGTTCATCAGTTTCTCGTCGAGTGCCTGGATGAACTCCTCGTTCACTGCAATGATCCCCGTATCATCCCTGTGAAGGAGAGGGGGGAGGATCTTCTTTGCCTCCTGGGAATCGGCTGCCTCGATCACCTCTGCCCCGGCGAGCCGGAAACCGGCAGCAGTGTCCGGATCGGTGACGACCATGAACTTATACATACCGCAACTCCTTCTCGAGTTCTGCATCAGGAATCCGTGCATCCTTGCACCGGGCGATGATGCGGATATTGATGATCTCGTTCTGTTTTGCGAAGAGGTACCCGATGACAACAGCGCCGCCGAGCGGGTCGCTCCTGAAGACCCCTGTCCCTTTCCTGGTCAGGTACCTGTCCAGTTCCTTCTCAAGGACAGAGAGCGTTCCTGTCCTCATGGCTTCGGGAATCAGCGGGGCAAGGAACGAATAGGAAGTCCCCTCCACGTTCTCGACGATCTCCTCAACCCTGCCGGATCGCACCACGGCCAGAAACTTATCGAGCGGGATATGTTCCCCACCTGGCAGGAAGTACTTCTCTGCAGTTTCAGGATCGACCCTGTCGCGGTTCATTCGAAGCGCATTCTTCAGGTTGAGGGAATCGATCTCCTGGCAGAGGAGTGATCTCATCACCTCGTGATCGCTCTTTTTCTTCCCCAGTTGCGAGAGTGCATTCTCATAGTGGAATCTGTCGAGTGCGTACTCAAGGACCGAGAGTTCCCGGCCGGAAGCGTATTCGTCGATGTAATTCGTGAGGGGCCTTGAATAGTCGACTTCCCATGTGGCGAGCAGGTCGATGACTGCCCTGACGTCAGGCTGCTTTATGAGTTCGACCAGGAGCGGTTCTCCCAGTGTCCCGGCCGGGATGAGGCATTCCTCGATCTCCTCGGGAGCGACATGCAGGTGCTTTCCCCGCAGAACCGTCTTGAGGTTGTGGATATCCCAGCGGGCAAGGATTATCCGGACAAGAGGTTCAGAGTCGGTCCCCTCGACGAGGGAGAGGACTTTCTGGCAGGTGTGCACGAGGTTCATCCTGAGAGCAGCCTCGATCCCCTTCAGGCCCGGATAGAGGACGCCTGCCTCCTGGACCTCATCCCGGTATGGTGTCTTTTCCAGTTCGCTTGCAAGGGAAGGGATATCCTGCTGCACCATCAGGGTATCGAAGGCTTTTGGCCCGAGCAGGCGGCTGTGCATTCCCCTGACCCGTGCATTGATGTACCCGATATCCATGCTCACTCCCCGAAGAGGACGCGGCAGATTTCCTTTTTATAAAGTACCTTTGCTCTCTCCAGTCTCGATTCGAGCGTATTGTGAATCCGTACCTGTTCATCGGAAGAAGAGACCACAACGCCCCCGTGCGTCGTGATATCCGGAACGATCCGGAATGTGCGGTTCATGCCTGAGACGACCTCCCTGCAGAGTGCTTCGTCCCGTGGGTCGACATGGATGACGGGATTCTCGTCATCCATCTCCCTGACCGATTCGGAAAGTAACCGGGAAAAAAGGGTGCGATACCCGTCCCCTGAGCGGAGTTCTGCAAGGCGTGCCTCTGCCTGTGCGTACACCCTGTTTAAAATCTCCTCCTTTGCTCTGATGTCGGCAGCCCTTTCGTCCTGCCGTGTACTATAGAGAAGACGGTTTCTCCTGTCAGCAATCGTTGCGCGGGCCAAAGCCAGAATTTCTTCGTGGATGAGCTTTGCCCTCTCTTCTGCGTCCTTTACTATCCCTTCGCACTGGCGTTCTGCGTTTTTCCGGATCTCTTCGATCTTCTCCTGTGCTCCTGCCTCCATCGACTGAATGAGATCCTCATATGTCATTTCTAAGTCTCTCCTCCTCCGGGTGTCACTCGCCTCCCCACCCCGTGGCAGGTTCGCATCTCTCTGCCGGTCTGGCCACGGTTGAGTTCTGGGTCCTTCTCCTTCACTCGACCATGATGATAATCATGGATGCGACCACGAAACCGAGAATGACAAGGGTTTCGGGAATGGCTTCAAGAACGATGATTGAACCCGATGTCTCGGGCCTCTCTGCGATCGTTCCTGCCCCCGCGGACCCGATGCGGGACTGGGCCCATGCTGTTCCGATTGCGCCTGCAGCAAATGCAATCGCTGCGCCCAATGGTACTTCCCATCCAGCCAAGTTCGTTACCTCCTACACCTGTAAGATAATTTTAATGATATATAAAATTGATACCTAAACAACAGGACATCTTTGTTTTATCAATCAATATTAATAATATGATTTTTATCTAAAGGTATCGAAGGCACGCCATTGTGAAAAACTGGATTTATTGTTTTTTTAGTCTGTCTTCTTCCCCCTCCCGAAGGGCCTGTACTCCGTTCCTCCCCCCTCGTAAAACTTGGAATAGAACTCAACGATGTGGAGACGGACAGAGTGGAGGGAAGGGCTGAACATCGCGAGAATGATATTGAGAGCATGGAGCAGTGCTGCAATGACGATACCGGCGACGATGACCCCTATTGCACCACCGAGTTCATTTGCAACCATGGCAAGGATGACAGAAGCCATACCTATTGCCATGATCCTTGCATAGGAGAGGATGTTCCCAATGGTGCTCATCACCTCGATCACACCCATCGTTCCCCCGCCGTACACAAGGAGCGGAAGGAATGCGACAAGGATAACGGCAGAAACGATCATCATGAAAGAGGGAAGTACCATAAGGAGGGAGAGAAGTAAAAGGATGATCCCTGCGACCACTCCCATCATGCCTGCCTTCTCGCAGAGGTGCTTCTTCTGTCGCCTTGCATAGGCATTGAGAATGCCAATTGAGAGCCCCACGAAGATGTGAATCACACCGATTGCTATGGCGAGCACGAGGAGAGGGATCATTGCCTCGACCCTGTTCCAGGTGATGCCGAAGAGTTGAACGGGGTGGATGATACCCACCTTCTCTCCAAAATCGCCGAAAAATTCCCCAAAGAGGAATCCAAAGAAGATGGTGGGGAACGAGGAGATGATCATGATGTTCATCAGCTGCTGCATCCACTCGATCTTTGGGAACTTCTTCTTCATCGCGAGCCCAAAACCGAGGATGGCAAGGCCATAGCCGATATCGCCGACGATGATCCCGAAAAAGATAGGGAAGAAGAGGGCGAGAAGGGGGCTTGGATCTATCTCGAGGTACTTTGGAGGAGAGACCAGTTTCATGAAGAATTCAAACGGCTTGACGATTTTTGGGTTGTCATAGAACGTGGGTGCATGCTCCATCTCCTCTGGCGGGACAGGAACCTCTGTCAGCACGACCCGATCTCCAAAGTTTGCAAAAAGCGCCTCCCTCGTCCTCTTCAGGAATTTTTTGGGGATCCAGCCCTTTATCATGATCGTGTGGGCAGACTGTCCGAACATGTTGATGGAGCGGAGCTCTTCGAGCCGGTCCTCGAGGATCCGGGAGAAGACGGCAAGTTCCGTGTGCCAGGCATCCGAGAGGGTGTCCAGTTCCCGGTCGATTCTCTCCATCTCATCCGCAATCTCTTTCTTTCTCTTCTCTATGAGGGCAAGTGCCTCCTCGAGGTGCATGTTTGCGAACTCTTCAGGTACTCTCACCTCGTTGACATTCTGTGAGAAGAGGAAGGAGTGGACCTCCTGGGAATATTTCTTGTTGAAGACCGTGATCGCGGCAGTGGTGGTCTCATCGAGGTCAGCGGCAATGAACTCGAACTGGTTGTTGGTGATTGCCTTGAGCTGGGGACGGATGAGTTCAAGAACATCCCGGTATTCCTTCTGGATGAGGAGAACGCTCACCTCGAAACCTTCCAGGATCGGCAACCGGCTCTCGAGGGGCTGGATCTTCGCCATGACCCGGGCATACTTCTCGAGTGTCGTCCGCGAGAGTTCGAGATCTCCTTTCCGCGTCGCCAGGTCACGGACCTTCGTCTCGAGGAACTGGACCATCTCCTTTGCTTCCGTGAGGAGCTCGTCCGTTGTTTTCGAACCAAGCTCCGCGGTCCTCCTTGCGGTCTCTTCCTCGACCGGTTTGCCGGGGAGAATGCGGGAAATGCCGTGCAGTTTCGATATAATTGATGAAATTTCTTCGGTCTTTCCGGTCTCCATGGGAGAAAAGACCGGGTCGTCAAGGGAGAAGGGAATGTCCTGGAGGTGGACTGTACCCTCCTGATACAGGACATCGACAATCCGCTGGTAGTCTCTCTTCGGGCCGACCACCAGGATACTTTTCATCCTCTGGAGCATCAGTGACCCTTTGCCTCGATGCGGGAGATAACCAGCTCTGCTGCCTCGCCAATCCGTTCTGCTGCAGCCAGGGAGAATCGCTGCCTCTCGGAGAGCGATCTCTCCTTTATCTCCCAAACCTCCTGTTCGAGGACTTTCTGCTGCTGTTCAAGATACCGGGAAGATTCTTCCTCTCCCCTCAGCCGTGCACTGTCGATGATCTCTTCGGCCCGTTTTCGCGCCAGACCGATTGCTTCTTCAGCTTCCCTTGTGGCTTTATCTGTCCGGGATTTGATCTCGAGTTCCTTCTTTCTGACAATTTCCAGGAGTGAGGATTCCTGATTCATGGGGACCCCTCCTTATAACAACCCGTGGCGGGATTTGAGGAGCCGTGTGACACCGGGCGGGGGCAGAATCGCTGGATCGGGTGATGATCTGGGAAGAGCCCGGGCTCTTTCTATGCGCTCCTTGCACCGTGTAAGTGCGAGGTTTTTGAGATTTTCGATTGTTTCCTCGTAGATAGTTGTCATGCTCGTGGGTCACGGCCCCAGGAAATGAGGTCGCTCTTTAATGTATATTGAATGTATATATAATTAACTCAGAAGGCGAAAAAGTTCTTCTCAAATGTTTATTTTTCAGGGATATGTATACATCCTGCGCGCAGAATTATATTCCCGGGGTGCTATAGTGGTACACGCACAGGTGCGGCGTGGTATACACATGTTCTCGCGAATCCTCTTTCCCACGGATTTTTCCGAGTATGCAAAGGAAACACGGGACTGCCTTGCTGGTTTTCCTGACGTAAAAGAAGTGTTCCTTCTGCACGTCATCGATACATCGCGGCCCGGGTTCGCTCCATGGGGCATATCGATGATGGAAGAGCAGGCAAAAAGAGAGCTCGAGCATGAGTGTGCAATCCTCCGCGCCCGGGGTATCAATGCAACCTCGATCCTGCGAAAGGTTCCCCATGGGCCCATCGGGCAGATGGTTGTCCGGGTGGCAGAGGAGGTCTCTCCAACGGTGATTCTCGTGGGGGCAAGGGGAAAGGGAATTTTGAGAGATATCCTGCTCGGGAGCGTGTCAGGGTATGTTCTCAGGTACAGTCCCTGCAGCGTCCTGATCATGAAGTACCGGATGATCGAGGGGTTCAGGGGGAAGACATTCGAAAAATTCTGTCCCCGTATCCTCTCCCGTGTCCTCTGTCCCACGGACTTCTCTGCATCGGCCCGCCAGGCCCTCCTGATGATAGCAGGCCTCCGGGGACTCTCCGAAATTATCCTCCTCCATGTTGTCGATACGGGGGAAAACGAGGACGAGATAAAATTGGGGATGGAGGCCGCATCCCGGGAGATGGAGAACGATGCAGGTATCCTTGCCGGGAAAAAAATCTCCGCGCGGTGCCTCGTGAGGGCCGGGAACCCCGCGCGTGAAATTGCGAGGTGTGCCGACGAGGAGGATGTCTCCCTCATCGCGTTCAGTTCCTTTGGAAGGGGCTGGCTCGGCGGACTCATCCCGGGGAGCACGGCACAGGAAGTTGCCAGGATTGCCTCGAGGCCTGTCCTTGTCATCCGGAACCCTGTTCCCGGCGGGAAACCCCCGGATGCCGACCTCAGCCGATCCGGGTAACGATGACGAAGAGAAAGATGAGAAGCCCGGTAACGAGGGCAATGTAGATTGCGAGGTGCACAAAGAGAAAGAGATAGGACAATTTCACCCTCACGGAAGGCCGGCGGAACAGGGCTTCGATCCAGGGATCACCGGGGGTGGCATTCATGGGGACTCTGCCTTTATATGCTTAATTCGCTTGCGCCGGAACTGGTCCTCCCTCTCCCTCTCCTCGAGGTGCATCTCGATGTACTTCCGGGTCGACCGGAGACGGGGGAGGAGGATCCTCTCCAGGGCATTCACCCTCCGGCGGGTCTTCTGGATCTCCCGGGACAGTCTCCTGACTGTCCCCTCTCTCTCTGCAAGCACGATGAGTTCCCGTGTCAGATCCTCAAACATCCTTGATGCCTGATCGATTGCGGCCGGAGTCCCGAGGAGACCGTACCCCCTCTCGTGAACGGGAAGAGACCCGGGAGGGAGGGACGGGACCCGGACACCCATCACGAGGCGAAAACCAAGGGGGATATCCGGAAGCGGCGGCGATGAGAATGCAACGGAATCGACGGTATCGGTTCCTGCAAGCATTTCGGCATGCGAGAGGGCAGAGAGTGCGGACCGGTAGGCCTCGTCGACACGCCTCTTCTGTGCGAGGTATGCATCCCTGTAGTCGAAGAATGCGACAACCATCGCGTCAAGTTTCTCCTGGAGCAGGTCATGGCCGCGCTGGGCAAGGATCTCCTGTCTCTTCAGCCGCAGGAGTTCGATCCTCGTCGGCCGGACGCCGGATCTCCCCTGGGCACTCATCCTTTCTGCCCCCTGTATGCCGGATGGTACTTCCGGATGAATGACTCGTCGATTCTCCCGAGTTCTCCTTCGGGAAGGATGGAGAGGAGGTCCCACGCCCTGTCAAGGGTTGTTTCAAACGACCGGTTCTCATCAGGTCCCTGCGCGATGAACTCGCGTTCGAACCGGTCAGCAAACCGGATGTACGTCCTGTCCGTCTCCGAGAGTCCTTCTTCGCCGACGACTGCCACGAGCCCCTTCAGCTTGATACCCTGGGAATAAGCTGCATAGAGCTGGTTATTCACCTGTGCGTGATCTTCCCGCGTTCTGCCGGGGCCTATCCCGCCCTGCATGAGACGCGAGAGGCAGGGGAGAGGATTGATGGGAGGAAAGATGCCCTTCCTGTGGAGATCGCGCGAGAGGACGATCTGGCCCTCCGTGATATACCCGGTAAGATCCGGCACCGGGTGGGTGATATCGTCATCGGGCATCGTGAGGATCGGGATCTGGGTGATGGAGCCTTCCCTTCCCCTGATACGCCCTGCCCTCTCGAAAATACTCGCAAGATCCGTGTACATGTAGCCCGGGTATCCCCTCCTTCCCGGGACCTCCTCGCGTGCGGCAGAGATCTCCCGCAGTGCCTCGCAGTAGTTGGTCAGGTCCGTGAGGATGACGAGGACGTGCATCCCCTTCTCGAATGCGAGGTACTCGGCCGTCGTGAGTGCAAGGCGGGGCGTGATGATCCGCTCGATTGCAGGGTCATCAGCAAGGTTGAGAAAGATGACTGCCCTCTCCAGTGCACCCGTCCTCGTGAAATCGGAGACGAAGAAGGCCGCCTCTTCGTGCGTGATTCCCATCGCGGCAAAGACCACCGCGAAGAGTTCCTGCTGCCCGCGGACTCTCGCCTGGCGCGTGATCTGTGCGGCAAGGCGGTTGTGGGGGAGACCTGCACCGCTGAACAGGGGGAGCTTCTGCCCGCGGACAAGCGTGTTCATCCCGTCGATCACGGAGATCCCCGTCTGGATGGAGTCCCTCGGGTGCTCCCGGGCATGGGGATTGATGGGGGAACCATGGATATCCCTCTCCTCGCCGAGAGGGGGTGCGCCACCGTCGAGGGGACGGGCTATTCCGTCGAAGATACGACCGAGCATCTCCTCGGAGACAGCAATGTGCATCGTCTTTCCCGTGAACCGGGCAGTCGTATCGTGCGTGTCAAGGTCCCGCGTGGTTCCAAATACCTGGACAATCGCCCGTGACGTCCGGGATTCCAGTACCTGTCCGAGCCTCTTCTCCCCTGAAGGGAGTGTGATCTCCACCACTTCCCCGAATGCCACACCGGAGACGCCGTCCACGACCATGATGGGCCCGTGGATCTCCGTTACCGACCTGTATTCCCGTGCTCCCTTCAGCATGTCACGGCCTCCCGAGGGATGCAAACTCTTCCCTCATCTGCGATTCGATCCCGGAAAAGACTGTATCGAGGTTCTTCTCCGGAACGGTCCCCATCCGGGCAAGCCGTGATTTCACCGGGAGGGACCGGATGGTCTCCGTGGGGATACCTGATGAGACTGCCCCGCGGGCGAGGGAGAAGAACGTAAATACTGTCTCCACCATCCTGTAGAGTTTTCCGGGTGAAGTATACGTGTCCTCGGGGTGGAAAGCGTACTGCATGAGGATGCTCTCCCGGATGATCTCGGCCTCGAGGAGGGTGAGCCTGTCCGATTCCGGCAGCACCTCGGGCCCGACGAGTTTCACCATCTCCTCGAGTTCATTCTCCTTCTGGAGGATTGCCATGATCTCGCCCTTCATGCTCTCCCATCCGGGACCTGCATTCTCGTGCCACCACCTGTTGACAGCAGCCGTGTAGAGCGAATACGACGTGAGCCAATTGATGGCAGGGAAGTGCCGCCTGTAAGCGAGGTCAGAGTCGAGGGCCCAGAAGACCTTCACGATCCGGAGCGTATTCTGGGTCACGGGCTCGGAGAAGTCCCCTCCGGGTGGCGAGACGGCCCCGATGACAGTGATAGAACCCTCTCTCTCTTCCGACCCGATGGTCCTGACCCTCCCGGCGCGTTCGTAAAAGTCGGCAAGCCGGGAACCGAGATAGGCTGGATACCCCTCCTCGCCCGGCATCTCCTCGAGCCTGCCGGAGATCTCCCTCATCGCCTCAGCCCAGCGGGACGTGGAATCTGCCATGAGTGCGACACGGTAACCCATGTCCCTGTAGTATTCGGCCAGAGTCATTCCTGTGTATACCGATGCCTCCCTTGCCGCAACAGGCATGTTGCTCGTGTTTGCAATGAGAACCATCCGGTTGAGGAGCGGAAGGCCCGACCGCGGGTCCTCGAGGTGCGGGAACTCGGCAAGCACGTCTGCCATCTCGTTACCCCTCTCTCCGCATCCCACGAAGATGACGATATCTGCACTCGACCATTTTGCAAGCTGGTGCTGGACAACTGTCTTTCCCGAACCGAAGGGTCCGGGTATCGCGGCGGTCCCCCCTATGGCAATCGGAAAGAGGAGGTCGATGACCCGCTGGCCCGTCAGGAGCGGGTCGACTGGATCGCGTTTCTGCGCGATGGGGCGGCCGGCCCTGACAGGCCAGTACTGGACCATCGGGAGCTCCACGTCTCCTGCTGCTGTCCGGAGTGTACACACGGGTTCATGTATCGTGTATTCTCCCTCACCGGCGATCCCGGCAATCGTCCCGGAGACACCCGGGGGGACCATGACCAGGTGGGGGACGGATGGTTTTTCAGGGACGATGCCAAGGACATCGCCGCCTTCCACCCGGTCGCCCGGCCGGGCACGCGGGAAAAATTTCCACCTTTTCTTTCCGTCAAGAGCGGGAATGCTTCTCCCCCTCCCGATGAAGTCTCCTGATACCTGGTGCATTTCGGCGAGGGGACGCTGGATCCCGTCAAAGATGGTGCCGAGAAGGCCGGGACCGAGGGCAACGGAGAGCGATCTCCCGGTTCTGGTGACCGGTTCTCCGGGAACGATACCGGAGGTCTCTTCGTAAACCTGGACTGTCGCCCTGTCGTTCTCGAGCGCAATGATCTCGCCGAGGAGGGCTTCCTCTCCGACGTGGACAATCTCGAACATCCGTGCCCCGGTCATCCCGTCGGCAGCGACGACCGGTCCTGTAACCCTGATAATTTTTCCCCGGGACTCTTTTTCATCAGCCATTCAATCTCACTCCAGTCCAGCCATTTTCAGGTATTCCTTCCCGGAATAATCCCCTTCTTCCGTACCGCCGGGGAGGGCGATGACAACGGGGTACCCCTCCCGGATCCCTTCTTTGCTTCTGATTTCATCCTGCAGGTCCGACCTGAACCATGCAGGGATGATGATAATCCCGATGCCGGGATCGGAGAGCCACTTTCCAAGGGTCTCCCGTGCTGTTTGCGGGTCGTGGGCAATTGAAAAGTCTCTTATACCGGCCAGGGCAAAGCCACGAACCATTCTCCGGTCACCAAGGACTGCGATCCTCATGGAGCGACCGCCTCCGTGACAATCCAGCGTGCAGTATCCACTGGGGCAGGCATCTCGAAGAGCGAGTGGAAGATTACTCGCAGGTTCCTGGCCTCGTACCGGCGTGCGACGAGAAATTTGATCAGGGGCCCTCCCTGCAGGTGGTGGACCTGGGACAGGGACAGGACCTTCCGGAGCAGAAACCTGTCCAGCTCGAGTTCAATCCGTGAAATATCCGGCTCACCGGCCTCCGGGAGGGCAGAGGAGAGGGCATCGTAGTAATCAGTTCCTGCAAGCTGGCTGATCATCTCTTTTGCCCCCCTGTTCTCGAAGAGCTGCAGGAGGCGCCACTCCTCGTATACCGCTCCGCCCGGAACGATCCACCCGGAGACGACATCGGGGGGTATCCCCTGCACCTTTGCCCGCAGGAGTGTGAGGATGTTTGTAACGTCTATGTATGTCCCGAGGAACCCGGCGACCACGGGGAGGTGCGAGGGTTCGACATGGATGCGGGAGAGGTTCAGTCTCTCCAGTGCATGTTTCCAGAGGGCGTTTTCGACCGGGAGGAGAGTTGTACCTTGTTCGTATAACGGAAGGACTGATGACAGGACTTCCTCGTATGGCGTGCCCGACAGTCTTGCTGCGAGTTCCCGCATCCCGGAAACCCCGTCGAGATCCCTGAGCAGCAGGGGAGTCAGGCATCCGACCGGGATCAGGCGGGAAGATATCACGCGGGTACCAACGGGAGAGTGCACCAGCCTCACAGCTTTTACGAGCTGCTCCACCTCGAGGACACTCCGGTAAGCAGAAAAAAAAGGCTCCATGCTGTCAGGGACGGTTGCGGTGAGGGCAGAAAATTCGGAGATGTACCATGCATCGAGGATCCTGTCGATATCTTCCGGGTGCGCACTCTCAGGGATATCGATCCCGGCTCCCGCTTCCTGGACTGCCGTGGAAACCTCGTAGATATTTCTCGCCTCACGCATCCTGATGAGAGTATCAGGCCGGACAAACGGGTTTCCAATTGCCTTGACGCGTGCGACGGGAAAGGCGAAACGTGCTATCGTGAGGAGAACCCTGAAATAACCAAGGAATGTCACGGTGACGAGCAGGAGGACGAGGAGGAGCGCAAGGGCGACAAAGACCAGCACGGACGGGTCGAGGTCGAGACCTGCCGCCAGCGGGTCAAGAATCATGGATATGTCTTCACCGGCCACCTTCATCGCCACCTTCATCGAACAGGATGCGCGAGATACCGGCTGCAATCTCCCTCTCCATCCTCGCGAGACGCGCCTCGACAGTATTGTTGACCTTTATCATGTTTCCGGGAGTCGAAACCACCACGCCGCCAGCCGTCATGATTGGGCGGGGGGAAAGGGTGCACACCGGGGGGACACTCCCGCGGTCCCTGATGTACGCTTCTGCAAGGGGTCGGTCGGACGGGTGAACCCCGAGTTCGACCCTGTCCTGGCCAAGGAGCTGGATTCCTTCGTCTGCAAGTCTGTTAAATATCTGGGGATACCCGGGGTTTTCACGGATTTTTCCTAGCTGCTCCTCTGCCTTTGCAAGGATCATTTTTATGGCCTTTTCACGTGCGCTGCGCATGATCTTCCTTGCCTCTATCCGGGACTGGGAGAGAATCCGGGCACATTCTCTCGCAGTCTCCTCCCTCATTCTTTCCCGGAGCTGTCCTGCCTGTTTATTTGCTTCCTTCTTTGCCTGCTCGATCACGAGGGCGGCTTCCCCTCTCGCGCGCGAGAGGATTCGTTCAGCCTCGGCTCTTGCATCGGAAAGGATACGTTCTTCGATATCTTCGACGCTCACGGACAGTCACGCTCCGGGGATATGCAGTCATACATGGAAGATACCCAGCCCGAAGAGGATGAGGATTGCAACGAGGAGTCCAAAGATTGCAAAGGTCTCGGACATCGCGGCAAAGACAAGACTCCTCCCCATTGCTTCAGGTCTCCTTGCAGTTGCCGCAATTCCTGAAGCACAGGTGATACCCTGGCCGATGGCAGAAAGACCACCCAGCCCGACAGCGATCCCGGCACCGATGGATGCAACCCCGACGGCGATCGTGGTCACGAAGTCCTGCGTGATCATCCCGGTAAATGCCATGAGCAGGATCGAAACGAGGAGCCCGTAAATTGCCTGTGTCTCGCACACCGCGGAGAAGACGACCCCCTTCCCAAACATCTCCTCCCGTTCACTCGTCGCAGCAATACCGGATGCAGCTGCAATGCCCTGCCCGATTGCCGAGAGCCCGGCAAGCCCGACGGCAAGACCGCCGCCGATCGCTGCAAACCCGACGGCAAGGGTCAGGGTCGTATCTCCCGAGATAAGCCCGCAGAAAGACATGAGGAGGACAGCGACGAGGAGCCCGTAGATTGCCTGTGTCTCGCATATCGCAGCAAATACAACCCCCTTCCCAAAGAGTCCGGGTTTTTCCGAGGTCGCCCCGATACCGGATGCAGCAGCGATGCCCTGCCCGATCGCAGAGAACCCTGCAAAACCACTGGCAAGACCGCACCCGATGGCAACCACACCCGATGCCAGGGTCGTGACGAGGTTTCCTGAGAACATCCCTGTGAATGACATGATGAGAATAGCGACGAGGAGCCCGTAGATTGCCTGTGTCTCGCATATCGCGGCAAATACGACACCCTTGCCAAAGAGTTCCGGTTTCTGCCCGGTAGCCGCTATCCCGGCAGATGCGGCAATCCCCTGCCCGATTGCGGATATCCCGGCAAGCCCTATTGCAAGCCCGCACCCTATCCCTGCCAGCCCGCTTGCGACAGTAGCGATGTAGTTTCCGGAGAGGAGCCCGGAAAAGACAAGGATGAGGACGGCGACGAGGAGCCCGTAGATTGCCTGTGTCTCGCAGATAACGGAGAATACAACGCCTTTACCGAACATTTCCGGTCGCTCGCTCGTCATGGCAACTGCCGACGATGCGGCGATTCCCTGTCCTATCGAGGAGAGCCCGGCAATGCCCACCGCGAGACCTGCCCCGACGGCAGAAAGCCCGATGGGAACCGGGATATCTCCTGCAAGGCCCCCGAGGAAACCCCCCGAGAGGAGAATGAGGATGGCAACGAGGAGCCCGTAGATTGCCTGTGTCTGGGGGATGGCAGAGTAGATGAGGGCAACCCCGAACTTCTCGGGCCTCTCTGCTGTCACGCCTGCGGACGCTGCACCCGTGATACCGACACCTATCCCCGCTCCGATGGCCGAAAACCCTGCTGCAATCCCTGCACCGATCGCAAGGAGTGCTGTCCCGAGTCCGATTGTCATATCCTGTCACCTCTCCTCGAATATATCCTCTCTGCCCTGAACGGGATGAACGCCCTCCCCCCGCCCTGGTAAAATTTTCCGAAGAACTCGATGTACTGGAGGCGGATAGCATGGATAACCCCGCCAAGGGTCTGGATGATAATGTTGAAGACCTGGCCTCCGAGGAAGACGATTGCTGCAGGGAGGAGAAAGAGGGGTCCTGCACTGCCGACGATCTGCGCAAGGATGTTCACTGTCATGGCAATTCCTCCGGTCGCAAGCGCAAGCGCAAGGATCCGGACGTAGGAGAGCCAGTCACCGAGGAAACCCGTGAGAGAGAAGAATCCCATCGGGCCGTGGGAATAGAATACCATGGCTATGCAGAGCGATACGCCGGCAAGGGCAGGGAAGTGGAGGGAAGGGGGAACGGGCGCCCAGCCAAAGAATTCAGCAAGGAGGATTCCCGCGCACGGCTGGAGGATGAACCAGATTCCCTGTTCCAGAATGCATGCCCTGTACCGCCCGTTCCTGTAGTTCTGGAAGAGTGCGAGGAATAGCCCGAGGTTGATGTGCAGGATACCGAGAATGAGCGATATCTGGAAGAACGCGATGGGATCCCTGAGCGGTTCTATCAGGATGAAGGGAGGTGTGATCCCAAGGAACCTCTGGGGGAGATCTCCGAACCACCCTCCCTGTAAGGTTCCAAAAATGATTGCAGAAATACCGCAGAGCGCAAGAATGTAACTCAAGTCACGCATCGTCCGGCTGACACGCCCGGCACCCCTGTACAGGAGGAATCCCACGATGGCGATGATGATCCCGTACCCTGCATCGCCGAGCATCAGGCCGAAGAAGATCAGAAATATCGGCGCGATAAAGGGAGTCGGGTCGATCTCATGGTACCGGGGGCGGGCAAACATTGTCGTCAGGTATTCGAAGGGCGCAAGCCAGGAGGGATTTTCATAGGTGACGGGAACTGACGGGTCATCTGGGTCGGGATCCTCGGCCCTGATAAAATGCAGGTCTCCTGTTGCCCGTTTCAGCCCCTCCCGGACCTTTCCAAGCGACCCTGCAGGTACGTATCCGTGGACGACCGTCACGTCACGGGTTCTTCCGCACCGGAAGACAAGGTCAAGTTCCTCCTTCCGGATGAGGAGTTCTTCCCGGAGTGCAAGGAGGCGCATCCCGTACTTCTTCCGAAGCTCCCCGAGTTCTTCCTGCAGGGACGAAAGTCTTGCCCCGAGGTCCGATATCTCTTTCGCGGTCGCTTCATCGACCTCGTCAGGAAATCCTTCGCAGGCGGGAAGAGAGATGGGCGTGACATCCGGAGAGTGGAGAATTCTCTTTACGGTCTGGTTCTGTCCGGAATGGCAGGCAACGACAAGTACATGGATTTCTCCGGACCTGCGGGAATCGGTGTATATAACGTTTCCGCACTCCTTCTCGAGTCGCTGCATTATCCCTCCCGCCATCCCCTCCTTCATAAAAGCAGCGTAGACAGAGAGGAACCGGGATTCTCCAAGGGCAGAGAGATCGAAGGGGACGAGCTTGAGGAGGGCGAGGTCCGATCTGATCCGCGAGAGATCATCGAGCCGCTCCTTTATCTCTCCCATGGCAGCCCTGATCTCCCGTGCACGTTCTGCGGGCTGCAGAGTCTGGTCAATCTCATCGAAGAGATCGGCGAGTGACTCAGCAGTCACTTCGCACCCTCCGGGTTCCTCGGGGGAGAAAAACTCTTTCAGTATGTTTCCCGGAGCAGGAGGGGAGTCATGGAGGGCTTCGAGGACACGCTCGATCCTGGCCCGGTACTCTGAACACCGATCGATGACGAGGTCACGCTCCCCAGCCTCGAGATCTTCCCGGAGGGAGGGGTCGGCATCGCGGAGGGGAATGACCTCGAGAACGCCCGCATCGTGGAGTGTTTCGATGCCTGCAGGCCGCCTGGTATTATCGATGCCGAGCGTCACCCTGTACATCCTGGCCGGATACAGCATACGATTCTCCAGTCACGATATGCAGGACAGACCAGACTGCCCTGTCTGACCTCCCCCTGGCAATCATTACGATGCGTTCTGAATCGGAGACCGCTCTCATGGTTATCTCCTCCCCTTCATTCCGTGCCCGCTCGAGTGCAGACCTCCTCTCGAGGTCCCCTTCTCTTCGTGCATCCTCCAGTGCCTGTGCAATACAGGCATCAGCATCTTTTGCAGCTCTTGAGAGTATGTCTTCGGCCTCCTTCTCTGCTCGGGAAATTATTTCGAGTGCTGTTCTTTCCGCCTGCTTGAGGCGTGCTATCTCGTCGAAGGCCATGGAGCTTACAGTCTCTCCTGCACGGTGATAAGGGATAGAGAATACCCCGTTATTAGTCTTGTGGAAGTGAACGTGCACGTTCCAGGGGTATCCGGCGTGGTAAGTATCCCCCCTGCCTGCGAAGAGGAGGTTTCCAAATCTCTTATCTCCTGCCAGGGTCAAAAAATGAGGGATATTCATGCATAACGATTTTCTTTTTACACTTGCCATGACCGGCTGTACTGTTCTGGCAGTCATCGTTCTCCTTCTCCTCTGGGGAATTATCTTTGGGAGGATGACCTCATGATCGATCCCGTTGACCTTTCAATCGTTATAGTCTACTTTATCATCCTCGTCGGGATCGGGGTCGTTGCATCGAAGAAGATCCACACGATGAGTGACTATGTCCTTGCAGGCAGGTCGCTTGGGTTCTGGCTCTTCACCATGCTGATGATAGGCTCTGTCTGCAGCGGGATGTCTCTCCTTGGAGTCTCCGGCCTTGGCTACGCGTACGGGTGGCCCACCATCTGGGAGCAGATCTTCGTTCCACTCTCCATTGCATTCTGCATCATCTTCTTCGGGGTAAAGATCCATGGGCTGGGACAGAAATGGGGATATCTTACAATCCAGGACTATTTTGCCCACCGTTACGGGAGCAGGAGGGCATTGAGGGCGCTCTCTGCCCTGTCAGGGATCGTTGTCTCGATGATATACCTCGCGGGTCAGTATACGGCCGTGAGCATTGTTCTCATGTGGCTTTTCGGGATACCGCACTGGATGGCGCTCCTTGCAGGTGCATGCATCGTGACGATCTACACTGTTATCGGTGGACTCTATGCCGTCACCTGGACAACGCTCATCCAGGGTATGATCCTCATCGCAGGTGTCCTCGTCATGGCACCCCTCGTTATCATGAAGGCAGGTGGTTTTTCGCATATTAACGATGTTCTGGCAGCACAGAACCCTGATTTCATCAGGCTCTGGGTAGAATCTGGTCTTTTTACCCCTGCATACATATTCTCGTTTTCGCTCCTCCTCATGGTCGGTCTTGCCTGCGCCCCCCATGTCATCAACAATGTCCTTGCCGTCAAAAACCCTGCTTTTTTCCGGTGGGCTCCACTCGTTGCATTCTGCATCTATGCACTCGTCATGTTCCTCCTCAAGTTCGGGGGATTTGCAGGGAAGGTTCTTGTCAGCGAGGGAGTCGTTACACTTCCGGCTGTCAAGAACGCAGGGGACTTCGTGTTCATTTGTGCCATCCAGTCTGCAATCCCGAGCATCGTTGTATGGGGAGTTTTTGCAGTGGTTGTGCTCGCGGCAGTCATGTCAACGACTGATCGCCTGATGCTCACGATCGGGACGTATTTTTCCTGGGATATTTTCAAAAATCTCATCAAGCCGGATGCTCCTGACAGCCTGGTAATACTTGTCAGCAGGGTCTCCGTGGCCGCTTCCGCAATCCTGACGGTCCTGATGGCCCTCGATCCTCCAGCAATGCTCGTCTGGCTGATATGGGCAGGGATTGGAATCATGTTCGCCACGTTTGCCGTTCCGCTTCTTGCAGGTCTTTACTGGAGAAGGGCTACCCGCGAGGGTGCGCTTGCCTCAATGACTCTGGGACTCGTTTCCTCGTGTCTTGCAGGGGGTCTTGCCTATTTCAGTATCGTGTCGCTCCCTGTTCATTTCAGTCTGATAGGTGTGATCGTTTCCTTCCTGGCTATGGTCGTCGCGAGTCTCCTCTCTCCTCCCCCAAGCTCCCGCATCCTCGAGGAGACAGAGACAGGATGGTTCCTTAAAAGATCATGACCCTGTATCAGGGAAGAGTTGTTTCTAAAAATTCCGGAAAATAGAACAGGGGATGGGAAGTATTTTTTTTATGCGCGCTTATCAGGATCGCCCGGGAAAGACAGGGTATATAAAGGTGGCATGATCAAAAACTATATATTGTATTAGCGCGATAATAGAGTTGCCTCAGTGGGGAATGAACTGGGGATACCTGCCACAGTGGAATGAGTCCCCGGATTGAAACGGCTCGAAGATCTGGAGACGAAGAAGACATCCACTGCGGGGCCGAACAAATGTTCGAGTAACATACTGCCGGGATGATCTGAATCCATGGTTCGTAACGGCGAAAAGAACCATGGGTGAGAAAGTAAGATCATGTCCGGGGCCGGAGGAGTATGTTCAGGGAACATGATGCTGCAATACCACCAGCCGGCACCTCAAAACGGCGAAAGAGGTGCAGGTGACAAAAAGGAGGTATCGCAGGGCCGAACGTGTGTTTCCAGCGATGTCCTCACGGGGCACCACGGTTTTGTGTCCGCCTTTTCCGAACTGGACAGAGAAGGTGATAGCCCGGTTTTACTATGATACGTTGAGAGAAGACGAGATGGATTCTGCGAGGAACAAAACCTGCCAGGTTCTCCATGCAGGTAAAACTTCGGGAGAGAAGTCCTCGAGAAGAAGTTATCGGGAGGAAATCATGAAGAAGAAACGCATCACCAGGGAGGCATCGACCCTGTCCGGGGGACAGGGTTTCTGCCATGGATTGGAACGTTCAGTCGGTGACTTAGTTGGACACTAATACACCTGCTATAACATGGAAAGCGCTAATTATTAAACTTTTTGAATCATTCCGGGCCCCATAGAGAGCCTGAAAAGAAAAAAAAGCAGCATTAATCCCCACTGCAGGCTATCCGGGCGAGGCCTCGTTCGAACTCCTCCAGGTATGCCTTCATGGAGAGGGATCCCTCCGGGAACGGGCAGTCCGGGTCGAGGTTCTTCGCAAGCGTGGAGGCAGACGGGAGGAGGAGGTCGAGTGGTATCCCCGTCCTCTGGCATGCCCTGCACATCGCCTCCCTGAACGGTCCGATACAGTAGGCCACTCTTTTCCGGTACGTCTCCTGTGTCTTTTTCAAAAAGAGAGCGAGACGGAACGTCTCGATCGGTAGCGTAACGAAAGTTCTGTAAAATTGAATTGGCCCTGGATCCAACCTAGAT
>CAYSII010000009.1:0-58096 GCA_964431125.1 uncultured Methanolinea sp. | reverse complement strand
CCGTCCGGGAGGGTGCACGCCGGCTCATCGGGATGCTCGGGAGGGGGGAGATCGGGGATGTGGCAGTGTACGGGTGAGGAGAGGGGAGGAGAAGTTTTTTTTGCATTCTGAACTGCAGGGAGTTACCATCACACGCCTGTGCAGGAAACGGAGCTTTATCGAAACAGGGATGCTCCTCCTGGCATTGGGGATGAATGAAAAAAAGTGGTCACCGCAGGCCCTGCACGATCTCCCCGGGGACGATGCAGTCAAAGAGTTCGTGGATTTCTGCATGGGCATCGTCAAACCACTCCATGACGTGGTCGGCGGATGCAAACCCGGGCTCTCCCCTCGTCTGCAGGGAGAAGACGAGTGTCCAGACCCGACCTCCCGGCCGGTCGACGGAGGACCGGACAGAGCGAAGCGTTCCCGGGATATCCGTGCCGGACAAAACAACAGCATCCCCTGACCGGGAGCACCTGTATCTTTGGGAGAGCAGGCGTTCGATCTCGTCCGTCCTGGGCAGGGTCACCCCCGGCGGGAGAGGGATGAGGTCCGTGTACCGGAGCAGGCACCCGGCGATCCGGGAGGCATCGCCTGTTCCGGCCAGCATCTCCCTGACCCGGTTCCTGACAGCCGGCCAGCCCGGGTAGGGTCCCGTCACCGCCAGGGAGAGGGGTGCTGCGCCTCTCCCGGGCGTGCACTGGCAGAAGACTTCAGCGACCGGCGAGCGGGAGAAGGAATGGGGCGGGGGGTCCATCAGGAAGAGCTGTATCCGAAGGATTGGTCTTCTCTCTTGCGGGGCGGGGGGGAGATCAGGCATGATATTTTTGATTGTGGTATCCCGAAGTATGCCTGGAGATTGGCGGGTATCGGCCACACCTCCCCCCTCCCCCACCGGAGCCAGGTGAACGACCGTGCGAAACCCGCACGGTACACGATAGAGGATGAAAGACCTTTTGTAAATGTTTTGTGAGAAGGGGAAAAGGGGGGAAACTCCTGTCGGAGAGGTAACCAACGTGTCGAAATTTTTTTGATTTTTTCGACACGTTTTGGGGACATGTCGAAGACATCGACATGTATAAAGAGGAGAAGCCCGCCCTCACTCCACGATGAGGTCCTCTGCGTACCGGTCCTCCCCGGCAAGGAGGAACGCGTCCGTCATCGAGAGGCAGTTCTTCGGGCAGATGCTCGTGCACTGGGAGCAGAAGATGCACTGCCCGACCCAGATCCGGACCTTCTTTGTCTCCGGCAGGAACTCGATGGCATGTGCCGGGCAGACCCTGACGCAGGCCGAGCACCCGATGCAGCATGTCCGGTCGTACGCGATCTTCCCCCGGAACTTCGGCGGTGTCGGGACGGGCGGGTGGATGCTGGTCCGGCCTTCTGCCACCTCTTTGAGGAACTTCCTTACCGATGGCGGGAGGTACTTTGCCGGGAACTGGTTCGTCGCCGGCTCCCGGAAGAGCTGGCGGACGAGCTCCGGGACGAGCGGGAGAGCCCTCACGGCGCCACCCCCGAAAGGGTACTCAACGAGGCATCTGCCATCAGGAGGACGATCCCGGCAAGCCCGATGACCGAGAGGTAGATCCAGTAGAACGAGACGAGCTCGTTGATACGGAACCGGGCCATCGCGACCCGGACGAGGGTGACGACAGCGAACATGACGAGGACTGCCTTTCCAAGGAAGAAGAGGAGGTCTGCAGGCAGGGCAAGGGCGGCAGGGATCGGGACAAGCGCGGAGAGGTTCCAGGGGAAGAAGACCGCGACGATGATCGCAGCAAGGACGAGCGTCCGTGCGGCCTGTGCAAGCAGAAACATCGCGAGGTTCCTGCCGGAGTACTCGACGAGCAGCCCGCCGGCAAGCTCTGTCTCTGCCTCCTGCGTGTCGAACGGGATGCGGGAGAGCTCGGCGGGCGTCACGGCGGCGAGCACGACGAGGAGAAGGAGGGCGCCCGCGATCCCGAGGGGCCCGGCGACTGACCAGACCGGGTTTGCCGCAATCGCAGTGAACGTGAAAGGATGGGAGACCCCGGCGGCGCCGAGCCGCCACGCGATCCCGATCACGACGGCTGCAAGCGGGAACTCGTACGCGATCATGGTCACCATCTCCCTCTGGGCCCCGACGGTCGCGTAGGGCGACCCGGAGGCAAACCCGCCGGCAACGAGCGCGAGGGCCGGGACGGTCAGGAGGTACATCACGAGCACGAAGTCCCCGCCGTTCCCGAGCACCGGCGGGATGCTCCCGACCGGGAGGTAGAAGAGGATGAGGACGCTTGAGACGAGGGCAACGACCGGGCTTGCGTTGAAGAGCCACGGGATGGCGTTTGCAGGGACGATGTTCTCCTTCTGGAGGAGCTTGGCCGTGTCGATGAAGGGCTGGATGATTGGCGGGCCAATCCTTGCCTGCATGTGGGCGGCAAGTTTCCGATCGATGCCCGAGAGGAGGAGGCCTCCCGCGAGGGCAAAGATGGAGAGGGCGGCGCACCAGCCGGCAAGGACGGCAACTCCCGGAAGCGTCATGACTGGAGCCTCCGTGTCCGTGCAACAGAGAGACGGTGGAGGTCTTCCTTGGTCAGGATCTCCCGCTTCCCGTCCCGGACGACTGCCACCCTGTCGGTGCAGGAGAGGCAGGGGTCAATCGACGCCACGATGATGGGGATATCGGCGATCTGCGCCCCGCGGAGCATCGGCAGCCATGACATCAGGTTCGAGTAGGAGGATGCCTTGACCTTCCACGAGGCAGGCGAGTCCTTCCCCTCCATCCGGACGTAGTGGAGGCACTCGCCGCGGGGGGCCTCGACCCTCCCGATACCCTCCCCGGTCGCCTTTTTGCAGATCGCAAGGATCTTTGCGGGTTTCTCCTCGGCCGTGAACGGGCCTGCCGGCATCTCCGAGAGGCATTCCCGGATGATCCGGCAGGACTCGCCGACCTCGAGCAGGCGGACGACGATCCGGTCGTACACGTCGCCGTGCGTCTCCCCAAGGTGCCGGTCGGGAAGGATCGCCCGGACGTCGAGGTCGCCGTACGCGGCGTAGGGATAGTCCTGCCGGAGGTCGACGTTGATCCCCGATGCCCGGGCCGTCGGGCCGACCGTGCAGAGAGAGAGCGCATCGGACCGGGAGAGGACGCCGACGTCCCGGCACCGCATCCGGATCGTCTTGTCGTCGAGGAAGAAAGAGAGCAGGGTCCCAAGCAGCCCCTCGTACCGTGCAAGGCACCTCTCGATGATCCCGTGCTGTTCCGGGACGATGTCCCGCCGGACCCCGCCGACCTGCACGATCCCGTAGTTGACCCGGTTGCCGGTCAGGTTCTCGATGACGTCCATCGCCTCCTCCCGCACCCGCCACGTGAGGTGGAGGAGCGAGTCGAACCCGAGCTCGTGGGCTGCGACCCCTGCCCAGAGGAGGTGGGACTGGATCCGTTCCAGCTCGTGCAGGATCGTCCGGATGTAGTCTGCCCGTTCCGGCACCTCGATCTCCGCGATGTCCTCGACTGCCATTGCAAACGAGAGCGAGTGGACGACGCCGCAGATCCCGCAGATCCTGTCGGTGAGGTGGACGATCTGGACAGGGTTCCGGCGCATGCCCATCCACTCGATCCCCCGGTGCGCCTGCCCGGGGGCAAAGTCGACGTCCCGGACGATCTCGCCCTCCACCTCGAAGGAAAACATCACGGGCTCCTTGAGCGCCGGGTGGTTCGGCCCGATCAGGACCCTGTAGGGGGCTTTCTTCGACTCCCCACTCATTTTTTTTCCTCCCCTTCCTCCCCCGCCGGACCGCAGGCCCCCGGAGCCCCGGCAGGTGGTGCCGGCCGGTCGGCAGGCTTCTTTGACCGCCAGAGCTCCTTTACCATCCCCTCCGGTATCCCGGTCTCGTCCTTCCGCCACGGGTAGACGCCCTCGGGGAAGTCTTCCGGTAAAAAGAGTCTTCGCCCGTCGGGGATCCCGGTCACCCGGATGCCGAAGAACTCCTGTTTTTCCCTCTCGGAGAAGACCGCCCCCGGGATGAGGTCCGAGATCGTCGGTATGGAGAGATCAGACTTCGGGAGGGTGACTGCGAACGTGACCATGTGCTCGCTCTTTTCGTGCCCGAACTGGGTGGAGAAGATGTAGAGGA
Organism: uncultured Methanolinea sp.; assembly: GCA_964431125.1. Classification (GTDB taxonomy): domain Archaea; phylum Halobacteriota; class Methanomicrobia; order Methanomicrobiales; family Methanospirillaceae; genus Methanolinea_A. The sequence goes on along the minus strand of CAYSII010000009.1, from coordinate 53,998 downwards.
GCCGGATCGCGTCGCCGAGGTCGGCCCCGGCGATCACGGAGAGGTGGGGGAACTGGATCTCCATCAGCGCCTGGATTGCCGGCCGCAGGTGGTCGCGGCCGAGGTCGATCCAGATCGTGTAATGGGCAACCTTCTTCTTCCCCTGCACCCGCTTCCTGATGGCGGCATGCGTAATCCCGCTCCCGAACCTTGACGTGAACCGCTCCAGCAGTTCCTCTGCAGAGAGGAGGCGCTCCGTCATGCCTCCACCCCCTCGAGCCGCTCCAGTTTCTCGAGCGCCCTGACGACCCCGTGGACGATCGCCTCGGGCCGGGGCGGGCATCCCGGCACGTACACGTCGACGGGGATCACCTCGTCGACAGGCCCGTCGAGGTTGTAGGAGTCGAAGAAGACGCCGCCGGAGATCCCGCACGTCCCGATGCACATCACGAGTTTCGGGTCGGGGATCTGCTGGTAGACCCGCAGCAGCCTCTCCTTCATCCTGTGCACCACCGGCCCGGTGACGAGCATCACGTCGGCGTGCCGCGGGCTGCCCACGAGTTTTATCCCGAACCGCTCGGGGTCGTACCGGGGCGTGAGAGCGGCCACAATCTCGATCTCGCACCCGTTGCAGGACCCGGAGTTGAAGTGGTAGACCCAGAGGGACCGGTTGAAGAGGGTGTTCAGCTTCATCGGAAGATCACCACCACGACGAGGAAGAGCGCCGTGACACCCATGTACCAGAGAATGTAGTCATGGAGGTCTCCGGTGTGGATGGGGACGAGCCGCCTGTAGTAGCCCTCCATGGCAGAGAGGAACCCCCAGTAGAGGTTCCCGGAACGGACGTGCACGAGCTCCTTTGCCGGCTCGGGGTTCCCGGAGAGGAAGGGGTCGGCCCGGGCAGTGCCCGGCCTGAACCCCTCCTCACCGAGTGCGTACAGGAGGAGGGCGATTGCACCGGCGACTGCCGCCCCGAGCACCCAGAGGAGCGGGTCCCAGAGGCCCGCACCGGTATCGAGCGGGAGGAAAAGACTCATCGTCATCCACCCCCGCCGAGCACGGCAGCAACGTACGTCCCCTGGTCGGCGATGGCGCGGGCTGCCGGCTCTATCAGGGTATCGACGACAGGGGTGGGGAAGAGACCGAACGCGATGACGATTGCTGCAAGGATGCCCATCCCGGCGAGCATCGGTGCGGGAACCTCCCGGACGTTTCGGAACTCGGGCAGGACGGGGCCCATGAAGATCGAGTGGAAGACCTTGACAAACGATGCAAGGGTCAGGATGCTCACCACCATGGCGATGACGGAGAGGACGGGGTTGAAGGCAAACACGGACTCGTAGATCATCAGTTTCGAGGCGAACCCGTTGAAGGGGGGTATGCCGGCAATCGCGAGTGCCCCGATGATGAAGAAGACCATCGTCCACTTCATGGAATGGCCAAGTCCCCCCATCCGGTTCAGGTCGTAGGTGCCGATCCGGTAGAAGATGGCACCGGCCGTCAGGAAGAGCAGCCCCTTGTACATGGCATGGTTGATGATGTGGAAGATGCCGCCCTCCATGGCCATGTACCCGAAGGAGTCAAGGAGCGGCTGGTTCCCAAGCACTGCAAGCCCGACGCCCACGCCGAGGAGCATGTACCCGGTCTGCGAGATGGCATGGTACGCCATCAGCCGCTTCACGTTCTTCTGCGGGATCGCCATGGTCACCCCGATGACCATCGAGAGGACGCCGAGGATGATGATCAGCCAGCCGACGCAGGCAGCGTTCAGCGTGAAACCATACAGGGTGAAGGCGACCCGGAAGAGCCCGTACAGGCTCGCCTGGCTTGCAACGACAAGGAGCGCCGTGATCGAGGAGGGGGCCATCGAGTAGGCATCCGGAGTCCAGAAGTGCATCGGGACGGCACCGCACTTCATGGCGAGGGCAGCGACAATCAGGACGAGCGCGAGCTGGTCGAGCAGGGTAAACTGCATTCTCTGGGCAATCAGGGCCATGTTGAGGGCGTTGTACTCGCCGTAGTAGATCCCGATTGCGATCAGGACGGCGAGGGCACCAAGCGTCGAGAGGACGAAGTACTTGATCGCAGCCTCCACGGCCACGCCGCCGTCGACACGGAATGCTACCAGGCCGGCAGACGCAATCGAGAGGATCTCGAGGAAGACGAAGAAGTTGAAGATGTCGCCTGTCGAGACCATCCCGAGGATCCCGGTGACCATCAGGAGGAAGAGCGTGTAGAAGCTGCCGAGCCCCGAGTGGCGTTCCTCGGCTGCAAGGGAGTAGAGGACGACGGCAAGGGCCGAGACGGCCGAGATGACGAGCATGAGTGCGCTCATCGGGTCTACGGCAAAGATGATCCGGATCGGAATGCCCCCCGAGTCCGCCGGGACGGCAAGGGATGCGGACTGCGCCCCAAAGACGTAGATCCGTGTCCCGTTCGCGAAGACGTCGGATGCAAGCAGGAGGGCGAGTGCCGAGGTGAGGGCAAGCGCCCCGCCGACGAGGAGCGACCGGACGGCGGGTGCAAACCGTCCGGTCAGCGGAGAGATAAAGGCTGCAACGAGCGGTACGATGACCATCAGGGCAGGAGCGTGCTCGACGAGGAAGGATGTGCTCATTCCTTCAGCCTCCTGAGGAACCCGACCTCGATGCTCCCGTACTTCTTCCAGATGACGGTTGCAAACGAGAGGAGGAGCGCGGTCGTTGCGACACCGATGACGATCGACGTGAGCGTAAGGGCCTGTGGCGTGGGAAGGACCATGGTGCCTCCGGGTGCATAGGTGTAGATGGGTGCGATCCCGCCCTCCCTGTAACCGAGGGCGACGAGGAAGATGTTGACTGCCGATTCGAGGATGACGATCCCGAGGAATATCTTGATTAAATTCTTCTTGAGCACGATCGTCGCGAGCCCGATGATGACGAGGGCGACGACTGCAAAGAGGGGAAGGTTGAAGATCATGGTCCTATGCCTCCTCCCCCCGGATCCCGGAGAGCATGTAGTAGAGGATGATCGCAAGGCCGCCCCAGACCTCCACGCCGACGGCGATGTTCATGATCGGGATGACGCCGGCCGTGTCGAGATCCCCGGGGTTTGGGCCCGGGACGACAGGCATCCCGAAGAGGAGCCCGCTGTTTGCAAGCACGTTTGCAAAGAAGGGGAGGCCGGCGAGGAGGCCGAGTATCCCTGCCCCGCAGAAGAGGAGAAGGCCTGCAGACTCCTGCACGGCGAGGATGGCCTTCCGGACCATGCCCCGGACATCCCCGCGGGAGAACGAAACGAGCAGGAGGGCTGCGGCCGTCGCGACGACTGCCCCGCCCTGGAACCCCCCGCCGGGCGTGAGGTGCCCGTGCAGGATCACGTAGAGCCCGAAGATGATGATGAACGGGTACAGGATGACTGCTCCCGTCCGGACGATCTTACTCATCTGCATGTTCTTCCCCCTCCTTCATCTTCCGGTACATGAGGGCAACCCCGGTCACTGCCGTGAAGAGCACGACGGACTCGCCGAGGGTGTCAAAGCCCCGGAAGTCAAAGACGATCGAGGTCACGATGTTGTTTGCCGCGGCAGACGCCTGCCCGTTCCCGATGTAGTAGGTGTCCATGTCGGTTGCCAGAGGGTGCCCGAACGAGAGGAAGAGGGGGATGGCAAGGAGTCCTGCCGTCCAGGCGAGGAAGATTGCCCAAACGATTGCCCTCCTCACGGCGACCCCTCCTCGAAACGCGTCGTTGCCCGGATTGCAACGATGAATATCGCAGTCGTCAGCCCCGCCCCTATCGCTGCCTGGGAGATGGCAACGTCTGGTGCCTGCAGGATGTAGAACTCGAGCGAGACGAGGAAGGAGAAGAACCCTGCGGCCAGCGCTGCGGCAAGGAGGTCCCTGAAAGAGTAGACCATCAGGGCCGAGGCAAGCAGGCCGGCGATGACGAGGACGTGGACGAAAGTCTCGATCACGGTCGCACCTCCGCGAGGCGGTCCACGACTGCCGGTTCCGGGGCGATCCCGGCCCGGCGGGCACCGCGGGCAATCGCGTGGGACCCGATCGCGTTCGTGACGGCGAGGGCAGTCGCTGCAACGATGGTGTGCAGGGAGAGGACGACGTACTGGCTGTCCCCGGTCCCGAGGAACCGGCCGGCCGCGTAGACGACGACGGCGAGGGCCGTAAAAACCGACCCGAAGGTGGTCATCTTCGTCGTTGCGTGCATCCTCGTGTAGACATCAGGGAACCGGAGCAGCCCGAGGATGCCCAGGCAGTTGAAGGCCGTGCCGATGGCAAGGCACGCAAGGGAGAGTGGCTCTGCGATCACAGTTCACCCCCAATGTACTTTGCAATGTAGAGAGTGCTCACGAAGGAGAGGAGGGCGTAGACGATGGCAACGTCGATGAAGATGACCTGCCGGTACACGACGCCGAGCAGGATGAGGGCTGCAACGACGAGGGTGTTGACCGTGTCGACGGCGATGGCACGGTCGGCAATGGTTGGCCCGAGGAAGAGCCGGACGAGGGCGAGGCAGACGAGGACGACGAGGACGAGGGCCGCAACAGAAAAGGGATCGGTCATTCGGCAATCCTCCGAATCCATGCCGGGAGGTTCGCGAGCCGGAAGAGTTCCGGGGCTTCGATTGCGGGCCGCGTCTCCCACCCCGCGGGGACGTTGATGTTGTGGACGAAGAGGTCGTTTGACCTCTCGTCGACGTCCACCGTGATCGTGCCCGGGGTGAGCGTGATCGAGTTTGCGAGCAGGAAGACCCCAAGGTCAGTCTTCATGCCGGAGGAGACACGGATGATGCCTGGCCGTATCTTCCCGGTGATGACGCGGTACGCGACGTCGAGGTTGGCGAGCGTCACCTCGAGGAAGAAGGGGCCGAGGATATAGACCGGCAGGAGGAGCAGGCGGACGGGGTTTGCCATCCGGAAGTCCTTTCCCCTGCAGAGGACCCGGCCTGCGACCGCCGCGGTGAGGAGCGCAAGCAGGATGCCTGCAACGAGTTCTGACGGCGACCAGAGCCAGAGCGTTCCGCTTCCGGCAGAAAAGACGAGGTAGAGGAGGAAGGCCAGCGTGAACGTGAGGAGGTAGGCGATCATTCTGGCCCTCCGCGCCGATGCAACCTGTGCCCGATACGTGCCTTGTTCGTCATGGGTATCACGGGAGGAGTGCAGGATGCGGGAACCGCGGGTATACCTCTCCCAAAAATCCCCGGGGCCCCCGGATCCCTTCGCGGGAAAAATACATCATGATTGATAATGAAGATACCGGAAATGGTGTTCTGACGCAGTCTTTATAAAAGAAGGCCTGCCGTCTTTGGGAAAGCCCGGTCACCATCCGGGAACCGCGGAGATGTCCGCTGGGAATATCCCTCCATGCCGGTATGCAATACCGGGGAAAGGTGGTGGTCAGAGGGGGTGGTCAAATGAGGTGGTCGCACCCGTATCAGCCGTGCACGATGCGGAAGGCACCGTCGGGGACCCGGATCTCGAACCGTGCCCCCTCTCCGAAGACACCTGTCTCCCTGATCTCGAGTCCCGTGATGGAGAGGATCTCGCGGCTGAGGAAGAGCCCAAACCCCGTGTTTTTGTAGGATTCGCGCCGGAATATCTTTTCTTTCTCGGAGTCAGGGACTCCCGTGCCGTTGTCCGTGTACACGAGGGTGATTCCGCCGGGATTGCGCCGGCAGCTGATGCGAACCTCTGTCACTCTCTCGCCGTGCCGGACCGAGTTCTCCATCAGGTTGTAGAAGACCCGCGAGAGGAGGGGGTCTGCGTAGACCTCGAGGTCGTGCACCTCGCACTCCAGGCGGAACGCGGCTCCCTCAAGCTGCTCCCGTGCCTCGCACACGAGAGATTGCACGTTCTGCCACCGGGGGGATTTCACGCCGACGTCCTGGTAGTTCCTCGTAAAATCTATCTGCCGCTTAATCGTCCACCCGAGAGACTCGATCTTCTCGAGCCCCTCCCGGAGCCCCTCGTCTTTTGCCTCTTCTTTCATCACGGAGAGGTACATCAGCAATGCGGTCAGGGTGTTCAGGATGTCGTGCCGCGTGATGCTGGAGAGGAGGTTCAGCTTCTGGTTCGTGACCTGGAGAGCGTTTTCGGCCCGCGTTCTCTCTTTGAGTTCCTGGAGCGCCCGGTCTCTCATTTCCCGGTACGCCTCGACCTGCCGGACCATCTCTGTCACGTCATGGAGGATGACAAGGAGGGTATTTTCGCCGGGAAAGGGGCCTCTCCGGGGCTGGATGATGGTCTGCTGGATGCGGAGTCCACCGTTTGGGTGCGGTGCCGGGATGAAATGCGGGTGGAGCTGGGGGGAGAGGTAGACTGCTCCCCCGCCCTCCATTGCCTGGGTGAGAATGAGCGAGAGAACCCGCTGCTGGTCCGGGTGGATGAACTCCGAGATATCCCGTCCCTTCGCCGATTCAGGCGAGATTCCCGTCCAGCCGGCGAGGATGGCATTCCAGTACACCACCTTCCGGTTGCAGTCCACGATGCATACCCCGTCAGGGATGCTGTCGAGGAGTGACCCGATCCCGGAATCAGGGGTGTTCTCCATGTCCCTGTCACTCCCCGTCCATGACCGCGAGTATCTTCCCTGCCAGTGGCTGGAGGGATCCCCTCTCGAGCACGATGAGCATCTCGCCGTTCACGCTCCGTTCCCTGACCCGGAAACGTGTTCTGGCAAAGAGGAGCTGGTCCCTCTCGTGGAAAGGAGCGGAAAGAAATGCAGGGAGGTCCTGCACGTAGACCGGCAGGGCATAGGAGAGGGACTGATCGAGGAAGTTGCTGATGGTGCCCATCACTGCATTGATCAGGATGTTTCCCATCTCTGTGAGGGTCTCTGACCGGATCATGTCCATCTCCGCGGTCGTGTCGTCCTCGTTTGCAAGGAGGATCACGAGGTTTGCCGCACTCTCCGGCGGGAACATGATGGCCATTCTCCCCCTCATCGGCCCGGAAAAGTCAATGAAGACCATCGAGAGAGGCATATCCCCCATGGTTGACCCGGGGCCCGCCGGGTCTCCCACTTCCCTGATGGAGAGGGTGGGGACGTCAAGGATGACGTGCGAACCGGTGAGTTCCCCGAGGATCCCCGCAGCTTTTCCCACCCCGATGTTGATGAGTTCCCGGATCCCGTCCACGACCACCGGGTCCTGCTCCATGACGATCACTCCCTTCCGAACGGCGCGATGCAGCGGACCAGTTCATCCTTCTTCAGGGGCTTGTTCAGGAAACCTGCTGCACCAAGGTCCATGCAGGTGGTGCGGGTCGTCGTCTGGATATCCGAGGTGAAGACGAGGACGGGGATGGAGATCCCTTTCCCCTGCCATTCTTTCAAAAAGGTGAAGCCATCCATGTCGGGCATCAGGAGATCGAGGATGATGAGGTCGGGCCGCTCCCGGATGCCTGCCTCGAGTCCCTCCCGCCCGTCCTTTGCCTCGAGGACGCTCCAGCCCTCGGCCCGGAGGGCATCGGAGAGGAGTTTCCTCTGGAATGCCGAGTCGTCGATGATCAGGACCCTCTTCATGTACATACTGCAGGAGGCTATACCATAATCAACCTTGGGTCACTGCCGGAACCCGCGCCTGACCGCTGGTACCATGGGAATCCCCCGTGGTACTTCGATGGGGAGGCGGTTTTTTGCAGGTGTTCGACGTATTCAGTCAGAAGAGAGGTACCGATCGGGAAGAGGGCTCTTCTGCAGGTCGTCTGGATCACGCTCCTGCACGTGCACGGGTATCCGCCAGGTTTTTCATGACGGGGAACGAGTACAGGAGAGATTATGCCGGAGAGGAGCACGGACTGGATGGGACAGGCGCTAAGGGATATTGCTATGGCACAAAAAGCCGCAGAATCCGGTTTTTTTGAATGGGCATGTTTCATTTCCCAGCAGGCAGGAGAAAAGGCACTCAAAGCGGTGTACCAGAAAAAAGGCGGTGTTGCATGGGGACATTCTGTCTTCGATCTCCTCTCCGGACTTTCAGGAGATAGAGATATCTCTGCTGATCTCTTCCGGGATGCACGGGCTCTTGACCGCTGGTACATCCTGGCCAGGTATCCCAATGGTTTCCCAAGTGGAATTCCGGGAGATTATGTTACGAGGGAGGACGCGGATGGTGCAATCGGCAGTGCGGGAAGAATTATACAATTCTGTCAGGGTATTCTGGCTTGATTCTGATCTCGTTATCAGAATGGCAGGAGAACGTGCACGGGAACTCGTTGCATCCGGGAGGGCGGAGACGGTCATCCTGTTTGGATCGATCGCCGCGGGCCGCGCCGTCCCCGGGAGCGATGCAGACATCCTCGTTATCGTCCGCGACGGCAAAGTTTGCGAAAATAACCTCCGGGACGAGTTTATCCGGCATTTCTCAGGCATCGGTGTCCCGGTCGATCTCTTTCTCTTCCGGGAGGGGGACCCTGAAAGTTCCCTCGTCCGCCGTGCCCGGGAGAGTGGAATCGTCCTTGCATCCCGGTGAGTCCCGGCCGCAGGATCCCCGGAGCGAGCGACCCGGAGCGAGCGACCCGGAGCGAGCGCTTCTTCGGGGTGCCAGCCTTCCGGGAGGGGGAGGAGGTTTCCCTTTCCGGAATGGTGATGACCGGATCTTTCTCCAGCGGGAACAGGGGGTATTCCTGCAGGATCGTGCGGGTGGCCCCGTGGAGAGGCACTCCCGTCCCTGTCCCTTCCCATTTCTATTTATGGGAAAATCTGCACAAGTCTAAGGTGCAATGCGGACATCCCTTTCTTCCCGGGGAATGCTCTGGTGGTGCGATTCCTGCCATACGCCCGTTCTCTCCCGCGAGTGCTCACGGTGCGGCGGGGCGACCCGCCGGGTGCTCCTGACACCACCCGGCGATGCACGCCCGGCATTTCCGGGTGACGTTGCCCTTGTCAACCGGATCTTCTCTGCGCACTTCGGTTCTCCCCTCGTGCCTCCCGGGCACCTCGCCCTCCTCAACAAGGTACCGGATACTGACCGGATGGAGGAGGTGATCGTCGGCGGGGGAGTTGCCGGGGCAATCCGGTTCATCCCGGAGGAGAAGCGGTGGGAGGCCATCCCCCGGAGCGAGGCCTTCGGGCTCCTGTCCCCTGCAAAAAAGTGGGTGCGGGTCGACGAAGGGGCAGCAGGAGCCATCCGCGAGAGGTCGGGGAGCGTGCTTGCTCCCGGCGTCCTCGAGATCGAGCCCTCGATCCGGGCAGGCGACGAGGTCTATGTCCTCGACCGGAACGGGGAGTGCATCGGCGTCGGCAGGGCGAAGGTGGACGCGGCAGAGGCCGAGTCGATGGAGAGGGGGCTCGTCGTCCGGACACGCCGGACCACGCCGTCGGTCATCGTCCCCGGGGAGGCGACGTGGGAGGATGCCGTCTCTGCCAGTGCCGGGCCGCTCTCGGAGCACGAGGAGGAGGCGATCCGGTTTGCACGAAACGTTGCCGCGAGCCACGCCCTCCCCAGAAACGTCTCCTACTCGGGGGGAAAGGACAGCCTTGCGACGCTGCTTGTCGTCCGGAAGGCACTCGGGGACGTCCCGCTCCTCTTTGCAGACACCGGCCTTGAGTTCCCGGAGACGTATGAGAATATCGCCGAGGTTGCAGAGAGGTATGGTCTCCCGGTCGTCCGGGCCGAGGGCAATGGTGCGTTCTGGGAGACCTTTGCCCGCCGGGGGCCGCCTGCCCGGGACTTCCGGTGGTGCTGCCGGACTGCAAAGCTCCTGCCCGCTGACGGGGTCATCAGGAGGACGTGGGGGGAGTGCCTCTCCTTCATCGGGCAGAGGAAGTACGAGTCGGCACGCCGGATGGCGAGCAACCGGGTCTGGCGCAACCCGCACGTCCCCTCCCAGGTCTCTGCCGCACCCATCCACCACTGGACGGCCCTCCACGTCTGGCTCTACCTCTTCCGGGAGAAAGCGCCCTACAACAGGCTGTACGGCGAGGGGATAGACAGGATCGGGTGCTACATGTGCCCGTCGAGCGACCGGGCCGTCATCTGCCACGTCAGCGGGCGATACCCCGCCCTCTGGGCGGATTGGCATGCCCGGCTGAAGGAATGGCAGGAGGCAGCGGGGCTGCCCGGTTCGTGGGTGGAGAATGACGGATGGCGGATCCGGGGGTCGGAGCATGAAGAAGATTACAATTGTTGATTATGGCCTTGGGAACCTGCGGTCGGTCCGCCGGGGGCTCGAGAAGTCAGGCGGGACCCCGGTCATCACCACGGACCCGGCCGAGGTCGCCTCCGCAGACGGCATCGTCCTGCCGGGTGTCGGGGCGTTCCGCGACGGGATGGAGCAGCTGGGGGACCTGCGGGCGGTCATCCTCGAGGCATCGCGGTCGGTTCCGGTGCTCGGGATATGCCTCGGGATGCAGATGATGCTCGAGTGGAGCGAGGAGCAGGGCCTGCACCGGGGTCTCGGCCTCGTCCCCGGGACAGTGCGGAGGTTCCCGAGGGTCGCAAGCCACAAGGTCCCCCACATGGGGTGGAACTCGCTCGCTGAGATCCGAAGAGATCATCCGCTCTTTGAGGGGTTGAAGCCCGGAGACTACATGTACTTCGTCCACTCGTACTATGCCGATACGGACAGTCCCCATACCCTTGCCAGGACGGAGTACATCATCCCGTTTGCATCCGCCATCTGGGACGGGGGGTGCGTCTTTGGCGTCCAGTTCCACCCCGAGAAGAGCGGTGCCAGGGGACTCCTGCTGCTTGCAAACTTCCTCGACCTTGCCTGATGACCGGGAGGCACGGGGACCTCCCGGGGACACCAGTTCCCCTTCTGCTGCACCCTTTTGCTGCCCCTGGTGCAAAAATACAGCGCCGGAACAGCATCCCCGGTTCGCACTCCCGGCCCTTTCCGGGCGGGAAAATGCAGGGTCTTTTGCATCCCGGGTCCCTTCGCCGGGCAGACCGAAATAGCCATGCCGGCACCAGCATCCATGCAGGCCTTACCGTTCCTTTCGCCCCCAGTCGTCCCTTTCGCCCTCTACGTCCCTTTCGCCCTCTACGTCCCTTTCGCCCCCCGCCGTCCATGCCGGCCCAAAGCCTGCTGTCCCTCCGATCCATCCCCGCCAGGGCAGATCGTCTGCAGGGGAGACCCCACGATCCCTGTGGCACCCCGCTCCCTTTCCGTCACGGCAAACCCTATCAGGCTCCGGAGACCACCTGTCTCCATGTTTGACACGCTCCGCTCCCATGTCAGGGTGCTCGCGGAGCTCTCGCGGGGGATCCTCTTCCTCCTCGCCTTCGTGGTCGCCGTCCCCCTCGTGACGGCGGCGGTCCTCGGTATTCCGTACCAGAAGGTATTCTCCCTGATTGCCTCTGCTTTCATCCTGCAGGGTGCAGCGCCACCCCTCGGCCACCCCCTCGGCCTTGCCGACCCGGTCATCCTCTTCCTGATGGCATCCTTTGCAGTCGGTGTCGTCTCCTGCATCCTCGAGGTCTGCGAGGCCCTCGCCCTCTCGTCGGCCCGGGTCGCACGCTGGATCGGGAAGGTCGGGAAGGTGATGGAGAAGCACCCTGCCATCCACTCGTACGGAGCCGTCTCCTGCGTCTTCATCGCGTGGATCCCCGGGATCGGCCTCTACGGGACTCCCGTGATTGCTTGGATCCTCGGGTGGCCGCGGTGGCCGACGGTCCTCTTCACGACGGCCGGGTTCGTGATCGCATCCGGGCTCACCCTGACGGTGACGGGGATCGCGGAGAACTTCTGCCACGCACTCTTTTGAAACGGTGTTCCTCTGCACGGCGGGCGCAGGGATACCGTCCGGAAAAGCGCAGTGCAGGCGGCAGCAGCAGGTATTTCCACAACGATCGATCCTGCCTGCCGGGAATGCAGGGATCCGGGGGAACCTCGCCCCCCATCCCCCTCCGGGAGGCTCGGGACTCTCCGCCCTGCCGATGCTCCAGAGGAATGGAAGGGAGCCTGCCTCCGGGCGGCCGGGGTGCTCTTCCTTAAATACCATGAGTATCCATTTCTCACAGGTGCGGGGGACTGATGACTGGAAGGAAGAGGGGACTGCCATTTTCGGTCCTCCTGACGGGGATCATCTTCGCCATCATCGTGGTTGCACTCCTCGCCGGCATATGGATGAATTACGTGAGTTCGCGGTACCACCTCGAGAAGAATGCCCAGAACCTCCGCCACATGACGGAATCGCACATCGACACCTCCTTCCGGATGATCGACACGGGGTTGAAAATCTACGACAATACCTACAACGACGAGATGGAGGAAGCATTCGGGGTCGTAAACGAGGAGTATGCCCGTGCAGGGGGAGATCCCTCGCGGATAAATCTCTCCTCCCTGCAGGAAAAGATCGGGGGAATGGAGATCCATTTCATCAACAACCAGTGCATCGTTGAATATTCATCGGATCCCCCTGATGCAGGCCTTGACTTCTCTGTCATCTACCCGGACTTCTGCGCGTACCTCCACGGGATATGGAACACGACCGGATACTTTCCCGACAGGGTCGTCATGGACTGGAACACCGGTTACCTGGAGAAGTTTGGGTACATGCCTGCACCCGACCACCGGTTCATCATCGAGCTCGGGCTGCATTCCGAGGCGTTGTCCACGGAGCGGATGGAACTCCAGCACGGCGACGTGATACGGGAGGTCCGGGAGTTCAATCCCTACGTAAAAGACGTCCTCCTCTTCCAGAAACAGAAGAGACTGGTGGACAACGCAAGTTACGTCCCCACCCCGGAGGAATCAGCCATGCTCGATTACATCCTCTGGGAGAACCGGAGCACGCAGGTCGTAAAGGACGACCCGGGCGAGACCACCGTCTGGGAGGTCATCGACCTCCGCGATCCTGCCTATGGTGCAGACACAAGCATCTTTGCAAAGATCTCCTACGACGATGCCCTGCTCGCCGGCGAGCTTGAGAAACTCGCCCTCCTGCACGGGCTTGCTGCCGTCCTTGTCGTCTTCTCCGGCGGCCTCGTTGCCATGGTCGTCTCACGGAGAGTCTCCCGGCCGATCGAGAGGCTCCTCGAGGACGTCGACAGGGTGGCCGCCGGGGATATCTGCCATCCTATCAGGCCTGCCCCCGGTTACGAGCTCTCCCTGCTTGCAGAGAGCATCCAGGCAATGATCGACCGCCTCAGGGCCGAGATGTACCAGTGCAGGGTGAGCGAGGAGCGGTTCGTCAACCTCGTCACGCTCCTGCCGGTGGGAGTCTTCGAGACGGATCTCTCCGGGAAGGTGACGTTTGCAAACCCTGCCGGCCTCGAGGCCTTCGGGTACACACCCGGTGACCTGCGGGCGGGAACAAACATCTTCTCGATCGTTGCACCGGAAGACCGGGATAGGGCAAAGCACCAGTTTTCTGCGATCCTGCAGGGTCAAAGGACGGAAGGTTCGGAATACACGGGGCTCCGGAGGGACGGGACATCCGTCCCCATCATGGTCTACACCTCTGCCCGCAGGGAAGGCGGGAAGGTCACCGGAATGCGTGGCGTCGTTCTCGACATCAGCCGGATGAAGTCTGTCGAAGCCGAGATCCGGCAGCTGAACGCTGAACTGGAGCAGCGGGTTGCCGACCGGACAAGGGAACTCGAACGTGCCATGGGGGAGATGGAGGCGTTCACGTACTCTGTCTCCCACGACCTCCGGGCACCGCTCCGGGCGATCGACGGGTTCTCGCACATCCTGTCCGATTCAGCCGGGACCCGCCTGACCGAAACAGAACTGCGTGCAATCAGGGTCATCCGGCAGAACGTCGAACTGATGGACCAGCTGATCGAGGGGCTCCTTTCGCTCTCCCGGCTCGGCTGGAAGGATATCAGCCGCGAATGGATCGATCCCGTTCCCCTCGTCAGGGAGGTAATTGCAGAGCTGGAGGCCCTGGAGAAGGAGAGGACGATCGAGTTCTCCGTCCGGGAACTGCCGTCCTGTTATGCCGACCGGGTGATGCTCCGCATGGTCTTTTCAAACCTCATCGGCAATGCCGTCAAGTTCAGCCGGAACGTCGCAAAAGCGCGGGTCGGGATCGGGTCCCTGGTCGAGGACTCCCGGGTCGTCTACTTCGTCCGCGACAACGGGGCCGGGTTTGACATGAAGTACAGCCAGAAGATCTTCGAACCCTTCCAGCGGCTGCACACGCAGGACGAGTTCGAGGGATCGGGGATTGGCCTGACCATCGTGGACCGGATCGTCCGGAGGCACGGAGGCCAGGTCTGGGCCAGGAGCGTGCCGGGGGAGGGGACAACGTTCTTTTTCACCCTTGGTGGCGATTCCGGCAGTCCGCCAGGCTAAAAAAAAAATTCCTGATATTTCTGAAAATTTTATCATGGCGTTAGAGGGACAACCGGGGTCATGAAAAAGGTATCTTTTTTTTTGCAGTCCTCGTTGTCTTGCAGCGGGGATCTCTTCTGTGCAGGGGTGTACCACGTTCGTGGTCACCGCCGGTGCCTCGGAAGACGGGTCAGTCTCCGTCGGCCATACGGATGACGGGCTGCCCGCAGGTACCTGACCGATTACAGCACCCAGGCTGCCCAGCAGACGCTCGGGGACTGGAAGGCGCTGACAGGTAGGGTCATCGTCAGTTCCGGAATGGGAATTACAACGATATCGGGAACCGCACCATCAGCAACATCGGGTACCCGACTGGTACTACGAGCATGCGAGGTACCAGTACGGCCCGCGGGTCTACGACATGGAGCGGCTGAACAGGATGCCCGGCGGCGTCTACGTGGGTGAGACGGTGACCGTGAAAGGGGACCCGGTTGCCTATATCGCCCGCTACCAGACAGAGTCCTCCCGGAGATCCCCTTTGATCTTTCCAGGGATTGGAGACCTGTTCCCGAAAGAGAGAGCGGCAAAAAACCCGTAGCGGAAGGAACGGGGAGGGAGACCCTGCCCCTCCGGCCGGATTGTTCACTCCTCCCCCCGGCCATCACCCCTGCGGACGACGGGCTGGATCTCGTGCTGCCACCTGGAGTGCCGTGGGAATGCCCTCCCCTTTATGCCCGCTGCCACCAACCTCCATTCTGCGTGTTCATAGTCTGCCATATCCTTGCCGGGCTGCTCCTCGGGATGGCACTGTATGCATGGAGAAGGGATCCGCTCCTCCCTGCAGCGGCAGTGGCCGGTGCAGTCCTGCCCGACCTCATCGACAAGCCCCTTGGACTCCTCATCACCGGGTCAGGCGGCTTTGGGCGGATCTATGCCCACACCCTCCTCTTCTTCCTCCTCCTCATTTCTGCAGGCTGTCTTTCCCGGGGGATGTATTCCCGCAGGGTGGGAACCCTCGTGCTTTCGGCCGCGGCAGGTGTCCTCTCCCACCAGCTGCTCGATGTCCTCTGGCTCCTGCCGGTCACGTGGTACTGGCCGCTCCTTGGACCCTTCCCCCTGCCGGAGGAGGCTGTCCCGTTCCTCTCCTACCTCCTTGCAGACATCCTCCAGCCGGCAGAGTGGCTCTTTTTCGCTGCTTCCCTCTTCATCGCTGCAACGCTGGCGGGGATGCGGGGCGGCTGGCAGAGGCTTGCACCGGCTCTCTCGCTCGTCCTCGCGTTCTTTGCGATGGGGGTCCTCTTCTCTGCGGTGACCGGTTCCCCCTCTGCCATCACGGGCTGGGACGACAGGGGGGACAACGCGATCGTCGCCTTCATGCTGCTCGCCGGAGCGGTGGGCGTGGACCGCGCCGGTGCACGGGCTGGGTGAGGGGATCCCGGGAAGCAACTTCCTGAACCCCGGTATGCTCTCATGCAGAGCCCTGCGGGTGACATAAAGGGTGCGCAGGTCCCTGGACAGGTCCCGTGCAGGAAAACCCGTCTCCGGCGTTTTCCCCGGCAGCCCGGGATTCCCTGCCCTGTGGCGCATCTCACCGTAAATGGTCTAATTCTGTTCCTGGTCATCCCTTCTGCGCCGCAATGACGCAGAACCCCGCCCGGGAATCCATCGCAGTGACAGAAAAACCTGCATTCCTGAGAAGAACCTGCACCTCCTCTCCCGAATAAAAACGTGCACGGGAGAGGAACCGTCCCTTCCCGGAATCATGGAGGTATTTCCGGTGTACCGGGCCGCCGCGCTCGAGAAATGCGAGAACGAGAGTGCCTCCGGGGACGAGGATACGGTGGATCTCGGCGAGTACCCGGGATGGCTCCTCGAGGAAGCAGATGACGGTTACCATCAGGGCAGACGGGATGGATGCGTCCCTGAAGGGGACAGCCTCGCCGGCTGCCCGGACGATCGCAATACCCCTCGCCTGTGCCATCCGGCAGAGCGCCCGGGAAGGCTCGATCCCGAGGGGAATCCCGAGCGGTGCGGCGAACCGTCCCGATCCCGCCCCCACGTCGAGGGAGAAGGGGGTTGCGGGAGGAAAGAGGGCCCGGACCCGCGCGAGCTCGAGGCGGTATTCGTCGGGGTGATCGTCGAACCAGCGGTCGTAGTCCAAAGCGTACTGCTCGAAGATACTTTCAGGCACCGTTCTTCCCCCGCTCACTCCGCGGCAGGGTGCCTGCAGGCCCGCAGGGGCACGGGATCCGGAAGATCACGTCTCCGGGCTGCGTAATCCGCAATAAGAGTGCCCTGCAGACACCCCAGCACTCGTCCCGCAGGATACCTGCGATCCTTTCCGGGAAAAAAATGACCCGCCCCTCACGCCTTCTTCTCGGTCGAGAGGTGGAGGGTGATGATCCCGTTGCATGCATTGCAGGAGTAGTACTTTTCCGTCCAGCAGGAGGCACATGCCCACCTCCCGCAGAGTGCGCACTGGCGTAAACCACTCCGGGGGAAGGAACCGCTGCAGAGGTCGCAGGTGAACCGGGAGAAACTCGCTGCGTCCCGCCCGGGGGGATCGCCCTGCCGCCGCACCCTCTGGATGTCCCTGCGAATCCGGGAGATGAAGTCCTCCCCGGACCCCTCTCCCGGACGCTTACCGGGTGACCTGCTTTTCCAGAGCTTCAATTCTCTCCTCCAGCCGGTTCAGCTCTTCCCCAAACTCCTTCTCGAAGGCTTTCAGGGATGCCATCCGCCCCTCGTCCCGGGCAAGGGAGGGGAGGATCTCTTCCCTGAACCGGTCGGCCTGCGGCCGCCGGACGAGCCCCCACTCCTCGATTAACAGGTCGAACCTCCGGTCGAGGTACTCGTCGATCCGGCTCTCCAGCGGCCGGGAGATATCGATCTTCCCCGACGACCCCCGGAAGTAGTAGTAGATGATGAACGCGATGAGGACAAAGAGGATGACGAGCAGCAGCCCGATGATAACCGTCATGTCCGCCTCCCCCTGATGTATTCAAGCCTTTTTTCGAGTTCTGCAAGCTTTGCAGAGGCGCCGGCCTCGAACCCGGCGCAGAGACGAGCCTCCTCCTCGAGGGCAGAGAGGCGGGAGACGAGATCCGAGATGTCCCGCCGCGTTGCAAGGTCCCACTCGTCGATCAGGTACTTCATGCGGCGGTCCACGTAGGAGCCAAGGTAATCCGGCATCCTCATTGCCCCTCAAGCCTCCTTATCTCCTTGTCAAGGGCTGCAGCCCTCTCCACGAGGGCTTTCTGGTTCTTCTCGAGGGAATCGATCTGCCGGTGGACACGGTCAAGCCTCCGCTCGAAGTTCTTTAAATGGACGGAGGTGACGAGCCCCCACTCGCTGATGATCGCCGGAAAGTTCTGGTCGAAGTACGCATCGAGCCCCTTGTCCATCGTCGGGAGGTGCTCGTCGATTGCCGCCGGGATCTCTTTTATGGTCTCGATGAAGGGAAACTTCTCCTGCGTCCGTCCAGGGGTATCGTACTCGGTCATTGCATCACCCAAGCCTCTCTTCCTCGCGCCGGATCTTCTCCACCATCCGGTCGAGCTTTGTTAAGGCAACCTTGCTCTCCAGCCGCTTCAACCGCTTTTCCACGGCACTGTGCCGGGCAAGGATGTCTGTCTCCAGTTCCACGTTCTCCTCGTCGAGTCTCTTCAATTCCTCGAGGTCTTTTTGTGCGATCCTGTAGAAGGGCCGTCCCCGCTGTTCCATGTCAGCCTTCAGGAGGTTGATCTTCTCCCGCTCGAGATCGAGCTGGGCAAGCCGCGTCCTCGTGTACATCAGGCGGAACTCGCGGATGATGAAGTACAGGATGATCAGGCCGGTGAAGAGGAGGATCACGGGGAGGAACTGTTCAAATACCGCCCACATGTC
Organism: uncultured Methanolinea sp.; assembly: GCA_964431125.1. Classification (GTDB taxonomy): domain Archaea; phylum Halobacteriota; class Methanomicrobia; order Methanomicrobiales; family Methanospirillaceae; genus Methanolinea_A. The sequence continues at coordinate 35,913 of CAYSII010000009.1, read as the reverse complement.
TGTCATGACGCGTACTCCTCCCGCTCTATCAGAGATCCTTCTTATGGATGCCTTTCTTCACCGACTCAACGCCCTTTTCCATGGATTCCTTTGCCGTGGATACCTTCTTTCCGATGGCTTCCTTTGCCTTCCCGACATCCTTTGCAACGGTCTCCTTCGTCTCCCCTGCAGTCTTCTTGATCTTCTCGGTGATCGGCGGGACACGGGTCACGGTGACCTCTGCCCCGGAGACCGCACCGATCTCTGCGATGTCTTTTGGGTCGAGCCTGATGTATCCCTCGTCGACAAGGGAGTCTGCAAAGACCGTGACCACGACCGGCTTTCGGGATCCTGCCGCGGAGACCGAAACACTGTCGCCCTCCGAGATCCCGAGGGATTTGACGTGTTTCTCGTGTATCCGGGCCCTGCCCCTGCTCGGAAAAGCCCTCTCCTGAATTTTGAGTCTGATCGATTCCATATGGGAGAGTGATAGGCTGATAATCTATATATTCTAATCCCATGGCAATTCCCCCGGAAGCCCTATCCTGCCTGCATTCATCCCGGGTCCCGGAGATACGGGCGGAAAGACCGGGAACCGGGCGGGAAACCTGTGCGGGTGAATAATGGAGGAAAACTTCCGGGTATCTGCGGGAGATTCTGCTCCGCACCTTCAGACGGGAAATGGGAGAGGGCCTGCAGGGGTTTTTGGGGATATACCCGGGGATGGTGGCTTGCGGAAATACCGGATGCACATGCAACCCGGGATTTCCAAACCCTGTAACCTTCTTTTTTTCATGGGACAAACGGGATAGAGAAAGCGACCAATCATTAAATCCCAGTACCGGATATATATATCTGAAGGATTATCAGATGGAGCGGACGATCGGATTCAAAGAACGACGATATATCGAGGAATTAAGGATACTGACGCGGGCCACTGCGCTGGACTGTATCATCGATGAAAAATTCGGGCGTGTCATTTACGTCATCAGGCAGGGAGACATGGGACTTGCCATAGGCAGGAAGGGCGAGAACATCCGCCGTCTCCAGAACGTCCTCGGCAAGAAGGTCGAGATGGTCGAGTACTCCGATGATTTCTTCCAGTTCATCAGGAACATGTTCAAGCCTGCACACGTGACTGCAATCAGGGAGTCGGGAGTCCCCGGGACCATCAATATCGTTGTCACCCAGAAGGGTGATCTCGGACTCGCCATCGGCAAGGGGGGAATCACCATCGAGAAGGCAAGAACGCTCTCCAGGAGGTTCGGTGGACCGGAGATTGCAGAGGTGATCGTGGAGGAGGGACAGGGTGGCCCGGAGTGATCTCCTCGCCGATCTCTTCGGGGTGATCAGGGACCGCGTGGAAAACCCAAGGCCCGGCTCCTACACCGCATCCCTCGCATCAGATCCAAAGGGTATCGACCGTGTCCTCGAAAAGGTCGGGGAAGAGGCGACAGAATTCATCCTCGCCGTCAAGAATGGCCGGAGGGAGGAGATTACATACGAGGCAGCCGACCTCCTGTTCCACCTCATGGTCAGCCTCAAACTTGCAGGGGTGGAATGGGAGGAGATCCTCGATGAACTTGATTCCCGGAGGAAGTAACCTACCCTCCCAGGTACGCATCAAGGTCCTGGAGGCCTGGCAGGTCCGAGAAACTGACGGATGAGCCTGCGATAACATCCCCGTCAACGAAAAGGCCTGCGTTGCACCGGAGAGAGAGAGCTATCCCGTCGCTTGGGCGGCAGTCCATGCTCAGCTGGTGGTGATCCCGGATGAAGATCAGCCGTGCGTAATAGACGCCATCTTCGAGGGAGTCGATGACCATCTCCCGGAGCTCGATGTCAAAGGACCTCATGAACTCCACGAAGAGGTCGTGGGTAAGCGGCCGGGGCGGGACCTCTCCCTTGAGTGCGTTGCGAATGGAGATGGCTTCCCAGAGACCGATGTAAATCGGGATGACCATCTCATCCCCCGGGAGCGATATGATGACTGCAGGTGAGGCTCCCAGGGGGCCGACTGCCATATATACTCCCTTGACACTGCAACGGACCGGTTCCATGCCTGTGAGAAGGAATTACCCGGTCGTGACTTTAAGGTTTGTCACCAGCAGGACTGCCGGCCTCCCTGCGGACGATGACGAGACTTCCCAGGAATCCAAGCAGGATATTCGAATAGTAAAGGATGCTGCGCCAGAGTAATACGACAACGCCAATCAGGGCGTGCGGGATATAGAGTGCATACATCGTGGAAAAGAGGACCTCGGCAATCCCTGAACCGCCCGGGGTGAGGGGGATCATCATGATGATAGCGATGATCAGCTGGATGATCAGGGACTCGACCAGGATGGGGGGCTGCGAGAGCCCGACCAGGATCACCGAGACGATGATCCCTTCGAGGAACCAGAAGAGTGCCGTGCATACGAGACCGAGAAGGAGACCTTTCTTTCCCTGGCGGATGAAGAGGGTCAGGGTGGAGTGGAAATTGTCAACCTCCCTGTCGATGCGCTGGGCATAGTAATCTGCCCGTTCCTTTCCCCTGAATCGTGCTATCCTCCGGGCTATACCGCCAAGGAAGTTCTTCAGGATGAGCGGATTTTTCACAGAGTAGAGGAAGAGGAGGACAAGGCCGGTGATGAAAATCCAGGAGATATAGAGGAAATAACTGTACACCGAGCCAATGGTCTGCCATATGCTCCCGAGGACGAACATGAAGAATGCACCCCCGAGACCGAGGACGATCCCGTCAAGGATCCTCTCTGTGATCACGATGGCGGTTGCATCTCCGACCTTCACCCCGGCCCTGTAGAGCTCATGGACGCGGACAGGTTCTCCCCCCGCCTGCGAGGGCGTGATGGCAGCGACGAGGAGGTTTGCGTACACGAGGTTTACGCAATGGAGAAGGGGGACCCTGTATCCAAGACCCCGGCTCATGAACCATATGCGCAGCGACCAGGAGAAGAGTGCAGCAAGGTGAATGAGCAGTGCAAGGAGGATGTAAAAAGGGTTCATCTGTTCGAGGAGAACGAATGTCTGGGCATCGACCGTAAAAAGGAGGATGACTGCAAGGACAAGGAGTGAGAACCCAATGGATATCCACAGCCATCGCCTCTCACTCTTCTTCATGGTCCTTCACCCGGAGACATGTCCGGCGGCTGAAACGAGATAGATGGTGCTTTAATACCGGATAAACGTTTTTACAATGCTTTAAGGACGCCTGCAGAATTCCTCATACCGCAAACAGTTCCTGCTTTCCCAGGACCCGGAAGAGCCCTGCACGCACACCGGCATCGAGCCATGCATGGGCATAGCTGTACGAGCCGAGTGCATTTTCCCGCATGCCGGACGAACGGAAGAGATCGCCGAATTGTGCGAGAACGAAACAGGCACACAGGATTCGTTCGCATGCCCCCGCGATACCTGTCTCTTTCTGGGGAGCTGCCACGACATTCCGGAGTGCAGATCCAAGGATCTGCCCGTAGCGTTCTGTCTTCTCCTCCAGGCGGGCGGATTCATCTTCGCGGGTCGTCTCTTGGGAAAAGAGCCACCGGCTGGAACTCCCCCGGAACCTCACGAGACCGAGGCAGGATGATGCATCAAGCCACCCGAGGGCGTAGGAAAAGGCCGCGAGTGCATTGACGGTATCCCCCGTGGCGATGAAATAGCTGCCGTCTGCCCTGTAGGACACTGACATCGAGAGCAGTTCCTCTGCGAGGGAAAAATAGACCGTATTCCGGGGTGGAATGATCTCTGCGGTCTCCACCCGGATGGCAAGTTCCCCCTGCCAGGCCCCGCTCATTCCAGCCCCCCGAACAGTTCGAGGTATTCTTTCTCCATCACGTGCAGGGGGCCCGGGACGATCAGGACGTGGAGGGGTGGGCCGAAATCGTGGGCAAGGACCCTTTTGGCATCGCCGCAGAATACCTCCGGAGCAGGCGATCCGGCACGTGCAATCCCCACGTAGAGGGGTATCGAGAAGCTGCATCGCTGCGACATCTCCTCGAGGAGAAGGACAGCGTCGTGCACGGTCATGCACCTTTCATCCCGGATGTCGAGGTAAACGAGTGTGTGAAGCTGCAGGGAGAGGTTGGCCCGGATCACCTCTGCCGGTGTCAGGGGATACCAGTTCTTCTCCGGGAACGGGAGTGAACAGGATTTTCCGAAACGGTAGTTCTGAAGCCCGGAGAGCCCGCAGACAGCACTCGCAATCGAGGCTCCATGGATGATTGCAGTCCGGATGCCGCGGCGGTGTGCCCGGATGCGGAGATCCGCGTGGGTCGTGGAGACCATGGGGTCTCCCCCTGTCAGGAAGGCAACATCCCCCTCTGCTGCTGGATCAAGGATCACGTGAGGCCTCTCTTCGACATCCCTCCTCGTGATGACCGTGACCTCCTTCCCAAAAAAATCCTCCATCTCTTCAACAGACGTTCCTGCAAGACGCGAGGTATAGCTCTCGAGGAACACGAGCCCGGCATTCCGGATGGCAAAAAGACCCCGTACCGAGACATCCCTGTGGTCATGGAGGCCGAGGCCGACAAACGTGAGCATTCCTGTCTTTCCCTGCCTGGTTCCTGCGTCTTATCCTGATCCTGTCACCCTCAGGGGGAAAGGCGCGTGATGTGGTCGATCATCGACTCGAGCACAGAGTGGACGTCTGATCTCCGGAGGGAACTGATGAAATAGACCGGGATGTCCTCTTTGAGCTTCAGGCTCTCCCTGACCTGGCCCTCGTTCATCCGGTGGGGAAGGTCTGCCTTGTTTGCGGCAATAACGACCGGGATCTTCGCTGCATAGGCAAGTGTCAGGAGTTCCCTTGCCCGCGGGAGGGTATCCGGCCGCGTGACATCGATAACCATGATAACCCCCATGGCGTTCCGGAATATCTGGGGCAGAATCGGGTCGAACCGGGGCTGACCGGGTGTTCCGAAGATGTGGATGTCAAACCCGCGGAGGTGCAGCCAGCCGAGATCCATGGTCACTGTCGTCCTGAACCCGTCGGCGTCTCCCCGGTCCGAAGAGAGACCTCTGTCCGATGCATTGAGAACGAACGTTGTCTTTCCGGACGAGGGAGGACCGGTCACGATGATCTTCGGGATATACAGGCGCAGGGTTCCCCCGCCCGCCGAGTAGGGGATGGACCGCCTCGGTATCTGGCTCCAGGAGACATACTCAAGCGTGAGGAAATTGAAGAACGGGATGGTACTGATTGCCGAGTGCAGGGAGATGATCAGGTCAAAGGATCCCTCTGAGACGAACCGGGATACGAGGCTGTCTCCCTCGAGGTTGAGGTGCTCGACGATCGTGACAAGACCCCGCCCTTCCTCTCCGGAAGGCAGGAGCCGGAGTGCAGGTTCAAGGCCAAAGTCCTCGTAAAGGAGGTCGAAGTAGACAAAGAGGACGTCAATAGCATTTTCCTGTATTGTCTCGCGTATGACCTTTTGCCACTCCTTCAGGCGAGTCTTTGCGCCCCGCGACCGGGAATTAATCCTGTCCCTGACAGTGATGTCAAGAACGGTGACCCGGCCCGGTTCCCTGCCTATATCGGTCTCCATCACCTGGGAGACGTCCGAGCAGAAAGCTGTTCTCGTGGCCCCGGGGGCAATGACAAGTGCATTCTTCCCCGACGAGAGGACAGCCCGGAGGATCCTGTACATGAAGGGACGTCCGTCCACCCCGGGTTCGAGGGCAAACACGACCTTTGACCCTTTCGGAATACCGGATCCAAGCATCTCGTCGATGCCGGGGATTCCCGTCCTTATCACAGGATCACCTCCAGTCCCATCTCCGATATCCCGAAGCGGACCCAGTCCTGGGAAACGCCGGGCAGCCCCCGGATCCTGAGCAATTCCCCATTCTGCTCGTGTTTTACCTCTATCATGACAGTCATGAGCTGCTTGATGAGAGAGAGTGTCTTTTCATCGAACGATTCATTGTTCAGGGCATATATCCCAATGGCTTCCATCTTCTTCAGCTTGGCGGTGATGGCATGGAGGAACTGGTAGATGACCTCCAGCCTCCGGTACATGAGGAGAGTGGTCAGAGAATCGACATAAAACCGTATCGGCGGAGGGAAGAGAGCATCCCCGGATTCGTGAAACTCGCCCGCAAAGATGCTCTCGACAAGCGACGAGAACTTGATCCCGATTCCGGTCAGATCACTGGGGCTCGAGACGTAACAGACCTGCGTCGAGTCCCTGATATCGGGAGTGGAGAGCTTGGTCACGGCGTCAATGATTCCGATCCGCCGATGATCAATGTTGACCGACGAGAAGAATTCGAGGAGGTCAACCGACCGCCTGACGGTCGAGAGAACGAGAGAATACTCGCCGGGGAGGGGACGGGCAACGGAATAACCAAGGTTTTCCCCGCTGCTCATAGCAGGGGCAAGGATGAGGATGTTCGAGCCCGGGGAAAGCCCCCCTTTCACCTCGTCAATGAGGCGGATCCCGGTCTTATACGAGTACATCTCTGGTTATCATATTATCAGGATGTTTATAATCGCTCCGATGCAGATACCGAGGATCAGGGTGTAGAGAGAGACAAGGAACGTTACCCGTGCCCCGGCGACCCTGAGAAGGACACCCACCGTGGATATGCAGGGGATGAAAAGAACACTGATCAGGGCAAATACGTAGATCTGGCCGGTGGTCAGGACAGAACCGAGATCCGCTGTCCCAGCGAGGATGACGAGGGTCTCGAGGGCCATCTCCTTCCGGAGAATTCCAAAAAAGAGAGCTGTCGTTGCATAGCCGGGAAGTCCAAGGACGTTCTCGGAGAACGGCGCGATAATCTCCGCAAAGAGGTCAAAAAAGCCAGCGTACTGCAGGAACCCGAGAGCGATGCTCGCAGCGACAAGGAGGGGCATTGCGATGAGGAGGAACTCGCGGATCCTGTACCACGATTTTGCAATGACATTCTCCAGTCTGGGCACGCGGAGGGGTGTCAGTTCGAGTATCATCCCGTAGCGTTCGCCGGGTGTGATCCGGGAGAGGGCAAGGCCTGTCCCGATGATCAGCAGGAATATGATGAGATAGATGGAGAGAGCTGCCCCGATCCCGGCAAAGGCTGCGACGATTCCCGCGATGATGACCGTCCGGGCAGAGCAGGGGACCATGCTGACGAGGAACGATGCAATGACCCTCTCCCTGCGTGTCCTCAGGAGGCGGATGCTCATGATTGCCGGGACATTGCATCCGAATCCAAGGATGAGGGGGATGATTCCCTGCCCGTGCATCCCCAGGCGGTGCATGATGCTGTCTGCAAGAAACGCTGCCCGCGTAAGATACCCTGAATCTTCGAGGAGGGAGATGAAGATATAGAACGTGAAGATGAAGGGAAATGCTATCCCGAGCCCTGCCTGGAACGCGAGGAGCACCGCGAGCCCGACCTGCTTTTCAAGGGGGGGAGAGTCAAGGGAGAGGAAAGGCTGGATCGCAAGCGACTCGAATGCACCGACCAGCAGTTCCTCGAGGAACGAACCGATAAAAAAGACTGCAAGGAGGATGGCAATGAGAACAAAAGTAAGGATGAGTGGCCCGGATACCCGGGAGGCAAGAATGGATTCGAGGGATCCCGGGGGGGCCTGCTGCCTCTTTGCAACGACGCTGTCTGCAATCCTTCCTGCACAGTGGTGACGGTTGCCGGCAATGATCTGGGGGACAGACATCCTGTGAGCCTCCTCGATCTCTGCTGCCAGTGTTGCCACTGACTCCGCGAGATCCCCTGTCACGGACATTCCCTGGAGTGCCTGGAGTGCGGCAATCCTGCTGACGCCGTGGATGGTAACGAGGCTCCTGATGGCAGCCTCGATATGGAGGTCATAGGGCACGGTTATCCCCGGAATCCGGGAGCGAAAGAGGGCTGCAGGAATGATCTCCTGGACATTTTTTCCCTGGATTGCTGTGACCGGGATGACCTCAACGCCAAGGATTGAGGAGAGTTTCTCGGAATCGATCTCGATCCCCTGTTTTGCAGCCTCGTCCATCATGTTCAGGACGACGATAAGGGGTAACCTGTATTCCGCCACCTGCAGGAGGAGGTAGAGGTTCCGCTCGAGGTGGGTGGCATCGAGGATGGCAACGAGCCTTTCGACATCCCCCTTCCTGATGAAATTCCTGACGATCTCTTCCTCGGGAGACGTCCCGTCGAGGGAATAAATCCCGGGAAGGTCAACCAGTTCGATACGTTCCTTTTCGTAACAGAGCGCTCCGGAGAGGAGATTGACAGTCGTCCCGGGATAGTTGCTGACCTCGACACCGATGCCGGTCAGCTGGTGAAATATGAGAGATTTTCCGACGTTCGGGTTCCCGATGAGTCCAATCTTCATCTCACCCTCTCCACGAGGATGGAAGAGGCAATCTCATGGCTCAAAGCGATGTCGCACCCTTTCACCCGCACCACAACCGCCTTCCCGTTGAGGATATGGACGATGCGGACAACTTCTCCGGGAAGGATCCCGAGGTCACCCAGTCGTTCGCACCCGCCGGGGCAGAGGACGGAAAGAACCTTCAAATCCGTTCCTTCCGGGAAATCCACAAGCGCCGGAATCCTCTTTCGCCCCCTCTGCAACCGCCGTCCCCTTCCCCGGGGCAGAGTCATGAAGCCTTCAAGCCTTCTGGTGGTCTCGTCCGATATCGTATGCTCGAGAATGCATGCCTCTTCTGATGCCGCAGACCGCTTCATTCCCAGTATCTCCGAGAGGAAACATTCGAGCACCCGGTGTTTCTTCATGATGCGCATCCCCTCTTCGATTCCTTTTTCGGACAGCTCGAGGATGTCATCGTTTATTACCCTGAGGTATCCTTCCTCCTCGAGGCGCAGAGCCTCTTTGCGTATATTCTCCGGGGATACGAAGAGGAGAGATGCAACTTCCCCTGCTGTGGGCATCCCCTTCTTCTTCTCCCGGAGGATGCAGGCAGCCTCGAGGAGGTCTTCCCCGGCAGAAGTCTTCATGGCAGAGTACGTTGTCTCTGAGATTATTTGAGAATTTGGATAAAGCCGTGAGAAACCCGTGATTTGGAGAGAATCTGAATAAGTCCGTGAAGGGGGGCCACGAGACTGATTGTAATGAACAGCAATGCTTTTCATTTTTGATGATTATTAGCAATGAATTAATATACTCCTTCGCAGACACTATCATAAAATGACATCCAGACAGAGGAAAGGCATACTCGCTGACATTCAGGAGGCTCTCAGGAAGAGAGGTCCCTTCACGGTGACCCTGGATCTGGACAGGGTGGACCCGGCGTGCCGGCAGTATGCAGAGACTATCAATGCCCTCATGAATGTTGCCGAAGGGCTGCGCCTTCGCACCCAGGTTACCTTTGCAGAGAACCCGTTTCCCATCCTGATATTCGACCGGGACTGGAACATCCTCTCAGCCAACCAGGCATACAGTCAGCTCTCGGGGATCGACCGCAACCAGCTCAAGAAGATGAGTGCAAAGAGCTTCAGGGTCCTCGACCAGAAGGGTGAAGGTTTGAAGGTGGCAGTAACATCCAAGAGAAGGTCGTTTGGCGAGGTCACCGTGGAGATGCCTGCCGGGGTCAGGGTGCTGGAACAGTATGGCATACCCATTCTCGACGAAAAGGGAGATCTCCAGACAGTCTTTGTCATCTATAACGATGTGACAGAGAAGAGAGCCCTTGAAAACCGTCTCAAAAAGAGCATGGGAGAGATCGGGGAAGTCCTCGCACAGCTTGCGAAGGGAGACCTGACCAAAAAAGCGCCCCTGTACGAGAACGACCCGCTCGAATCGGTCAAGAGGGACTTAAACACGAGTATCGACCGGCTGACCGGCCTCTTCTCAGACCTTAGGCAAACCATCGAATTCCTCGACAGCTCCATCGGCGATATCCTTACCGGGACCGATGAGATAGCCCGGGCATCCCAGAACGTCGCCCTCACGGCCCAGAAGAACTCCCAGGATACGAAGAACCAGCTCCAGCAGCTCGAAAAAGTGACAAAGGAGATTGCCGATTTAAATACCGACGTGGAGAGGATAGCACGCACATCACAGGAAATGGCCCTGACATCCCAGAAAGTGCTTTCCGCAGGCGAAAATGCAGGGAAACTGGGAAAAGAGGCCTCCGACAAGATGAACCTCGTGCAGGATCTCTCCCGGCGGGTCATGGACGAGATGGTCTCGCTGAATGCAAAGACCCTGGAGATCCAGAAAATTGTCAAGGTCATCACCGATATTGCAAACCAGACCAACCTGCTCGCGCTGAATGCTGCCATCGAGGCTGCACGGGCGGGAGAACACGGGAGAGGATTTGCCGTTGTGGCAGAAGAAGTCAGGAACCTTGCGGGGGGTTCCAAGAACGCTACCAAAAATATCGAGTCTGTCATCCAGGATATTTCCCATTCGAGCACCCAGACCGTCAGCTCCATGAAGAAAGCATATGACGAGATAATGACCGGAATCCGGAGCGTGGAGATAACAATCAATGCCCTGAACGAGATGGCAGGCAGCATCAGGACAACTGCTGAAAGTATTGATCAGATCTCCAGGGCAACAGAGAACCAGACCGTTGCGAGTGGAAACGTGATGAACAACATCAAGACCATCCACAAGCTGATCGTTGACACCGAGAAGAGCTCGGAGAACCTTGCCGCACTTGCCGAGGAGAGCAGTGCATCGGTTGAAGAGATTGCAAGTGCAACAAGCGAGATAAGGGAGAAGATGGCAGAGTGCCGGAGAGTCGTGGAATCATTCAAATTAAAGACCTGAACGGGGCGACTTCCTGATGCCCGAGATCCTGGAATTCAGCCTGGGAGGAAACTCCTATGCAATCGACATAGGGTACACCCGCGAGATAGTGGACCCCCTCCCCGTCACATCCATCCCGAGGACACCGGAGTACATCGCCGGAATGACAAATATAAGGGGGGAGATTACCACTCTCATCTGGCTTGCAAGGATCATCGGACAGTCTTCTCCGGTTGCGCCAAAATCCCAGAAGTTCATCATCCTCGTCCCCGAGACCGCAAGGGGAGACAAGATAGGTCTCATCGTGGACGAAGTCCATAGCGTCTCACCGGTTCCTGATTCCGATATCGAGTATGCAGAGGATGATACCACGAAGTCCCAGAAAACCTTCATAAAAGGTATTATCCGGATGGATGAGGACAGGGCAGGAACCGGACAAAAAGAGCGTGCCAGAAAGCTTGTTTTATATCTTGATATCGACAAGGTATTATCCCATATCTTTGAACTTGCCAGGCGGTAACCGCGCCCTGGGGTTGCGACCGGGAAAACCATGGATGAATTCCAGACTCTCCTCCAGACGATCCAGCGACTGTTGCAGATCCAGTGCACGAGCTACAAGGAAGACTATATAAAGAGACGCATTGCGTCCCGGATGAATGCCCGGCACATCGGGACGTACCGGGAATACAGGGATTACCTTCTTTCGCACCCGGAAGAACACCAGCCCCTCAAAAATGCCCTGACGATAAACGTCACCAAGTTCTTCAGGGATCCTGCGGTTTTCGAATGCGTGAAAAATGAGATCATCATTCCCATCTTACGCCAGCAGAACAGGATCCGGATCTGGAGCGCGGGGTGTTCTTCAGGGGAAGAACCCTACTCCTATGCCATCATGCTCCATGACCAGACGCTGCTGCGCAAAGACGTGGACTGGCAGATCATTGCAACCGATATTGACGATGTCATCCTGCAAAAGGCAAAGGAAGGAATATATGAAAAGTCAGCACTCGAATTCGTCAGCGAGAGGCAGCTTCACCGGCATTTCACCCCGATGCCTGACGGAAAATACGCAATCAAGCCCCATGTAAAGGAGATGGTGCGGTTCCAGCACCATGACCTGATGTCAGGAGTGCCCATCCAGAGAGGTCTCGATATCATCTCGTGCAGGAACGTGACGATCTATTTCTCGGACCAGCAGAAGAACGACCTTGTCCGGATGTTTCACCAGGGACTCCGCCCGGGAGGCTACTACATCATGGGGATGTCAGAATTCCTGGGAAGGGAGGTTGAAAACCTTTTTACTCCCTTCAAACCGCTCCAGAAGATCTTTATCAGGAAGGACTGACCGTCCCCTTTCCGGCAGTATAATCGGAGCGCAGCCTGTATTTTCCCGGCGGGACCCGGATCTCGAACCGTGCACCGCGGCCATACTCTCCTGTCTCACGGAGGGACATTCCTGATGCTGCAAGCACCTGCCGGCAGATGAACAGGGAATGTGCCCTCCGGGGCCCGCGGCCCCATTCGAAGAGCGCTGCCTTCTCGTTCTCCGGGATGCCGATGCCATCATCCTCGCAGGTAATGGTCAGCCCCTCCGGTGACTCCCGTGCCGTTATCCGGATCGATGTCACTTTCTGCCCGTGAACAATGGAATTCTCAAGGAGTGCCTGGAAGACCCGGCAGATGCTCTGGTCAGCAAGGAGATCCACGCCACGGATATCAGAAAAGAACCGCACGTGCGAGAGCCTGACAAGCGAGAGGGCAGTTCCCACGATCTCCTCGAGGGAATTCCACCGGAGTTCCGGTGGCGTGTCACCGAGGAACTCATCAAACGTTCTCGTGTGGAGGAGGAGTGATTTGAGAACCTGTTCCTGGTCTTCTGCGAGTTCGGAAAACCGGGGTGAAGTCCGGTTATCACTGATTTTTTTGAGGATTTCGAGTGCAAGGGTGACCTTGTTCATGGAATGACGCCGCAGGAGAGCGGAGAGCTGGTAGAACTGGGAGAAGAGGGCCGTATCCGATATGCCTGAAGTCTCGCAGGTGACCGTTCCTCTGCCCGTCCCTTCGCCAAAGCGGCATACAAAACAGTATCCCGTGGCCCCTGACTCGAACCGGACGGGAATAACCTTCTTTTGGACTCCCATGACTCTTCCCCTGACATTGATTGTCCCCTCCATTTCTATTTCCTGCCGGATGCGGGATTCTTCGAAGGCACGCTTTACCTCTTCATCCCAGAGTGCCGACAGGGGTGTATTGGAGATAACGGAGCCTATGAGTGATCTCTCATCAAGGTTGAAAAGGGATAAAATGGCGTTATTGGCGAAATGGATCTCGAAACCGCTATCAACGATAACGATACCGTCAGAGGTGAAATTGAGAAGCTGGTGGAGTGGCACAAGTTCACGGATGTAAAAGAGCTTTGCGGGACCGAGTTTCCGGATGGTTGCAGTACCGGAGGAGACGAGTGCATTCAGGTACTTCGATGCAGTGCTCCTGTTGATACCGAGGTGCCGGGAGACCTCGTCGATGGTAAGACCGTTCCTGTGCTCCCCCAGCAGCTGCCTGATCCGATCAACGTCCCCCCTTTCTGCCATAATCATCGCCAGGATATGCAGACTAGCATGTAACCAATATACGGACCAACAATTACCATCGTTAGTGTGTAACTATATTAATTATTATATTTGCTATTCACTTGACCTATAATTTTATATAGGATAAAAAGGGTAAATCTTTTCAATCCAACTGAATGGCTTCGGCATGGCCTCATCAAGGGGGGGGAAAATTCAGCATGCACGTCGGTTGGAAAAAAGGGTGATTCCATCACGAGAATCAAAAGGACGATAGTATGGCCAGATTAGCTGGGTTCTCACGGATGAAGATCGGGACGAAGATCCTGATCATCTGCCTGGTACTGGTGACCGTGCCGACACTCCTCCTTGGCATCGTTGCCTACACCAGCTCGAGCAGCGCGATTACAGAACAGGTCGATGCCCTCCTGTCGACGGAGATATCGAGTATCGGGAAAATGACGAGTAACACGTACGAACTCGCGCAGGGTAAAGTAGATGGGGACTTAAACGTCCTTCGTTCCACCTTCTATTCGTACGGCACTCCCGAGATCGCCGGTGGCAAACTCGTTCTCAAAAGTCAGAATGGCAAGAGTTACGTTGTCAACGATAACTTCGAGATCGTGGACAGTATCGAGAGGATGACGGGGTCGAAGGCCACGATCTTCATGAAGACCGACGGGCAGGCGATCCGGGTCTCCACGAACGTGGTGGGAGCCGACGGGAAGCGGGCGCTCGGGACAGCGGTATCCGATGCGGTCTACGATGCAGTCATCCGGCGCGGCGAGACGTATTATGGCACTGCCGACGTGGTCGGCAAGACGTACATCACGGCCTACGAGCCGATCAAGAGTGCAAGCGGAGAGATCATCGGCATCCTCTTCGTTGGTGTCCCGGAGGATGCAGTCTACGGCGGCCTCAAGAGAGAGATCCTCGGGACGAAACTCGGGCAGAGCGGGTACGTCTACGTCATGGACAGCAAGGGAACTCTCCTCGTCCACCCGACCCTGCAGGGCCAGAACATGGCCGGCGAAACGTTCGTCAAGGAGATGATTGCCAACAAGGACAAGTACAGGGACAAGCCCGGGAAGATCACCTACGTCTGGGAGGGCAAGGACGTTGATACGTACTACATGTACTTCCCGCAACTCGACTGGATCATTGCATCGCGGGTCAACCTTGCAGATTACATGGGCCCGGTCGATGACATCCGGAATGCCATCGTCATCATCCTCGTTGCAAGCATTGCAGCCGGTGCACTGGTCTCGATCCTGTTTGGCAGGTCGATTGCAAGGCGGATGGGCGACCTCGTGACACTCGGGAACCAGGTCATGGAGGGCGACCTCACCACGGCCTCAAAGAGCCTTGATCGGACGACGGATGTCTCTGCCGGGGGAGACGAGATCGCGGAGGTCTCGAAGGCTTTCTCCGGGGTAGTGTCAACGATCCAGAAGTTCTCGGACGAGATCGCAAAGATCAGCGTGGCTGCATCCGAAGGTAATCTCTCCGTCCGGGGTGACCCGTCCCAGTTTAAAGGCGACTATGCAAACCTCATCCGGGGACTCAACGAGACGCTTGAGGCCATCATCGGGCCACTCAATGTCGCCGCTGCATACATCGACCGGATCAGCAGGGGCGACCTGCCGGAGAAGATCACCGAGACGTACCGCGGCGACTTCAACGTGATCAGGAACAACCTCAACCAGTGCATCGAGACCATTAATGCACTTGTTGAAGAATCAAACATGCTCTCGATTGCAGCAGTCGAAGGAAAATTGAATAAAAGAGGAAATGCTGAAAAATTCAAGAACAGATACTGGGAAATTATCGCAGGAATCAATAAAACACTCGACCAAGTTATCGTCCCGCTCAACGAGGCAATACGTATATCAGAAGAATATGCTCAGGGGAATTTTTCAGCACGCTTCAACAGCGATCTCAAAGTTCATGGAGACTTTAAAAAGTTCAGGGATGCCCTTGACAACATCGGGATCCAGGTCAGCAAGGCTCTCTCGCTCGTGAACCAGACGGTGACCGAACTTGGTGCGAGCGCCGAGGAGGCAAACGCGAGCATCGAGGAGGTCTCTGCCGGGTCGGCGCAGGTCGCAAAGAACGCGGCTGCTGTGAGCACCAATGCCGAGCAGAGCAACCAGGGGATTGCCGAAGTCTTGAAAGCCATGGAAGACCTCTCGAAGACGATCCAGCAGGTTGCAACGAAGGCAGAATCCGTCTCCCAGCTCGTCCAGGTGACCAATGACTACTCGCGGAAGGGGATCGAACTTGCGAAGAAGACCGAAGGCGGCATGGACGGTATCACCCGGTCGTCGAACGAGGTCAACGAGATCATCCTGGAGATCAAGTCCCAGATGGACAAGATCGGCGAGATCGTCAACCTGATCACGGACCTTGCCAACCAGACGAATCTGCTCGCGCTGAATGCCGCAATCGAGGCTGCCCGGGCCGGGGATGCCGGCAGGGGGTTCGCCGTGGTCGCGACCGAGGTCAAGTCGCTGGCCGAGGAGTCGCGGGTCTCGGCGGAGAAGATCGCAGAGATGATCGGCAACCTCCAGAAACAGACCCAGATGGCTGCAGAGACGGTTGCAGTCTCGAACCGGGAGGTCAAGGAGGGCAGCATTGCACTGAAAGAGACCCTCGAGAACTTCAACAGGATCGTGGAGTCCATCGACCAGATCAGCCGGAACGTGACCGAGGTTGCGGCAGCATCCGAGGAGCAGGCTGCATCCGTCGAGGAGGTCACGGCGAGCATCAACGAGGTCAACAGCCTGGTCCGGAGCACTGCAAAGGAAGCCACGGATTCGGCAGCAGTGAGCGAAGAGACTGCTGCGGCCATCGACCAGATCGCAAAGGTCATTGCCAACGTCAATGCAATTGTCGTGAAGGTGTCGACCGAGATCTCCAAGTTCAGGGTCTGACCCGGCGGAGAGTGTGAGGAGTCCATGGCGGCAAAACAGAGCGGGGAAACCCTGGAAAAGGCGGCGGCAGTCCCCGAGAAGGGGACTGGTGGAGGGGGGCATACCCTCCAGGTCGTCGAGTTCCTCCTCGGGAAGGAACACTTCGCAATCGACCTCTTCGACGTGAAAGAGGTCGTCGAGTACACGACGATCACGAGACTACCCAACACGCCGTCCTACATCAAGGGAATCATCGACCTGCGGGGCGAGATCACGACCATCGTCGACCTCAAGCAGAGGATGAACATCAGCGAGGAGTCGGTCCAGCCCGAGGAGAACTGCCGGATCATCGTCCTGGACGAGAAGAACACGAAGTCGAAGATCGGGATCATGGTCGACGACGTCCTCTCGGTCTCCACCTTCGACTTAAAAGACGTGGACACCAAGTCCGCCGCAGAGATCGGCGAGGACGTGGCCATCCTCGGTATCATCAAGAAGTCTGTCAGGGAGAAGGACAAAGACCGGGCCGAAAACGAGCTCATCATCTGGATCGATATCAAGCAGCTGCTCAAAGATATCGACCAGCACATCTGAATCCCCCCTTTTTTTTTCTCCGGCCATAAATTTCATCCCGTTTTCGGGAGAGATGTGGCCATCCGAAAAAAAGCGAACGCATATGTAGATTCGCAGGGGTACATACCTCAGGTGACCCGAGGGAGGAACTTTTTCACATGCCGGTCACAAACCGGGAGGTCTCCGAGAAACTGAACCTCATGGGTGAGATCCTCGAGATCCTGGACGACAATCCCTTCAAGATCCGGGCATACAGGCGTGCCGCCGAGATCATAGCGAGGCTTGCTGTCCCTGTTGCCTCTCTCTCGGAGGACGAACTCGAGGCCATGCCCGGCATCGGGACTGCGATAGCAAAAAAGATCGGGGAGATTATCGGGACAGGTACGTTCCATGAACTGGAAGAGGTGCGGGCAAAGACTCCCCCTTCTGTCCTCGAGATGCTCTCCCTCCAGGGTATCGGCCCAAAGACTGTGAGCCTCCTCTGGAAAAAGTACGGCATCCTCTCGATTGACGATCTCGAACGTGCAGCAAGATCTCACCGCATCCGTGCATTCAGGGGATTCGGTGAGAAGAAAGAGGCAGCAATCCTCCGGGCAATCGGGCAGTTTCGCGCCCCGTCGGGCCGTTTGACCCTCGAGGAGGCTGAACGGATCATCAGCGATATCAGCAGCGTTTTTTCCGGGCGGACATTCCGGGTAGCAGGGAGTTTCCGCCGGAGAAAGAGTACGATTGGCGATATCGACATCGTGACTACAGAAAAACCCTCTCAGGTGAACCCCCGCGCCAGGAAGATAGCAGACGAGGTCTTCGATGAAGGGGAGAAGAAAACCTCTTTCAGGTACAAAAAGACCCGGGTCGATGTCCGTTTCGTCGCTCCCGAGAATTGCGGTGCCATGCTCCTCTACCTCACCGGTTCAAAGGCTTTTAACATCAGGTTAAGGGAGATCGCACTCTCGAAAGGACTGAAGCTGAACGAGTACGGGATAGAAGACGCCGGGAAGGGAAAAACCTACTCTTTTGCAAACGAGAGGGATATCTTTTCGTTCCTCGGAATGGACTTTATCGTCCCTGAACTCCGCGAGGACTGGGGAGAGATCGAGGCGGCTTTCGCACACGAACTGCCCCGCCTCGTCGAGGAAAATGAGATAAGGGGGGACCTCCATGTCCATACATCGTGGAGCGACGGCCACATGGGTATCGCTGACCTTGCCCGGTACGGCGAGGAGAGGGGCTACGAGTACATCCTCTGCACGGATCATTCCGCAACACTCGGGATCGCCCATGGCCTCGACGAGTCCGCAATCGCAAAGCAGGCCCACGAGATCGAGGTCGTAAACCGGACGTCAGGGTGCTGGATCCTCCACGGTATCGAGGTCGATATCCTTGCAGACGGGACACCGGGACTCCCATCCCGGGTCCTTGCAGACCTCGATCTCGTCATCGGGTCCGTCCACTCGGCCCTGTCCCAGGACCCGGACGCAATGACGCGCAGGGTCCTTTCAGCACTCGAGAACGAGCACGTGGACATCATCGGTCATCCCACCGGGCGGATCATCGGCGGGAGGGAGCCATCGGGAATCGACATGCAGAGGGTCATTGAATCAGCAGCCGCAAACGACAAGGCACTGGAATGCAACGCCTCACCCTTCCGGATGGATATCGATGATATGTATATCAGGCAGGCGGTGAAGAGAGGGGCAAAGGTCGCCCTGGGTTCCGATGCCCACAGCCCGGAGGAGCTTGGCTGGATGCGGTACGGTGTCGGGATATGCCGGAGGGGATGGGCGACAAGTGACGCCCTCCTCAACTGCATGGGAAGAGAAGCAATCCTGGACTGGGCATCATGATACACTGGCTGTACGAGAGGAAACTCCTTGGGGATATCCAGACACTCCCCTCCCAGATATGCTTTATGATTACCGGGAGGGAGCAAGGAGAAGCCCCAGAGAAAATTATCGAGGTCGTCCGCTGGTGCACCGAGGTCTCGGAAAATCTCCAGAAAAAACAGGAAAAGGCGAAAAAACCGGAAAAGATAGAAAAGATCCAGGGTGTAATGTTCCACATCAGCACGGATAAACCCGAAGAGGCCGTGCATCTCGTCCCCGGCATCCGCAAAATTTCGCGGTATGCACAGCTGACACTCCACTGGAAGGAAGAACCCGAAGTTACCGGGACAGGGATGAATGTCCATGTCGCAATCGGAAAGAGCGGGCGCGAGGAGATCACAGAGTGCATCCGCCGCATTGCGCAAGAAGGGATCCCTCCCGAACAGGTCACGGAAAAGACAATCGAGGACCACCTCACCTTCCGGTATACCCCCGATCTTGTCATCAAGACGGGAGGCAGTCACCTGACAGACTTCCTCATCTGGCAGTCCGTCTATTCAGAACTTTTCTTCCTTGACGTAAACTGGCCCCTATTCCGGAAAACAGATTTTCTCCGTGCACTGAGGGATTACCAGTCCAGGATGCGACGTTTCGGGCGCTGACTTCCATTCGATCTGCTGGGATATCCCGGCATTGTGCACGAGGAGTCCCGGGGCAGTGCATCTGCCGGAAAAGACCTCTCTCCCGGTCACGCTGGCTTTCCCAGGGCATCGACCCGCTGGGAGTATGTCCTTATCGCACGGAGGAGGTCGATCTTCCGGAACCGCGGCCAGTAAGGGGCACAGAAATACACCGCACTCTCGTGCCCGTTTGCAAGCCACGGTAGAAAATTCGAGGTCCTGTACTCGTTTCCCGTCCGGATGATGAGATCGACAGGGGGGATATTCTGCCCGTCATGGAGATGCGACTCCACGAGTTCGGGGGTGATCTCCGGGATCGAGCAGGTACCCTCGGATACCCCCCGGAGGATCCGCCGGGCTGCCCTGACGATCTCGTTCCTTCCGCCGTAAGCGAGGGCGACATTGAGGAAATATTCACTGTAATTTTTTGTCGCCTCTTCGGCCCGGGCGATCGCCTCCCGGAGGTCGGGTGGGAGGAGCGTCCTGTCCCCCACGACCTGGACACGGATGCCGTCCCTGTGCACCCGGGGGTCCCCGGGGACCCGTGTCAGCTTCTCCCTGAAAAGCCGGAAGAGGTCCTGCACTTCCTCCGAGTCCCTCTGGAAGTTCTCCGTGGAGAAGGAGTACAGCGTGATATGCCGGATCCCCAGTTCACGTGCCCACGAAAGCACCTCCTCCGTCCTGTCTGCACCGGCGCGGTGACCTTCAGAGCGCGGAATGTTGCGGATCCTTGCAAACCTCCTGTTACCGTCCTGTATGATGGCAATGTGGGAAGGGATGTGCCTGCACTGCATCCGCAGCAGCCTCTCGTAGAGCGAGAATACCGCTTTCCAAATCATGGAACGGGGGTCACCTCCACGATGATGCCACGGTTGGGATATCTCTCGATGATGCATTTCTCCCCTGCGATCTCTCCCGCGTATTCCGTGACAACCCACCAGCAGGTCTCGATAACCCCGTCTCTCACCTCGTACATGTCCCTGTCGAGCCGCGAGAGAACGCCCCCGGGATTCTCCGGGTTCCTGATCACGCCATAGATGA
Source organism: uncultured Methanolinea sp. (assembly GCA_964431125.1). Taxonomy (GTDB): domain Archaea; phylum Halobacteriota; class Methanomicrobia; order Methanomicrobiales; family Methanospirillaceae; genus Methanolinea_A. The sequence goes on along the minus strand of CAYSII010000009.1, from coordinate 15,627 downwards.
TCGTCCCGTCTTCCGTGACATGGTCAAAGGGGCGGGCAGTGTTCCTCGCGACGCGGAGCAGGCGCCTGCGGAGTTGGAATGAGTCCTTGAACTTCGATGAACACCAGTGCACCTTTGGATGTTCGAGCAGGGGGGCGGCCCATCTCCTGGCTCCTTTCACAGCATTGTGCACACCGTCTGCAGGCTCCATCCGTCTCTTTCGCATCGCATCGGCATTGCTCTCTCCCCACTCGAGCTCGTTGATATTGAGAAAATCAAGTGCAGGGAGTGCATCCCAGAGATCAGTGATACCCGGGAGGGCCGGGACCTCGAATCCCGCGGAGAAGCCCATATCCCTCGCGAGTTCCACGGAGCGGATGAATGCACTCTCCCCGATTTCTTTCCATTCCTCCTCGGGCGGGTGCATGCGGATCTCGTCCACGAGACCGAGGAGCGCTTCGAGATCTTCCCTTCCGGGTGCAACCCCCGTGTAGAGGTGGATGTGGTGATCACGTCCGAACTCTTCCTTGAGCTCGCGGCAGAACAGGAGCGTCCGGTCCATGACGAGGAGCGGCTCTCCCCCCGTCACCCCCGTGCCGAGGGCATCCATCATGCGTGCAACAGAGAGTGCCTCCCCGGGCGTGGTCACTCTCAGTTCGTTTGCATACACATCGTCCCTTCCCTTCCGCTCCCGCGAGAGGGGACAGTACCAGCAGGTCCGCTGACACCGTCCGGTCACGAAAAGGACCATTTTTGCGCCCTCCTGACAGATCGTGCACCCCCGGGCAGGTGCCCCTCCCCTGCTCATGACTCTCTTTCCTGTTCTCTTTTTTCTCTTATTAGAGTAATGTTCTGAACCTTTTTGCTGTTCCCCCGGACCCTCACGAAAGGAGGTTTTAGAAAAAACCGGGTGCAGGATAACCCGTAAGACGATTCGCCTTTGTGTCTTTAATCATGTCATTAGCCTGCAGCGCCGGAGTTTTTATTACCGCCGTGTAAGGTGTGATCGGATCCATCACAGGGGGAACAGTGATATTCCGATCCGGGTATTCCATGGGAAGGATATTTCCGGGTAGGATTGGGCGATTATTTTTTGAGGGACTATCGCTTTGCGCCATCACTGATTCTGGAACCTGAAGAGGAGCACTCGTATCGATGGAGATCCTCCTGGTCTCGTTTTCGAGGAGAGGAGAGAAGGTTTTTGGCTTGCCGGCAGGCATGGTTGGTGTTTTTTTGACCACTGAACTGATTGTGACTGACCGCGATGCATACCCGGAATTCCCCGCCCTGTCCACTGCAGTGACCCGGAATGTCACCTTCCCCGAATATCCTTCCGGCACTTTCCAGGAGCATGATCCCGTGTCAGAAGACGAGGAGGAGAGCAGTGTCCATGATGCGCCGTTGTCGGTCGAATACTCGATTTTCACCGACGATATACCACCGCTGTCTCTTGCTGACCATTTGACCTCGATGGTATCGCCCGGTGAAAAGGATGCCATCAGGCCCGGGGAGAGGATCTGGACTGCCGGGGATTTCGTGTCGGAAGACAGGGGAGAGAAGGGCGAAAAGATCGGTTGCGGCGTGCGCGTCGGGGCAGGGGTCGGCGTTGCCGACGGAGTCACAGTCCCCCGCGTGATGGTGAATGCCTTGATGCATGCATTCCCGTTCTTCACAACCTGCGTGAGATCCGTCCAGGACGTTCCGTCGGTGCTGATGAAGCTCTCGCCGGCATGTGCGCCTGCCCTGCTCGAATACCCAGCCATCGGGTACTCGACGGCAAGAGGATAGCCGTTTCCGGGTGTTGTCAGCCTGAGGATAACAGAAAACTTCTGTCCCTTCCCGAGGATGACCGGCCTGTCCAGTTTTATCGTGTGGTAACCGGCATAGGCAAGGGTCCCTGAAGCGACAGGCAGGGATGTCGTCCCCCGTGGCCCGGTTGTCGGATTCAGGCTGACCTCGACCTCGTAGGAACTCCCTTTAATGGGCGTGTAGAAACTGACCGCCCGGAGCTCCTCGTTGCCGGTTGCCGTGAAGACATTTGCGGCATGGATGGTGTCTGAACCTGCACCAACGCTCGTGACCCATCCGAGAGGGTCGTACGCGTATACCTGGTCGTAATTGGTTGCAGGCTCGGAGAAGAACTGGATAAGTTCCCTCCCGATGACCGTATCATAATAGGATACGTAGAAATACCCCTGGTCTCCCCAGTCATCGCCCCAGCTGTTCCGTACAATGAATGCCCCGTCACCCGGGGGAGTGGCAGCAAAGTTATAGCGGCTGTAGGTATCGTCCCACCCGACGATGTCGATTGCATGGTTCTGGATGGACGACCCGGAGTAGTAATAGGAATACCGGGCAGGATTATAATTCGGTTTTTCCCACCGGATCGACGAGTAAACAGCTCCATGCTGCCGGATTGCCTCCTTGATAAGGGTATTGTCAAGGGGTCCCTGCCGCGACGGGAGGAACACGATCTCCTGGACGTGCTGCAGGGGCCGGATATTCTGGACAGTGCTTGCGCCTGTTTCCCGGTAAGGATCGGCTGATTCATCCACGGGCCCGGACCAGCGGGCAAGGTACGCTGCAGCCATCAGGTAATTTCCTCCCTGGCAGGGGGAGAGATCGAACCCGTGGGCGTTTTTCATGTTATTCTCGGAGAAATCCCACCGGGAACCGGGAAGGTTCGTCGATTCAAGGGAACCGTATGTCGAGAATGCCCAGCATGCCCCGCACTGCCCCTGCTCCCTGACAGGTGTCAGTCTGCCCGTCGATCGCAGGTCGAACGTGCGAGGGGAACTGGTCAGTGCAGAGCCTGCCAGGGGGATATCGCGACTGTCATCTCCCATGACCGATCCTGTCCAGGCCTCAGGCGACTCTCCTGCTGAAAGAAAGATAATATCGATGGGTGAAGGGATGAGCCCGAGGGATGCGTCATCGGAGCCTTTACTTTCCTGATCCGCTGATGAGTTCCTTGATTTCAGGCGGGAGAGGATCTCCCTGAACTCCGCGTTTTCCGGGGCAGTTTTGTATTTCCTGATCGCTTCTCTCACGTTTTCCATCTGTTGCTGGGCATCCGGGGAAAAAACCGATAGGGGCGCTCCATTCTCCGCGGTGGGGGGGGTAACGATATCCGGGATCAAGCCCTGCGGATAGGGTGACGAAACGTTGAGGGGTTTTCCGGGGAAGATGCCATCCGGTGGCCGGGACAGTCTCGACAAAAATTCAGAATAAGGTACCGGCGCGGCACTGTGCGGGATCTCCGCCGAAAAAAAGGATATATTCTCTCCCGGGACCGGAAAAACGGCGTTTGCCGGGCAGAATGCAAGTGCAGGTATTGCAAGAAGGCATATGCAAAATATAACTTCTGTATCGTGCATTATCGTAACCTCGCTCTTCGGCTGATAAATTCTTTCCGGGAAACCAGAAAGCGTTTCACATCTTCCGGGATCCTCTCCTCCTGGATCCCGGCCTGTTTTATGTACCGGAAGAGCTCCTGATACTTAAATTGGGGGGATGAGGAAAGTTCACCCGGGATGTCATTCTTCGGGAGGACTCTCCCTGCACTCTTCCCTGGAATGTTTTCCTTCTTGTTTGTCCTTCTTTTTCTGTTCGGCCCTTCTTCCCAGGAAGACTGCAGCCAGGCCGAGGACGACCAGGACTGCAATGAGCCCGATCATGACGTTACGGGAGGGATCTGTCTGCTGGCCCGGAGGACTGGTCGTGGACGGAGATACTCCGCTCTCTCCGGGAGCCCTTCTGTAGTCAGGGTCCGGCGTGACAGGGATGGAGACTTGGAGGTCGAGGCTGGTCACGGCCCCGGGAGAATAGGAAAAGCTGGACTGCCACTCCCCGTCGGTTCCCGAGGGACGCACTTCTGCCCGAACGCCACCGACGAAGAATACAAGCTCAGTCCCGGGATCCATGACCCCCTGTGCCTCGAGGCGTGGTTTGAAGGGGTCTGCAGACCCGTATTCTCCCTCGCGCGAGTAAACGGGGTTTCCGGCTATCCCCTTTCGTATCCCAACCGCTTCGACCATGACAGGGACACCCTCGGGTACGGGTGATCCGGCGGCCGTTACGCTGCCATAAAACGAGTGCGGGATCAGGGGCTGGGGGATTCCGGTTCCGTCCGGTAATGCCGGAACATCCGCTCCATGAACCGGAATAAAAGTGACGATGAGGATCAGGAACCCGGCAGTCAGGAATAGTGCTCTCATGGTTATCCGTTCACCTGGTGGTAATAATCACCTGTTTATCCTGTTTCTCATTAAATCTTCCCAAAATAAAAGAGATTATATCTCCCTGGCCTTCCCGATTTTTGCGGCAGCGAGTTTTTCCACTGCTGCCCTGTCAACGGCCGGGCCTCTCTCCAGCCTGCCGCTGGATACTGCCTCGTCCACGAATACCTCCCCTGTCATGCTCCGGGTGATAAGCGTCGTGTAGCCGGGGGGACTTCCCACAGCACCTGCAGAGATATCGGAGTGAATGGCCGTAAAATCCATGCAATAGTGGCATCCCGGGCGGATGGCTTCTTTCAGTTCACTCAGGGGAAGGGTCACTCTCTCCCCGTCCCGCTTCGTGATCTCGAGTCTCCCGCGGACATCGAGCCTGTTTATGTCTGCAGGCTGGATAGCATGCCTGTTTTTCAGGATCTCCTCCACGAGGACCCTGTAATCGAAGGTCTCCGTGCAGAAGAGACCGATGGAGAGCCGTATCCGGGAACCGAATGCCGCAAGGAGGTCGTTGTCACTTCCGCGTATCCGGGCGACTGCCTTCATAACGCAGGGCACTCCCACGATGGCGATGTTATGGAGTTTCCTGTCGATGACAGCAGTCCTGAGTGCAGCGGCCAGGGGGACCCGCCAGCTGTACCTGCTGCCGGCGGTCTCCAGTATTTCACCCGGAGTGACAAGGACAACGGAACGCGGGCGGAGAGTCAGCCGGTCAGCCGTGACAGTCACCACGCCGTCGATCAACCCCTGCCCGAGGCCCGCTGCGAGGATGGCAGTCACGGCACCGCCAGCCTGCTTCCGCGGGATGTCTGCTGTCGCCCGGGCAGACAGTATCTCCCTGAATTCCCCCCAGATCTCCCGCTCTCCCTTCTCCGTCCGCGGGCAGGCATCGTAGCAGGCACCGCAGGCAACCTCGTCGTTCTCCCTCTTGCAGTACCCGATATTGCGTGGACGGAGGGCCCCTCCCGGTTCATCGAAACAGATTGCATCCGCAGGGCAGACGGCGACGCACGCCCCGCAGCCCGAACAGAGACCCTTTTCCCAGACCTCATCCCGGAGGTTGATATAACTGCGTGTCTTCATCGCAACCTCACTCCCACGTGTACTTGTTTGCAAATGGCCTGCTGCTCGACGGTACAATCTCCGTGTAATCATCTGCAAGCAGGGGCTCCGCGTCAAGCCCAAAATAACCACAGAATTCGTGGATCAGGGGGACAATCTCCCTCAATCCCTCGCCGGAGAGGGGTCTTTGGGCCGCGCCCACACCAAGGCACCGATCGTCGGGCAGGCTGCCCCGTATGACGATCCTCCCGCCGTGGATCCCCGAGCCGATCCCCCTCTCGCGGCGGCTCATTTTTGCCGGGTCTCCGAGGGCAAGGATGAGGCCCCCGGCCATGTACTCACCAAGGAAGGATCGGAACTCGCCCCCGATGACGAGCACGGGGCACTTGTCCTGGTACTGCTTCATGTGGATGCCCCCGCGGTACCCGATGCTGTCCCTCACAAGGACCTTCCCGCCCCGCATCGAGTGGGCGACAGCATCGCCTGCGCTCCCGTGGATGATGATCCTGCCACCATCCATCGTGTTTCCCGGTGCATGGTCGCAGTTGCCATAAACGATGCAGGTCGGGCCGCTCATGAACATGCCGAGGTCTCCCCCCGGGACACCATGGATCCTGATCGTGACATCGCCCCGTACACCGTCCGCGATGAACCTCTGCCCCAGCACACCGAAGATCTCGATCTCATCTGCCCCCGATGCGATTGCCTCGCGTATCCTCCGGTTGAGAGGAGTATAGTGCATGCGGCTCGCATCAATCTCCACCTTCGTCACGGGTATCATGCCCCCACGGGTTTCACGTCGAGAACCCGCATGATCGATTCATCGAGCAGGTAGCCTCTCAGGCGGTCCCTGTTGCCCCGCAGGCTCTCGATGCTGTTGATACCTGCTGCTCCCATCAGCTCGGAGAGCTCGAGGGTCCACGCGTGGATGAGGTTTGCGACATTGCGTGCCGCGATCTCCGGGTCGAGCCGTGCAACGAGGTCAGGGCGCTGGGTTGCAATCCCCCACGGGCACAGGCCCCGGTAACACGTCCCGCAGACGCGGCACCCCATCGCGACGAGGGCTGCCGTCCCGATGTAGACAGCATCCGCACCGAGGGCGATTGCCTTTGCAACGTCCGCACTCTCCCTGATCCCCCCGCTCGCGATGATGGAGACTTCGTTGCGGATCCCCTGGGATCGGAGCTTTGCATCCACGCTCGCAACGGCAGCCTCGATCGGGATACCCACATGGTCCCTGAAGACACGGGGGGCCGCCCCGGTCCCTCCCCGGAAACCGTCAATGACAACCGCATCTGCCGATGATCGTGCGATACCGGCAGCGATTGCGGCAACGTTGTGGACGGCGGCAATCTTCACGAAGACCGGTTTTTTCCACTCGGTTGCCTCCTTGAGGCTGCGCACGAGCTGCTTGAGATCCTCGATGCTGTAGATGTCGTGGTGGGGGGCAGGACTGATCGCATCGCTTCCCACCGGGATCATCCTCGTGCAGGAGACGTCCTCGCAGACCTTCTCTCCCGGGAGGTGCCCGCCGATTCCCGGTTTTGCCCCCTGCCCGATCTTTATCTCGATTGCGGCACCCCTCTCGAGATAGTCGATGTTGACCCCGAACCGGCCGGATGCCACCTGGACGATCATGTGGTCCTGGTAGGGATAGAGGGAGGGATGGAGTCCACCTTCCCCTGTCCCCATGAAGGTACCGGCCTCGCGAACAGCCATCGCAATACTCTTCTGCGCGTTGAGACTGATCGCCCCGTAACTCATGTGGCCGACCATGATGGGGGTTTCAAGCATCAGGTTTGGTGCAAGGGGAGTGGCAAGCGAGAGAGAGTCGCCGTCCTTCACGAACTCGAGCCTCTTTGGCTTCTTTCCGATGTACGTCCGCAACTCCATGGGCTCACGGAGGGGGTCGATGCTCGGATTCGTGACCTGGCAGGCATCGAGGACAAGGCTGTCGAATATGATCGGGTAAGGCTTTGCATTCCCCATCCCAGCGAGGATGATCTTTCCCGTCCGTGCCTGGTTGTAGATCGCCTCCCGGGCCTCCTGCGTCCAGACAGGGTGGCTCCTGTAGTCGACGGGATGCTCCCTGATGCTGATTGCGTCCCGCGGGCACATGGCGATGCACCGGTGACAGGCGACGCACTTCCGGGAGTTGACATGGATAGTGTCACCCTCCTTCCGGAAGACGTCGTACGGGCAGTTCTCGACGCACCGGCCGCAGAGCATGCACCGGGAATGGTCGACTGATATCCCGAACCTGACCGGAACACTCCCGATCGTCATTCCCCAAGCCTCCCGATCACGGGTTCCCCGGCCCTTGGCATAAATACCTCTTCGAGGTCGGGCTCCATGATGCGGATCGCTGCCTCCTCGCTCGAGATGTACAGCCGCGACCCGGAGGTTCCGCAGACGAGCGGGCGGAGCTTGATCCTGTCTGTGAAACCAACGATGCTTTCCGGTTGTGCGACGACGATTGCAAACGGCCCGTTCATCATGGCAGAACCGTAGGCGAGGCGGATTGCCCTGTAAAGAGCCTGTTCTCTCTCCTGCATCCGGTCGATCTCGTCCCAGAAGGGGGGAGCAAGGGCTTTTACAGCCACTTCGGGGGAGAGTCCGTGGCGGCGCACGAGCAGGTCAAAGAGGTAGGCAACGACCTCCGTATCGGTGTACATCGTGCATTTATATCCATAACTCTCGATGTACCTGCGGTTGGTACCGTAGGATGTTATCTCTCCGTTATGGATGACGCTCCACCCGAGGAGGTTGAATGGATGGGCCCCACCCCACCATCCCGGGGTGTTGGTCGGGTACCTGTTGTGGGCAAGCCACGTGTATCCCTTATAATCCTGGATACGGTAGAAATCGGCAACATCCTCAGGCCAGCCGGATGCCTTGAAGATCCCGATATTCTTCCCTGACGAGTAGACAAGGGCACCGGGGATTGTTGTATTTATTTTCATGACGAGGTGCATGACAATGTCGTCTTCCGGGGTTGTGCTCCTTGGCATGAGGGAGGGATCAGGCCTGTAGAAGTAACGCCACGGCGTATGCACCTTCCGGATGTTCCTGTTCTCGAATGTCGGCACCTCCTCGTCGTGCACGATGGTTCCCCATTTCTCCAGTTCGCAATCGACCAGTCCCTTTGTCTCGTGGACGGCGTCGAAGAAGACATGGATGGCATAATGGTCGGCGAATTCAGGGAATGCCCCGTATACCGCATAACCCGCACCCTCTCCGCTCCCCCTCTCGTCCATCATCGAGAGGGCGGAGCGGATCTTTGCACCATCCATCAGGTGACCGGAACGATCCATGACAGCGATAATCCCGCACATTTTTATCACAGTGACCTTTGCAGGGCAGAGAGTCCTCTCTGGTATTCCTCCCCTTCCGTCATTATGAGACCTGTTACAATAAATATATAATTGATAAGGTAGAAGTTATTTTCCATATGCGGAAGAATACCGTGTCAGAGATGCTGGAGAGGATAGAGGCTGACAATGTCAAATTCATCAGGCTCCAGTTTACCGATATTCAGGGGATGCCAAAAAATGTTGCCATTCCTGTCCAGCAGGCAGAGAAGGCACTTACCGAGGGCATCTGGTTTGACGGGTCTTCAATCGAGGGATTTGCACGGATCGAGGAGTCCGACATGCTCCTCAAGCCCGACCCGGCAACGTATGCCATACTCCCGTGGAGGCCTGCTGATGCCCGTGTCGCACGGTTCATCTGCGATGTCTATACATATGGAAACAAACCATTCGAGGGAGACCCGCGGTATATCCTGAAGACCCAGATCGAACAGGCAAAAAAGATGGGATTTGTTTTCAATACCGGTCCCGAACTCGAGTTTTTCCTCTTCAAGATGGTGGATGGCCGCCCATCGACAGCGTACCAGGATTACGGAGGGTACTTTGACCTTGCACCGACCGATGCAGCAGAGGATGTCCGGCGGGATATCGTGTTTGCACTCACCCAGATGGGTTTTGAGATCGAGGCATCCCACCACGAGGTGGCCGAGAGCCAGCACGAGATCGATTTCAAGTACAGCGACGCTCTCGATACCGCTGACAAGGTGATCACGTTCAAGTTTGCCACAAAGACACTTGCCCTTGCACGGAACCTCCACGCAACGTTCATGGCCAAGCCGATCGCAGGGATCAACGGGAGCGGCATGCACACCCACGGGTCGCTCTCGCATAACGGGAAGAATGCATTTTACGATGCGAATGCAAAGGATGGGCTCTCCGACATCGCGATGTATTACATTGGCGGGATCCTTGCCCATGCGAAGGCGATTACGCGGGTGGCCAACCCGACCATCAACTCGTACAAGCGCCTCGTTCCCGGGTACGAGGCCCCGGTCTACATCACCTGGAGTGCAACCAACAGGTCGGCCCTTGTCCGGGTCCCGGCTGCCCGCGGCAACAGTACCCGTGCAGAGTTCCGGAGTCCTGACCCGATGTGCAACCCCTACCTCTGCTTTGCTGCGATGCTCGCAGCAGGGCTTGATGGAATCAAGAAGAAGATCATGCCGCCGGAGAGCACCGACGTGAATATCTACCATCTCTCCGAGGCCGACAGGAAGAAACGAGGCATCGAGATGCTCCCGGGAAGCCTGATCGAGGCGAACGCGGCACTCAAAAGTGACCCGGTCATCTCCAAGGCGATGGGATCGCACATCATGGAGGGGCTCGATTCCATCGCGCAGCTCGAGACCGATCTCTTCCGGCTTGCCGTCCACCCCTGGGAACTCGACCGCTACCTCGCCATATACTAAAAAAATTTCTCCCTCCTTCTCTTTCGCCGGGACATCACAAAATCCCTTTTTCCTGGAAAAAATACCATGGTCCCGGTTCCTTTGAATCCCGGACACATCGGTGCATATGCGTTGTATCCCCCCTCATCCAGGCTGAAGGCATCCTGTCAGGGTAAAGCAACCTGACGCGATACGCTCCGGAGATTCACAGCACGGGGCAGGGCATAGTCCATATCGTCTCGTCTCCTTTACGACTCCCGCGGGATAAGAAAATTTTTTATAATAAAAGAAACCTAATTCCTTCCTGGAATAAAGAGATAGTGAAATATACATGTCTCATCACGATGCATCGCGTGAAGGGGATTCCCCTTCTCAAATACATAATATTCTCTCCCGAACGAATGGAACGTGGAGGCCTGGCATGTAGAGACCTGATGCCGGTCCTCCCGAAATCTCACAAAGTCCGAACTATCGTTCGGCACCTGCGTTCCCGGGAAAGGTCAGGGAATCTCTCCCGATCTTTCCCCTTCTCCCTGTGATTGTTTGTTTTAATCCATCTGGTAATCTCTCCGCAGAAGAGATCAGTTCTGCTTCTGCCAAATACAAAATATTAATAAATAGTAGAACAAACTTTCTATCAATCAAGTGGAGAGGGAGAAAGGGTACTCCGATTGGATCCCCACCTTTCCGTTTGATACGAAGGAAAATGGAGAAGATTGAATGGCTCTTGATTCCGGGACGACTGCCTGGCTCCTGATATCAACTGCGCTCGTCATGCTGATGACACCTGCAGTTGGTTTCTTCTATGGCGGGCTTGTACGAAGGAAGAACTTCATATCCATGGTTGCCCTTTCGTTCATCGTCTTTGCCCTCGTGAGCATCCAGTGGGTCATTATTGGATACACGCTTGCATTCGGCAGCGACATCGGTGGTCTGATTGGCAGCCTTGAGCATCTGGGGCTCGAGGGTATCGGGTCCGATCCGGGCGATGCGGCATACCCGCCGCTCCTCTTCGTGGCTTTCCAGCTCGTCTTTGCGACGGTCACGATGGCCATCGTGACGTCGGGGTTTGCCGAGAGAGTGCGGCTGTCTGCATTCGTCCTCTTTGCCATCCTCTGGACGACCCTTGTCTACGACCCCCTTGCACACTGGGCATGGGGTGGTGGCTGGGCTATGGGATTTGGTTCGCTTGATTTCGCAGGCGGAACAGTGGTCCACATCAGTTCCGGGTTTGCAGCCCTGGCTGTCGCCCTCGTGATTGGAAAACGGATGGGCTTTGGCCAGTACACCATGGAACCCCATAACATCCCGATGACCCTGCTCGGGGCAGGACTCCTCTGGTTCGGCTGGTTCGGGTTCAATGCAGGTTCGGCACTTGCTGCCGATGGACTTGCAGCCAGCGCGTTCATCGTGACGAACACGTCGGCTGCGGCCGGTGCCCTTGCCTGGCTCTTTGCAAGCTGGATCCGGGGCAAGCCAAGTTCGCTCGGCATGGTGAGCGGAGCCATTGCAGGTCTCGTTGCCATCACTCCGGCCGCGGGTTTCGTGAACATTCCTGCCTCCATCGTCATCGGCCTCGTGGCCGGTCTCCTCTGTTACGCGTGCATGCTCTGGCGCATTAACAGGGGTCTCGACGAGAGCCTCGATGCGTGGTCTATCCATGGCATGGGTGGCCTCTGGGGAGCGTTCGCAACGGGTATCTTTGCGGTTGCGGCAGTGAACGGGTACTCCGGCCTGATCGAGGGGAACGTCGACCAGTTCATCGCGAATGCAATCGGAGCGCTGGCTGCCCTTGCATACGCCTTCGTCGTCACATACATCCTCGCTCTCGTCATCGACAAGACGATCGGGCTCCGTGTATCTGAAGAAGAGGAATACGTCGGTCTCGACCTCTCCCAGCACGGGGAGAGGGTGTGAAGGTGGTGCTACCCATGATGATGATCTGCGCGATTATCCGGCCCGAGAGACTCGAATTCGTCAAGAAAGATCTCGAGAACGCGGGAATATTCGGGATGACCGTCCTCGAGGTGGAAGGGCGGGGAGACCAGAAGGGAATCAAGCTCCAGTACCGCGGGGGAACGATGAACGTCGACCTGATCCCAAAGATCATGATCGAGGTGGTCGTTCCGGATGAGAAGGTCAGGGAGACCGTATCGATACTGTCAAACGCAGCCCGTACCGGAAAAGTCGGGGACGGCAGGATCTTCGTTCTCCCGGTCGCGATGTCATTCAGGATCCGGACAGGGGAAGAGATCCTCTAAACCTTTTTCCCGCTTTTCCCCAGGAGATTATCCCTTTCAATTCCAAGCGCCACATGGGGGTTATTCTGAAAAAATCGCAATATTTATTTCTTTTCCACTAGCATCTTCAAAAGTTTGATCCGGGCGAGAGATGACAGGGGAAGTTCCCATCCCATTGCCACCATTCTCCTTGTAGCAATCACGATCCTCCTTGCCCTGCTCGTTCTCCTCCTCTGCCCCAGCCTCCAGTTCGATTTTGCGGCAGTGAGAGAGACACCCTCCTTTATCGAGATCCATCGTGTCATCCATACAAGCGAGCAGGGAGACCTCACCTATGACTCCCGGGTTGTCCTCCTTCACAATGGTACAATACCGTATTACAACGATAACCTGACTGCAACATTCTACCGGAACGGGACCAGACTTTCCTGCACCATCGAGACTCTCAACGGTCATAACTTCATCAAGACGCACCATTTCGGCATCCAGACAATGGGGGGTCTCGGGTGCCGGCAGGAGAAGTGGAACCCGGGGGAAAAGATAGTCTTTGATTTCACGGACGGGACATTCCACCCCGGGGATACGATAACGGTCGAGATCTACCAGAAACCAAAAAATACCCTCATTTCCCGGTATACCAGGACCGGATAGGAAAATTTCGGGGATACGCCCTCCCGGCCAATCCGGATGGGACAGGTTTATTCCCGTGAAGGAGAGAATGGGGCATGTATGGACCAGGAACCAGTACATGACCGGGAAGCAATCCTGCGTATGACATCGAAAGCAATTGACATCCTCAACAGGAGGTTTCACAATGCGCAGGGAAACGAGATTGTCCCCCTTGCAGAACAGCTGCGGGAAATGGCACGCTTCCATATGGAGCTGAAGGAGAAAGGAATTGATACGGTCTAGATCCCGGGGAAACCCGTGGAAATGAAAGGAGCCTTTGGGGGGAATAGGGGCACGGAGTTCAATTCCGCCTTATTTTTCTCACCGCGCACATTCTCGCCCCTGCGACCGACCCCTACCCCCAACCCCGCCCCTACCAAGCCGAAGGGGCGGGGCCTCCACCCCGGCGCCCCTCCTCCTGCAGCACGAGGTCCCTGCCCCGTGCGGGTCCTCCTTCCGGTCAGAACCTCACCGCAGGAGGGAGAGGACCATAAAGACAAGCCGGAAATCTTTTCATAATACAGGAGCAGGATAGATTATGCTACGGCTTGCGATTGCAGTGATTATTACAGGAGTCTCGATAGCCCTCATTCTGCGGGCAATGCTTTTGAGCATCTACGAATCGGGAATAACACCTGTCTGTGGTCCTTGGTCTCTTTGCTGTCGGCGTCCTGCAAATGGCGACCATCTGGTTCTGGACTGATACCAAGCGGGTGTTTCCTCCAACGTGACGGGGCACCATGCTCGTTTTTGCTCCGTCTCCGTCCGCTCCTCCTATCGTCCGGTGCTCCTCCACTCCGCTGCACTCGCAACGTGCCCCTGTTTTCTCTTTCTGATCCGTATCCTCTGACGCTCCCGGCTTCTTCATTTCATTCCTCGCCGGCAGATGCCTCATCCCGCTCCTCGCATCGTGCTTCGCAGCATGCTCGTCGCTGTGTTCTGTATAGCCAGTGACGCTCATTGACTCGCGGTGCTCAGGCCGCTGTGGATTGGGCATCTCTCGTATTATGAGATTTGAACATCGTCTCCCATAGCCCCAGCTGAGAGGTCAGAGAAGCCCGTAAATCATCCTATTTTGTGCTCGCGCAGAAATGCGGTAGGAAAAGTGTAAGGGAGATTTTAAAGTGAAATGACCATGCGGCAGTTCATGATAATAATTGAATAATTCTATCTTATTCTCCTGTTTTAATATACAATCCCTTTATTTACTTTTCTCTGCATCCATGGCCGTTATCGAAGAAGACGTTCATCCAGGGCTTTACAATACATACCGATTCTTGTTCTATTACAATTATAGTAATGGCTCCAACAACACTCATATGATCGAGCGTATTCCTTCTCTCCCTGAAAAAACCGAATTACGCGGCGGCCATCACAAGCATTATCTGCGACGGCTGTAAAACTTTTACGCCTGCTTGTCGTAAGTTCAAGAGATCCACTCATTCTTAATAATTTGAATGCATTATCGAATGTATTTTTCATTTGGACCGATCCTTGGTGTTGCTCAATCATATTTAATCCGAATTCAAATATTCAGACGAACTGGTAAAGGGTATGTCATTGAATACCTCAACAAATTGACGGTATTTCCATTGATGGTAAACCTGTTACCTGATATAGAGGATTTGTCCATAATTCAGTTTGTAATTCTTTTAAATCCATTAAAACAATAGGATCATGGTTCACCCTGTGACCTTGTTTCATAGTTTTTATTACTTTATTCAATTCCGAGTATTTACCTATCAGATCTCGGGTCCAGGATCTTCCTAGATATCGAAAATTTGCAGATATCAGCACCCTCGCAAAAGGATAATATCCATTTTCATCTTGAAATCCAACATCTGAAAGAATTGGTGCACCATCGCTATGATATCGTGCATTTTTCCGGATTTTCAAAATATTTTCCGAATTGAATTCATATATTCGATCAGGCCTCCCTGCAAAGGATGGATGGGTATAATATAATCTATTTTCCACCGTCTCTGTCACTTCTGCCATATAGATAAACCGATTTTCAAGCCTAGAGCCTCCAACACCAATAATCCAATCTTCCTTTTTGGCAGTTTTGCGAATACGTCGTTTACATATTGCAATTGAGAGAAATCCGTTCTGGATACATGGCGCACCTCCATTGTCATCTGTCATTTTGTAAAGAAAATATCGAGATTCCATTTTAGAAATCCCCCAAAATCATCGTGTTTCTTGAATAAATATAATTTTTACTAACTCTATATTTAAATATAATTATCCTATACCAACCTCGTTAACGTCATAGAAAATATATATCATTATGCAAATTTAAGAGTATGAAAACCCAAGATGTAATTACACAATTAAAATCTTCTAATTTAATTGCCCAGTGTCCTAATTGTGATAAGACCTTTAGTTTTTCTGATGCTAATCCCTTTGATGGAACTAAAAAATTTCCGCCAGAGGCTTTCGAAGTAAAAGAACTCTTAGAGAGAAAATATGAAAAATATGAACAAGATTTATACCGCAAAATCGAGTCTGCCACGGTTAATGCAGAAGTTACAACAGAGGCTGTCAATATTGGAAAAGGATTAGAAAAAATCGTACCCACAATGAAAGATTTTAAATGGGTTCTATCAGACTCTCGTTTTTTGTTTGATCCTATTGAGGCTGTTGCACGAAGTTAACAACAATACATTAACTATATATCTAAGTA
>CAYSII010000008.1:0-63630 GCA_964431125.1 uncultured Methanolinea sp. | reverse complement strand
GGGATTCGAACCCCCGACATCCGGGTTAGAAGCCCGGCGCTCTATCCTGGCTAAGCCACAAGCCCAAAGGATCTCTCCCCGTCCTATATTATTGCAGGGTCAAGGTTAATTAATCGTTCTTCTGGCACATCCTTCCCGACCGCAGCGTATGAATATGGCGTTCAAGGAAACGAAGAAGAGGAAAAGGGGATAGAGGAGATCAACCGGCATGGTAACATGCAGTTTTCATGACATCCACGCTGATGGGACGGGTAAAACCCTCGACAGTGACACTCTTCACAGTGGATCCACCAATGCATCGCACCTTGATACGGGCAGACATTCTCTCTCTCTCCTCATAGTGAAGCCCGTGGGAATATTCCACAATTCTCTTCATGGTGATATTGAGGGAGAGCACCTCGACGACAATTCCGGTATCTCCGGGCGAGAGATCTTCCAGGTCGACGGAAGTCATGAATACAGGGTCGCCCGGGTTGATCCCTGCAAGGGTGACCACGTTATGCGTGCTCTGGAGCTCCAGTGTCCGGGCCTTTCCCTCACGCAACTCTGCCATGACCTGGGGAGAGATCCCGGTTAAAGCGTAACATTTCATCATGATCACCCGTACATCGGCAGATGTTCTTTCTTGGGAATCGTTTCAGCCGATTTGACCTGTTCTGCCAGTTTCTGCATGGTCGACTCGATCTCTTCGGCCTGTTCTATCAGGGGCTGGATATCGAGGTTGATCCCGTACATCCTGTTCAGCACCTCGATCGTTGCCGCGGAGGCACGGGGATCGGGTGCATTGATGGTCTCGCCGAGGAGTCCGAACGCGGGTATGTTTCGGATCTTGCATTCCATGAGGATGCTGCTCGCTATTCCGGAAATGCTCCCGATGGGGAGGATAATTGTCGAATCCTGGATACGCTGGAGAGCCTCTTCGCTGCTGGCAACTCCAAATACCCTCTTTTCAGGCTCATTGGTTATAATTCCCGCAATCGCGACCACTTCCCTGACCGCAAAAGGCTCGAGCCAGTCCATGATCCCGTTTGCAACCTCGTAGCAGATCATCGGGTGGATGGGAATATCTGCAACGATGGCAGAGATGTTACCCTTTTCGTAGACCCGCACCGGGACATTGATCACACCCTTGTTCATCATTGCAAGTGGCGGAAAATACTTGCTGTTGATACTCCCGATCTGCTCGAAATTCAGCTGATCGACCATGTACTGGAGCGCGATGCTCCCCACGAGTCCGCTGCCGGGAAATCCCATGAGAACAGTTGATCCCGGGCCGGAGAGTGCTCGCGAATAGATTTTAATATCGGGTCTGGACTCTGGCGACATTAGCTTAACATATTCCATCACCCCTAAAAAGTATTATGCAAGAGTACCCAGTGAAGAGGGGATACAACCGCGATCTGCAGGGTTCGATTCCAAAGGCTCTCCGGGAATGCTTCGGGGTGGAACCAGTCCGGGTGGGTGAGCATTACCAGATCTCCTATGGTGCCCTCAGACTGCTCGATGCAGCTCCCGGAAAGGATGGAAAAACGCTTATCGTGCACACCGAATCCGACATTGCTGCAACCGACGATGTGATCCTGGATACGAACAGGCGTTTTCGGGAGTTCCTCGATAAAGTAACGGGCTATTCAACAAAAGAGCGTGTAAAAAGGGCAAAGAGCGTGGAAACAGAGTAGGGCCGAGCCCCTACTCGAATATGATCGCTGGCTTGAGGGGGAGGGCCATCTTCGCACGGTGATGGGACGACTCATCCGCGTTGACGATGGTAACCGGAACACCTGCTTCTTTCTCGAGGAATTCCCTGGCCGAGGAGAACACTTCCCTTTCATCGAGATCCTCCCCAAGGAACCGTTCCACGACAACCGGAGGGAGGCGGTGTACCAGGGTCGTGCACTGCTTCACCGTCTCAACGGCATCTTTTCCCCTTTTTCGAATCTCACCATCCGCCATGATCTCCTGCATTACTGCAGACCTGTCCTCTGCCCGGGCAACCCTGACGAAGATGTCGCGCTTCCATGCGGGTGCAATGCAGATAGAAAGAGATCTCGGGGAGACCTGGAGCACCTTTCGGATGGATTCGATGTCCTCGATGGTCCGCATCAGCAGTTCTTCTGCAAGCTCGAGATCTCCATTCCTTTTTGCTGGATCCGGGACGGGCCATCCGGCAAATGAGACAAGACCTTCGCCGCCTGTCTCTTTCCAGAGTCTCTCGCAGGTGAAGGGAATAACCGGTGCCATGAGCCGGGTCCAGACGGATGCGAGCTCGTGGAGTGCTCCACCTCCGGGAGTTCCGGGGACAAGCCGTCTCCTGTACCATCTCAGGTCGGCCTCCACTGCAAAAAATGCCTCCTGAAGGGCCTGGCGTGTCTGGAATCTCTCGAGGGCCTCGGTTGTCCGCTGTATGTGCTCCTGGAGCCGGGACAGGAGCCAGGAATCGGCGGTGCCCATGGTGCGTGGTGCATCCCTGGATTCCATGATTGTATTAACAAACCTCTCGATCTGCTTCCTCGTGGAGGAGACAAGTTCGTTCCTCCAGTCGAAGTCCTGCCAGGGCTCGGCGCTTCCGACGAGGAACATCCGGACAGTATCTGCACCGAACTCCCTGATAGCATCCTCGAGGAGGAATACGTTCCCCTTTGAAGACGACATCTTTGCTCCGTTGAGGAGACCCATGCCAAAAACGACCATGCCCCGGGGAAGGCAGGCAGGAGGAAATATAGCCACGTGATGAAAGAGCTGGAAGGTCAGGTGGTTTGATATGAGGTCCTTTGCAGAGAACCTGTAGTCGTAGGGGTACCAGTAACAGAATTCCTCCCTCATTTTTTTCAGTCTCTCCTGGCGTGGGTGGGGTGGACAGTCCTTCCCGAGGAAGAGGAAATCGAAGACCTCCGGTGTCAGTTCCTCTGGTGTAAATTCCTTCAGGTGATGGGCTATGGTATAATATGCCATGTAAATGGTCGAGTCGCTCAAGGGCTCTATCAGCCAGTCACGATCCCATGGGAGGTGCGTCCCGAGGCCCACCCGGCGCGTGCAGGCCCAGTCCTTCAGCCAGTCAACCGTCCGCTCGAACTCCGCCCGGACTTCAGGGGGAACGAGCGACATCTTCTGGAGATGGCTGCTCACTTTGGCCTTCCACGCAGGGTCGCTATACTCGAGGAACCACTGGTCATGCAGGATCTTGACAAAGACGCCTCCCCCGCAGCGGCAGATAACGGGCCGGGTATCGAACTCGAACATGTACTGGGAGGAATCATTCTCGACGAGAAGAGCCCCCACGCTCTCGCGTGCTTCCCGCACTGGCTGTCCTCCAAATTCGGGCAGCAGACGTCCCGACGAGAACTCGGCAGAATATACCTCCTGTGTGATCTCATCCATCCTCGGGTCATTCTGGTCGGCGATTCCTGCCCTCTCGACTGCATCTTTCGCAGGGAACTCTCCGTAACCCGGGACTGCAATCAGACGTACCGGTCTGATACCGGTATAGAGTCCCTTTGACTGGAGGTCACGGAGTGCGATGTAATCGAAGGGAGCATGCCCCGGGACGCTCATGACCATGCCTGTTGCCATCGCAGGATCGACAAACGTGGCCGGGAGAATGGGGACGGTACCGCAAAGCCTGTGGGAAACCGTCTCATCGACAAGAGAAGATCCCGGAATTTCTCCCTCGATTGTCACAGTGTGATCCTGGAAGGAGAGTTTCTCTGCGGCCTCCCTGCTCACGACCCAGGGAACTCCATCGACAAGTGCCCGCACGTAGGTGACGTTCGGGTTCACCCAGAGGTTGGTAACCCCGAAGATCGTCTCGGGCCGGAGCGTTGCTGTCGGGATGAAAGCATCCTTCCACCGGAACATGACGAGGACGAATTTCTGGATCTCGGCTTTGTCACCTTCGAGGAGGTCATGGTCTCCGACAGGGTTGTCGCACTGCGGACAGAACCGGACGGGATGGGCCCCTTTTTTGACATGTCCACCCTCGTTGAGGTGTTTCCACTGCCACTCGATGAACCTGCTGTACTGGGGATCGACAGTCGTGAACCGCCGCCTCCAGTCGATGGACAGTCCACAGGCACGCATCACCCTCTGGTACTCATCTGAAAAGTGGCGGACAATGGTGAGGGGATCCACAAACTGCTGAAGCGTTTCGGGGGGAACCCTGTACAGGTCACGGTAGAGGCGAATTGCCTTCTCATCGCCCCGTGCTATTCTCTTTGAGATTCCAATCACCGGTGCTCCCGTGACATGGAAAGCCATCGGGTAGAGGACTTCCCTGCCCCGCATCCGCCAGAACCGTGCAATGACATCCGGGACGATATACGTCCGGCCGTGTCCAACGTGCATTGCACCGCTCGGATAGGGGTATGCAACAGTAAGGTAGAATTTATCCTTTCCTGAAGGGTTGGACTCGAATGCATGGTCCCATGCCGCGAGGCAATCCCGTTCCAGCTGCCGAAAATCAGGTAGGTTCACGTTCTGTCACCCTCTTGGTCTTGAAACAAAAAGGATTTCCTCTATACCGGCCTCAGCCTGATTGTATCCCCGTCATTGTATCGTTTTATGAGTTCCTGCGCGATTGTCGAGTTCTTTGCAAGGTGGATCTCCCCGCTCTCGCTGACGGTAGCGGTAAAGAGGTATTCTTTTCCTGCAAATACATCGACGATCTTTCCACTCTGTTCAGGGCATAATATCGCAAGCTGTTTTTTGTCCATCCGTATTTTGACACCTCCGCCGAGCTGCAGCTCTTCTTCGGCCGGTGCCGCAGGGGCAGGTGCTCTCTCGAGCTCGCTCCTCGGCCTGATGTCGATTCCGATTCCCAGCTTGTTGACGATTGCCGCGATATTCTTGCCCCCTTTCCCTATTGCTGCAGGGACGTCCTTATCCTCGATGTAAACGACGGCTTTTGAGTCCGAGAGCAAATGGACGTCCACGTAACCATCGGTATATCTCCCAATCTCCCTCTGGATGTCCTTTTCGAGCATTTTCCACTGGGTTGGCTCCTCTTTTCCCGGTGAGGGGGGAGTCTTGAGAGGTTGCGTCGAGGGGAGAACCGGGCCCATGACCGGCATGACGATTGTCTCCCCGTCGTACTTGAAGATCTCAAAGACTATCTCGCCGGTCTCGTGGTCCGAGACTGTTGTCACGGGTCTGAGGTTGATCTCGCTTGACATTCCTTCCGGGACCTTGATCGTAAAACCGATATCATAGATGTTTGTGATCTCGCCCCTGTCAACGAATATGATCGTGTTGACGATCTGTGGCAGGACGCCAAAGTCCACGCGGTCAGAGAAGCGCTGGAGCGCGTCATGTGCCCCGATCGCGTGTATCACACCTATCATGCCGATCCCGGCAAGACGCATGTCTGCAAAGACACGGAAGTCCTCATTTTTGCGAACCTCGTCAAAGATTACGAAATCGGGTCGGACGAGCATCAGGACCTCTGCGGTATTCTCCATGCTCCCGTCAAGCGTGGTGTACTGCGTTATCTGGTCCGGCACCTGGAGTTCCCGCGGCGCCTCCATCGTCTTGACCACATGCCCGTTCTCCGAGAGATAGGTCGCGATGCTCTGGGCAAGGGTGGTCTTTCCGGCTCCCGGAGGACCTGCAATGAGGAGGCCCCGCCGGTCGCCGATGATCCGGGTCTTGATGATCGAAGCTTTCCTGAACTGTTCCAGTTTTACATCGGCGATGGGCCGGACAGCCGTGATCTCCATGCCATCGGAGAACGGCCGCCGCGTGATTGCGATCCGCATCGATCCTATCTGGACGACTGTTACCCCCCGCTTCTCCAGCTCGATGAATCCGTCAGGGTGACGTTTTGCACGTTCCAGTATCTCCTGTGCAATGTTTCGCAGTTCATAGTCCGTGATGGGTTGATCCCTTATCTTTTCAAGGCGCATCTCCTTGATCGTCCCCTTCTTGGCCATGGGGGGGACCCTCTCTTTGAGGTAGACGGCCATCGTGTGTTCATCAAAGAACTGGTCGATTGCAAGGGGGGCAAATCCCTCTATCTGTGGACGGAGGTAGATGACGTCGAGGCCCTTGGCCTTTGCAACCTCGGCCTGTACGATATCGCTCGTGATGAACTTTGCACCATGTTCGATTGCCGCACTTCTGATAAGTGCATCGATCTCCCCGCCACTGGCGAGCTTCACCTGGTCAAGAGTTGGTCGCACACCTGCGAATTTGAGACTGATAATACCCTCCGCGGCAAGCCGGCACAGGGCCTGCAGCTCGGTGAGGCCGAGGAAACCTATCTCTCTCCCCTGGTTTGCCTGGGCCTCCAGTTCTGCAACCACTGCTTCAGGAATGACTATTGTTGCACCCTTATATTCTCCCGCTTGTATCATGGAGGTGATACGACCGTCTATCACCACGCTTGTATCCGGCACGATGATCAAAAAATATCACCGTTATAATCTTGTCCCTATTCTTTATTAGCATATACCCTGCCGGGATCAAACACCTTCTCTCCCAGGATCTCACCGTCAATCGTCCGGAAGAAGCACGACCTGTAGCCCGTGTGGCAGGCAGCACCGGTCTGTTCCACGAGGTAGAGGACGCAGTCCTCGTCGCAGTCAACGAGGATTTTGCTGACCCGCTGAAAATGACCGCTTTCCTCACCCTTTTTCCAAAGTTTCCTCCTGCTCCGCGAGAAATAGTGCGCAAAGCCGGTCTTTCTTGTGAGGTCAATGGCATCCTGGTTTGCATAGGCAACCATCAGTACGTCCCGTGTCTTTGAATCCTGTACCACCACGGGAATAAGTCCGTTTGAATAGTTCAGCTTGAGCATGTCAGACACCTGCAAAAAAACGGATGAGCGAGAACAGAACATCCCCGAAAACAAGGGCGGAAATGAGACCTGCCGTCAGCGGAACGAGAAAAGGTATTCCATAGGAAATCCAGACAGTCCCTGCTTTCTTGTAGGCTTCCATCTCCTGCACGTACTCCGACGGGTGATTTTTCAGGTCCTTCGTATAAACCCTTCCTTTCCCTGAGACCATTCTCCTGATTGCCTCTCCCAGGCGGATGAACCGTCTCCTGACCAGTCCATTCTCCCCAACCTCGATGTCTTCCATGATAAACCCAAATGCGCCGGGCAGGTCTTTGGCCGGGACGGGGAAGCCCAAAAAATTGTAGGGGAACGGTCCTAAGCGGCCATGTGTGGCGTTCCATGAAAAGATGACGAGCGGTGTGAGGAGGTTCAGGATCAGGGAATTGACAAGAACGGTAAACGGGAGGAAACCAAGTGGGGGGATGCCGGACAGTGGCTCCATGGGAAATGTGGGAAGAGCAAGGCAGAGAAAGATGAGAGCCCATGCATCGGCCCCTCCAAAGAGGTTGATACAGGCAAAAACGTAAAAAATAACAGAAAAAATTACGGTCAGAATGAGAAAATAGGCAGCGAGCGACCATAATCCCCCGGCGAGGAGGGAGAGATAAAACCAGACTGCCATCGGGACTGCCACGGCGAGCAGCGGGTACCAGCTCCGAAAAGGAACCCGCCTTTCATGGATATCTCGCCAGGATGCATAGAGAAATGTGCACGTGACTGCTGCAGCGCTGATGCCCAGAGGGATTATCATGGATACAGATATATCATGGGATGTACAGGTTGATATGTATGGCCCCGGAATTCTCCTGCAGCGGGACATGGCAGGGTCGGTTCTGCGGAGAATCACAGGCTGACCGCCAGGCATTCATCGGATGTCCGTTTAACAAAAGAAGCGGGGGTGTTATCTCCTGACAAGCAGGGACATACTTGAAGCCATACTATCTGGCTCGACGGGGGAAGGTCCCCTGAGTCTGACTGACGCTCTCTCCCTTGCACGAAAGAGATCGTTTGCCGGAATAGCCCGGGCAGGTGAAAAACAGGGTGATTTTTACCTTCTCTTTCTCGACGGGGATCCCCGGGGTGCAGTTTTCCATGACTCAAAGGGGACCCTGTTTGGAAACAAGGCGATCTATCTCCTCAAAGGGACAGAAAAGTTCATTCTCTTCTCCACGAAGCCGGAGATAGTCGAGAGGCTTATCCTGGGATGCCGCATCTTTGACCAGGAGATCCTCAGGCGTATCCTCCCGGTCGATTTACCTGAAGTCAGGAGAGAGGGAGAGGGAGGCGCAGGGATATTTTCCGTCATAGTCATGGATAACGGCACTCCCCTTTCGGGATACAGGGTCTCCATCAGGAAAGGGGGACAGGTACTTGGGAATGACTTTACCCGTTCTGATGGAAAAGTCTCATTCCGTCTTCTCTACGGAAAATACGAGTGTATTGTCCATTCCCGAGATCTCACGACACGGGTCTACGAGTTCGAGTTCCACCCCGGTATCAGTGGCAGGCCGGTCACATTGGATATTGGTGATGTGAAATAAACTCCCTCTGCTGAATAGAAGAACCGCAATTGAGATCAGAACCCCCCTGGTTTTCTCTCCTGATATATTTTAAAAACATAATCTTTAGATAATGAATGGATACGATACAATAGAAGGAAGAGTATTATGAAGAAGGAAGATTTCGAGGATATCATCAAGGGGAGCAAGGATATCACTTCATATCTGAACCTGAACCCGTCCGAGGGAGTCATGACCTGCTTTGGGGTCAGGACTGCGAGCAATCCAAACTACCTCGTAAGAGCCCTTTATGAAATGTACGAGGCCAATCTTGGCAGAAAACTCGCAAACAAGGCCATGCGAAAACTTTTCCGCTCCGTGGGACCTGGAGCAGTGGGATTGAACAAGCTTCTGAAAAAACTTGGTTTGAACCTGAAGCCGGAAGAATTTCTGAAACTCGTCTTTACATTGCAGCATCAGCAGGGATGGGGATCTCCGGTCGAAATCGTGGAAGCATCCGAGAAACGTATTGTGATGCGATGCAAACATACCTTTGAATCAGAGGTCCTGAAGGACTGGAACATGCCTGTCTGCGGTATCCACCAGGGCTGGATTGAAGGTATCCTCACTGCCATCACAGGAAAGAACTGGTTCTGCCTTGAGAAAAGCTGTCATGCAAAAGGAGATCCCTATTGTGAATTCGTTGCCGATCAGGTTCCTGCAAGCTGGAGATACAAGGCGGAAGCGGTGGTCAAGGGAGATTCAGCCATCACGGAATTCATCGAACATAGGCCCCTCGAGGGCAGGATCTCCCTCATGGATGAGCCGGTCGTCATGATGCCCCAGTTCATCTTTACATCAATGACAAATTCGCTGACAAAAACAATGGGAGAAGCGTCGGCAAGCGGTGTCAACTACCGCGCCTACAAGGACATGGGAAAGGCGAATGTGGAACACCTGAAGAAGGTGAGAATTTCGTTTGACCTCTCCAGAACCAAGCTTGATGCAGATCTTTCAGAGCTGCGCAAGCGTTTCCTTGCATTCGGGCCTCCAACAATTACCGGAGGCCAAATAGCTTTTGGCAACCATGTCGTCAACAACAACTTTGATGTTGTTGACTCTATCGAAAAGGATCTGGGTAGCAAGGCAACAGTCTTCCAGAAGATCGGCGATAAGGCAGTCCGTGTGTCCACCAATGTTGTTGGTCCTGATGGAAAGAGGGCTATTGGCACGGAGATTTCAAGCGCAGTCTATGATGTCGTAATCAAAAAGGGCCAGACCTACTATGGCAATGCAGATGTGGTCGGCAAAAAATACATTGTGGCTTATGAGCCGATCAGGAATTCCGAGGATGATATCATTGGCATCCTGTTTGTCGGAACACCCGAAGAAGAAATCATGGGATCAATCAAGGAAAACATCCTGCAGAAAGCCAATCCCGATATCCTCTGTGCCATGGCCCTGACTTTTTATTCGCAGATGGGATGGTTCAAGATTATCAACATGGAGAAAAATGAAGCAGAAAAGACACGATCGTTTACACTGGCGCATACCGTTGAATCTGAGTCATTTGGAAAAACCGGTAAAAATGTCTGTTTCTGTACGGCAGGTCTTCTTGCGGGTATTGTTGAGGGAGCATACGGCGTCAAGGTGGATGCAAAAGAGGTAAAGTGCTGTTCCAGGGGAGACGAACACTGTGTGTTCCAGTTGAGATGCAGGCCATCGGAATCTTGAAAAAATAAATATTATCTTTCCTTTAAATTATTATATTTTTATTTTCTTTATCATATGCTCGACATTGTTTATCAGGGTATCGAGTTCTGAGTCTGAAATTGTGAGCCGTGACTGCAGAACCTCCAGATCCCGAATAAGTTGCCTTATCCGGAGGTACATAAAAAAGACAATGATGAGGAGGATGATGATGACAATACACGCAATGAGGAGCAAAATCTGTTCTATTGTCATTTTTTACCCCTGAAAAGGACTTTTGAAAACCGTTCGATGAACCTCTCCTGGGATTTGCCTCCTCTCTGTTCCACCGGTATACCAGCCAGTTCCCCCGCAAGGTTTCTCAATGCAATGGAAGCTGGGGAACTGGGGAACTTGATCACCACCGGTGTCTTGGCTGACGATGCTTTTCGGATATTAGGGTCCTCGGGAACTGTACCAATGACCCGCACCCCAAGCACCTTCTCCATCTTCTGGGTCATCACGTCGGACTTGTCTATCCCAGCCCGATTGATGATCACACCGAAGACATGCCCACCGATTACTTCGGTCAATATCTTTGTCTTGAGAGCGTCTACTATCGATGACAGTTCAGGGTTGACAATCAGGATAACATCATCTGCTACTGCAAGGGGGATGATACCATCCCTGCTAATACCGGCAGGGGCATCAATCAGGAGATAATCACAGACTTCCACGAGATCCTTCAATACATCCTTGAGCAGTTCCGGGTTTGCCTGCTGGAAACCCTGGAGGGAAATACCGCTTGGAACGACCTTGACTCCTGCAGGGCCTTCATAAATTGCATCCTGGACATGTGCCTTTCCAGCCAGGACTTCATGGAGCGTGACCGGGACATCCTCGAGTCCAAGAGCAAGACCGAGGTTGGCCATCCCGATATCAGCATCCATAATAATTGTATTTTTCCCAAATTGTGCAAGACATGTCCCGATATTAACAGTGGCAGTAGTCTTTCCTGTCCCTCCCTTTCCTGATGCAAATGTAAAGACCCGGACCATTCATCCCTCCCCAGGGGTATTTTCTCCCTTTTTTTTATATAAGTCTAATGAAAACGCCATAAGAAGCATGCTCCTACAGCCATTTCTCCAGGAGTGAACAGATATCTTTCTTCAATTCATCGAGATTTCCTTCAGGGACATCCTCGCTTCTCCTGATGATGGCAACCATTTCGCTTCCCTTGTATTCCATGGGAAAGAAAGAAAGATTCCTTTCACCGAGAGGAGATCCTGTCATCAGGGCATAACTTATCCGGGCAGCATCCTCATCAGCTGAAGAATGCCCGCTCGATGCAACAACCAGCCCGTCGGGAGAAGAAAGCGTCAGGGACTCGAACCTGTAGATCTCACAGAGGCGGCGCATTCCGGTCGGAATATCAGGAGCATCACGGGCAGGGTCAAACTTTGTCTTTCCCGGAATGGTGACGGATTCCTGGGCTGCTGTGCCGGGCGTCCCTTCTCTGGCCCTCGGTTCCCTGCCGGGAAGAGGATGATCGATCTTTGAAACGGGACGGTATGTGTCCATGAGTTTTACAAGCGTGTCCATCTTGTATGCAAGGCGGACGGTGTAAATGACACTCACCAGGGAAAGAAAAAGAATAATGGCCGTCAGGATCAGTCCCGTGATGATGAGGAAGAGATCAAATGTGATAACATCCATTTCTTTTATCCACTCTCTTTTTTATCCTCGTCGATAACCAGGTACCCGAGATGGAGGCGTTCAACCATGAGCTTGCAGTTATCCCTGATCTTCCTTGTCATGACATCGAGATCCAGGGAGTCAAGAGCTTTTAGGTCCATATCATCAAGAGAATACGCGGTATCCGGTGGATTGATAGCTTCCCCATCTGTTTGGCATGACGGTTCGAAGAGTGTTTCCGGGGACTTGGCAGCACTATTCCGGAGTACATCCGGGTTTTCCTTCTCCTGCTGATCCCTTGCATCCCCCTTGTCTTTCTGGTTTTCAGGCAACGATGGTGAAACGATAGCTCGTACTCTTTCTTCCTGCTTTTTTGGTGCATTTCTGTCGACAGGCTGAATAATCCTTTCTTTCCGGGGTTGCGGAGCTGATATTTTTTTATCTGCAGATTCCTTTCTCCTGGCAAAGGAATGTCTGACGATACAGATTTCATTGAATTCCAGGGCCAATTTTACCTGTGCAGGAGTGAGGTCCGAAACCGAGGCATCGAAAGGTTCTTCCAAAAGGGTGCCTATGAACGCGAGAGCATCTTCCCCCGAGAGATAGTCACAACTGGCAAGCAGAATTCTCCCCTTTTCGGTGACGATCTCAATGGAGTGCCCTTTGCAAACGATGGAACACACGCCTGAGAACTGGTCAGATTCCAATTTTTTAAGAAGATTGTCCAGCCGTTCCCCTCTTTCCAGCGACCGGAATGAGCCCCGGGGAAGTTGCATTGTACAAATAGGGTTCGCTCCCCCTGATAATCCTATTGGTGGGAGATGGGGTAAGGTGGTAATGGCAAGCCACGCCAGGGAAAGGAGTGAACGGTGAGGATGAATAACCAAAGTTTTTTATTTATATATAACAAGAGAGATACATTGCTTGCAAGGTGGCATGAATGCTAAAACAAATTTTGGGTGAATTTTTAAAGATTGACGGAGTTTCTGCTGCAGTTGTCGTTGGCCGTGACGGGTTTGTCATTGAGAGTGCAGCCTCGGGCAAGATGGACATTGATGCCCTTGGCGCAATGGCCTCCACAGGTCTTGGAACATCCGAAGCCATGGGCAGGGAACTCGGGAAGGGGGAACTCCGCCAGATGCTTGTTGAACTTGATCAGGGGCCAATTGTTATGTCCCCCCTCTCTCCCGATGAACTCATCGCAATTGTTGCCAGCAATGAGGCAAATGTGGGGCGCATCCGCTACGAGTTGAAAAAGAATAGGGACAGGCTCGTTGCCGCTCTCTGAGTTGTATGATATTTCCCAGGGGAACGTATCTTGGTGTGGTCGAGGATCCACTTGTTGATACTGTATCAGGAGAAAAAGTTCCTTTTTCCGGGAGAATTGAAGTCCTGACAAAAAGGGGAGCAGGCATTTTTATCGCAAAAGATGGAGAGATTATCGCTTCATGTTATCGCGAAAAGGACAATGAATACCATGGATTTGAAGCCTTTTCCTACCTTTTGCGGAACATGGAGGGGACGACTCTCGAACCCCGGTTCATCCAGTACAGGTACAGCCCCGAGGAGATGGCACTTGCCGAGGAATTATGCTTTGAAAGGGGGCTGTCAATCAAGGAATCCGGGAAACCAAAGAAGGCGCCCCGTGCAAGACTGGATGAGAAAGTCCTTTCCCGGTTCATGGAATTGCCCGGCGTTTATGCAGTCCTGGCCTTCTTCGAAGGATTCCCTGTCCAGACTGCAGGAAAAGGAGACTTTGAAAAGATAGCGGCGATAGGGGAGGACTTCATCAGGAATGCAGGGAAAGTTGCAGCAGACATCGACCTTGGAAACCCCAGACATGTCATAATCGAGGGGACGAGAGGCAGGTGCGTTATTGCCCGTTACGACGACCTCTCTCTCTGCATCCTTGCAGGTCAGACGGCACACCTGGGAATGATTCGCCTTTCAGTCGATATGCTCCACAAAGAAATATTTCATAGTGCATAACACACAATCACCTCATGGGGATCCATCCAGGGAAAACGGCCTGGCTTGAAAAGGACAATGAGATGACAGGAAATTCGAAAAAGAAAGATGGAATAATTGGCTCTTTATTCAGAAAAAAGAGAAGGGAGCATTCCGATAGCCAGAAAAAGGCAGAAGAGAAGATACCTTCAAGGGTAAAAACTGGCGAGGAGACGGATGATCTCGATCGCCTGATGAGAAAACTCGGGGTATCTCCTTCAGATATAGATAAAATTCCTGATCAAGAGTCTTACAAGGGTACAGTCCCGCCCCTCACGGATCAGCGGATGGAAGAGTTTTCCGTACCAAAAGAAAAGGAGATAACGGCAGGTCTCCCCCAGAAGGTCGGAAAAGAAGAAAGAAAGCCTGTCCCTGGTGCAGAAAAAGGGAGGGAGGTTCCCGAACAGCAGGCCGAAATGAACGTTCCGGGAAGGGGAAAACCCGCATCGTCCGCCATGGGGATGGAACCTTCCCCGCACTCCGGGGGGGAAAGCGGGGACGTGAAGGAGGAGATGCCTTCCCGTGTCTTCCCCTCACCCACCTTTTCACCGGCAAAGAAGGCAGATTCGTCCCCGAAGGGAGAGACAGAGAAGGATGGAGTCGTATCGGTCGATGATATTGATGATCTCTCGGGGCTCATCCTTCCGAAAGGTGCGACATTCAAGGTCGATGAGATCAAGCTCCCGGAGCGGAGCGAGATTTTCAAATTCAAGGGACTTGGGGGTGATAGTGCAGGAAAAGAACTCCAGAAATCAGATCTTATCGATACCAGTATCAGGAAGGTCACGGAGGTTGCATCAGAGGTTCAGGCCGAAGCAGGTGCATCTGCCTTTTTAAAGAAACTCAATGTCCTGAGTGTCATCCATAAGGTCCCCGTCGAGTACAACCCCCGGACGCACGGCCCGCTCGTCGACCTGACATTCCGGCCCCGACCCGGAGTCGAACAGATAGAGCTGTATCCCGTCAACGAACCGTACGCGTATGTGAGAATAACGTACGACAACGCAACGCACGAGTATCTGTACGAGGTGCTGGAACCAAAACTCACTCCGGCAGAGAACGATCTCTTCAGGGATATCAAGGAAAGAATCTTCGAGAGGCTCGACATCAACACGCAGAACGTCATGGAGGATATTGCAAAGAAGACTCTGCGTGATGTGACCGATGACATCATCCGGGACTATGGGATCACACTCACGCCCGTCCAGAGGGAAAAGATCCTCTATGCCATGTACAAGGAGTTCCTCGGAAACGGGATGATCGATCCCCTGATGCATGACAGGTACATCGAGGATATCTCCTGTGATGGAGTGAATGCAAACCTCTTTGTCTTCCACAACAGGTACGAGTCCATGCGGACCAACCTCATGTACAGGAGTGCGGAGGAACTGGACTCTTTCGTGATCAAACTCGCCCAGCGTTCCGGAAAGTACATCTCTATTGCCGAGCCCATGCTCGATGCCACGATGAGCGACGGGTCGCGTATCCAGATGACACTGGGATCTGAGGTGACAGCCCATGGGTCCACGTACACTATCAGGAAGTTCAAGGACGAGCCAATCACCCCGACGGACCTCATCGAGTGGCGGACCTTCTCTCCCCTTGCAATTGCTTTCTTCTGGCTCGCCGTGGAGAGCGGGAAGTCCTGCATCTTTGCCGGTGGGACTGCATCAGGAAAGACGACGTCACTGAACGCGATTTCCCTCTTCATCCCCCCGCTTGCAAAGATTGTGACACTCGAGGATACGCGGGAGCTGAAACTTCCCCATCCCAACTGGATTCCGAGCATCACACGGACGTCCTTTGATGCATCCGGTAAGGGTGAAATTGACATGTACGAGCTCCTCCGTGCCGCCCTCCGGCAGAGGCCCGAGTATATCCTCGTCGGCGAGGTGAGAGGCAAGGAAGCTCTCACCCTTTTCCAGGCCATGAGCACCGGCCACGTCACGTATTCCACGATGCACGCGGATTCTGTGGCAAGCATCGTCCACAGGCTTGAAAACCCACCCCTGAACGTGCCGCGGAACATGCTCTCGGCGCTTGACCTCATATCAGTCCAGGTCCAGGCCCGTGTCGGCGGGCAGAGAATCCGCCGGAACAAGCAGATCATCGAGATCCTGGATATCGACCCGAGGACGAACGAACTGATCACAAACGAGGTATTCAGGTGGCACCCTGCGACCGACGAGATAACATACTCGGGCAAGTCGTATGTTCTTGAAGAGATCATGGAGTCCCGGGGCTGGGATGAGGAGAGGATGAAAGAGGAGCTCAAGATGAGGCAGGAAGTCCTCGAATGGATGCGCCTCAAGAAGATCCGGCACTTCCGTGACGTGAGCAACATCCTCATCCAGTACTTCCGTGATCCTGTGCGGACAATGGAGAGAATCAGGGCAGAGCTGTACGGAGAGACATGAACAGCTGGGAACGCTTCGCATTTCGTCTTTTTGGGGACTTTGCAGGGAAAAGGAGAGATAAATATGCAGCCCTGCGCAGCGACCTCGTCACGGCGAGGATGAAGGTCCCGTTCGAGGTCTACCTCTCGACAGCATACCTGAGTTCTGTCCTTGCCGGGGCGATAGCCTCTGTGATCCTTGGTCTCATCACGTTCCTGTTCAATATCCCCTCCATGATCAGGTACGGGGGAGCCGTCCCCGAATACCTGTTATTCATATCGGACTACAGTCTTATCATCGGGACAGTCCTTGCGATCGTGATATCCTTTCTCGTGGTTGGAGGGATCACGTTTGTCATCTTCCTCGTGTACCCGAGTGTTGTCGCGGGAAACCGCCGCAGGAATATCGATGCAACACTCCCCTATGCCATCAATTACATCACCGCCATGTCCACCGCAGGAATCCCGCCCGCAGAGATATTCAGGCAGCTTGGAAACAGCCCCATGTACGGCGAGAGTGCGGTCGAAGCCCGATTCATCGCGATGGAGATTGACCTGTTCGGAAGGGATCTCATTGATGCTCTCCGACTGATATCCGCGACCACCCCAAGCCTGCGGATGAAGGAGTTCCTCCAGGGTGCGATGGGCTGCATCTCGGCAGGAAGCTCCCTGACGGAATACTTCCGGACGAAGGCAGAACAGTACTCCCTCGAGAACCGGCAGACCCAGAAGCTCTTTCTCGATACTCTGGGCCTCATATCCGAGTCTTATGTTACCGCAATGGTCGCAGGGCCGCTCTTTTTGATCATTCTCCAGTCCATCATGTCCATTCTCTCCAGGTCATCCCAGCCGATCTTCCTCTATATCATCATCTACATGATGATCCCCTTCGGGAGCCTCATGTTTGTTATCATGATCAGTTCCATGACACCGGAGGGCTGAGATGGGCCTGAAAGACAGGATATTCGGGAATTCTGGCACCGAGATAGCAGAAAAACCGGGTATTGAACCGAAGAGGTCTCCCGAACCTGCGGGGAAGGAGAAAGTCTCCCCGCCGAAGACTCCCGTCCCTCCTCTGCCAGGATTGACAGGGAAAAAGGGTATAGGTATCGGGCGGCTCTTTCCCGGAAAGAAGCCTGCAGGAATCGATCTCTCCCCATCGGAAATCGGGAAGTTTGCCCGTGAACAGGAAGAGATTATCAAGAAACTCGAGAGAGTCAGGGCAGAACGGTCCGGAGTCATGCGGGTCATCAAGCACCCGGTCACAGTTCTCCTCGAAAAACCCCTCAATATCCTTATCGTCTCCCTCCCTGCCGCCCTCATCGTTTTTCTCCTGGGGACAGCTCTTGCAATCAGGGACTACGGGATGGGGGTCCTTTTCACGACAACGCTCGTGGACGATGTTCTCGTCTTCTCGATCCTCATTGCTATCGTCCCTGTCGCAGTGATGGATTTCCGGGAGAATCGCAGGATCAAGAACCTGGAAGAGGCACTGCCGAACTTCTTCCGCGATCTTGCCGGGATGAACGACAGCGGCATGACGCTCCCGAATGCCATCCACCTCGTGGCCCAGGGGGAATACAGCACTCTCACGCCTTTTATCCGTCGCCTCGACAACGAGATGTCGTGGAACACGACATTCATCGAGGCTATCCAGAGGTTCCGGGCGCGCCTGGGGACCCCCCTTGCAGACCGGAGTATCGATCTCATTGCCAAGGCGAGCAAGGCCGGAGGGGACGTGAGCGAAGTCCTCCGGGCCGCAGCAAGGGACACCTACGAGGTTCTTGCACTCCGGACAGAGCGTCGCAACAACATGCTCATCTATGTCATCATTGTCCTCATCTCGTTCCTCGTCTTTGTCTTCGTCATCTTCATTCTCGTCAGCACGTTCCTGAGCACGATGGCGACAGCAGGGAGCGCGGCGGAATCCGCAGGTGCAGGTGCAGCCTCGTTCATAGGGAACATCGATCTCTTCTTCTATACCCGGCTTTTCTCGCATGCGGCCATGATCCAGGGTATCTTCTCAGGACTGGTCGCAGGTCAGATGGGTGAAGGCAGGGTCATTGCAGGTCTCAAGTATTCAGCGATCATGCTCCTCATCTCGTGGGTGATCTACAGGTTCATGATCGGATAACGAGGCCCATCTCAGAGAGCCGCCGCGGGAGGTATTCGCGGGTGACGAAGTCCAGCCCCCGCGCGGCAAAAGCCTGCTGCTCTGACTTGAGGTTGAGGGCAAGCTGCAGCTTTATCTGCTCCCGCCAGTAATCGGATGCGAACCGCGGGTCTGTCAGTTCGCTCTGGAGTGCAGCAACATCCTTTTCAGTCAGGGGATCGGCAGGGAGGTTGTAGTCCCTGATATCGCTTGGCTGAACACCGATGAACTGGGCCCTCGGTGTCGCCAGCAGTTCGGACATGTGCGCACTCTTGATTGCGCCGTAGGCAACACTGGCAAAGATCCTGTACGACCAGGGGTCGCCATCCGTGAAGACATAGACAGGGAGGTTGAACTCACCGGAGAGCCGGTGGAGCATGCGCCGCGTGGATCGGGCGGGCTGGCCTTTCAGGTGGACGAGTATGGCGCGGTACTCCTCGTCAAACCCGTTTTCAATGAGCCGTGCATACATGCCCCCTGTCTCGATTGCGATGACGCAAGCTGCGTCATGATCGATGAGTTCCACGTTCTCGACGTTTGAAGGAATCTGGTAGCCTGCCTCGCCCACGTCGTCCCGGCAGTGAATGACCCTCTCACCTCTCCTTGTCATCTCCCGAAGCCGGAGCGGGCCGAAGATGGTGGCACCGTCCTCTTCGGGCCTCAGGTGGAACGCCTCACGCTGGAGATCGGTCAGTATCTCCAGGTCTTCGATGAGGTAGTTGCTCTCGTCCTGTGCCGAGAACTTTGCTTTCCTCCACCCTTCGGATATGTAGTACAGTTCCCTCAGTGTCGACGAGCGGTTTTCACGCAACTGCGTCTTTAAAAAACCAATGACGTACGACATCTTGAGGAGGTGGAGAGCGCTCCGTGCGGTGTGCGCTGATCGGACGCTTTCCCTGTCCCCCAGTTTCCAGACCTCTGATTCATCGTCATAGGAGATGTTCTGTTTCGTCCGGGTCGGCAGAGTGATCGAGGGGATGTTCCCCTCTGACATCTGCTGGTACCACTGGAGGGCTATTGCCATCAGCCTTTCATATGCTTTTTTTTCGAGGGAATCACTCTGCGTCAAGATCGATCACCGCAACATTTTCCGGAGGAATACCCCGGACCTGAAGGGTGCCTCCGCCAGGTCCTGAATATTCCGCGGTCCACACCCCTCCCGGGCCTACCTCAACCTGCCACATCCGTGTATACTCTCCGTCCAGTTCTGTCACGAAGGAGGGTGGGGGCCACGCATCCGGTGCAGCGTTTGGCGAGATGTCATAGAGGGAGAGGACACTCTTTGCTGCCATGTGATTCCGGACCTCGATGGTGACCCGCCCGTCCCGCGTCACCTTCTTCACAACGATACGGCGCATCAGTCTCCCCTCGATCAGCGATGTATCAGGGACCGGGAGCTCGACGATCTCTGCCACCTTCGATGCGATGTCCGGGATGATCGCGCAGACAGCCCTCGCCCTGTCCTCTGCAAGCCTGTTTTTGTCCCTCCGCGCCAGGTACGACTTGAGTTCCCGCCCGAGGTCCTGGAGGACAAGCGTAATCTCGCGCTCTATCTCGGGGATACCGGCAATAGCGTCCTTGCTCTCGCTCGTGAAAGGCACGTTTGTTGAAGCGACATGGACAAGGATGAGCAGCGGACCGGTGGGGAGTCCCGACTGCGCAACATTGTAGTTCTTCCACGAAATGCCTGCAACACATGACGTGATGGCGCAGGCCCCCTGCTGGTACATCAGAGGCACGCGGTTTGCAAAACGCAGGATGATTGCGTTACCCTCTGCAGGCAACTTCCCGCCGTACCCGATGGCAGCCTCCACGAGGAAGGGGTGGCCGGAATAGACGGATCCCGGGCGGGTCCTGGCTTTCACAAAGTCCATCTGGAACTCCTTCTCGAGAGAGCGGACGATGAGATCCTCGCCGATGGGGGAGAGACAGACCTGTGTCGTTGGTGCTGGCACCTTTGCGCTCTGCATCGCGGTGAGAAGATTTTTCTGTTCTGCAGGGGAGAGGGATGAGACGGGAGTATCAGGGCGAATCCCGGCTCTTTTGCAGATCTCAAGGGCCGTTTTCTTTCCAACGCGGGAAAAGCCCGTGACCAGGAATTCCTCGCACCTTGCCGTGGAACCGGCAATCATCCTCATCAGCTGGCCGATCTCGATTCCATGGGGATGGGGCATGATCGCCTTTGGGCAGGAAATGGCCTCGTCACTGACACGTTCGAAAAGGTACGTCTCCTCCTCCATTTCGACAGAGATGCGGGCATGGGGGTTGACAATGGAAGTGTACTTGAGGTACTCGAGGAGCCTCTTTTTTGCTGCTATCGTACTCCGGAACTCGATCTGAACGAGTGTTCCATGAGTCCTGTCCCAGTTCATCTCCTCTCTTTCGACGATGACGGGTTCGTTTGTCTGGATATCTATCTGGACGAGGAACCGGAACGCCGGCTCTCCTGCGCCTGTGCGGGATATCACGAGAGTAGGAAGCCCCGTTGTCAGCTGCGCGTAGAGAACAGCAGCACTTATCCCTATTCCCTGCTGTCCGCGGCTCTGCCTGATCTGGTGAAACCTCGATCCGTAGAGAAGTTTACCAAAGACGAATGGTATTTGATTCGGGACGATTCCAGGGCCGTTATCCTCCACGGTGATGCGGAAAGTGTCCTGACCGGTCCGCAGTACCCTGACATAGATATCCGGGAGAACGCCTGCCTCCTCGCAGGCGTCAAGGGCATTGTCAACCGCCTCCTTGATCGTCGTGATGATTCCCCGAGTGGGAGAATCAAATCCAAGGAGGTGCTTGTTCTTCTCGAAAAACTCGGCAACGCTGATACTCCTCTGCTGCCTCGCCAGCTCATCGGCCAGAGTCATCGCCACTCACCTCGGCGACCGCCTGCGGGAGGGACAGTTCCTTCTGGGCCCCGGAACGAAGGTCCTTGAGAGTTACCACCTCTCTCTCCTGTTCGTGCCGGCCAATGATCAGGGCATAGTCTGCGCTCCGGGAGATCGACGCGATCTGCTGGCTGAGGCTCCTGCAGGAAAGTTCGGTCTCCGTGACCAGTCCTGCACGGCGGAAGGCCTCTGCAACCCGCAGTGCCCACGGGCGTGCTTCCCTCGTGTGTACCACTCCGACATGAATCTCCCGTCTCCCGGCAATCTCTCCGCGGGCGACCATCACCCTGTCAAACCCGATGGCAAAACCGCAGGAAGGAGTATCCTCTCCTCCGAAGAGGTGGGCAAGCCGGTACGTTCCGCCGCCGGCGACCTGGTTCTCTGCCCCGAGGTTCTCAGCAAATGCCTCAAAGACCATGCCCGTGTAATAATCGAGACCACGGGCGATTCCGGGATCGAGGGTGTAAGAGACATCTGCCGCATCGAGGATTGAAAAAAGTTCCTGTATCCTTTCTTTCCCCGGGATCTCTCCCGTTAGCGCAAAGACATCGTCAAGGTTCCTGCATTCCACGAGTGCTACCAGCTGGTCTGCACGCCTGCTCTCTCCACGGGAGGAGAGATAGGCAGAAAGGCCCTCGTAATTCTTCTTGTCCAGAAGTATTCGGACTTTTTTCTGGTCTTCAGGGGAGAGTCCCGCAAGGAGAGC
Source organism: uncultured Methanolinea sp. (assembly GCA_964431125.1). GTDB lineage: Archaea > Halobacteriota > Methanomicrobia > Methanomicrobiales > Methanospirillaceae > Methanolinea_A. Next base: position 41,773 of record CAYSII010000008.1, on the reverse strand, counting down.
CCGCATGAACCCGAGGTGTCCCACGTGCAGGGTAAACCTGATTCCACTGGCGGAGAGCAGGTTTTTTGCAAGCATGATGATCTCAGCCTCTGCAAGGGGAGTGTCCTGACCGATCAGTTCCACCCCGAACTGCCAGAACTGCCGGTAGCGCCCCTTCTGGGGCCTCTCGTACCGGAAACAGTCGGCAAAGTAATACCAGCGGAGAGGCTTGGGGAGAGTTTTTCCGACATTCACGTAGCAGCGGAGAACCGATGCGGTAACCTCGGGCCGCAGGGCAAGGTGCCTTCCTCCCTTGTCCTCGAAGACATACATCTCCTCGATGATCCCCTCACCCGAGCGGAGTGTGAAGAGTTCCAGTTCTTCGAACGTCGGGGTGCAGACCTCCCTGTAACCCCAGGTTTTTGCTATACTGCGCATTGCATTCTCTATGCTTCGCCGCTGTTCCATCTCATCAGGGAGAAAATCACGTGTACCTCTTGGTCTCTGGAGCATGGATGGTCTCAACCCTCCCGCGTGGATTTTTTTCCGGTGCACGGTGCCTTTCCTGTCAGACGGTCCCACCAGTCCTCGTTTGAAAATACTTTCTGCCTCGTCTCTCTCCCCTGCAGGTACAGCGCCGCAAGGATAATCCCAAGGCCGATGAGCTCGGTTGGAAATACCGGTCCCGATGTGTACGCAAAAGCAAGTCCCAGGAGGGATAGTGCACAGTACAGGACACCCCGGCAAGCAGCCTTCCGGTAACCGGCAAGGGCAGTTCGCGCGAATATGCGCATATCACGAATCCACAGGAAAAAAACCACGCCGCAACCGAACGTGGCCACGTATACCAGATAGCTCATGGCTGTTACATCACTTATTATACCGGGGCCCATATCTTAATTATCACACCATGGCGATGAACAAAAGGCTCAGGGAAGTATTGACCGGTTTCTCTTCAGGACACCTCGACCTCGAAGAAGCTGTCGCTGAGATCGAGGGACTCCGGATCGAGGAGGTGGAGGGGCTCGCATGTCTTGACATCGGGAGGGTGACACGGTGCGGGATACCCGAGGTCATTCTTGCCGAGGGCAAGTCCTCCGGTGACCTCGTCGAGATTATCCGGAAAGCATCGGCAGCTTCTCCAAGAACCGTCATATCCCGCATGTCACCGGACCACGCCAGGGCTGTTTCGGCTCTCTGCAGTGAGCTTGGGGTATCATTCGAATGGCACGAAAAAGCGGCGATGGGCGTCCTCTCGCGGGGGGATCCCGTTCCACGGAGCGGAGGGGTTGTTGCGGTTATCAGTGCGGGGACTTCTGACCTGCGGGTCGCAGAGGAAGCGCGGATTATCGCAGAGGAGATGGGCTGCGCGGTGAAAACCGCTTACGATGTCGGGGTCGCCGGGATCCACCGCCTCTTTCCTGCCATCAGGAAATGCCTCGATGCACACGTCTTCGTTGTCGTTGCAGGCAGAGAGGGGACACTTCCTGCAATTGTCGCAGGGCTCGTCGACCGCCCTGTCATCGGCGTCCCGGTGAGCACAGGATACGGGTACATGGGGGGAGGCCACGCTGCCCTTGCAAGCATGCTCCAGTCCTGCGCCGTGATTGCCGTGGTGAACATCGATGCCGGGTTTGTGGCTGGAGCCTTTGCAGCCCGGATAGCGAGCATGGTGGGAGACAGATGATCAGGGGACTGTATATCGGAAGGTTCCAGCCATATCACAATGGACATCAGTATATCCTCGAAAAGATTGCCCGCAGGGTCGACGAGATCATCATCGGGATTGGAAGTGCACAGCTCTCTCACGAACAGTCCAACCCTTTCACAGCCGGAGAGAGGCTCCTGATGATAACAAGGGCCCTTTCTCCCATCGGAAACCCTGTGTACGTGATTCCCATCGAGGACCTGCACAGGAATGCACTCTGGGTTGCTCATGTGAAGGCGATGGCACCCCGCTTTGACATCGTTTTCTCAAGCAATCCTCTCGTTGTGCGACTCTTCGAGGAGGAGGGAATATCTGTTGAGTCCCCGGAGATGTATGAGAGGGCCTCGTACAGCGGGACGGAAATACGCAGGCGGATCGTTGCTGGCGAAGAGTGGGAGAGTCTGGTTCCCCCGGCAGTTGTTGACGTGATACGGGAGATTGACGGTATCGCAAGGATACGGCAGATCGCCAGGGACGATGGAGACGGCCGGTGCCTGTGATGTGTCCATGCTGAAAAAGGTAAGAGACCTGTTTGCATCCCAAAAACCTCCACCCCGGGAGATCACGCTCGACGAAGTGATGGTTGTCCTCGAGGAAAAGGAACAATCCTGGAGGGAGGAACTGGAGAGGGGAATATCTCCTTCCCGGCAGAAGTTCAGCGAGGTGAGCTCTGCCCTCCTCGTACGTGCAGCCACTCTCAGCGAGAGCGAAGGAGCAGGAGTATACCACCCCAAGCTCGAAAAGATTACACGGAATTCTCTCCCGCAATTTGTGAGAGCCATCTCGCTGTCTTTGAACCGGCCGGTATCCTCCGATCCCCGTGCATTCTATCTGGGGGCAACGGAAATGCTCAGGGGGTGCATCAAGGCCATTGCAGGGCCGGGACGGTACCTTGGGACAGCTTTTCCCGAGGAGATGAAGGAGATACGGGGACTCGTGGATGAACTGGGTCATCAGGTCAATGAGATGACACCCCTCATGGCAGAGGACAAAAAGCGGAGCCATTTTTTTACAAGGGCACGCGAATTCTGCAGATCGGTCAGGGAAGGTCAGACTGCACTTGCGGGTGCAGGCGAGAGCCTGAACCAGCTGGAGACCCGGGAGAGGGAGCTTGCCATAAAAAGGGATGAACTGGCGAGGGAAAAGGATCAATGCGACCTCGAGGTCAGGAAAGACAGGGCATTGCAGGACGCTCTGCAGGAGGTCGGGATGCTGTCCGACAGAGTGGCAGGTATCGAGAGAGAGATTCACGCGATGCTCTCGACCATCGTCCACGTCTTTTCAAAAGCTGAAAAGATCCTCCAGAAGAGGGCAGGCGCAGAAAAAGAGATAAAAATGGCCATTGCCCTCGTCTCGTCAGAAGGAAATGCCGTTCGTGAAGAGACAGTTGAACGTCTACAACGTGTCACCCCGCTCGTCGTATCGATGATAAAGACAGGCGAGATCCAGCTCAAGAACCAGGGAGAGGTGGACCTTTTCTCCTCGCCTGACAGCATATGCCCTTCCCTCTTCTCACTCGTCTCCCGGCGGAAAGATGCAGAAAAGGCGCTCAGGGAGAAGGCTGCATTCATCCAGTCCCATCCGGCAAGGAACCGTGGCAGTCAGGCAGAGAAGATACTGGTCGAGATCACCCGCGAGATCGAGGAGACAAGGGTGAAGATTCGGGAGACAAGGGCAGGAATGAAGTCAATGGAAAGAGAGATCACAAAAAAGGCAGGAGACCTCGAAGAGACTCTCCGGGGAATCCTCTCCGGGGAGATCAGGCTGAAAATATGAAGGGAGGTGCCAGAAACCTCGCAGGGAAGATCCCGGAGAGTTCATGGCTGGGTTTCCACGGGGAAAATATTCCCCCTGACTCTATGAGGAAAGGACATGCATGAGTGACGAAAAATACAGGGTGCTTGAGGTGAGGTCAGGGATGGTTGAATGCCGCCCTGACAGGAAAGAATCCGTCGAACACTGCCGTTTCTGCGTGCATTCCCGCTACTTCAGGGTGCGGGGAACATATGTGAAGTCTCCGGCTCTGGTTTACTGCCTGCGTCACAGGGACGCAGAAGAAGTGGATATCCGTCTCGTGGAAGCTGTGAAGTGCGGGGATCTCCAGGGGGAAGGTTACAGGAGTATGATGAACATCCTCGGGTGAGGTCGTGGAAGGAACGAGGATACCTGTCTCTTTCAGGTCTTCCAGAATTCGTACCATTTCCTGCTCTGGTATGGCACGGTCCGGTTCTCCCGGAGCCATTCTGCCTCGAGGGTGTGGTGCATCACCCGGATCTCTTCCGCAAGGTTCGTCAGCGTCGCCCTGATCTCGTTGAGGGAATCCCTGATCTCCTTATTCTCCTCAAGATGGGTCAGCTGGGGAATGCTGACCTGCTCCCCCGCATTGAGCCTCTGGATTCCGGCGTGGATGCATTCCAGTATTGCCCTGTTCCGGTCGATCCTCTGTTCCTTGGCGAACCTGTCAATCTGGTCCATTGTCTCGGAATCGATCGTGATCGAGAGCCTGATAGACATGGTATCGTTCCCTTGTGAATCCTTCTAGAAAGAAGTGTGTCCTCCTCCCAAAAATACCCTCGCCACCGGTCACTTCTTTCCAGTGGTTTTTTGCAATCACCCATTGCTGTGAAAGAACGGGGTTTTCTGGAATCTTGTTCCCCGGCAGGCCGGGGCATTGGGTGGTTTTCTTGAATAATTACCGGAAACACGAAAGGATGGGGTCGATTGTGACGTGCTCCAGGAAGGCCCTGGCAAGCTCATCGTAGGGATCGGATGAACCCTCCCGCTCTTTGCAGGAGAGGCCCTTTTTCTCGTGAAGGTACCTGCAGAGAGCATCGATGGCTGACTGGTTTGAAAAGAGGCCATGCAGATAGGTTCCAAAGACGAGGCCTGTACTGCTGGCTGCCCCTTCGCCCTCGAATGCCTCCTCTTCTCCTCTGTTGAAAGTTTTACCCATATGTATCTCGTAGCCGGATACCGTCCCCATCGCTGCAAGTATGGGACCGACGGGGCGTGCCCTCCGGGTGACCTGCTCGGTCTTTTTCTCGTAGCGTTCGAAACGGGTAACGATGTCGAGAAGACCAAGACCCGGAAAGGTGCCGGCGCGCGACTCCACGCCGGAGTCGATAATCTCCTTCCCGAGCATCTGAAAACCTCCACAGATCCCTATAACAGGAATTCCCAGGCGAGCGCTTTTCCGGATCTCGTCTGCAGTTCCGGATCGCCACATCGCGTCGAGGTCATCCACTGTGTTCTTTGTACCGGGAATGATGATACAATCAAACCCGGAGAGGGGAGAACCCAGGGGGACGTACTCGACTCCAACGCACCTTTCAAGTGCCTCGAAGTCCGTGAAGTTGGAGATATGCGGGAGTCTAATTATTCCTATCCTGACAGGAGAAGCAGTTGTCCTCTTGTCCTCGAGAGAGAGCGAGTCCTCGCTCGGGAGCCCGACAGGGATATGCGGGAGAATCCCGATGACTGGCACGCCCGTTATCTCCTCGATGATCTCCTTTCCCCGGGAAAAAAGGGAGGGATCGCCACGGAACTTGTTGATGATGATCCCCATGACAAGCGGAGAGATATCGGGGGGGAGGAGAGAGATTGTGCCATAGACCTGGGCAAACACACCACCTCTCTCGATATCAGCCACGAGGAGAATCGGGTAACGGAGGGAACGTGCGAGCAGAATGTTTGCGATGTCCCGTGAATAGAGGTTGACCTCTGCAGCACCCCCTGCCCCCTCGACCACAAGGTGACCGAAACGTCTCTCGAGTGTACGGGCAGCATCGAGAGCCTTCGAGAGGAGAAACTCGGTCTCTGTGTAATATTCCCGTGCAGGAACATCCCTGTAAGGCTTTCCCAGGAGGATGACCTGCGAGACCGAGTCGCCCTTTGGCTTGAGCAGGATCGGGTTCATCTCTGCCATGGGTTCGAGCCGCGCCGCCCGGGCCTGGATCGCCTGGGCAATACCTATCTCGCACCCGTCCCGGGTGACGAAAGAGTTGAGGCTCATGTTCTGCGATTTAAAGGGGGCGCTGCTGATATTAAGGTCGCTCAAAACCCGGCATATGGCAGCCACTACTGTGCTCTTTCCCGCATGAGAGGAAGTCCCAAGAACCATCAGGGACATGTGATCATACATTTCCATGATTTTAAATAAAGGGCAATCATCAGATTCCCTGATGGAACTGTGCAGACCCGCTGAGGCACTCCTTTCAAGCCGGTACCTCCTCCCCGGCGAGACACCGGAAGACATGTTCCGGAGGGTAGCAAAGGCTGTCGGAACGGAAAAGTCTGACCTCTTCTCCCGGATCATGGCAGAACTCAGATTCCTCCCCAACTCCCCGACCCTCATGAATGCAGGAACCCCCTGTGGTCAGCTCTCCGCGTGCTTTGTCCTTCCCATCGAAGACTCGATAGAACAGATCTTTTCTGTCCTCCGGCACATGGCCATCATCCACAAGAGCGGGGGAGGGACGGGCTTTTCCTTCTCCCGTGTCCGGCCGAAAGGAGACATGGTGGGAGGAAGTGCGGGGGTTGCAAGCGGGCCGCTCTCGTTCATCAGGGTCTTTGACGAGGCGACCAATGCACTCCGGCAGGGTGGCAAGAGGAGAGGTGCCAACATGGGTGTCCTCTCGAGTCATCACCCGGATATCAGGGAATTTATCCGGTCGAAGGAGAATGGCGGACTCCGGAACTTCAATATCTCCGTCGGGTTCGACGCTGAATTCTTCTCATGCCTCGATAAAAAAAGACCCTATCCGCTTGTGAATCCCCGGAACGGTGAAGTATGGGACGAAATTTTCCCCGGGGACCTCTTCGGTATCCTCTCCCATGCAGCATGGAGATGCGGCGATCCCGGGGTGCTCTTCCTTGACCACATCAACAGGGACAATCCCGTCCCGGCGCTGGGAGAGATCGAAGCCACGAACCCCTGCGGTGAGCAACCGCTCCTCCCCTGGGAGAGCTGCAACCTGGGTAGCCTCAACCTCTCGCGCTTTGTCCAGAAAGGGGAGATTGACTGGGACGGTCTTCGGGAGACCACGTGGCTTGCCGTGGAGTTCCTCGATGCAGTCATCGATGTCAACCGGTTTCCGCTCCCCATCATCCGTGACCATACCCTCAGGACGCGGAAGATTGGCCTCGGTGTCATGGGGTTTGCAGACATGCTGATCCGCCTCGAGATCCCTTACGAGTCCCGGGAGGCTCTCTCCCTCGCCGAACGGCTGATGCGGTTCATAAAGGAGGAGTCCCATGCTGCCTCCCGCACCCTTGGCGAGAAGAAGGGGTCCTTCCCTGCTATTGATCAGAGTGTGTATACAGGGCACATGCGGAATGCAACGGTGACGACGATCGCGCCGACAGGGTCGCTCCATATCATCGCATGCACGAGCAGCGGGATAGAACCTCTTTTCGCCTGTGCAAGCGAGAGGGTCATCGAGGGTGAGCGGTTTGCTATTGTCCACCCGGAACTCAGGAGGCACTTCCTCGGCCTTCCCGATGGAAAGGAGCTTTTAAAGGAAGCAGAGCGGAAAGGATCGGTTCAGGATCTGCCTGTTCCGCGTCATTTAAAGGACCTGTTCCGGAACGCAGGCGAGATCGACCCCCGTTTCCATGTCATGGTGCAGGCAGCTTTCCAGAAATATGTTGACAATGCCGTCTCCAAGACCGTGAACCTGCCGATGGAGGCAACACCGGAGGACATTGCCCGCATATTCCTTTTCGCACGGGAACTGGGCTGCAAGGGGATTACGGTATATAGGTACAGGAGCCGCAAGGATCAGGTGATATCGCGGGGATGTGATTCCTGCAGGGTGGACGCCATTGCATCCTGAGACCGTGATATTATCGCTCAAATGCAGCGTTTTTTCGTCTCCGGAGGGTTTTACCCATGCCAACAAATATATAAAGAGAACTGAAAGGTACTTGTAATGAATGGTGGGATCTGTCCAACATGCGGACTGCCAAGAGAACTCTGTATCTGTGAGGAAGTCGCAAAGGAACAGCAAAGAATCAGTGTGAAGGTTGACCGCAGACGCTATGGGAAGGAAGTCACTGTCATCGAAGGGTTGAACCCGACGGATATTGACCTTGAAGACCTTTCCAAGTTCATGAAGGGGAGACTCGCCTGTGGGGGTACCGTCAAGGGGACGTCCATCGAACTCCAGGGAAACCACAAGGAACGGGTCAAGGAACTCCTCATCAGCAAGGGATACAGCGTGGACAATATCAATTGAAACCCGGAAAGATCTATTTTTTTGACTTTTTTCGTCTCGGACGAACCATCGAGAGGAGGTCAACGAGGTAACTTCCCTCCCCCTTTCCGATACCGACGACACGTTCATCCGACGTGGCGAGTTTTTCGATGTTCAGTTCGTACCTGCCCGGTGCAACGATCCGGATGCTCTCCAGGCGATCTCCGCTGAGGCAGGATGCGCCGGGTGCAGTGTCAGCTTCCTTCTCTTCAGCGGTGCTATTTTCATCTTCCAGGGCCTGCTCCAGTCGCGCAGGAGTGACAGACGGAGTGACTTCCTTCTCGTGTTCTCTCTCGACCTGGGGAATGAACACAAATTTCTTCCCACCGCACTCCCTGCATCCTTTCAGGATCTCGCACTCATTTGTCGGGTATTCCCTCCCGCACCTGACACACCTGTGAGGCATGGGATCACCTCGTCGAGACCCAGGCACTGAGCATATCCTTTTCCTTACGGATCATCCGCAGCTGGTTCGCCGGTCCGATAACGGTTAACCGTGATTCATGGGTTGCTTTTCCCAGGAGTTTCTGGAGAAAACCCGGACTCTGTTCCCGCGAGGGATAGGTCTCTATCTCGATTCCATTGAAGCCGTCAGGCAGTATCTCCCGCATCGTCATCTCTATCAGGGTACTCTGCTCGTCGGGAGTGAGTCCCTTCTCAAGGATGATAATGGTCCCCTCCCGCACATGGTCGAGGATGAGGTGGATCTTCTCCATGGATGTCAGTTTTTCAAGTTTTTCCGAAGAGATCAGGTCTATCTGTATTCCCTGCATCGTACACCCCATCTACCCGAAGTGTTCCACCATCTTTTCATACAGTTCCTCAATATTTCTTCCCTCGAGGCATGAGACAGGGACGACAGGGTGCTGGGGAAAAGCACTCCTGATACGCTGTGGCATGGCATCCGGGAGGTCGATCTTGTTTGCCACGATGATGACCGGCAGCTTCCTGCTCTCGATGATGCCGACCATCATGATGTTTACCTGCAGGAAGGGATCCTCTGTCGCATCGAGCATGTAAATGACCCCGTCGATATCCTCGCGGAGCCAGTGCATGGCTTCTGCCACACCCTCGGTTGCCTCCCGTGCCCGAATAACGGCCGTCTCCTTATCCATGCCATACTCGATGAAGTCCCGGTAATCAATCTTGGTTGTGACACCCGGCGTGTCCACAATATCGATGGTGATGTTGCTGCCGTTCGATCCGATGATGCTGATATCCGCTTTCCGGACAGCCCTGCGGGTCTCATGCGGAATCTCGCTGACAAGCCCCACGTCTTCCCCGGTCCAGTCCTTTGCAATGCGGTTGGCAAGCGTTGTCTTGCCTGCGTTGGGAGGACCGTAAATCCCTATTCTCGCCCTTTTCTTCCTGAAAAAAGCCGAAAGAAATCTCGATATGCGTTTTTTTGTCTGGACCAGTATATTCATGGTGCACCTTCAGTTCTCGCATGGTCGCGGCGGCAGAAGAAACCTTTCCGCGTGCCTGTTCACCTGATCCTATTGGGGAGGTGGGTTATTAGGTTTATTATCCCGTTTTTGGATTGAAAGGCAGAAAGGTATATAGATTCCACTTGCCGTATTGGTAACTGCAATTAACCCTTGCCAGTCAACACCATGGAGGTGATCGAGTGCACAAATCATCCGGGAATATCCACTTCAATACCCGTGTGCCAGTACGCGAGGTCATGCGGGCCAGTCCCACCACAATCGGATATGAAGGGACTGTTGCCCGTGCGGCCATGCTCATGTGCCGGGACGAGGTGGGCAGCTGCATTGTTCTTGGCCCAGACAACCTTCCCATCGGCATTGTCACCGAGGAGGACATCAATTGCAAGGTCGTAGCCAGGGACCTCAAACCGGGAACAGTCCTTGCTCACGATATCATGAGCACTCCCCTCATCACCATCAATGCGGACAGGTCCGTCGGGGATGCAGCTCACATGATGATCAAGCACCGGGTCCGCCGTCTCCCTGTGGTTGATGACGAGAACAGGGTAATTGGAATTGTCACAGTTCGCGATATCCTCACGGTATCGACAGAGATCAACGAGTTGATGGCCGACCTCGTTGAGATCAACCGCCTCGAGCAGGTCGAGGTCGGCGTGTGCAGCCGGTGTGGCCAGATGTCTGATGATCTCCGGAGAATCGACAACAACCTGCTGTGCCCGACGTGCCGTGAGGAGGAACTGTTACAATGAAGAAAGCCCGCGATTTCATGGTTGAGGTTCCTCAATTCAGAAATGACGAGAAAGTGACAAAGGTTCGTTCCGTGCTTCGGGATTCTTTCATACGGGAGGCCTTCGTCCATGACGGAAAGGGCAGGCTGCTTGGGTGCGTGGATATAACCGGAGTGCTCAGGGTCCCTGCAACCCGCTCGGACGTAACCATCGAGGGTTTCATAAGGGAGGTGACACCCGGAAGCCCGGAGGACTCTCTCGAGAAGATCGCCAGGCTCATCAGGGTGAACGGGACAGACAGCGTGCCGATTGTCGATGAGCATGAGAGAGTCCTCGGGGGTGTACGCCTGCCGGATATCTTCCCTGTCATTGCATCACGGCACCCGTTCTCGGGAAAAGTCGGAGATTACATGTCAGCAGAAGTTGTCTCCTGCGATGCAGACGATCCCGTCCCAAGGATATACACGCTCATCGTGGAGAGCGGGTATTCCGCGATCCCGGTGACAAAGAAGAGACGTCTTGTCGGGATTATCTCCCGCAGCGACCTCCTCCGCGACGGGCGGTGGCGTCCTTCACGGGAAGGCCCGGCAAAAACGAAAGTGGAGAGCGTGATGACGACACCCGTGATCACGGTCTCTCCCGTCGATGAACTGCAACAGGCTGCAGGGATCATGGTGAAGCATGACATCAGTCGTCTTCCGGTCCTCGAGGATGACCATCTCGTGGGGATACTGGACCGGCATGATGTGCTGAGAGCAATCTCACAGGAAGCATGAGGAAAAACCGGGATTTTTTCCGGGAATACATCTATCACGGGGGTTTTTGCGATGGTGCACCACGGTAATAAGTCCCATAAACAGGGAGACAAACTCCTGAAAATGCCGGGAAAACTCGATCGGGGGCCGGTCGAGTTCAGGTCCAGGATTGTGGAGCAGGAGGGGGAGATAATGGCGATTGCCACGAGAGACGTGGTCTCTGTCCCTCAGACCACGACGATCATCGGGGCAGTCAGTACAATGACAGAGTGCGGTTTTCGCCGGCTTCCCGTCGTGGATGCCGGTTCCAGAAAGCTGCGGGGAATCGTCACATCAGGGGATATTATCAACTTCCTCGGCGGTGGTGACAAGTTCAACCTCGTTTCGGTCAGGCACAGGGGCAACCTGATAGCAGCGGTCAACGAGAGTATTCGCACCATCATGACGACAAATGTGACGACCCTGCCGGATTCGGCATCGATCGATGACGCGATCGAGATAATCAGGGAAAAGATGACGGGAGGGATACCCATCGTCGACGATGCCTCGGCGCTGGCAGGAATTGTCACGGAGAGGGATGTGATGACAGTGCTCGCCCAGGAGAAGGTCTCGTCGTCTGTTGAGGACATCATGAGCACGTCCCTCCGGGTGACAGAACCGGACTGCCCCATCGGCGCAGTGACACGCGAGATGACCCGGTACAGGTTCCGGAGGCTCCCGGTCGTTTCAGGGGATGTCCTCTACGGTATCGTCACGACAACAGATATCGTGAAGTACTTCGGGAGCAGGAAGGTCTTTGACCAGATGGAGAGCGGTGACATCAGCGAGGTGATGGCCCTTCCCATACGGACGCTCGTCTCCGGAAAACTCTACACGATCTCGCCTGAAAAGAGTGCAAACGAGGCTGCTGCAGAGATGGTCAGGAAAGGCGTCGGGGCCCTGCCGGTCATCGAAGGAACGAGGCTTATCGGTCTTGTGACCGAGTTCGACCTTGTCAGGGCCTTTTCAGGAGCGTGAGTCAGGATGCAGGCAAAAGACATCATGAGCGCGCCAGTCTACATTGTAGGCCCGGGCGAGAATGTTGCTCATGCGCGAAAGATCATGCTCAAACACAAAATCTCCCGTCTTCCGGTCCTGGAAGCAGGGAAACTGGAGGGGATACTGACAAAGAAAGATATCGGGTACCGGCTCCGCCAGAGTGAACCGGTATGGAGGAGGCGCCCGATCGATCACATCCCGGTCAGCATTCTCATGACGCGAGATCCCATCACCGTATCTCCGGAAACCCTGACCCGGAAGGCTGCAGCTCTCATGATCGAGCATGATATCAGCGGCCTCCCCGTCCTGAACGGAAACGAGGTGGCAGGTATCGTGACCAAGTCAGACCTGATGCGGTCCGAGGCTGTCAGGAACCTCTCTCTCAGGGTCGGGGACGTGATGGAGGATGCAATCACGGTAAGCCGGTATCATTCACTCGACCACGTCATTGACCTGATGAAGGAGAGGAATGATAAGGTTATCGTGGTCAATAATGATGGCACCCTGGCAGGCATCATCACTGAAAGCAACCTTGCATTCTTCCTCTACGAGGATGAAAAGAGGGAGATCCCTGTCAGGGACGTGGTAATGCTCCGTCGCGGAGAGTCCGGCGGGAAGAAACAGCTCAGGTATGTCATGGAGGCCGCTGCCATTGCAGAAGACCTCATGTCCCGCCCCGTGATAACCATCCCCGAGGGTGCAACAATCCAGGAGGCAGTCCAGACGATGCAGTCACACCGCATCAACAGCCTTGTCGTTGTCAGCGATGCCGAAATTAAGGGTATATTAAAAAGAGACGATATCATTCGGGAAGTGGCCAAATGACAGAAGAGATACTGGTAAAGGATATCATGTCCCGCCCGGTCACGATTGCGAAGTCCGCGCCCATTACGGAGGCCCTGGACAGGATGCTCGAGGAGGGTGTTGACCCTCTCATCGTTGTCAACCAGAACTCGGTCGTCGGGACGGTCTCGCGCCAGAGTGTAGCGGAAAAGCTTGGCACAAAGAGAAACTCGTCCATTTCGCCGACGTCGATTCACGTGTCAAGCACGGTCGAGGAGGACTTCACAACCGTTTACCCGGACCAGGACCTCGACGTTGTCATTCCCCTTCTCCAGACACACAAGCTGGTCGTGGTCTACGACGAGGACCACAACCTTGTCGGGCAGATCACTGCCGGAGACGTCCTGCGCGTTATCCGCCCCCCGGGCAGGCTCGAGGATGTCCTGGAACCTGCATGCACCATCGACCAGGACGAGAGGGTCGTCCACTGGCGCCGGAGGATGATCGATGACAACCTCCACCGGTGTATCGTTACTGATAACGGCCACATCATCGGTATCGTGACCGAGACAGATGTGGCAGTTGCTATGCGGAAGTTCCGTGAGATAGTCGAGGACAGGCACCAGGATCACCGCATCCGGAACCTCCTTGTCAAGGATATCATGACAACGCCGGTCATCACTCTTGGAAGGGATGCAACGATAGAAGAGGCCGTCGATCTCATGCTCACGAAGGGAATCAGTTCCATCCCTGTCACGGATGGTAACAGGATTCTCGGGATGGTTACGAGGTCGTCACTCATCGCGGCTCTCTGATCTTTTGGAACAACTCTCATTCAATTTTTTCCATATCCATCCAGGAGGATGGATGACTCGTATTCCTGTTCAGGGCTGAAACTGTCTGTAAAAGAGGCCCAGAAGAATTCCCGCAGACCAGGATACTTTTCTGATGCTCTTCTCCCCCTCTCTGTTCCCCCCGTGAAGAAAATTTTCGCATAGTACTTATCGCATGCCTTCCCATCATTGATCAATGGCAGATCGAAAGGACGACATTCTCGAAAAAGTCGGGCATGCAGAGGCGGTTTTTGGTCATCCGCTGGAGAAGAAAGAGAGGGAGAGGATGAAAGCGACGGAACCTGTCGTGCCATCCGGGAACGTCGCGGAACTGCTGCGGAGGATGGCACGCTGCGGGTTTCAGGGGAGAAAACTGGGAGAGTCAGTCCAGGTCTGGGAGGAAATGATCACGGACCCCGAATGTACGATCTTCTTCGGGCTCTCCGGTGCGATGCTGCCCGCAGGGATGCAGAGGGTCCTCATCGAGCTTGCCCGCCGGCACTATATCGATGTCGTTGTATCGACAGGGGCAAATATCTTCCACGATGTCTGCGAACACCTTGGTGTCTGCCATTACATCGGCCACCACCATGTCAGCGACAGCGAACTCTACGAGAAAGGGATCGATCGTATCTATGATGTGTTTGCCTATGAGACAGACTTCAGGTGGGTCGACAGGGGGATCGCTACTTTTGCCGAGCGTATAGCCCCTTTCCATGGATCTTCCCGCGAATTCCTGAGGCTGTTTGGCGAATGGCTGATAAAAGCGGTCCCCGGCCGCAAATCCTTTCTGTCGACCTGCGTGCAGGAGAATATTCCCGTCTTCGTCCCTGCACTCTGTGACTCGTCGATAGGGATTGGTGCTCTCATTGCCCGGCGGAGGGGCGTCCAGGTAGATATCGACCAGATCGCAGATACACACGAGGTCACATCCCTTGTCGAGGAGGTGAAGAGGACGGGTGTCGTCTATGTGGGAGGAGGGGTTCCGAAGAACTTCATCCAGCAGACACAGGTGATAGGATCCATCCATGCGAAAGATCTCGGGGGCCATGATTATGCAATCCAGTACACGACCGATTCGCCTCACTTCGGAGGCCTTTCCGGGTGCACGTTCGAGGAGGCTATCAGCTGGGGCAAGGAATCGGCCCATACGAAGCACGTCCAGGTCCACGTGGACGCAACAATTGCCCTTCCTCTCGTGGTATCCGCCCTCGTGGAGGATGGTGTCCGTCGCAGAGTCCGTGCCCCGGCAAAGAGAGAGAAGGTCTTTCGCCAGGGTATCGACTAAAATAACCACGGGCTCTCCCGCCGGGGAGAAAGGGTTTTTATAGCGTGCAGGGTAACATATAATTACCATTCATGGAGTGGCACCATCGGGTGCTGCGAGTGTCTGAAAGATGCGAGATTCTCTGTTGAGGTAGCCAAGCCCGGTATGGCGCAGGTTTGCTAAACCTGTGTCCCCTTGGGACTCGAGGGTTCAAATCCCTCCCTCAGCGCTGAAAGAAACGGGATTCTCACAGGATAGAGTGATTGAATGGCTCAGGAAGAAGAAATACGGTATTTCGTCAGGATCAGCAACACCGACCTGGACGGGACAAAACCCGTCACGACGGCACTTACGGGGATCAAGGGTGTGGGGAGGCACACCGCGCTTGTCATTGCGCGGAAGGCAGGCGTGAATCCCCGTGAACTGATGGGAAAGCTCTCCGATGCAGACGTCGAGAAACTGCGGGAAACAGTGGACTCATACGAAAGGAGTGTCCCTGCCTGGATGGTCAACCGGCCCAAGGACATCTACACAGGGGAACCCCGGCACCTTTTTGGAACAGAGGTGGTCACGACGCTCGAGGAGGATATCAACATCATGCGGAAGATTCGCAGCTATAAGGGAATCCGCCACGAGACAGGCCAGAAGGTACGGGGCCAGAGGACAAAGTCCACGGGACGGACCGGCGCGACAGTCGGCGTCAAGAGGAAGAAGGAGTAATCAGGGTGATCGTGCATGGGATATCCCGGTAAGAACCACAAGCAGTACCAGACCCCGAAGAGACCTTTTGAGAAGTCCCGCATCGAGGAAGAGAACAGGCTGATGATAGAATACGGCCTCCGGAACAAGCGCGAGGTATGGAAGGCTGCCAGTCACCTGCGGCGTTTCCGGAGGGCTGCGCGGGACCTGCTGGCCCTCATGTCCACGGGAAAGGACCAGCCCCTCTTTGAGGCAAAGAAGGGCGACCTGATCGGGCACCTCCAGCGCATGGGGCTCCTTGGCCCTGATGCAGGCATCGATGACGTTCTCTCCCTGAAAGTGGAAAACCAGCTTGAAAGGCGGCTCCAGACACTCGTATACCGCAAAGGGCTTGCCCGTTCGCCAAAACAGGCAAGGCAACTCATCACCCATGGTCACATCGCAATCAGCGGGAAACGCATCAGCATTCCGGGTTACCGTGTTTCGAGGGCGGAAGAGAGCGAGATAGGGTACTACACGAGATCGCCCGTGGCAAACCCGGATCACGCTGAGAGAGCACGGATTACCAGGACCGGGAGGTAAAAGAGATGGCAGGAGACAAGGAAAAATGGGGCATCGCCCATATTTTTGCCTCGTTTAATAATACCATCATCACCATCACCGATCTCTCCGGGGCCGAGACGGTCTGCAAGAGCAGCGGTGGCATGGTCGTCAAGCAGGACAGGAACGAGAGTTCTCCCTATGCTGCCATGCAGATGGCAGCAAACGTTGCCCAGGCAGCAATGGAGAAAGGCATCGTCGGTGTCCATGTGAAGGTCAGGGCACCCGGGCGGGGAAAACAGAGGAGCCCCGGGCCGGGAGCACAGGCTGCAATCAGGGCGCTTGCGAGGGCCGGGATGCGGATCGGGAGGATCGAGGATGTGACGCCGGTTCCCCATGACTCCATCCGGCCCAAGGGAGGCCGGAGGGGAAGGAGAGTCTGATGCAGATAGAGTTCCTGCGCATGGACGATACGTCCGCACGCTTCTGCCTCTCGGGGCCGACCCAGGCCTTTGCAAACGCGTTCCGGAGGGCGATGATCGGGGAGGTTCCGACCCTTGCAATCGAGGATGTACGCATCTATGACAATACCAGTGCCCTCTTTGATGAGATGCTGGCGCACAGGCTGGGACTCATCCCGATCAAAACGGAACAGGGTGCCTTCGTTCCCCAGGACCAGTGCAGTTGCGGGGGAGCAGGGTGCGACAGGTGCGGAGTATCATTCACGCTCTCGGTGGAAGGTCCCGGAATGGTATATTCGCGGGATCTCATCCCCCAGGACCCGCGGGCCGTCCCTGCCATGGACACAATTCCCATCGTGAAACTGGCAAAGGACCAGAAAGTTGTGCTTGAGGCACGGGCTGTCCTGAACCGGGGGAGGGTTCATGCGAAGTGGCAGCCGACGACCGCATGCGGGTTCAAGAATTACCCGGTCATCGAGGTCGGTGAAAACTGCGACGGGTGCGGGCGGTGCGTCGAAGAGTGTCCCCGATCCATCCTCGAGGTGAGGAATGGCAGGGTTGCCGTGATCGAGAAGAGGCTCGAGGATTGTTCCCTCTGCCGTCTCTGCGAGAGAGCCTGCATGAGCACGGGAATCGGTGAACTGCCTGCGATCAGGATCCACTCAGAGAAAGCCCGTTTCATCTTTGTTGTGGAAGGTGACGGATCTCTGCCCGTGCGTGAGATCATCACGGGGGCACTGGAGTACCTGAAAGACCAGTCAGATGAGCTGTGTGCGCAAGTGAGTGAATTATCGGGAGTGACCGGAGATGAAGAAAAGAGCGATTAAAAAGACAAACCCGCGCCTGCTGAACCTCATCTCGCTCTTGAAGGATGCATCGCGGCAGAACGGGACAAACATCTGGCGCGACATTGCGAGCAGGCTGGAAGCCCCGGCCAGAAATTACGCTGAAGTCAACCTGAGCAAGATCAGCCGGTATGCAGGCAATGGGGAGACCATCGTCGTCCCCGGAAAGGTGCTGGGGAGCGGAATGCTCGAGACATCGGTGAGGGTTGCGGCGTTGAACTTCTCCCAGACTGCAGAGACGAAGATCAGGGAGGCAAAGGGACAGTGCCTGACCATCGAGGAACTGCTCGTTGACAACCCCAAAGGCAGCAGAGTCAGGATTCTGCGGTGAGAGAGATGACGACAATTATTGACGGTAATGGACTGATCCTCGGCAGAATGGCAAGTATCGTTGCAAAACGCGCCCTCAACGGGGAGAGCATTGCCATCGTGAATGCAGAAAAGGCAATCATTTCCGGGAGCAGGGCCCGCGTTCTCTCTCACTACGGACAGAAGAGGAGCCGGGGGTCCCGGGAAGGGGGGCCATTTTTCCCGCGGAGACCTGACCATATCGTCAGGAGGACAATCCGCGGAATGCTTCCGTACAAGAGACCTGCGGGGATGGAAGCATTCAAACGGATAAAGGTGTATGTCGGGGTCCCGGTGGACCTTGCCGGAAGTCCGATGGAGACGCTTGAAGAAGCCCGCATGGACCGGCTGAACACTCCCAAGACCGTGACAGTCGGTGCGGTGAGCACGTTCCTTGGGGCAAAGTACTAGGAAATGGTGATGGAATGGGAAAAGTGGTCAATACCAGTGGAAAACGGAAGACTGCGATTGCGCGGGCAACAGTCCGGGCAGGCAAGGGAAGGATCCGGATAAACTCGGTTCCCCTTGAGCTGTACCCGAACGATATGGTCCGCCTGAAAGTCGAGGAACCTATCCTCCTTGCACCCGGTGCAGTGGAGGGGGTCGATGTCTCCATCGACGTCAGGGGTGGAGGGATCATGGGCCAGGCCGAGGCCATTCGCACGGCTCTTGCCCGCGGACTGCTCAAGTGGCACAATGATCCGAGGATCAAGGATATCTTCCTCTCGTATGACAGGACTCTGCTCGTGAACGATTCACGCCAGAAAGAACCGAAAAAACCCCACGGCAGGGGTGCAAGGAAGAAGTTCCAAAAGTCTTATCGTTGAGATAAAAAAATTAAATGGGAGATCATACCGGCATGATACCCGTGCGATGTTTCACGTGTGGGAAGGTCATATCACCTGCGTACGAGGAGTTCAAACGCAGAAAGGGGGCCGGCGAGGATCCGAAGAAGATCCTCGACGACCTCGGCATGACAAGATACTGCTGTCGCAGGATGCTGCTTGCCCACAAAGAGATAATTGATGATCTCAATCCGTATCAGTGAGGGGTCGTGGGGTAGCCTGGACCATCCTATGGCGTTCGGGACGCTGTGACCTGAGTTCGAATCTCAGCGACCCCATTCATCACACATCAATGCATTCTCGAGGGTATATGAAGGAGACTTATACTCGGTATGAGAGGGCAAGGATTATCGGGGCGAGGGCTCTCCAGATATCCATGGGAGCTCCGCTGCTCATCAGGACGGACAAGATCGATCCTCTTGAAATTGCCCTCGAAGAGTTCCAGCATAATGTCATACCTATCACAGTGAAGAGGAAGTAGAGAACATGATAGCCATCTGCAGCCTTCGCCTGCGCACAGTACTGGATGGAAGGGATATCGGTGTCCGACCAGTACGCACGCAGTATCACCTTATCAAGGAGAGGTCTAGTTAGCATGCCAGAAACAGAGATGGAGATAGAGTTAAAGGAGCCCCTTGTACCCGTGGAAGAGTACCTCGCAGCAGGTATCCACATCGGTACCCAGCAGAAGAGCAAGGACATGATGAAGTTCATCTACCGGGTGAGAGGAGACGGACTGTATATCCTTGATATCCGCGAGACTGACGAGCGGATCAAAACGGCAGCCCGATTCCTGAACCAGTTTGATCCCGGGCGCATCCTCGTGGTCACATCACGCCAGTACGGCCAGTACCCGGCAAGCAGGTTTGCCGAGGCGATCGGCGGAATGGCAGTTACGGGACGTTTCATACCCGGGATGCTCACGAACCAGAACCTGGACAAGTATATCGAGCCTGCCGTTCTCGTCGTGACTGACCCGATTGGAGATGCACAGGCTATCAGGGAGGCGGTCCAGTGCGGGATCCCGATCGTTGCCCTCTGCGATACCAACAACATGACAAGCCTCGTGGATCTCGTAATCCCCACAAATAACAAGGGGAGGAAAGCCCTCTCGATGATTTACTACCTGCTCACGAGGGAGATGCTCCGGCTGAAAGGGATAGCAACCTCGCTTACGCCCGAAGATTTCGAGACCGAGATCTGATACAGGGGAGACACGGGAGGGTAGATCCGATGATAACCCGGAAGTGCGCGGTTGCAGGGATGTTCTACCCGAGGGACCCCTATCACCTCGAGCAACTCCTCGAGAGGTTCTTTGAGAAGAAGGACTCCGGGCTTGACCCACGGGGAATCGTATCGCCGCATGCAGGGTATCCCTATTCAGGTGAGGTCTCTGCTGTTGCGTTTGGAGCGATCCCCTCTTCATTCTCCGGGACGTTCATCGTCATCGGGCCGAGCCACAGGGGTTTTTGCACGTGCGTCTCCCTCGTTCCCTGGGAGACTCCGCTGGGACTGGTCGACAACGACGCAGATCTTGGGTCATCGCTCGGCATCGAGGTCGACGAGGTCTCGCACCAGTACCAGGAGAACTCCCTCGAGGTCCAGATGCCCTTCATCAAGTACCGTTTCCCGCGGGCACGGATCGTCCCTGTCCTGATGGGAGACCAGAGCATTGCGTCTGCCACTGACCTTGCCGGAAAGATCGTTGCAGGGATAAGGAAGTCAGGGCGCTCAGATGTCCGGATCGTAGCCTCGAGCGATTTTTCCCATTATGTTCCGAAATCCATTGCGATCGAAAATGACCTCTATGCCATAGAGCCGCTGCGGACCCTCGATATCGGGGAGTTTTACCGCCGGCTTAGAGAGAAGCGGGTGAGTGCATGCGGCTATGGTCCGATTGCAGCGATGTGCCTTGCATGCAGGGAACTTGGTGCAAGGGAAGGGCGGCTCCTCCGTTATGCAACGAGTGGTGATGTGACCGGTGACCCGGAAGTGGTGGGTTACGCGGCCATTGCGGTGATGTAGGGTGGCGACCTGGAGTGCACCAGGCAAGGTCTTTTTGTTTGGTGAACATGCCGTGGTCTATGGAAAACCCGGGGTAGCGATGGCAATTCGGCCCAGGGTTTTTGTGACGGTCAGGAAGAGCAAGACAGCTCACCATGCACGTTCGCCCTACATCGACAGCTGTTTCGACGAGATGGGTGTGAGAGGGAGTGTCTATGTCAACTCCCAGCTTCCCAGTTCATCGGGGCTCGGGTCGTCGGCAGCGGTCACGGTGGCCACGCTCGCGGCAATAAACGACGAGTTCAAAAAAAACCTCACGAGAGAAGAGATCGCCGAAATGGCATACCAGATCGAGAAAAAGGTTCAGAAGGGGCGGGCGAGCCCGACGGATACAAGCGTTTCCACTTTCGGCGGGCTGGTCCTGATAACGGGAACGCAGCGGAGACGGCTTCCTCCCCAGAACCTGCCGCTCGTCGTCGGAAACTCGCTCGTATCTCACAGCACTGCAAAAATGGTCGAGAAGGTTGCCGAGTTCAGGAGGAAAAACCCCCAGATATGTAACCCTGTCCTCGATGCAATCGGGGCGGTCTCGCTCTGTGCCATCCGGAATCTCGGGAACAACCAGGAGATCGGGAGACTGATGGACATCAACCATGCCCTCCTCGAGGCGCTCGGGACCGGCCACCCTGCCCTCTCGAGGCTCATCCTGGCAGCGCGAGCAGCAGGAGCCTACGGGGCAAAGCTGACCGGTGCCGGCGGAGGCGGCTGCATGGTGGCGATCTGCCCGAAGCACCTCAAGAGCAGGGTTGCAGGCGCGATCGAGGCATGCGATGCAAAGGCCTTCATCACCACGCTCGATACCGAAGGGGCACGGAAGGAAAAGGATGTCTGACCGTATCCTTCTCAAACTGGGGGGGAGCATCCTCACGAGAAAAGGCAGTCCGGGAATTGCAGATATGGAATGCATGGAGAATATTGCACGCGTGCTCTCGCAGCACCGGGAGATCCGGCTCTGCATCGTCCATGGGGCAGGTTCTTTCGGACACCCGGAAGCGCACACGTACGGACTGGTTCACGGCGGATCAGGGCCGCATATCGCGGAGGGGATTGTCCGGACGCATGCCGCTGTCTGCAGGCTCAATGCAATCCTCATCGATGCCCTGAACGAGTCCGGCGCAAGAGCAGCCGGCATCCACCCTCTCTGTTCAGCAGTGTCACGGGAAGGCCGGGTTGTTGCACTCGAGGCACGACCGGTCAGGGCCCTGATGGAGGCAGGTGTCATTCCTGTCCTCCACGGCGATGTCGTGATGGACGAAACACGGGGAGTCTCCATCGCATCAGGAGACCAGGTCGTCCGTTTCCTTGCGGAGGATTTCCTTGCCTGTGGTATGCCTTTTACGAGGATCGGTCTTGCAACCGATGTCCCCGGCGTTCTTGGGCCTGATGGCAGAGTCATCGGTGAAATCGGGCCGGAAAACGCAGGTATGGTACGTGCAGGCGGTTCCCGCCACACGGATGTGACGGGGGGCATGGAAGGGAAACTCGCGGAGCTGCTCGCGCTTGCGAAGAAGGGCATCGTGTCAGAGGTATTCCATGTCTCGAGGCTTTCAGATTTCATGAACGGAAAGCCCCACGGCGGGACGACGATAACAGGAAGTATCACGAATGGATAAGAAGCATTTCACGTCAGGAAGGAAGCTCGACCACCTGCGCATCTGTGCAGATGAAGATATCGAGAGGGGTTTCTCAGGGTTCTCCGATATCAGGCTCGTCCACTCGGCGCTCCCAGAGTGCGACCTCTCCCGGATCGATCTCTCGACACGGTTCCTTGGAAGGAGGTTCTCTTCTCCCCTCTTCATTGCAGCGATGACGGGAGGTCACCCCGATACGACCGGGGTGAATATCCGGCTTGCACGGGCGGCGGAGCGATTCGGCATCGGGATGTGCGTCGGTTCCCAGCGGGCAGCCCTCGAGGATCCCGCGCTTGAAGAGAGTTTCAGGGTCGTCAGGAGGGAAGCACCGGGGGCATTCCTCGTTGCAAACCTCGGGATTGTACAGCTGCGTGAACACGGCCTGGATTGGGCACAGAGAGCGATCGATATGATTGGTGCGGATGCAATTGCCATCCATCTCAACTTCCTGCAGGAAGCAATCCAGCCGGAAGGCGACCATGACG
This sequence comes from uncultured Methanolinea sp., assembly GCA_964431125.1. Classification (GTDB taxonomy): domain Archaea; phylum Halobacteriota; class Methanomicrobia; order Methanomicrobiales; family Methanospirillaceae; genus Methanolinea_A. The sequence goes on along the minus strand of CAYSII010000008.1, from coordinate 19,062 downwards.
CCACCGGGTGTTCCGATGCCCTTGCCCGGTTCTGCAGGGAGAGTCCTGTCCCTGTCATTGTCAAGGAGACGGGGAGCGGGATCTCCGCCGAGGTCGCAGCTGCCTGCTGGGGGGCAGGGGTTCGGGCAATCGATATCGGTGGCTGGGGAGGGACCTCGTGGGCGGCGATTGAGGCTTTCCGGGCAGAGAAGGCGCCTGAGAAGAAGAGTTCCGGCCTCGTTGCCCTTGGGGCACTCTTCGAGGACTGGGGAATACCGACTGCAGTCAGCCTCGTGGAAGTCGCGCGGACCGGTGGCCCTGTCATTGCCACAGGCGGTCTTCGGACAGGAATTGACATGGCAAAAGCACTCGCACTCGGTGCAGACCTCTGCGGCCTTGCCCTGCCCCTGCTCCGCCCGGCAATGGAGAGCGAGGAGGCACTCTTCTCACGGATAGAGAGGCTGCACAGGGAGCTTAAGACTGCCATGTTCCTGTGCGGGGCTGCAGGGATCAAAGACATGAAACGGAGCCGGGTGTATATCACGGGCAGGACCCGGGAAATGATCGGACTGATAAAAGGAGGATAATGGAATGGATATTGAGGTAATCGCGGTCGGTGGGTACGATGAAGTGGGAAGAAATATGACCGCCGTCCGCTGCGGAAAGGAGATCGTGATATTCGATATGGGTCTTCGCCTTGACCAGGTGATGATCCACGAGGAGGCCGAGGTGGAGAACATGCACTCCCTCGACCTCATCCAGATGAAGGCCATCCCGGACGATACCCTGATGAATTCGGTCGAAGGGACGGTAAAGGCAATCATCTGCTCGCACGGGCACCTCGACCACATCGGGGCGATCCCGAAACTTGCCCACAGGTACAATGCCCCCATCATCGGGACGCCCTATACGATTGAACTGATCCGGCAGCAGATAGCGGGGGAACAGAAGTTTGGCGTCAATAACAAGCTCTTTGCCCTGAAGACAGGCCAGAAGTACACCCTCTCCCAGAACCTCGGACTCGAGTTCATCCGCATGCAGCACAGCATCATCGATACTGCTACCGTGGTTCTCCATACCCCGCGGGGGGCGATCGTGTATGCCTGTGACTACAAGCTGGACAGGACGCCGGTCATCGGGGAACCCCCGGACTTTGCACGGCTGCGCCAGATCGGGAAGGAGGGAGTCCTCGGGCTCATCGTGGAGTGCACGTATATCGACAACCGGGGGAGGGCACCGAGCGAGAAGATCGCACGGGACATCGTCAGGGACACCATAACGAGCTACGAGGATGACAAGTCCGCGATCATCGTCTCGACGTTCTCCTCGCACATCGCGCGTGTCAAGACAATTGCCGAGTGCGCCCACGAGATCGGGAGAAAACCCGTCCTCCTCGGGAGATCGATGGAGAAGTATGCGTCCACGGCAGAACAGATGAAACTGGTCGCATTTCCTCAGACGATGAGCATGTTCGGGAACAGGCGCACGGTTGACCGCACACTCCGGCGGATGATGAAGGCAGGCAAGGATAAGTTCGTCCCTATCATCACCGGGCACCAGGGCGAACCCGGGTCGATCCTGACGAGGATTGCCCTTGGCGATACTCCCTACAAGGTCGAGAAGGGAGACAAGGTCATCTTCAGTGCAAAGATCATCCCGAACCCGATGAACGTCGGCCAGAGATACATGATAGAGGCCCGCCTCAACATGTCGGGTGCACGAATCTTCCCTGACCTCCACGTGAGCGGGCATGCGTACCGGGAAGATCACTACGAGTTCCTGCACATGCTCAACCCCCAGCACGTCATCCCTGCCCACGGGAGCATCCGCATGTCTTCGGGGTATGCAGAGTTCTCCGAGTCGCTCGGGTACACGCTGCATAATGATGTGCACATCCTTTCGAACGGGCAGCGGGTGAAACTGGACTAGAGGGGGAGGAGGAGAACGATATGGAATTGACGCAGTACCTGGAACAGACTGCAAACCAGGTGGACGCACTCATTTACCGGTACTTTGGCTCCGCGTGCGATGACCTCGGGCGGGCGAGTGCCCACCTGCTGCTTGCAGGCGGAAAGAGGCTCCGGCCGGCCCTTCTCCTGCTTGCGGCCGATGCGGTCAACAGGGGGAGCTCATCAGACGTGATGCCTGCAGCCCTCGCCCTTGAACTGACCCACAGCTTCACCCTCATCCACGACGACATCATGGATGGCGACACCGTGCGCAGGGGGGTTCCGACGGTGCACACCCGCTGGGACGAACCGACTGCAATTCTCGCAGGAGACGTGCTCTTTGCGACTGCCTTCGAGTTCATATGTCTTGCCGATGTCCCTGACAATGCAAAGGTCCGGGCCACATCGCTCCTTGCACGGACCTGCGTGGAGATCTGCGAGGGACAGCACATGGACATGTCCTTTGAGAAACAGGAGGAGGTATCCGAGGGTGACTACTTCAAGATGGTCGAGAAGAAGACGGGCGCTCTCTATGCAGCAGCAGCAGGTATCGGGAGCATCCTTGCCGGGGGCAATCCGAACTACACCGAGGCTCTCTACCGCTACGGGCAGGGTATCGGAATGGCTTTCCAGATCCAGGATGACTTGATCGACCTGCTGGCCCCTCCCGAGGTGAGTGGCAAGGACCAGGGATCCGATATCCGGGAGGGAAAAAAGACTCTTATTTACATCAAAGCCCGGGAGAAAGGCCTTCTCCTTGACCAGTACAAGGGCTCCCTCTCCCCGGACCAGATTCAGGGACTCATCCTGCGGCTCGAGGAGATCGGTGTCATCGCGGATGTCCGGAAAACAGCAGAGGATCTTGTCAGGACGGGGATCCAGCGGATCTCCATCCTGCCTGACAGCGAGGAAAAGGACCTCCTTGTCCAGATGGGCGAACACTTCATCAGGCGGAGTTACTGAAAAAATGGAAGGAACTGCCGGGACCGATCCCTTAAAGAGGGCACTGTTTCTCTTTGCCCTCCAGAACGCTGTCCGCTACAGGAGTCTTCCCAGGCCGGGGACCGTTATTGGCATGGTCATGGGGAGGTACCCCGAGTTCAGGGAGAGAGCCAAAGATGCGGCAGTCCTCGTCAGGGAGGCGATAAGCGAGGTATCTTCCCTCTCAGCCTCCGATCGCGAGGAGCTCTTAAGAAGCCTCGCACCAGACCTGGCCGAGGACATCGACCGCCCCCGGGAACACACCCGCGATCTCCCTCCGCTCGAGGGTGCGGAAAAGGGCGTGGTGATGAGGTTTGCTCCCAACCCGAGCGGACCCCTCCACCTCGGCCACGCCCGTGCCGCCCTCCTCAATGATGCGTACGTCCGACGCTATGGTGGCAGGTACATCCTCCGGATCGAGGATACGGACCCAAAAAGGATAGACCCTGCTGCCTACACGATGGTCATAGAGGATGCCGGGTGGCTTGGCCTTTCCATCAGCGAGATCGTCTACCAGAGTGACCGGCTCGACCTCTACTATGCGCATGCAATCAGCCTGATCGAGCGTGGAGGGGCATATGTCTGTACCTGCGACCCGGAGCGGTTCAGGGACCTGAAGATGGCAAAAAAACCCTGCCCCTGCCGCGGCCAGACCATTGAGGAGAGCCTTGAGGCATTCGGGAGGATGCTTTCCGGGGAATTCGGGGAAGGCGAGGCGACCCTCCGTGTCAGGACAGACCTCTCCCACCCCGATCCTGCCATGAGGGACTTTCCGGCGATCAGGATCCTAACGAGCCCCCCTCATCCCCGCAAGGAGGCCTGCGTGTACCCGCTCATGAATTTCTCGGTGGCCGTGGATGATCACCTCCTCGGGATCACGCACGTGATCAGGGGCAAGGATCACATCGCAAACACGCGGAGACAGCGGTACATCTTCGACTATTTCGGGTGGAAACCGCCCGTTTACCGTCACTATGGCAGGATGGGGATCGAGGGGGTGGTCCTCTCGACCTCCCAGATGAGGGCCGGGATATCCGCGGGGGAGTACAGCGGGTGGGACGACATACGGCTCGGGACGCTCCGGGCGATCGCCCGGCGGGGGATCACACCCGACGCTGTCCGGGACGCGATCGTCGAGATAGGGATCGGCGAGACGGACATATCGTTCTCATGGGAGAACCTGTATGCCCATAACAGGGCGAGGGTTGATCCTGTTGCACGCAGGTACTTCTTTGTCCCCGATCCCCTCGAGATCGCAATCGAGGGTGCACCCAGCCAGACCGCCCATGCCCTCCTGCACCCGGCTCACCCGGAGATGGGGAGCCGGGACCTCCATTTTACCGGAAAGGCGCTTGTCCCCCGCGAGGAGGTCAGGGGAGGAGTCGGGATGGTACGGCTCAAGGATCTCTTCAACGTGGAAATTAGAGCGGAGGGGAAGGACACTGGCTTTTTCTACGCCGGAGAGTCGCTTGCCGATGCACGGGAAAGGAAGGCGCCGATCATCCAGTGGCTCCCTCCCGATGAATGCCTGCCTGCAACCCTCCTTACCCCGGGGGGGACGAAAACAGGCGCGTGCGAGAGGGGCGTGGCCGGAGAGGTGGGATCTGTCGTCCAGTTCGAAAGGATCGGTTTTGCGCGGATCGATGCAGTGAGCGATGGGCGCGTGGTTGCATATTTTGCGCACCGGTGACGATAAAGCAAGACAGGATTGCCGCATGATGGGGAGGCTGTGAGGAAAATGGTCACAAAATTCAGGCGATACTGGCAGATCGCAGACGTATTCTTCAAGTACGGTTTTGGCATCATCATCCAGCGGCTGTTCCCCGGGGTGCACAGGTTCCGCCTTTCCCGGACCTGCGAGGTCGAATCAGCGGCAACCGAGTACGAGCGCATGAGGATGGCCCTCGAAGAACTGGGACCGACTTTCATAAAGTTCGGCCAGATCATGAGCACCCGGCAGGACATTCTCCCCCCATCCCTCATCCATGAATTAAAAAAACTCCAGGACCAGACGAGTCCCCTCCCCTTCGAAGAGATAGAATCCGTCATCAGGGGCGAACTGCCCAACTTTGAGGATTATTTCGAGGGAATAGAGTCAAAGCCCCTTGCATCGGCATCGATTGCACAGGTTCACAGGGCACGGCTCAAAGACGGGACTCCCGTCGTGCTCAAGGTCCAGCGACCCGGGATCGAGAGCATCATCGAGACAGATATCCTCATCCTCGAATCGTTTGCCCGCCGGGCAGAGCGTGCATTCCCCGAGTGGAAGGTGTACAATCCGCGGGGGCTTGTCAAGGACTTTGCGAACCAGATACGGAAGGAACTCGACTTCATCCGGGACGGGACGAACGCAGACATCCTCCGGGAGAACATGAAGCCGATCCGGGGAGTGAAGGTCCCGAGGATTTACTGGGAGTACAGCCGGAGAAGGCTCCTTGTCATGGAGTTCATCGACGGAGTCAGGGTCGACAATATCAGTGCCATAAGGGAACGCGGGCTCAATCCCAAGAGAATCGCCCATAACGGATTTGTCGCCTACATGACCCAGATATTCGAGAACGGGTTCTTCCATGGAGACCCCCACCCCGGGAACCTGCTCGTGACAGGGGATGGCGCGATCGCCTTTCTCGATTTCGGCATCGTCGGGATCATCCGCCCTGAACGGAGGTTCTGGTTTGTCCAGCTGATCTCCGGCATGGTCTCGCGGGACGCGGGCCTGATCGTCAAGGCCCTCGAGGGACTCTCGGTCAGGATCCCGGAGCAGTCGAGGGAAGGACTCCGCGACGAGATCTTCTCAGCCCTCGTCGAGGCAGAGGGGACGACGATCGGCCAGTTCAACTTCGCGAACATGACGAATGCATTCACGACGATCCTGCGCGATTACCGTATCCAGGTCCCCCCCAACCTCATGCTGATGCTCAAAGTCATCGTCATGGTCCTTGACGTCGGAGTCACCCTCGATCCTGACTTCCGGTTCAGGGATGAGTCAGAGAGGTTCATGGTCCAGTTTAAAAAGCGCGATTCCCTCATCGAACAGGTCGTAAACAGGGCGAGGGGATCGACCCTCGAGACTCTTGACGGGCTTCTCGACATGCCAAGGAACGTCAACCAGATGCTGCGGCAGCTCTCGACAGGGACGATCCGGATCGATATCGTGGATACGGATATCCGGAGGCTCCAGATGTCCCTTGACCGCACGAGCAACAAGGTCCTCATCGGACTGATCGTCTCCGGAATGGTCATCGGATCCTCCTTCATCATCAGGGAATCCCAGATCCAGCTCCCGCAGATGGTCTATTACATGGCGATACTCTCGTATCTTGTGGCGATCGTGATAGGCTTTTATGCAATATACCGGGTCCTTGCCCCCGGAGGGTACGAGGAAGAGAAGTGAGTGTGCAGAAATCACGAGTTCTTCTCGAGGAAGAGGATCATGGAATCGAATACCCGTCTCCCGTCAGATGAGCCGAGGATCTCTTCTGATGCCCGCTCGGGGTGGGGCATCATTGCAAGGACGTTTCCCCCGGCGGAGAGGACTCCCGTGATATTCTCGTGGGAACCGTTCGGGTTGCTCCGAGGGGTCACCTCCCCCTTCTCGTCACAGAACCGGAATGCGACACTCGCCGTGACGGCTTTGCGTGCCCCTCCCTCTGCAGGAGGGATGTACCTCCCCTCCCGGTGGGCAATGGGTATCCTGACGACCTCCCCCTCCTGATAGAGAAGGGTAAACGGGGTTCCGCTCCTCTCGACCCTGAGGAAGGCATGCCTGCAGATGAACTTTGGGTATGCATTCACCGTGAAAACACCGGGAACGAGCCCGCTCTCTGCAAGGATCTGGGCTCCGTTGCAGATCCCGAGGACGAGACCTCCCCTGCGGGCGAGGCGTCGCACATCGTCCATCACGCGGGTTCTTGCGGCTATCGCCCCTGCCCGGAGGTAATCCCCGTACGAGAATCCTCCCGGCAGAATGACCGCATCATGTGCCGGCGAGAGCCCCTCCTTGTACCAGACGAGGTCCGTGTCGACACCGCAGACCTCGTTTAAGACATAGGTAACGTCACGGTCGCAGTTGCTCCCCCCGAACTGTACCACCGCAAACCTCATTGCATGACCTCTATCTCGTACCTGTGGATGACGGGGTTCGCAAGGAGCCGCTCGCACATCGCTTTTGCCCGGTCTCCGGCATCTTCCCTGTCTGCTGCCTCGAACCGGATGAGGAACTGGCGGGAAGTCCGGAGATCGGAGGTGGGAAAACCGAGGTTCTCGAGGGCACGGCGGATGAGGGACGCTTCAGGGTCAAGGACACCCTCCTTCAATGATATCGTGATTCGGACGAGGAATTCCGGCATGATTCAGGCCTCCGGAGCGCCCGTGCAGACGAGTTCTGCAACACGGCGGTAGGTCTCCATCACGTCACCCTTCGAGAAACGGTACACGTCCTTGTCAAGGGACTTCCCTGTCTCTTTGTCCCACAGGCGCATGGAGTCCATGCTGATCTCGTCGGCGAGGAGGATCTCGCCTCCCGGCGACCTCCCGAACTCGATCTTGAAGTCAACAAGGGTGATCCCGCGGGATGCAAAGAAATCGCGCAGGACAGCATTCACGCGCAATGCCGTCTCCTTCACGAGGCTGAGTTCTTCGGGAGTCAGGATCCCGAGTGCGATGATGAGATCGTCGTTGAGCATGGGGTCGTGGCGCGAATCGTCCTTGTAACCGATGACGATGACCGGCGGCTGGAGGACAGTCCCCTCCCTGAAGGGATACTGCCGGACGAGCGATCCGGCTGCAATGTTTCGCACGATCACCTCGAGGGGGATCATCTCCAGTGCCCTGACCAGCATGTGGGACTCGTCGGGCATGTCGATGAAGTGCGTCCTGATACCATTTCTCTCGAGGAGCCGGAAGAGATAAGCCGAGACCTGTGCATTCAGCAGGCCCTTTGAGGAGAGAACGTCTTTTTTCTGGCCATCGAATGCGGTGATATCGTCGCGGAACTCGACGAGGAGGATATCCCTGTCACCTGTCCTGTAAAGCGTCTTTGCCTTCCCGCTGTAGAGAACTTCGCCCTTCTTCACAGACCTTGCTCCTATCCATTACTACTTGGTGGAGCCGGGTAATAAGGGGTTTGAGCCGGGGTGAGAACCACCCCTTCTCGATGTACCGGGGGTAGATGCAGAGCCTCTCCCGGAGCGTGCAGTCTCCAAGCTCGCGGTGGAGATCGTCGATGAGGGGCCACGGGTGCTCGGGGTTGACGTAATCGACGGTGAGGGGGGAGATTCCCCCGAGGTCATCGACACCACAGGGAACAAGGGATGCAATGTCCGTCAGGTTCGGGGGAACCTGGACTGCAATATCGGGAGGGAGGATCTCCCGTGCGAGCCGGATTGTCCTGCACACCTCCTCCATCTTTGCCGGGGGGTGGTGCGCCATCGGTGTCCCCTCTTTTGGGCAGAAGTTCTGGATGATGACCTCCTGGATATGACCATACCGGCGGTGGAGATCCCGGATGACGGCAAGGGACTCCTCCCAGTCGCGGGAGGTCTCCCCGATCCCGATGAGGATCCCGGTGGTGAAAGGGATGCGGAGGCGCCCGGCATTCTCGATCATCTCGATCCTGACGGCAGGATCCTTGCCCGGGGAACTCTCGTGGGCCTTTATTTTTGCCGTCGTCTCGAGCATCAGCCCCATGCTCGCGTTCACTTCGGAGAGCCGTTCCATCTCTTCGAAGGTGAGGACGCCGGCGTTCGTGTGCGGGAGAAGGCCGAGATCAATCGTCTTCTCAGCCATGGCATAGCAGTAATCGAGGATATCGGTGTAGCCGTACCGGGAGAGATGGGCAGTGAAACCGGCTTCGAGGCCGGGACGCTCGCCGAATGTGAAGAGAGCCTCCGTGCATCCGAGACGAGCACCCTGCCGCACGGTCTCGATCACGGTTTGGGGTGGCAGGATGCACCCCTCCCGTACGGGTGTCCGGAAGGAGCAGTACCGGCACCGGTTGTGGCATACGGTCGTGAGGGGCAAGAAGACGTTTCTTGAGTAGGTGAGGATCCGGGACGGCATCGGGATATCTGTGTACATGGGTGCTGGGATTACTTTAATGGTCAGGGTGGAGGCACGGGAGGTTGTGGCCAGGGACGGGAGAAGACCATGCGGGTATTTGTAATCCCGGGCCAATAGTGAAGGGAGACAGGTATGGGAGTCCCTGCAATCATCCCCTTCAAACCCGAGAATCCAAAGACCCGTCTCTCCTGCGTCCTGACACCGGAGGAGAGGGAGACCTTTGCGCGGGCCATGCTCCATGACGTTGCCGATGCAGTCTCTGGTGCAGGCTGCCTGCCGCGTGTCGTCTCGACGGCACCCGTTGCATCACCCCCGTGCCCGGTCGAGATCATTCCCCTCGGTCTGAACGAGACCCTCAACTCCCTGCTCTCGGGGATGGATGGACCTGTCCTGATCATCATGGCAGACCTGCCGCTTGCCACGGCATCTGCCGTGAGAAGGGTGATGGAGACATCAGCAGATATGGCGATCGTCCCCGGGAGGGGCGGGGGGACGAATGCCATCTACCTTGCCCGGGGCGATTCGTTCCGGGTGAACTATTACGGGGCCAGCTTCCTCAAGCATCTCGGTATCGCACGGGAACGGGGAATCTCCTGCGAGGTCGTGGACTCGTTCAGGCTGCATACAGACGTGGATGAAAAAGAAGATCTCGTCGAGCTGCTCATCCACGGGCAGGGATGGAGCAGGCAGTTCCTCGTCGATTCCGGTTTTGAACTCTCCATAGAGAAGGGGAGAGTTGGTATCGCGAGGAGGCAATCCGGGCAGGGTACCTGATACCAATCCGGCATTGCCCTGCTGCAGGAAAGGTGACAGAACCGGGATGAGCGGGAGCGGGAAGGATGGATTCCGGGAGAGGAAATCTCCTCACTCCCTGCCTGAGTTCCGTCTTTTTATCTCTTTCAGGATTCCCATGAAGAGGCACTCCGATGCGTCAATCGTCTCCAGACCGGTTGCATCGGTAATGGGAACCCCAAGTCCCCTGATCAGGGCTGCCGGCGTGGACTCGTCTGCCTCGCCCATCACGATTTCTGCTGCCGATGCAATGTTGTCGGCAAGGGCCTGTCTCGTGACGTGCAGCTCCTTCCCATAGAGGTCCCGCCGCCCGCGTGCGTCGATGACGGAGGGGATCCCTGCGCACCCGATTGCGACCCCGCTGCATCCGACGCGCATCGGGTGGGTCCTGCTGTCGGCGACGATGACTCCGACCCGTGCGCCCGTCCTCTTCCCGATCTCGTACATCAGGAGAGCCGCGCTCCTGCTGGGGTCTTCTGGCAGGGGGGTGATGCACCCGGGCGGTGCATTCGACTCGTCGATTCCGGCGTTCGGCAGGAGAGTCCCGTGCTTCATGCAGAGGAGAAATCCCGGGATCCCTCCCACGATCTCGTCGCTCTCCTCCCGTATGCACTGCACGAGGCACGGGTCAAGGGTGTACTCACGGGCGAGCCGGAGCGACTCCTCGTCCGGCAGGATACCTTCCAGTGAGATGACATTGCCCTCGGCAGTCGAAACCGCAGTCTCTGCAACGACGAGGACGTCACCGGTGCAGAACTCCCGGGCTCCGCTGCTCGAGACGGCCTGTATCAGGACTCCGGCAAGATCGGTCCCGGCGGTAATCAGGGGGGTTCGGATCCCGAACACCGTGTAGGAACCGGTCATGACCTCCGCCCGACTCTCTCGGCGACGCGGATCGCATCGCAGGTCTCGGCCACATCATGGGTCCGGACAATATCTGCACCCCTGCTGACGAGGAGCGCTGCCATGGCCAGGGATGCAGGCAGTCTCCCTTCGGGGGGGCGGTTCCCCACCGTTCCAAGGAACGTCTTTCGCGAGACAGCCACGATGAGAGGGCGGTTGTAGACCGTGAACTCCTCGTACCGGGAACAGATCTCCCAGTCGAGCCCGGTTTTCCTCTCCGGCGTCCAGAGACCAACACCGGGATCGAGGATGTACCCAGAGAGACCTGCTGCACGTGCCCGTGTCTCCACCATCGCGATCGCCCGGTGCACGTCCTCGATGGAGGTGGGATCCCCCGGTCTCCTCATCGATGCCATGAGGAGTGCGGGAAGCCCTGACTCGCTGACACGGGATGCATAGACCGGGTCGAGAAAACCGGAGATATCGTTGACAAGGGCGATATCGTGCGAGAGGCAGACCTCGAGAACCTGCCGGTCCATGGTATCGACCGAGATGCGTATGCCGGACCCGTCGAGTGCGTCAAGGGCCCGTTTCATCCGTTCCAGCTCCTCCCCCTGTGCGAGCGGGGGTGCATGGGGGGCTGTGCTCCGGGCCCCTATATCGATGATATCTGCACCCTGCTCGACAAGAAAACACGCACGGGAGTGGACTTCGCCCGGAGGCGTGTAAGACCCGTGGTAAAAGGACTCGGGGCTGCAGTTGATCACGCCCATCACCCTGACGGGCGATCCTGCTCCGACAGAAAGCCCCTTCACCCAGCACCTGTGCATGCCTGTATCCTTGCCGCGAGGAACGTATTCTCCATCAGGGTCGCAATCGTCATCGGCCCAACACCTCCGGGAACAGGGGTAATGGCACCGGCAACATCCTTCACTCTCTCGAAGTCCACGTCGCCACAGAGGACACCACCGACCCTGTTTGTCCCGACGTCGATGACCACGACTCCCTCCCTGACCATCCCCGGACCGACGAACCGTGGTTTCCCGACAGCCACGATAAGGATGTCGGCACTCCGCGTCACTGAGGGGAGATCGCGTGTTTTGCTGTGACAGATGGTGACCGTTGCGTTCGCGTTGAGGAGGAGAGCTGCCATGGGACGCCCGACCTCGACGCTCCTCCCGACGACAACGGCATGCATCCCCTCCGTCTCCACCCCATATGCGGATAAAAGGGTCATGATCCCGGCGGGAGTGCAGGGAGAAAAGACAGGTGTCCCGAGGTACAGGCAACCCATGTTGTAGGGATGAAACCCATCGACATCCTTCCGCGGGTCGACCGACTCGATGACCCTGCCCGTGTCGATGTGGGATGGGAGGGGAAGCTGGACGAGGATGCCATTGACATCAGGGTCGCGATTGAGTCTCTCGATGTGGGCGAGCACGTCACGTGTCGTCGCCGATACCGGAATCTCGACTCCGATGGACCTGATCCCAACCGTCTCGCAGGCCCGGTGCTTCATGCGCACGTACATCTGCGAGGCAGGGTCACTTCCGACGATCACCGTTGCAAGGGACGGAAAGAGGCCGGATGCCCCGATGGACTCCTTCAGTGTCGCGAGTCGCTCCTCTGATATCTTCTTTCCGTCAAGTATCATATCAATCAGGGTACAGGGGGAACTTCGACGCCATTGATTTAACGTCTTCCCCTACCTTCCTGATGGTCCGATCGTCATGAATGTCCCGGAGGATCGTCCCTATCCATTCACCAATCATGCACATCTCCTCTTCCTTCATCCCCCGGCTGGTCACGGCAGGCGTCCCTATGCGGAGACCACTCGTGACAAACGGACTCCTCTGCTCGTTTGGAATGGTATTCTTGTTCACGGTGATGTGCGCCCGCCCCAGTGCCTGCTCGGCCTCGAGCCCGGTGATACCGCGGTCGGTCAGGTCGATGAGCATGAGGTGGTTATCGGTACCTCCCGAGACGAGTTTCAGGTCATGTTCCATGAGCTCTTCAGCAAGTGCCCTTGCGTTTGCGATAATCTGCCTGTTGTATTCTTTGAACTCAGGGCGAAGCGCCTCCCTGAAACAGACTGCCTTCGCAGTGATCGTGTGCATCAGCGGCCCGCCCTGCATCCCCGGAAAGACTGCCTTGTCGATCATTGCTGCATGCTCTGCCCCGCACATGATTGCACCGCCGCGGGGACCACGGAGAGTCTTGTGCGTTGTCGTCGTTGTAAAATCCGTCACGCCCACGGAGGTGGGGTGGAGCCCTGTCGCAACGAGCCCGGCAATGTGGGCGATATCGGCCATGCAGAAGGCATCGACACTGTCGGCAATCTCCTGGAATGCATGGAAGTCGATTGTGCGGGGATATGCGCTGGCCCCGCATACAATGATGGAGGGCCGTTCCTTCCTCGCTATCTCCTCGATTGCACCATAATCGAGCATCTCGGTCTTCGGGTCGACACCGTACTGGGAGACCCTGTAGAACTGGCCCGTGAAGCTGACGGGGGAACCGTGGGAGAGATGGCCTCCCTGCGAGAGCTTCATCGAGAGCATGAGGTCGCCGAGTTTCATGGTGGCAAAATACACTGCCATGTTGGCCTGGGTTCCGGAGTGGGGCTGGACGTTCGCGTGTTCGGCTCCAAACAGTTGCTTCAGCCTGTCCCGGGCGAGATTTTCAGCCATGTCATGAAATTCGCATCCGCCGTAGTACCTCTTCCCGGGATATCCCTCTGCGTACTTGTTGGTCATGATCGAGCCCATGGCTTCGAGGACAGCCCTGCTGACCACGTTCTCTGATGCTATCAGCTCGAGACCGTCACGCTGCCTTTCCATCTCTCTCCTGATGATATCCGCTATCTCCGGATCCGTACTGGCCAGATAAGACATGTGGAGAATGGTTGATCGCCAATCAGAAATACGTTTTCTCTTCTGTAGATACGAAAAAGTTCCGTTACCCGATTTTATCCGGGTTTGAAGAATAAATGCGCTCCCGGAGGCCAGGAGACCTGCCCGTCACCTGCCATTCTCCATGGAGACGCTTGAGTCCCGGGCAGGACGGGGGAAAAATTCCAAAAAAGCCCAAAATGCGCAATCACAGGCAGCACAATTAATATACGTGAATAATTCATGATAAACAATGAGTACTCTCCGGGATACCCTTCAAAGCCCCTGAAAAGTGGTTGAAAGGAGAGCACCAGCCCCGAGGAGAAGGATATGGAAATAATCAAGGACAAGGACCTGGGTCAGTCACCCCTCGACGAGCGGGTGGCAGCCCTGGAAAGAAAGGTCAAGGAGATTGATGCCCTGGTCAAGGGTCTCACGGAGGAACTCCTCGATCTCAAGTCTGTCGCCATGAAGCTGTCGAAGGCAAGCGAAGAGAGAGCAAGAGCCGAGATGCGAATGACCAAGCCTGCCACCGGTACCCAGGGACAGGCCCCAATCATCCTCCAGCAGAAACCAAGGCCCGCCACGCCGGTGCAGAGATCGGCTCAGCCTCCTGCACAGCCGGCGCCTCAGCCTGAAACCGAAAAGATGGAGATGATAATGCAGCCGGACGGGACCCTCAAACCTGAAAAGAGAAAGAACAGCGATTATATCATTGCATCAGCAGGGTTCTCGAAGAAGAAGCAGAACGTGCAGGGTTCCGGGAAGAAGAGCGACCTCATCGTAGCCGAGGATAGTGAGAGTGAACCATCGGAGAAGCGGTAACGGGGCACTGATCCTTGCACATCACCGAACTCGAGATTGATAATTTCAAGTCATTCACAAAAAAGACCAAAATCCCTTTTTACGAGGGTTTCTCTGTCATCTCCGGTCCGAACGGCTCTGGCAAGAGCAACATCATCGATGCAATCCTCTTTGTCCTGGCACTCTCCGGTTCCCGGATGCTCAGGGCAGAAAAGCTGACTGACTTAATCAACCTCAACTCCGGGAAGAACAGTGCTGAAGTCACCCTCACCTTCTCGGATGGGACGAAGATCCGGCGTCGCATCAAGAGGAGTCCGACGGGATACTACAGCTACATATACCTCAACAACCGGTTAAGCAAGCAGTCCGAGGTAAACGAACTCCTCGCCCGCCATGGCATCAAGCCCCACGGGTACAATGTCGTGATGCAGGGGGATGTCACCCGCATCATGGAGATGACTGACTTTGAGCGCCGGAAGATCATCGACGAGATAGCCGGCGTTGCTGAATTCGACCAGAAGAAAGAGCAGGCCCTCTCCGAACTCGAGATCGTCAGGGAACGAATCGAGAGGGAGGAACTCCTGCTCCGCGAGCTCTCCCAGAGGCTCGATGAACTCGCCCGGGAGAGAGAGCAGGCATTGAAGTTCCGGCACTGGCAGGAGACCCTCCAGCGCCTTGAAGGAATGAGGGCTGCGGCCACACTCCATGCCCGCGAGCGTGACCTTTCCGCTCTCTCGAGGGTGATCGAAGACGAACGGATCGCACTCGAGAGGGTTCTCTCCGACCGGAGCCTCGAGGAGAACGAGATTGCGTATCTCAAAAGAGACCTCGAGGAGATAGATTCCCAGATAAACCAGAAGAGCGGCGCAGAATACCTGCGCCTGATAGCGGAGCTCGAGGAGGCGAAGGGAACCATCCGCCTCTCGGAACAGACGATCGCGAGGGCAAAGAAAGAGAAAGAAATAGTGCTTGAGGGGCTATCCCGGACGTATATCGACCAGAAGAGGGCCGAGACGAGGATCACCGAGTGCACCCAGGCCATCAGGGAGATGACAATCGATCGCACCAACCTGGCCATGGAAGTAGCAACATTAACAGCCCAGGTTGAGAAGATCGAGGAGACAATCCAGTCGGAGAGCCGCGATGCAGAGGGTGCCCGCGACGAGCTCTTCTCGCTCATGCAGGCAATAGAATCGAAGAAAGGAGAACGTTCATCCATTCTCCACCAGAAAGACATGCTCCTCGAACGGAGCCGGATGCGAACAGGGGAGAAGGAGAGGCTGGAAGAACGCCTCAAATCCCTCCTTTCCGAGGAACAGGAGAAGGATGAGTCGGTCGGGAGAAACCTGCAGGAGAAGGAGAGGATAGAAGAAGAGAAATCGCGCCTCGAAAGGGCAATCTCAGACCGCGAGAGCAGTGTCTTTGCAAAGAGAAGTTCCCTCGAACGGCTCCGCGGGGAGTATCGCGAGTACGAGCAGGAGGTCATCAGGCTCGAGGCGCAGCAGCAGGTGAGGGGCGAGGCGGGCAGTCGGGCTCTCGAACCGATACTCCGGATGGACGGGGTCTATGGGACCATTGCGCAACTCGGACGGGCTCCCCCCGAATACGCAACGGCACTGAACGTGGCTGCCGGATCGAAACTGCACTATGTCGTGGTGAAGGATGACACTGTTGCAACCCGCGCCATCGAGTATCTCAAGGAACAGAAGCTTGGAAGGGTCACATTCCTCCCCCTGACGAAACTGAGGCCTCCCGACATCCCTCCCGTGAAGGAACCCGGACTCATCGGATATGCCGTGAACCTGATCG
Source organism: uncultured Methanolinea sp. (assembly GCA_964431125.1). Lineage (GTDB taxonomy): Archaea > Halobacteriota > Methanomicrobia > Methanomicrobiales > Methanospirillaceae > Methanolinea_A. Next base: position 2,954 of record CAYSII010000008.1, on the reverse strand, counting down.
AGTTCCCGCCAGAGTACGATGCGGCTTTCCGCGTAATCTTTGGGGGAACAGTGGTCATGGAGTCTCTTGCACAGGCAAGGAAGCTTATCGGCAAATACAGGATGGTAACTGCTGAAGGAGAACTGCTCGAGAAGAGCGGGGCGATGACCGGTGGTTCGTTCAAGAAACCGCTCAAAGGGTTCGGTGCAGCTGTCGAAGATGAAGTCGCCCGCCTCCGGAGCCGCATGGAGGCACTTTCCGGAGAGATTGCCCGGACAGAGGAGGAGGTGAAGGAGGGAACCCGTGAGGTCGAGGAGATGAGAGCAAGAAGGGCAGAACTCGATGCAGAGCTCTCGCGCCTTGCTGTCATCTCGGAGGAGGTCTCTCACCGGAAAGAGGTATTTGCACGGGAGAGGGTTCAAATCGGGGAGGCCCTCTCGGCACTCGAGAACGAGATGCTGTCTGCCACGGCAGAACTTGCAGCACTCGAGGCTGCCCTTGACAGCATCACCGAGTCCATTGCGCAGATGCAGAAGAAGGTCGAGCAGGTCAAGAAGAAGCTCGAGGACACCCGGATCCCGGCACTCTCGGAACAGCTCGAGAAGAAGAAGAGGGAGAGGGAAGAGGCCGAGAGGCGTTTGCGGAACAAGGAGGCGGATATCAACGACCTTGCAAGGGAACGCCAGCATTTCTCTTCCCGGCTCGAGGAACTCAAATCTGAAGGGGAAAGGGTTTCGGCAAGGATTGCTGAGATCGACAGGGAGATTGCCCTTGCCCAGGAACAGGTGGAGACAAACAGAACCAGGATTGCGGAGATCGAGGAGCGCCAGAAACAGTTCTCGAGCGAACTCCAGGAACTGCGCGATCGCCATGACCAGGTCTCGCTTGCAATAAAGGAATCGGGCGAGAAGATACTTGCCCTCGATGCGTCCGCCGAACGACACAGGGTCCAGCTGGAAGCCTTGAACGAGCGTTTTGCCTCTCTCTCGCGGGAGGTGGAGGAACTCAGGAGTCAGGTGGGGGATCTGGACACGGACATGACTCTCGAGGAGATCGAGGATGGGATCGCACAGGCCGGGCAGGAGATCCGCAAGCTTGGGGCTGTCAACATGCTTGCCATCGAGGAGTACGAGCGTGTCGAGAAGAGAATTACCGAGCGGAACGAGAAAAAAGAGGTACTCTCCCGGGAGAGGGCGAATCTCCTCGAGAAGATAGAGAAGTTCGAAAAGATGAAGTTCGAGTCGTTCATGACGGCTTTTCGAGCGATCGATGCGAATTTCCGGGAGATATTTGCCCGGTTGACGAGCGGTAACGGGCACCTCATCCTGGAGAACGAGGAAGACCCCTTTTCAGGGGGTCTCACTTTCGCGGTCCAGCCAAGGGACAAGCCCGTTCACCTCCTCTCTGCTCTCTCCGGGGGCGAGAAGTCACTGACCACGCTCGCATTCATCTTCTCCATCCAGCAGTACATACCGGCACCTTTCTACGCGTTCGACGAGGTCGACATGTCGCTCGATGGCTCGAACGTGGAGAGGATCGCGGCTATGATCCGCGAGCTTGCACAGACATCGCAGTTCATCATCGTCTCGCTCCGGAAACCCATGATCGAGGGTGCTGACCGTATCCTCGGTGTAACTCTCCTCCCCGACAAGAGCAGTTACGTCACAGGAATAAAGTCCCATGCCTGAGGAACCTGTCGAGATCCTGGTACAGATGGCAGAGAGGGGAGAGATCGACCCCTGGAACATCGATATCGTGGAAGTGACGGACAGGTTCCTGCAGGAACTCGAACGGCGCAAGGAGCTGGATCTCAGGATATCGGGCAGGACGCTCTTTTATGCAGCTCTCCTGCTCCGCATGAAATCCGAGATCCTCGAGGAAGCCGCGGCAGGGGAGAGTGACGAATGCATCGAGAGCGAGGGTGAAGAGGACGATCTCTTCGGTCTCGAATTCCAGTCCGATGATGAGGGCAGTGCGCTTGGGCCAATTGAGCGGCTCGAGCGCGAGATCAGGCGACGACTCGACCGGAAACAGCTGCGCAAGAGGCCATTGACGCTTTTCGAACTCATCCTCGAACTGAAGGCTGCAGAGAAGGAACAGCGCCGCAGGCAGCGGTTCATGAGCCCCTTCGACCCCGGGCTCATCGAGGTGGAGGACGTGGTGGGGATAGCCCATGACGAAGGATACCGCGAGGCAGCGATGGCAGTACTCTGCCAGTGCGAGGATCGCCTCCAGGAAGAAGGGGTCATGACGCTCGAAGAACTGGCGCAGATGATGGGGAAGCATATCATCGAGGTCTACATCCCGCTCCTCTACCTGATGTTCGAGGGGAAGATCGCGCTCTGGCAGGAAGAGTTCTTCGGCCAGATATTCATCGGAGTCAGTGGCGCGCAGGACACTGTCAAGGACACTGTCATCTCCTGACCGCTCTGAATCGCCAGGATTTCTCTCTCTTTCCAGGTACTTCCCACAGTCTCGTTCAGAGGACCACCACGATTGATGTACATTGCATCATCCGGGGTGTGACCCTGAAAAAAATTGATATAATAGTGAAGACAACGTGTATTCCCTCAAGGTTCGATGACGAACAGGAAGAAGGGGACATTCCTGTTCCGAGAGAAAGGGCCGGGAGACGATTCCACCAGCCATGAGATTCATGATCATGAATGGTTGCGGGAACAGGTTCCCGGGGGTGTTGTAACCTTCTGGAGATCGGCCGTTCTGCGCCGATCTGACGGGTTGTGACCCGTTGAAAAAAGGTTAAATATCTAAAACACCTATACTATTACCCTCTGCGATGGAGAACCAAGCACGGCAGCACCTGTGCTGGCCATTGGTTCTGACGTTGGTACTGGCAATGCGGAAATTTGTTTGGTAACCGCTGATTCCTCGAAGTAAGCGATAATAGTGTGCTTGCAAGATCGAGAATTCTGGTTGATCCTGCCAGAGGCCACTGCTATCGGGGTTCGATTAAG
>CAYSII010000007.1:0-64494 GCA_964431125.1 uncultured Methanolinea sp. | reverse complement strand
GGATGACTGCGTCCTCGTCTCTGATGAGCGAGAAGAGGTACCTGACAGCGTCGGGAGAGATACAGGGCATATCGCAGGCACAGACAAAGAGGAGGTCGCCGGAAGCCGCGAGTGCACCGGCATGTATTCCCCCGATGGGACCCTTTCCCTTCCTGATATCTGTGACGCACCGGATTCCCCCAAGATGGGAGAAACGCTCGCACTGGGCCGGGTCCCTCGCGACGAGGATTATCTCGTCGACGACTTTTTGCAGGTTTTCAACCAGCCTCTCGATGAAGGTGCGCCCGTCCATCGTGAAGAAGTACTTCTCCTGCCCGTTCGCCCGCCTTGCCTCCCCGCCGACGAGGATTATCGCCGATCGTCCTGTCATGCAACACGGGAGACCCGCGCGGGACTCCCCCTCCCCGAAATGGTGATGTGCGGAGAGGATTCCGGGGGAATTGGGGCACCCTTTCCCTGCATCGTCTCCTGCATACCGCCTCTATTTATCTTCGCCGCGATAAAACACTTCTATTTCTCTTCTCCATGTCGAGGAGTAATCCCTTCAGCTCGGGGTCGGGGGAAAAACCGCCGATCCCGTCCCTTGCCACGACCCTGTGGCACGGGATGATGAGGGGGGTCGGGTTCCTCTTCATGGCAAGGCCGACGAGTCTTGGTGATACGCCGAGGGCAGATCCGACCTCGCCATAGGTCCGCGTCTCCCCGTAGGGAATCGTGCGCACCTCCCTGTAGATGGCAGAATAAGGGTAATCGGGAGAGAGAGCGATGCTGGAAAGGCCGGAGAAATCTTCGAAGTACCCTGCGCAGTACCGCCTGATCGGGACCGGGACGGTTCCGGGAAGGCGAATACGGGAGAACCTCACACGGGAGACGATAGCGTTTTTCCAGAAGACATGGACGTGCCAGAGCCCGAGGGGGCAGGACCCTTCCATCATCTCCACGACCTGATATGGTTCTGGAATTCAGGGAACCGGCAGGGGAGGAGTTCATCCCTCATCCACTCCGAGAGCCCGCGGTTGACCGTCCTGTCGAGGAACCTCCTCTCTCCAAGGACGAGCACCCCCCTGTCCTCGGGTGTCCGGAGGACTCTGCCGAGCGCCTGCTGGGCACGGTTGACTGCAGGCAGCGTGTAACAGAGGAATTCCCCGTCGTCACCGAACCGCCGCCTGTAGTACTCGATGATCATCTTCCGGACATGGTTGAAGGGTGCCAGGGGAAGACCGATGACCATGGCAGCCCGTAGAAGTTCCCCGCGGTAATCGAGCCCCTCGCTCCACTTGCCGCCGCAGACTGCAAGGAGAAGTCCTGACTTTCCCGACCCGGGGAGCGAGAGGAAAGTCCGGAGCGCCTCTTCTGCATCCCGCGCGTCCCGGGGCTCCACGAAGGTAGTCTTCTCCCCGACCCTGCTGCCGAGGCGGGTGGCATAGTGGTCAAGGAACTGGTACGAGGGAAAATAGACCGCAACGTTCCCGGGAAGGTTTGCAAATTCCCTGATATAGGCCTCAATCAGATCGAGGTTTGCCTTGTCCTGCCGCATCGAGTATGCGGTCGTGATGTCTCCGGCACACAGGATGAGGCGGTTTTCCCGGGGGAACGCGTTCGGAAGGGAGAGTGTCCTGACGGGGGTATCCCCGAAGTAGAGGCGGGCATAGCCCTCGACGGGGGAGAGGGTCCCGGATATGAGGATGCAGGCGTAATGGGAACCTGCTATCTCGCCGAGCCTGATTCCGGGGTCGATGCACCTGACCTCGAGGGTGACCCCCCCCTCGTCCTTCGTAAAGAGAGTGAGAAACGAGGGATCGTTCGAGGAACGTGCAAGGGAAAAGAGGAAACGTGTCAGCTTCTCGACAGCGGTCTCGCGGAAATCTCCGCCCTGCATGTTCTTCTCGCGGATCTTCTCTGAGACCTCCATCAGGTCATCCACGATGGCGTCCATGTCCCTGTAGAGGGATCCCCTGACAACCATCCTGTCAAAGATACCCGGGTCGAACCAGTCTTCGGCCTCGGGAGAATTCTTCACACCCTCCATGAACAGGGAGATCCGGGGGAGAACCTGCTGGAGGGCTGCAGCTGTTCCCTTCTTCCGGGAGAATGCGGCAAGTTCCTGCCCTGCCTGGTCGAGCGCCTGCTGGTCGATGGCAACGCTCTGTGCTGCAGCAATGGCATCACCACAGTTATGGGCCTCGTCGACGAGGAGAATGGTTGCAGCAGGGTCGAGATCCAGGTTTGCCTGGAGGCTCCTTGCTATCTCCTCGTCAAAGACGTGCTGGTAATTGAGGAGAATCACGTCGGCCTTCTGGGCTGCAAGCACCATCATCTCGTACGGGCAGACCGGTTCTGCGACGTACAGGAGGTCTTTTGGTAAGACTGTCTCGCGAAGGACGCGGTCTGCAGCGGCCCGGAGTTCTGCAGAGGGCATCATGCGGAGGCCCGACTCGGACCGGACAAATACCCTGCTCGCAATGAAATGGGGGCAGAGGATGGGCCTTTGCGGGTCCATGCGGCGTATCTGCTGCCTGATGAAGGGGTCCCTCGAGGGGACAAGGGCGCCGGCGTCTGCCCTCTGGCGCATCAGCGTGGATGAAAATTTCTTGACACCCTCGCACCGCCGGTACACGTCACCTTCCCCGGCGAGGGGGCACATGCCCCTCTTCCCGATCAGGTAGGCGACACGGAGATCGGGTCTCTTCTTCCGGATCAGGGATGCCTCGCGGATGAAGGTGGAGAGCTGGCTCACTGTCCGGACGGCAACGAGGATGCGCCTGCCTCCGCCTCCTGCGAGGAGTGCGGAGAGGATGCTCGATTTGCCACTCCCGGTCGGGGCATCGATGAGGGCGATTCCCCCGTCCCGGGCGCATTCCGCACAGAACTCGAGCATCGTTTTCTGGTGCGGGCGGAAACCGGGATAGGGGAAGAAGTCTGAAAGACCCGTCATCGGAGATGAGTGTTTGTCGCCTGAATCCTTTTTATTATCGGGGAGAACCAAGTTTTAGCCATGGCAATCCATCCCATCGAATACCGGTACGGGACAGGGGAGATGCGGAGGATATGGAGCGAGGAGTTCCGGTTCTCCTGCATCGTCAGGGCGGAAGTCGCCCTGGCACAGGCGCTCGCGGCCCACGGGCTGATACCCGGAGAGGCTGCCATGGCCATTGCCACAGGGGCGGAGAAGTCCTCTCTCTCCCGTGCAAAGCAGATCGAAGAGGAGATCCACCATGACATGATGGCGATTGTCAGGGCGATTGCCGAAAAGTGCGGGGAAGGGGGTGGATACGTGCACTACGGGGCGACATCGAACGATATCCTTGACACTGCCACGGGTCTCCAGCTGAAGGAGACGACAGATATAATCGAGAGGAAGCTCCGGCGCCTCCTCTCCGTCCTCCTGCGCAGGGCAGGAGAGACAAAATCTCTCGTCTGCGCAGCAAGGACGCACGGGCAGATCGGTGTGCCGACGACGTACGGTCTCCGTTTTGCCATCTGGGCGAGCGAGGTTGCCCGCCATATCGAGAGGCTCGAACAGATGAGACCCCGCGTTGCTGTCGGGCAGCTGACAGGGGCGGTCGGGACAATGGCAGCGATCGGGGAGAAGGGGATGGACGTCCAGGAGACGATGATGGCAATCCTCGGGCTCGTCCCGGTCGACGTCTCCAACCAGGTGATCGCGAGGGACAGGTATGCGGAGTATTTCATGTTCCTCGCGAACGTGGCAACGACACTCGACAAGATCGGGATCGAGATCCGCACGCTCCAGCGGACCGAGATCGGGGAGGTCGAGGAGCCGTTCGGGTCGCGCCAGGTCGGCTCGAGCACCATGCCCCACAAGAGGAACCCGATAAAGAGCGAGCAGGTCTGCGGGCTCGCCCGGGTCGTCCGGTCTTCTGTCGAGCCGGCCCTCCAGAACAATACCCTCTGGGACGAGCGCGACCTGACCAACTCCTCGTGCGAGCGCGTCCTCTTCCCGGAAGCAAGCATCCTTGCCGACCACATCCTTACCGTGATGACAGGAGTCCTCGACGGACTCGTCCTTCGGCCGGACAGAATCGTGAGAAACCTCTCCCTCCTCCACGGGATAAACATGGCAGAGTCTGTGATGATCGCTCTTGCCGCGAAGGGGATGGACAGGCAGGAGGCTCACGAACTGCTCCGCAGGGCAAGCATGGAGGCACGGGAACGGGAGATCCCGCTCCTCGACGTTCTCTCCGGGATCGATGACGTGACCGCTTTCATCCCTGTCTTGGAACTTCGGGAACTCCTCGATCCCGCCCGGTATATCGGGACAGCCCCCCTGCAGGTCGAAAGGCTCATCCGGAAGCTTGAACCCCTCTGCCGGGAAAAGGGCCAGTTGGGAGCGTAAAAAGGAAGAAAGGATAATTAAATCACTTTTCAGGTTCCGGTTCAGCCGGCCTGTCGAACTTTTCCTCAAGGATTATCCGCTCAATGGAGGGTATGAACGAGAAGGCCTCCTGGATCACCCGGCTCCTCCACAGGAGCCACCGCCTGTCGTAGATGATCCCGGGGGGGAGGTGGATGGTAAGCACCCCCGACTCGAGCGAGACATCCATGTCCCGACCGGCATAGAGACGGATCAGGCCCCTGACCTGCTCCAGCGGCTCGGTGACGCACTCCTCGATGCGGAACCGGTAAGAGAGGGTTTTTCCGGCCAGCGGATGGTTGAAGTCAACAAGAACCCTGTTACCGATGAGATCAACGACTTTTCCCTCGCCCTTCTCGGGGACCTTCAGCGTCATCCCTTTCTTTGGTTTCTCCCGGAATGCATTCTTGTTGAATGCCTCGACGAGCGAGGGATCGTGGGGTCCGAATGCCTTGTCGGGGGGTACCGTGATGTCACCCTCGTCCCCGACAGACTTCCCCTCGAGGGCCTCGTCGAGCCCAAGGATGACATGCCGGCTCCCCACCCGGATCGTGATCGGTCCATACCCCGCACCGGGGTTGTGGATTCCTGATTCTTTCGCGATGTCTTCGTCAGTGGTGTCAAAAACAGTGCCGTCCACCCTGCCGGTATAGCTGAGCCTGATAAAATCTCCTTTCTGGATTGCCATGAGTTACACCCTGCACCCCTCGTATTGTCCCCATGCATTGTGACTGGGGGAAAGAACCACGGGGGTTTTCCGGTTCTTAATACATTTACCGAGCGGGCAAGATATAGTTAATCGAGGGAACAGGGAGACGCCCTTTTCCGACGGTGGCGGACAGGATCATTTCCAAAAGCTCATCTCGTCTCGAAACCCCGGTTTTTCTGGGAACATACCAATGCTCGAGGTTGAGCTGAAAGCACGGGTCAGGGATCTTGATGCCGTGAGAGAGAGACTGCGCAGCATGCATGCAGTCTTTGAGAGTGCGGGCTTGGAGCGTGACGTGTACTTCAACGCACCCTCGCGGGACTTCGGAAAGACTGACGAGGCCCTCCGGCTGCGTGAGGCAGGAGGAAGATACACCCTCACCTACAAGGGTTCCCGGAGCAGGGATCATCCCGTCAAGGCGAGGGAGGAGATTATCTGCGGTGTCGAGTCAGGAGAGGCAATGGGAAAGATCCTCGAGGTCCTTGGTTTTTCGGCCGTCGCAGAGGTGAGGAAGTGGAGAGAGTATTACCGCCTCGGTAAAACGATTGTTACGCTCGACAGGGTGGAGAACCTCGGAGAGTTCATCGAGATAGAGATGGATCCCTTTGCAGATATGCCGTCCTCGCACCTGATCGATCTTGCAGCAGCACTCGGCGTGACTGAAAAACCCCTCCTCGAATCCTACCTTGAACTCCTCCTGCGGCAGAAAGAGGATGGTTTCCCATTCCAGAGGACGCAACGAGAATAAAATGATGGTTGGTGCGGGCCTTTTCAGACCTCTGTCAGTTCTATTCCGATTGCCCGTGGCTCGTCTCCGAAGTGGAGGATTGCACACTGACCGAGGGCTGCCATGCCCGGGTTGACGACTTTCACGCCGGACTCCTCGGCGATTCCCCTCTGCTCATGGATATGGGCACAGCAGACGAGGTCAAAGGAGGTCATGTGCCTGCGGACACTCGCACTTCCCACGTGATTTCCCCCGGCAAGGTCGAGTATCCCGAGGGGCGGGGCATGCGTGACAAGCACGTTGTGCATCCGCCTCTCCATCTTTGCGACGAGGGAGGAGAGGATATCGTCGATCTGCTTGTCCGTCATCTCAAACGGTGTGGAGAATGGTGTCGGGTTGGAGCCCCCTATCCCAGCGAGGGAAATGTTCCCGAGGGTGAGGGAAGAACCGTGGAGGCAGACGCAGTCAGACCGTTCCAGGGCATCCACGGCCTCTTTCGGGTCGCAGTTCCCGGGGACGGCGAATGCAGGGACGTCTATCCGGTCAAAGAGCGATCCGATCGCATCCGCAGGACCCATGTTGGTGATGTCGCCGGCAATGATGATGGCATCCGGTGAAAGTTCGAGGAAAGACTGGATCTTTCCGAACTCACCGTGGAGGTCGGCCAGCAGAAGAACATCTCTCATGTGATTATTCATTCGCAGGGGTTTTTAAAAAAAACTTTTCGTCCTGTCACGCCACGTACCCGTGAGTCTCCCGTCGAGCGCAAGTCTCCCGAGCAGCCTCTCCACGGAAGGGAGAAGCGGGCGAGGGTCCTGGCCTGCGAGGGGTGTTCCGGGCAGGGGGATGAACGCATGCACGTGCACGCGCCCGCGCGATGCAGTCCACCTGATAAACCGTGCGGTCATCTCCTGGTCCTCGTCTGTCTCGCACGGCAGGCCGACGATGAAATCGACGACAGGGACGAGACCTGCATCCACGATGCGGTCGATTGCATTGGCTGCATCTGCCACGGAATGCCCTCTCCGGAGGAGCGAGAGGACCCGGTCGCTTCCGGACTGGGCGCCAATGTGGACCCGCGTGTTGCTGCAGTACGTGGTGATCAGGTCAAGTGCCTCCTCCGTCACCCATTCGGGCCTCACCTCGCTTGGAAACGTTCCAAACCAGATCCTCTGACCGGGAGCCCGGAGTGCGGAGAGGAGGGCCCTGACCCTGTCAAGGCGGGGATGGAGACCATTAGATCCATAGGCAAGGGCGTTTGGCGTCACGAACCGCGCATCGCGGAACCTGCGGGCATCCCGGACGATTGCATCGATGCTCCTGTGACGCATCATTGTCCCAAAGATCCGTGGGGTCTGGCAGTAGGTGCAGGCGTGGGGACACCCGCGCGAGATCTCGATGTACCCTTTCATCCGGGAAAAGGAAGGGTATGCATCGAGGCGGACGCAGGTATCTGCCGCGGAATATCCACCAGACGTCGCAACGCCCGGGGGTGGGGGTAACCCCTTCCCGATGGATGAGAGGAGGGCAGGGAGAGTATATTCCCCCTCTCCGACGACGACGTAATCTGCAACCCGGACAAGATCCGAAGGGCATGCCGTTGCATGCGGGCCCCCCGCGATCGTCACGCAGGGGGCCTTTTCCATCTCGGCGAGGTACCGGGGAAAATTGAGGGAGTTGAGGCTGTAACAGGTCACGTCTCCCTGCGGGGAGTCGACCGGGCGAAGGATGAAGCCCTCCCTCTCGCAGGCTGCGTACAGGGCAGCGTAGGAGTTCCGGGCAGCAGGTATGTACCTCCAGCAGACGTCCATGGGTGCGGGGACGGGGATGAACGGGATTTGTCAGGGAGGAGACCGCGGACTCTTCAGCCCCTCGTCCGGTAGGGGACAACCCGGTCGATGATCGTATACGTCGCACCGGTGTTGAGGGTAACGATCACCTCGAGGCGGTCATCTCCTTTTGTTCCCTGGAATTTCACCTCGGCACCTTTGACCGGTTCAAGGTGCTTCTCTGTGACGCCTCCGTCGGATGTGGTCACGCGGACAAGGATATCCTTTACAGCGATTTGACCTTTTCCGCCTGCAAAGATGACAGATATCGTAGCGTAGATGGGATCCTTCTCGTTGACCTGAATCTCGATGGACTGTTCGGGGGGCAGGGTGACAGTCGGGCCGGTTGATAGGGACCGGTCAGCCGCGCCCGGTCCCCCATAGGGTGCCTCCGGCCGCATGCCGGTGCACCCGGAAAAGGCACTGGCTGCAAGCGCAAGAATCAGGAAAACAATGATTCTGTCTCTCATGGATGAGAGTAAGGAGGGGAGACTCTTGAGTCTATCCCTCTCCCCCGGTCTCCCCTGCCCGCTCCAGTATCTCGACAGATCCGGTGTCCCCGTCGACCCGGAGAGTGTCTCCGTCACGGATCACGGAGAGACCCCCCTCGAGCTGGTCGACAAGCGGGATCTGCCCGATGATCGCACCGACAGCGATGATGGGCTCGGCCTCCGCATTGATCAGCGCCGCCGGCGCCTTCCCGTTCCGGGAGAGGGCATAGAGGATGTAGGATCCAACAGTCGAGCCTTTCCCGTGGGGAAAAACGAGGACCCGTCCGGCAATGGACTGTCCCTCGAGCGGGTGGCCCTTTTCAACGATCATCCCGGTCTCTGGATTCACGCCGGAGAGGAAGGAGATGGGAGCAGGGCTCACAAGCGCCCGCCCTGTCGCGCATCCCCGGGCTATCCCCCTGCCCCTGATGATCACAATCACACCACATAAATGTAGGGAAGTCAAGATATAAGTGTAGCATGGAAGAAAGCGTCATAAAGAACGCCGGAGCCGATACCGAGATAAAAATCCAGCTGAAGATCCAGGACCTCGAGTCCCAGATCCTCGACCTGAAGGTGAGAAACGAGGAGCTCCTGCGGGAGAATGCCCAGCTGAAACGCGAGAACAACCAGCTCAAGCGGATGCCTCTCTTTGTCGCTGTGGTCGTGGATCTCCTCGAGAAGGGAGAGGTCTACCTCCGCCAGCAGGGGAACAACCAGGAGTACCTCACCCATGTGAATGACGAGATATTCCGCCAGCTCAAGCCCGGGACGAAGGTCGCGGTCAACAACGCACTCTCCATCGTGAAGATCGTGGGATCGATATTCGATTCCCGTGTCCGTGTCATGGAACTCGAAGAGTCACCCGATGTGACGTTCAGCCAGATTGGGGGACTCTCGAAGGAGATCGAGGAGGTGCGGGAAGCAGTCGAGTACCCTCTCACGAAACCTGAAATCTACGAGAAGGTCGGTGTCGAACCACCGAAGGGAATCCTCCTGTACGGGCCCCCGGGGACCGGAAAGACACTGATCGCAAAGGCTGTCGCACACCAGGCAAAGGCAACGTTCATCCGCATGTCCGGCAGCGAGCTCGTCCACAAGTATATCGGGGAAGGGGCCCAGCTCGTGCGCGAACTCTTCGCCCTTGCCCGGGAGAGATCCCCTTCCATTGTCTTCATCGACGAGATCGATGCCGTCGGCAGTACCCGGACCAACGATGGTACCTCGGGGAGTGCCGAAGTCCAGAGGACGCTGATGCAGCTCCTCGCCGAGATGGATGGTTTTGACACGAGGGGAGATGTCCGCATCATGGCTGCGACGAACAGGGTCGACATGCTCGACCCGGCCCTGCTCCGCCCGGGCAGGTTCGATCGTGTCATCTCGATTCCCCTCCCGGACGATGCAGGCAGGATGGAGATCCTCAAGATCCACTCGCGGCGGATGACACTGGGACGGGATGTCGATCTCTCTGCCCTTGTGGAGATGACCCGCGGGGCGACGGGAGCAGAACTCCAGGCGATATGCCGCGAGGCAGGGATGAACGCCGTAAGGAGAGAGGCTGACGCGGTCTCCCAGGAAGATTTCCTCGATGCCGCAAGAAAAGTCAGGAATGAACAGACACCCGACCTCCGCATGTACATCTGACACCCCCGTTCTCTTTTTTTTTGATGGGACGGGGACATGTGGCAGGACTCATCACCCCTCGTTCCTCCGCAACCTATTCACGCCGGCAGGAGTACCTTCCTGACAGGTGACCCATGCGCCTTGTCCTCGTCCCCCGGGAAGGAGTCGACCTGTACTCTGAACTCCTCGCATCGGAGACGAGCCGGGAGGCACTCCGGTTCTACCAGCCGGAGAGGACCCCTGCAGGGGTCGAGGTGACCGTCGCATCCCTCGGAAGTGCGCTCTCCCTCGTATCTGACCTGAGGTGGTACGTCCGCCGGTACATGCATGACGTGATCTTCGAGGTTGCTCCCGGAACCTTCTGCACTGCCGAGATTGCACGGAAGATCTATGAGGAGAGGGAACCCGTCCTGCAGAAGGGGTGGAAGTTCCGGCGGGTCTACACGTTCCGGGCGGGAAGTCTTGTCTCCGATGAGCCAATGGACCCCGGCAGGATAAATGGGGAAAAAGAGGAAAATACAGGGGCGACCGGGACATTAAGAGTCGAAGTCTGGTGCACGAAAGACCAGTTTTTCGGGAGAAGAGGGAGTGATCGGGAGGATCCCCCGGTCACTTCTTCGTGACCTTCTCTTCGCGGAGTACCTTCTTTGCAATGATGAAGATGATAAACGCGACGATGATGAAGTAGATCAGGTCCGAGAGGAACTGCCCCCAACTTATCACGATCGGCCCGAGGGATAGTTTTGCCGTCTGCCATTCCCCGCCCGGGATGAAGAACGTGATGACAGGCATGACGATGTTGTCGACAAGGGATTTGACGAGCTGGTTTGCGGCAAGGCCCATGATGAAGGCTATGGCGAGCCCGATGACCTTGTATTCGTACAGGAATTCCATGAATTCACTAAAGAGGCTCATATAATCATCTACCAGAGATTACGGGCAACTCTATTTAATTTTTGCGATCGGTCGGCAATCCTTGAGGCAGCAGAAAAAAAGAAAACGGAGAGAATGGCATTTTTTTTGGAAAATAAAATTGGATAAGCGAAAAATTCAGGCAAACATTGCGCCGTATCCGCTCCTGACGACATGGCGCTCGAAGTCCTGCCCGATCTTCTCTATTGCGTCGAGGAAATCCTCCCTTGACACGGCATCCCTCTCGCGCCGGATGGCAAACATGCCCGCCTCCATGCAGATCGCCTTGAGATCGGCCCCGTTCTTCCCCTCTGTCAGGCCGGCGATCTCTTCGAGGTTCACATTCCGGTCAAGGCTCATCTTCCGCGTGTGGACCCGCAGGATGGCGACCCGGCCCTGGACATCCGGGAGGGGGATCTCGATGATGCGGTCGAACCTGCCCGGGCGGAGAAGGGCACGGTCGAGGATATCGATCCGGTTGGTTGCACCGATGATCTTGACGTCCCCCCTCCGCTCGAAACCGTCCATCCCGGCAAGCAGCTGCATCAGCGTGCGCTGGACCTCGCGATCGCCCGAGGTGGTGGACTCGGTGCGGGACGCACCGACCGCATCGATCTCGTCGATGAAGATGATCGTCGGGGCCTTCTTCTTTGCAAGGTCGAAGAGTTCCCGGACGAGGCGGGCCCCCTCCCCGATGTACTTCTGGACCAGCTCGGAGCCAACGACCCGCAGGAAGTGCGCATTGGTCTCGTGTGCCACGGCACGGGCAAGCAGGGTCTTACCGGTCCCGGGGGGACCGTGGAGGAGTACGCCCTTTGGAGGCTCGATCCCGACGCGTTCGAAGAGTTCCGGCCTTTTCAGGGGGAGTTCCACTGCCTCGCGGATCTCGTTTATCTGCGGGTCGAGACCGCCGATGTCTGCATACGTCTCATCAGGGCTCTCGATGACCTCCATCCCGTAGACCTGGGCATCGTAGCTCTCCGGGAGAATGTCGATGACCGCAAGGGACTGCTGGTTTAGGGTGCAGCGGACGCCGGGCTTCAGCTTTTCCGGGTCGATGCACATCGAACTCCTGACCATGAACCGGGGCCCTGCGCTGCTCCTCACAACCACCCTGCCGTTGTCGAGCACATCCGTGATCGTCCCGATGATGAGCGGAGGGCTCCGCAGCTGCTCGATCTCGCTCTTGAGCTTCCGGACTTCCCTCTCGTACCGGATCTTCTGCGTCTCGATGTACCTCTTGTCGGATTCTATCTGGCGAATCTGCTCCCGCAATTCCAGGTTGCGGGTCTCCATGTGGGTGACCCGGTCAAGGAGGTAGCGGTAGAGCTCCTCGGGGTTCTGTGGCTCCTGGGATTGGCGGGCACTTTCCACCATTTTTCTGCCTCGATTAAGTATATAGGGAAAAATGTCTATAAAGATGTTTGCGACGTGTATGCAGTGCGAGATGTGCGGGGCCAGGATTCAGGGACAACCAAAGACTGTCCGGGTGGAAGGAGCAGTCCTCGAGGTCTGTGCCCAGTGTGCCCGCTATGGTACTGAGATTCCCAAAGTCCAGAGTCCCACACCGCGGGCAGGGATGCCCCCTCGCGCGACCGTGACACCCCCGGAGAGGAGGAAGAAGGATGTCTTTGACTTCATCGAGGGGGAGATCGTCGAGGACTACGGGGAGAGGATCCGCACTGCGAGGATGGAGAGGGGCTGGTCCCAGAAGGATCTTGCGATGCAGCTCAAGGAGAAGGAACTCCTGATCAAGAAGATCGAGAAGGGCGACCTCATCCCCGAGGACGATGTCAGGAAGAAACTCGAGAAGGCATTAAACATCCGCCTCATCGACTCTTCATCCCCGGAGGAGGGTGGGCGGGCGGGTGGCAGGGTCGTTCCGACCCTCGGGGATGTCATCTCCCTGAAAAAGGTCAAAAAGTGAGGCCTCCCTGATCACTTTTATATATACCGACAGACAATTTTATTTTTCAATGCAAGGTGAGTGTTTTTTCGCCTGTGAGTGTTTTTATCTCTCCTAGCGACGCCTCTTGCATGAGAAGACCCTGCATCTGCAGGAGAGAAACTGTTCTTGGGCATTCCCCGGAAAGAGCTGTTGCTCCGGCAGGGGTCTGGACCTATTCTGGTTATTTCTGGTATTTTAACTAGTCCATCGGCCGTTTTTCAAAAAATGTGCCTGATGGACGGGAGAATCATGATGAGAGGAAAAGAAATCCGTCTGGAAAGGATCATGGACCGGAACACCGGCAGGACGATCATCGTCCCGATGGACCATGGCGTCACGAACGGGCCGATCGAGGGACTGATAGACCTCGGGCGTGCCGTCGACCTTGTCGCGGAAGGAGGTGCAAACGCGGTCCTCGGCCACGTGGGGCTCTCCCTCCACGGGCACAGGAGGAGCGGGAGGGATGTCGGCCTCATCCTCCACCTCTCGGCGAGCACGTCCATCGGGCCCGACCCGAACGAGAAGGTCATCGTCAACACCGTCACGAACGCGCTGAAGATGGGTGCGGATGCCGTCTCGATCCACGTGAACATCGGGGCCGACTCGGAGGCCCGGATGCTTGCCGATCTCGGTCGCATTGCAGTCGACTGCATGGAGTGGGGAATGCCCCTCCTCGCGATGATGTACCCGAGGGGGCGAAAGATCGAGAACGAACACGCAGTCAGCCACGTCAGCCTTGCGGCGCGGGTCGCAGCAGAGCTCGGGGCCGACATCGTCAAGACCGTGTACACGGGAGACCCCGACAGCTTCAGGGAGGTGACGAGGGGATGCCCCGTTCCCGTCGTTGTGGCAGGGGGGAGCAGGACGAGCGACCTTGCAACGCTTGAGCTGATCGAGGGGGCAATGGAAGGAGGTGCGGCCGGGATATCGATCGGGCGGAATGCCTTCCAGCACCCGACACCTGACCGGTTCATCGCTGCCGCTGCCGAGATCGTGCACAGGGGAAAGACAGCTGAGGAAGCGTACAGGATACTCAAGGAGGAGAGAAGATGATTGGCAAAGAGATTCGCATCGAGCGTATCATGGACCGGAACACGGGCCGGTCTGTCATCGTGCCCATGGACCACGGGTTCACGCTGGGCCAGATCGAGGGATTGAAGGACATGACGAGGACCATCTCCGAGGTGAGCGAGGGGGGTGCAAATGCAATCGTCCTCCACAAGGGGATCGTCAGGAGGGGTCACCGGAGAAAGGGGAGGGACATCGGGCTGATCGTGCACCTCTCGGGCAGCACATCGTTGAACCCTGACCCGAATGACAAGGTGCTGGTCTGCACGGTCGAGGAGGCGATCGCGCTCGGGGCGGATGCCGTCTCGATCCACATCAACCTTGGGGCGCCGAACGAGTCGAAGATGCTCGAGTCTGCCGGCATGATTGTCAAAGACTGCAACCGGTGGGGCATGCCCCTCCTCGTGATGATCTACCCGAGGGGCAAGGGGATCAACCCCACGGCTCCCGAGACCGTCGGCCACTGCGTCAGGGTGGCCGAGGAGCTCGGTGCCGACCTGATCAAGACCAACTACACGGGAGACCCGGAGTCGTTTGCCGACATCGTATCCGCCTGCTCTGTCCCGGTCTTCATCGCAGGCGGAGAGAAAGCCGGCGATCTCGAGACACTCCAGATCATCCGCGATTCCGTCCGGGCCGGAGGGGCGGGTGTCTGCGTCGGCCGGAACGCATTCCAGAGGGAAGACCCCCGTGCATTCGTGGAAGCTCTCTGCAGGGTTGTGCACGAGGAGATGGACCCCCGGAGAGCACTCGAGGGGTCCTGAATGAAGGAGTTCTGGGTCGATGCCCGGCCATTCAGGAAGGAGATAGCAACAGCCGCCCTCGAGTCAGGGGCAGGGACGATCGTTTCTGACTCTGCCGGCCAGGTAAAAAGCCTCGGCAGGGTCCGGGTCGTTGCACCGGACGGTGACCTCGTTCCTGGAAAGGATGTCTTTGAGGTCTGCATTTCGGGAAAGGAGGCAGAGGAACTAGCCGCAGAGAAGGCACGGGAAGGATATGTCATCGTCGATGCCGATGACTGGCGGGTGATCCCCCTCGAGAACCTCGTTGCCCAATCTGACCGGATCATCGCCCGCGTGACCTCCCCGGCAGAGGCAGCCGTTGCCCTGCAGGTCCTCGAGAAAGGAGTTGCCGGGGTGCTCCTCGCCACGGAGAACCCTTCTTTCGTCCGGGAGACTGCTGCACTCGTCCATGCCGGTCAGGAAAAAGTCACCCTCGTCCCGTTCACCGTCACGGCGATACGACCTGTGGGAATGGGAGACAGGGTCTGCGTCGATACCTGTTCCCTCCTCGCGGAGGGCGAGGGGCTCCTCGTCGGGAACACATCATCAGCCTTCCTCCTCGTCCATGCAGAGACGCTCGAGAATCCCTACGTTGCACCACGGCCTTTCCGTGTCAATGCCGGGGCTGTCCACGCATACATCCTCTCGGGAGGCGAAAAGACCCAGTACCTCTCGGATATCTCGTCCGGGGACAGGGTTCTCGTGGTGGGCAGCGACGGTTCGGCCCGCGAGGTGACTGTCGGGCGCGTCAAGATCGAAAAAAGACCCCTCCTCCTCGTCGAGGCAGAGGCCGGAGGTCTCTCCTGCAGTCTCATCCTCCAGAACGCCGAGACGATTCGCCTCGTCTCCGGCGACGGGACAGCAATCTCGGTTGTGGAGCTGTCACCCGGCGACACCGTGCTCGGGTGCGTGAAAGAGGCGGGGAGGCACTTTGGCATGGCTGTCCGGGAGAGCATCGTGGAGAAGTGATCGCGGGTGAAGGTGGGAATCATCGGCGGGACCGGGAAGATGGGGACGTTCTTTTCCGGTGTCTTCTCCCGGGCAGGCCACGATGTCCTCGTCTCGGGGAGGAAGACGGAGATCCGGGACGCAGACATTGCCCGGCAGTCCGATGTCGTCATGGTGTCGGTCCCCATCCGGGATACCGTCAGCGTGATCGGGAAGGTATCACCCCTTCTCTCGGAGGATCAGATAATCTGCGATCTGACCTCCCTGAAGGTGGCACCTGTCAGGGCAATGCTCCAGTCACGCGCAAAGGTGGTGGGTCTCCACCCCATGTTCGGCCCGTCGGTGGAGAGCCTGCGTGGCCAGACGATCATCGCAACCCCTGCCCGCTGCGATGAAGAATCCCTCGGGAGACTCCTCTCGGTCTTCTCCGCGCAGGGGGCACGGATCACGGTCACGACTCCCGAGGAGCACGACAGGATGATGGCAGTCGTGCAGGGACTGACGCACTTTCTCTCGCTTGCAATGGCTGAAACGATGCGCAGGCTGAACATCTCGCCGGAAGAGACGCTCTCCTTCATGAGCCCGGTCTACCAGATCGAGCTCTGTCTCGTGGGAAGACTGCTCTCGCAGGACCCGGAGCTCTATGCCGACATCCTCACACTCAACCCCCATGTCCCGGCTGTCCTCTCGGCATCCGAGGAGTCTGCGGCAGCGCTTCAAAAGATCCTCGCGGAGGGAGACATTGGCCAGTTCAGGCGGTTTTTCCTTGAGAATGCGAAGAATTTCGGAGACTACTGCAGGAGGGCGGCAGGAGAATCGGACATGCTGATTAAGGCCATGGTGAGGGAGTGATGCGGGTCTTTGCCCTGGGACCGGAGGGGACATTCAGCCACGAGCTCGGCCTCCGCCTCTTTGGGGATTCTCTCGTCCTTGTCCCCACGATCAGGCGAATCTTCGAGGCAGTCGAGAGAGGGGAGGGCGATGGCCTCGTCCCGCTCGAGAACAGCGAGGCAGGGGGAGTGGGTGCATCTCTGGACGGTCTGCTCACCCACAGGGTTCTGATCACGGGCGAGACCTGCGTCCCCGTCCATCACCACCTCGTCTCGCTCGGGCCGCTCGGGGAGGCTGACGTCCTCTTCGTCCACCCCCAGACCCACGAGCAGTGCAGCGACCTCGTCGAGGAACTGGGAATCCCCGTCGTCCACACGTCCAGCAATGCCCAGAGCGCACGCGAGCTCATCCGCACCGGCAGGGGGGCAGCGATCGTCCCGAAGATGACGGCGCTCCTCCACGACCTCCCCATCCGGAAGGCCTGCGTCGAGAATAACGACCAGAACGTGACGCGGTTCGTCGTGATATCGAGCAGACCCTATGCAGGAGACCGGGCTGTCAAGGGCAGCATCATCGTCGACCCGCGCGAGGACAGGGCGGGCCTTCTCCACGACATTCTGGGCGTCTTCTCGAGGAGGGGGATCAACCTGACCCGGATCGAGTCCCGGCCCTCGAAGAGGGGAATGGGAAGCTACGTCTTCTTCATCGATTACCAGTATACCGGGGACAATGCGCTCTCGGCCCTCGGGGAGCTTGCGACGATGACGGCCGTCCGTGACCTCGGACGGTACCCCATCCTGGAGGTTCCGGAATGGACGTGACGCTCCGGAGAACCGGGCCCGTGGACTGCACGTTTTCTGCCCCTCCCTCGAAGAGCTGCACCCACCGCGCCCTCATTGCCGCAGCTCTTGCAGACGGGGAATCACGGATCTCTGACCCTCTCGTATCGGATGACACGGAGGTGACCCTGCAGGCACTCCGGTCGATGGGGATACCGATGGAGAGAGAGGGGCGCGATCTCCGCGTGGAAGGCAGGGGTGGGGCACTCTCCTGCCCGGACGGGCTCGTCATCGATGCAGGGGAGTCCGGGACGAGCATGCGGCTCCTCTGTTCCGTCGCCCTCCTCTGCAGGCGACCCGTCACCCTCACCGGTTCGAAGCGGATGAAGGAGAGACCCATCGGCCCCCTCGTCCGTGCCATAAGAGACCTCGGCGGGAGGGCTGATTATCTCGGGGCCGAAGGCTATCCCCCCGTCAGGGTCCGTGGACCGATCGCGGGGGGGGATGCCGGGATCGATGCCGGGTTGAGCAGCCAGTTCGTCTCTTCCGTCCTTCTCGTCGCACCGTATGCGGAAAAGGAGGTCTCCGTCACGCTCACGGGACCTGTCGTCTCGCCGTCCTACATCGACGTGACGATCAGCGTGATGGACGCATTCTCCGTCGGGGTGTACCGCGAGGGCTACCGGAGGTTCGCTGTCCCTGCCGGGCAGCGTTTCCGGCCGGCGCGGTACCGGGTCGAGGGGGACTACTCGTCGGCATCGTACTTCTTTGCCCTCGCCCCCCTCTGCGGCGGGCGGGTCGCTGTCAGAAACCTCAACCCGCATTCAGCCCAGGGTGACCGCGCGTTCCTCTCCTGCCTCGAGCGGATGGGGTGCCGGGTCCGGTACGGGGCGGACGCGATCGAGGTCTCATCCGACGGGCACGTCGAGGGAATCGTCGCAGACATGAGCTCGTCGCCGGATACGGTCCAGACGCTCTGCATGGTTGCAGCACGGGCACGCAGTCCCACGCGGATCACCGGTGTCGGCCACCTCCGGTTCAAGGAGAGCGACCGGCTCGCGGAGACCGCCCGGCTCCTCTCAGGGCTCGGGGCTGGAGTGCGGGTTGACGAGGGTTCGATCACCATCATCCCCGCTCCCCTGCACGGCGGCGAGATCGACCCGGGGTCCGACCACAGGACCGCGATGAGCTTTGCAATGCTCGGCCTCGCGACAGGAAATCTAAAGATACGGAACGCGGAATGTGTCAGTAAATCGTTCCCGGGGTTCTGGGAACAGCTCTTCCGGCAGGGTCTCGTATGAATGTCGTTTTGATTGGTTTCCGCGGCACGGGAAAGACAGCGGCCGGGCACATCCTTGCCCGTCTCCTCGGTGTCCCCTTTTACGATACGGATGCGCTCATCGAGGAGAAGGCAAAAGCGCACGTCCACGAGATTTTCGAAGAGATCGGCGAGGAGGGATTCCGGAGGCTGGAGAGGGAGGTGATTGCGTCCCTCCCCCCCGGTCCCGGTGTCATTGCCACCGGAGGCGGCGCGGTCCTCCTTCCCGAGAACGTGGAACACCTCCGCCGGGGCAGGACTGTCATCCTCCTGCAGGCAGACGCATCGACCATCGAGAAACGGATCAGGGACACGACGAGGCCGCCGTTGACGACCATGGGGCTGCGTGCCGAGATCGAGCACCTCCTTGCCGTCCGGCGCGATGCGTACGTCAGTGCCGCCGATATCTGCGTCGATACGAGTGCGAGGAGCGCAAACGAGGTTGCAATCCACATCAAGCGCATCCTTTGGGAAGGGTCCGTTCCCGTGGAGGGGATGGAGAGGGCCGCCCGCGCGATAGCCCGGTCAGGGATACCGGGAGACGAGGCAGAAACCCTGCTTGGGAAGGTCAGGGAGATCCCGGCCAACCCCACGCTCCGTTTCTACGGGGTTGCCGGGTACCCCAGCCTCCACAGCAGGAGCCCCCGCCTCTATCAGCAGCTCTTCTCCTACTTCGGGCTCAACGCCCACTACATCCGTTTCCATGACCCGTCTCTCTCGAGGATCCTCTCCCTTGCTGCCGACCTTGACGTGCGGGGTCTCTCCGTGACAATCCCGTTCAAGCAGGAGGTGCTCTCCGCAATCGAGCATCCTGACAGGCACTGCGCCGCAATCGGGGCGTGCAACACCGTTCTCTTCTGCGGCGGGAAGAGTTTTGGGTACAACACGGACTGGGTGGCCATCCGCGACGCCCTCGGCGGGGAGGAGGGGAAGTCAGCAGTCGTGCTCGGCGCGGGGGGTGCGGCAGCGGCCGCTGCCTATGCCCTCGTCTCGCTCGGCATGGAGGTCACGATCCTGAACAGGACAGAAGAGAAGGCAGCCCTCCTCGCCCGGCGCTTTGGGTGCTCGTCTGGGGTTCCCCGCGACTTCGACCGGATCAGGCCGGCGGTCGTCGTGAATGCGACCCCGGTCGGGATGGAACCGGACAGGGGCAGCCCGCTCGCCCGCGACCAGCTGCGCTCCGGCATGACCGTCTTTGACCTCGTCTACACGCCCCCCGAGACGCCCCTCCTGAAGATGGCAGGAAGCGCCGGGTGCAGGGTCATCTCCGGCAGGGAGATGTTTGTCAGGCAGGCGCAGGCCCAGTTCCGTCACTTCACCGGGATCGATGCCCCGCTCCACATGATCCGGGAGATGATGGGGTGAACACGTTCGGAAAGAACTTCCGTGTGACAACGTTCGGGGAGAGCCACGGACCGGCCCTCGGGGCGGTCATCGACGGCTGTCCGCCGGGCCTTGCGATATCCGGGGAGGATATCCAGAGCGACCTCGAGAGGAGGCGCCCCGGCGTCCACCCCCACGCGACCCGGAGGAAGGAGGAGGACAGGGTCGAGTTCCTCTCCGGCGTGTTTCTCGGCCGGACGACCGGGACTCCCCTCTGCCTCCTGATCAGGAACACCGACGCGCGGTCGTCTGACTACGGGGGACTCGAGGACATCTTCCGGCCGGGCCACGCCGACTACACGTACCACCAGAAATACGGGATCAGGGACTTCCGGGGCGGGGGACGGAGCTCGGGGCGCGAGACGGTCGCGCGGGTGGCCGCGGGAGCTGTGGCCCGGAAGTTCCTTGCAGGGAAGGGGGTTTTGATCCGGAGCCGCATCCTCGAGGTGCACGGCGCCACGTCGCCGGACGAGATGGAGAAAGAGATCGCGATGGCTGCCGAGAGGGGCGACTCCGTCGGCGGTATCGTCGAGGTGACCGCGACCGGTTGCCCCCCGGGGCTTGGGGATCCCGTCTTTGGAAAGCTCGATGCCCTCATCGCGATGGGAATGATGAGCATCGGCGCGGTCAAGGGAGTCGAGATCGGCGATGGGTTTGCCTCTGCACGGATGCTTGGGAGCGAACACAACGACCAGATGGATGCGGGAGGTTTTCTTTCAAACCATGCCGGGGGTATCCTCGGTGGGATCAGCACCGGTGCGGATATCGTCGTCCGGATCGCGGTCAAACCGACGCCATCCATCTCCCGGGAACAGAGGACTGTGGATATTCTCGGCAGGGAGAGGACGATCTCTGTCTTTGGCCGCCATGACGCGTGTATCGTTCCCCGGATCGGCCCTGTCGCAGAGGCGATGCTCGCCCTCGTCCTTGCCGATGCGTTCCTTGAGCAGGAGATGATCCGTCCGGCGGGTGCTGACCGGGTGGAAAGCCTATATTCCCCGTGATAGAGAGAGTATGGAGGTTCCGGGAATGAAAGGATAGTCCCGGATCCGTTCCGGCAGGTGTGGAATTGAGAGAGAGAAAAGCAGAGAGGAGTCCTCCCCGGGGGACCGGGCTACCCGTTCTCCTCGTAACGGGCCTTCTCCTCCTCTCTTCCGGGTGCGTGTCCGTGCTCACCCAGACGGGAGAAGGGGCAGGCAGTGACGGGAGCGGGAACGCGACGGCCATGAGGGCGGTCCTTATCCGGCAGGACGCAGACTGGGGATTCTCCCGTGGCTGCACATGGGAGACAGCCTTCCAGGTCTCCAACCCCGGCATGACTGAGGAGCGGAACGTCTATCTCCACGTGGAACTCGTCAACGCAGGCACGGGGGCAGTCCGGGATGCAAAGGACCTCTACCTCGGGACGATTCCTCCCGGCGGGGAGAGGGTCGTCACGATAGAGCTCGACGGGGAATGCCTGAAGGAATATACCGTCCGCGCCATCCCCGTCACCCGCGGCCCGTGAGCAGGGCTGGCTGGTTTCCGGGGAGCGGGGGAACCGATCACTCTTTTTTTTGGTTTTCCGGTTGGTCGAAAGATACTCCCGGAGATTTTTCAGGGAAACCCGTGTGAGAATGAGACCGGGAACTCTCCCCGTTCCTGTCGGGTCCGGGGAGATGATAATCCTGCAGGTCAGAGGAACGGATCCAGGATCTCGCGTGCACGGGAGACATGCATCTGTCCCTCGGCAACCGGTCTTCCCGCGTGACAGAAGAGGAAGGACGACCCGAAGAACGGCAGCATAAGCCTCGCGAAGGAGAAGCGTGCACCCATGGTGCTCGTGATGATCGGTTTTCCGGCGTGCAGCGTGAAGGAGAGGAGGGAAAGGACGTCATCCCCGGACCCGGGGCTCACGACAATTTTGGGGATATCTCCGTAGGAGGAGAGGTCCTCTCGTATTGCCTCGAGTGCCCCTGCATCCGGCATCGATTCGGTGTGGTATGATGCAATCACCACTTTTCCCCTCTCCCGCAGGAGGGGCGCGAAGTCCCTGAACTCTCTCTCCACGTCGACGTAACGGGCATACGGGAGCAGGGGCTGCAGGAGGTCCCACCACTCCTCCGGGCTTCCCTGGAACATGCCCCCCTCATGCGAGCTCCGCACCGTCAGGATCAGGGGAACGGGGATGTTCCGGAACGTGTTTTTTCCCTCCCCGCTCGAGATGGGGCCCGTGAGATCGAGGCGGATCTCGAGGAGATCAGCTCTTCCTGCAAGGGCTGCCGGGATGAATGCTGGATCAGGGATGGATGCCACGAACTGCATCAGGAAATCTTTGCGGGGCAGGAGTCTTTAACCTGATACCCGCTGATCTTTTTTTTTATGAGCGATCCCGGGAGGGAAGGGGAAACCGGGAGAGTCCCGGAGCTCCTTGCACCTGCAGGGTCCATGGAATCTCTCCGGGCTGCCATTGCCGCGGGAGCAGACGCAGTGTACCTCGGGGGGAAGCGGTTTGGCGCGAGGCAATATGCTCCAAATTTCTCTCCCGGAGAGATGCAGGAGGCAGTCGGTGAGGTCCATCTCCACGGCGTCCGTGTCTATGTGACGGTCAATACCCTGATCAGGGAGTGCGAGCTCGCCGATGCTCTCTCCTACCTCCGGGACCTCTCCGGCATGGGTGTCGACGGGGTGATCCTCCAGGACACGGGACTCCTCTCCCTTGCACGGCGATCCCTCCCGGATCTCCCCCTCCACGCGTCCACGCAGGCAACGATTGCGACCCCTGCGGGTGTCGCATGGGCGAAGAGAGCCGGGTATTCCCGGGTAATCCTCCCCCGGGAGCTTTTACCGTCACAGCTCGATGAGATCCTTGCCATCCCCCGTGACGGAAGACCGGAGATCGAGGTCTTCGTGCACGGGGCGCTCTGCTATTCCTACTCGGGCCAGTGCCTGCTCTCGTCCCTCATCGGCGGGAGGAGCGGGAACAGGGGGATGTGCGCACAGCCCTGCAGGAAGCCCTACAGGCTCGTGCAGGTGACAGGCGGGAAAGGGGGTGCGGGACCGGAAATCCGGGTCATCCCCACGCAGGAGAGGTTCCTTCTCTCGACGCGTGACCTCTGCTGCTACCGGGGCCTTCCGGATATCGCGAGGCGGGATATTGCCGCCCTGAAGATCGAGGGAAGGATGCGGTCTGCCACCTACGTCGCCATTGTTGTCCGGGCATACCGCAGGGCGCTCGATGCGCTGCTGGCAAAAAAGAACCACGTCTTTTTGGAAGACGAGGAAGCGATGGCCATTGCATTCAGCAGGGGCTTTACCCGCGGATACATCCTCGGGGAGACGTCCGTCATGGGGAGGAGTGCCCCGGGGAACAGGGGGCTCTTCCTCGGGGTGGTACGTTCGATCGGAGAGGGAGATGGCCTGCTCGTTTCGGCTGTCACGCAGACGGTTCCTGCCCCTGGCGATGGCATTCTCGTGACCGGGCCCGGTGGCGCTATCCGGGCCGGCCAACTCCTGAAGTCCCGGTGCAGGAGGGAGAAGGGCGATCTCCTCCTCCCTGTGCCTGCCCGGGGCGCCCGGCCCGGAGACAGCGTCTTTCTCACCCGGAGCAGGGTCTTGGAAGAGAGGATGAGATCCATCCTGACCGCCGGGAGGGTGCGCCGTCATGTCCCGGTCAGCCTCTGGCTGCGTGTCCATCCCGGTGAACCGGTTGCATGGAGAGCGACGCTCGTGCATCCCCGGAGGGGACGGATCACCCTTTCCGGGTCTGCGGACGCAGTTCCCCATGCGGCACGGACAAGACCGCTCTCCCCGGAGATGATCCGTGCCAGGTTCGAAAAGGCGGGGGAGTCACCTTTTGATCTCTCCGATATCTCCGTCGAGACATCTGGAGACTCATTCCTGCCCATCTCCTCCCTCAACGGGGTGAAGAGGGAGATCCTCGACCGGATAAAAGAGGAGTGGATCCGATCGTTTTGCCCCGCCCCTCCTGAAAGGGAGCGTGCCCATGCCGCTGTCGCCGCGGTGATCAGGGAGAGGGGGCTTCTTCCGGCATCCGCGCCCCCGTCCCCGGTTCGCAGGGAACCGGTCATCCTTTCGGTCTACTGTGCCACGCTTGGGGAACTGGAGGAGGCGTGCAGGCAGAAGGCTCCCTTGATCTGCTTCGAGCCAACCGCATCGGAAGGGGATCCCGACTGTATCCCCGATGTGAGGGAAGGGTCTGCGAGGTGCAGGGCAGCAGGGGTCTTTTTTGCATGGATGTGGCCCCGGGTGGCACCGCCGGCGTTCGTCCGGGAGATGCTCGAGAAACTCCCCCGCCTCTTCCGGGAAGGTATCGGGCGGGTCATGGTGAGCGAGGCCGGGCTTGCAGAAGCCATCTGCGGGCACGTTCCGGGAATGGAGGTGTATGGCGGTTCCGGCCTGAACATCACCAATGCAGAAGCCGCTCTCTTCTTCCACCCACCCGTCTCCCGGTTCACCCTCTCGCATGAGATCCCGCGGGACGACATCCCTCTCCTCGTATCCCGTGCAGAGAAAATGTGCCCGTCAATCTCCTTCGAGGTCGTCTGCCAGGGCACGATCGAGGCGATGGTGAGCAAAAACAGGCTCCTTTCAGACCTCTTGGGTAATACGCCCGTTAATTTCCAGGATGGCTCTTTTGGTCTGGAGGACGGGACGGGACGTATCTTTCCGGTGTACGAGGACAGGCTCGGGAGGACGAGGATCCTCAATGCCGTGGAGACGACGCTTATCGATTACGTCCCATTCCTTGTGGCAGCTGGTGTCCGTTCGCTTGCAATCGATGCACGGCGCCGGGGGGTCGCATACGTCAGGGAGGTTGTCCCTGCATACGGGGAGGCGATCGCCCTCGCCTGCTCAGGGATACACGATCCCGAAAGGATGGCCTGCCTGAAGGAGAGAATCCGGCATGTTGCGTGGGGAGGGCTCACTGCAGGGCACTTCCTCCGGTCTTCCCTCTGATGAAAAGTTCCCCGCGCTGCATCAGAATAGGTTTTCCCCTCCCGGAACCATACATCCTCCTGACAGGAGAAGACACATGCCAAAGCCCTTCATTCTCATCAACCTCAAGACATACAGCGAGGGATCCGGCCAGAGGGCCCACAACATCGCCGGTGCTGCAGAGCAGGTGGCTGACGAGTCCGGCGTGGAGATCGGTATTGCCCCAAGTTTCATGAACATCCACCCTCTCTCCATGCATTACTCCCTGCCGGTCTATTCCCAGCACGTTGATGCATCACCGCCGGGTGCGCATACAGGCGCGGTCACGGTCGAGGCGGTAAAGGAGGCCGGGGCAGTTGGTTCGCTCGTGAACCACTCGGAACGGCGCCTGACCCTTGCAGACATCGAGGCAGCTGTCGCCCGGCTCCGGGAAGCGGGGCTTGCCTCGGTCGTATGCACAAACAACGTGGCAACGAGTGCTGCGGCAGCAGTTCTCCGCCCGGATTTCGTTGCCATCGAACCGCCGGAGCTGATCGGCGGGAATGTCTCCGTCTCGTCAGCAAACCCCGGGATCATTTCGGGAACGGTCGAGGCCGTGAGACATGTGAACCCCACTGTCCGGATCCTGACAGGAGCCGGTATCCATTCCGGCACGTGCGTGAAGACAGCTCTTGACCTCGGGACGGACGGTGTCCTCCTCGCATCGTCTGTTGTGAAGGCAAAGGCCCCGGTTGCCGTCCTGCGAGACCTCGTCTCCCTCCTCTAGTGGTTACGGACAAGGGAGATCAGGTCATGGGTCGTGATGACACCAGCGACCCGTCCCCTCTCCATAACGAGGACGGCATGGTGCTGTTCGAGGATCCGGATCACGGTCTCGATGTCAGTATCTTTCGGGACGGTAGGGAAACCCGGTTCCATGTAGTACCTGACCTCGTCTCCCGGTGCCCGGTGCATTGCCCTGTCATTGATGGCAGTTAAAATGGCCGTTTCCGAAACGCACCCGACGGGAGTTTCGCCCTCGAGGACCGGGACCTGCGAGATCCCGTGTTTCTCCATGATGTCTGCTGCGCGTGTGATGGGATCGTTGATGCCGATTGAGATGACGGGAGTGTGCATGATACGCCCAGCCGTGATACGCGGCCTCTCCACTGCATTCAGGACATCCACGATCTTTTTCAGGGTGCTCACCCGTGGGTCGACGCTCCCCCTCTCGATCCGGGCGACCATCGACTGGCTGATTCCTGCCTTCTCCGCGAGCTCCGCCTGTTTCAGTCCGAGGAGTTCCCTGCGGGCCCGTATCTCTCCAGGTGTCGGGATATGCATGGGGTGTAATTACCCTGGTGCATTGCAGGGGATAAAATTAATGCAGCAAAGAGATTCGGGGAGTGGGAGGAGTAAGCCCCCTTCTGTTCGGTGCGGCATTCAGCTGTGCGCCATACCCGGGCTGGGAGCTGAGCAGCCCCTGTGCCCTGTTCTGGCTTGCACCCGCAGGGATTCGCCGTTTCATCGCATCCTGACCCTGCGCGTCAGCGACCGGTGGCGGTTCCTGCCGGGAACCGTTGCCGGATCGCCCCGGGAAGGGGCTCTGTCGCATCATTGCTCGGGGCAGGCCGTGTCGTTTCTGTGCCATTGCCGTGACTCTCGCCACCCGCACTTGCGTGACGGCTGCGTGCTCAGCAGGTGGGGGGACTTTCCTCAGCAGCAGCGTTCTGCCACCGTCGGCCGCACTCTCCCTCTCCCTATATAATTCAGCAGCACCTTATATACACCTGATGGAAGTGCTCAGCCCGGACGAGGGCCGCATCGCAATACAGCTTGCCCGTGCCGTCCTCGAGGAGAGGATAGGGAGAAAGAAGGTCGATTTTCCCAGACTCCCTCCCGTTTTCCAGGAAAAGCGCGGGGTCTTCGTGACGCTGAAGAAGGGGGGGGATCTCCGCGGATGTATCGGGTTTCCGGCACCCGTGTATCCCCTCGGAGAGGCCATCCGCGGGGCAGCACTCGCCGCGGCTCTGGAGGATCCACGGTTCCCCCCGGTTGGGCCCGGCGAGCTTTCGCAGGTCAGGCTGGAAGTGACGGTCCTCTCGGTCCCTGTTCTGCTCTCCTGCAGGGCAGCCGAGCGGCCGGAGAAGATCAGGGTCGGGAGCCACGGGCTCATCGTGAGGAGGATGGGACGTTCCGGCCTCCTCCTCCCCCAGGTTCCGACCGAGTGGGGATGGGATGCGGTGGAGTTCCTTGACCACACGTGCCTCAAGGCCGGCCTGCCGCGGGGGTGCTGGAAGGACGAGGCAACGGAGGTCTACACGTTCGAGGGGCAGATATTCTCGGAGTAAAAGAGAGGGCTGTGCCGGGGAATCGATCAGGGATGCCGGGAGAGATCCGGGGCGTGAGAGAAAGGACAATTTTTTTTCGAGGCACGCGTGACGGGAAAAGGAATGCGATGGTAAGGGGAGGCTGCATGCAATGACCATTCTTTTCGAGGTGCTCGAGGAGGATATTTTCGGGAGGCTCGGCAGGCTGAAGGTCGGGGAGCGGACTGTCAGGACACCTCTCCTCCTTCCTGTCATCAACCCGCACCTCCAGCCGGTCCTCCCCAGCGAGATGGAAGCGCTCGGCGCCGAGGGGCTCATCACGAACGCGTATATTTTTTCAAGGAGCGAGGAGTTCCGCGAAAGGGCGCTCTCTGCCGGACTCCACGACCTGCTCGGGTTCGACGGCCTGATCATGACCGACTCCGGGGCGTTCCAGCTCTCCGTGTACGGTGATATCACCCTCACGAACGAGGAGACAATCCGGTTCCAGCAGGATATCGAAAGTGACATCATCGTCCCGCTCGACATCCCCACTCCTCCTGCGGCAGACAGGGTGGGCGCGGAACGGGACCTTGCCATCACGATGGCACGACTCAGGGAGGCCCGCGCTCTGTGCGGGGAGAGCGGAAACGTCGCAGGCCCGGTCCAGGGAGGGCTCTTTCCTGACCTGCGGGAGAAGGCCGGGAGGGCAGTCGGGGAGATGGGGTTCTCCTTCTGCCCGATAGGAGCCGTCGTCCCCCTGATGGAATCGTACCGGTACAGGGATCTTGTCCGGGTCGTGATGGCTGCAAAGAGGGGAATTCCCCCATCCTGCTGCGTCCATCTCTTCGGGGCAGGACACCCGTCCATGTTTGCCCTCGCCGTTGCCATGGGGTGTGATGTCTTCGACTCGGCCGCCTACGCCCTTTATGCGCGCGAGGGCCGGTACCTTACCCCTTCGGGGAGTGGAAAACTCGATGAACTCGTGGAACTCCCCTGTGCCTGCAGGGTCTGCAGGAGCCATACGGCAGGGGAACTGCGGGACTCGGACCAGTCGGAGCAGCTCCTCGCACTCCACAACCTTGCAGTCAGCCTCGCGGAGATCGCACGGGTGCGGCAGGCGATCGCCGACGGGGTGCTCTTTGAGCTTGTGGACGAACGGTGCAGGAGCCACCCCCTCCTCCTCGATGGGTACCGGGCATTCCTCTCTCATGGAGATGACCTTGAGAGGAGGGACAGGGTGAGCAAGAGGAGGTTCTTCTATCGGGGGAGGGAGAGCTGCCTCCGGACCGAGGTGATCCGGTACCACAGGCTTCTCTGCCGCCTCGACCTGCCCAAAAACTGCGTGGTCTCCCTTGACGGCCGCGAGAGGGAGGGTTTTGACCTCACCCTCCCCTTCAAGCCGCCGTTTGGGCCCTACCACCCCGGTCTCTGCGAGACGTTCCCCATCGGGCAGTCCGAGGTTCCTGCATGGGATGCGGAGATGGTTGCATCGGGCTGCCGCGGGATCAGGATCCTCTGCGATTCACACCCGGAGACGGTTATCGCTGTTGCCTGCCCGCCGGAATGGCGGGATATAGTCAGCTGTGAACTCCCGGGAATGCCGGTGATCCCGTGAGCAGTTTTGAGGTGATCAGGAGGGACGGGCTCGCACGGATAGCCACTTTCTCCAGCGGGAAAAAGAGCCATACCCTTCCCCTCGCCATGGAAGTGGACAGGATCTTCCCCGATCTTGCAGGATCGGGCATGGAGAACGTTCCACTCTCTGCCGATCCCGGTTTTACCGCTCGGTACCTCCCTGCTCCCGACCGTATCCCTGTCCGCGTCCACCCTGCCATCAAGCGGGAGGTCGGTTCAGGAACCTGCGTCCTTGTCCCCTGCTGGCACACGGCCCTCCCCAATCCAAGGAATTACGTGGAGTGGCTGATATCGCTGAAGGAGTCTCTCCCCCCGGACATCGCGTTCTACGCCCCGGCATCAGCCCTCCCGTCGAATGTGGCCCTTCTCTGCTACACGGGTTTTGACCTTTTCGATTTCACTGCCGTCGACCTCGCAACGGCAGGGGGGAGATTCTGCCTTCCCGAGGGAGTATTCCCCGGTGATCTCACCGGAGAAGGCGTTTGTTCATGCCCGGGCTGCCGGGAAGGAGACCTCTTCCTGCACAACAGGGACGCCCTCGTCCGGGAGATCGCCCTCGTCCGGGCACACATAGCCACCTCCTCCCTGCGGGATCTCGTGGAGTCCCGGTCTCGGATGGATGCACGCGCGGTCTCTGTCATCAGGTTCCTAGACCGAAACGTGGCGTTCCTTGAGCCCCGCACCCCCATCTCCCGTCCCAGCCCTCTCCGGGCAACGAGCGGCGAGGCGCTCTTCAGGATGGAGGTCCGCCGGTTCGCAGACCGCGTGGTCACCCGCTACATCCCGCCACCCGCAGATGTTGCAGTCCTCCTTCCCTGTTCTGCGAAAAAGCCCTATTCTCTCTCGCAGAGCCACATGAAGTTTCGGGAGGCGATATCGGGCAGGGCACTGGAACTTGTCGTGACATCCCCGCTCGGTCTCGTCCCCCGTGACCTCGAGCGCGTCTACCCTGCTGCCCACTACGATGTCCCTGTCACAGGGTACTGGGACGCGGAGGAGAAGGCATGGATCTGTGGCGTCATCGCGCGGTTCCTCTCCCGGCACCGGTTCCGCAGGGTCATTGCCCACCTTGCGGGCGGGGCGCTGGATGCAGCACGGATGGCTGCAGGGGAGGCTTCGATCGATCTCGAGGTCACGGCGGACGGGGAGAGGACGGTATCTCCCACCGCTCTCCGGGCGCTCTCGGATGTCCTCTCCGGGGAGCGTCCTGTCACCCACGATACCATCCGGGCGACTGCATCGTTCCAGTTCGGCATCGACCTGAACACGAGGGGCTTTGTCACGAAGGGGAGGTACCCCGAATTGAAGGTCTTCCGCGGGAGGGAACAACTCTTCTCCCTCGACACGGGAACCGGGCTCCTCCGCCCGACCTTTTCGGGCTGGAAGCTCATCCCGGCGGTGTACCGGGTCAGAATCGATGATTTCGTCCCGCAGGGCGATATCCTCGCACCCGGGGTCGTAGACGCCGACCCGTGCATCCGGGAGGGAGACGAGGTGCTTGTCGAGGGGCCCCTTGCCATCGCCACGGGACGGGCAGCGATGCCTGCCCACGAGATGCTCCGGTCCCGCAGGGGGGTCGCCGTGAAGGTGCGTAAGGTAAAGACCCCCGGCGAAAAACATGTATGACACTGCACTTCTCGCGGCAGGGTGAGGACGAAATCGTGGGATACAGGGTGACCGGTGCCAGGCAGCTGGCCGAGCGCATGCACCAGATCTGGATCGAGGCGCCCCACGTGGCACGGAATGCCCGCGCGGGCCAGTTCCTCGTGATCCGGATCGACGAAAAAGGGGAGCGCATTCCCCTCACGATATCTGCCGTCGAGGGCGACAGGGTGCGGGTCATTTTCATGGCGGTCGGAAAGACCACGTACCAGCTTGCGACTCTCTCTCCCGGTGACGAGATCAGGGACGTGGCCGGCCCCCTTGGAAGGCCAAGCGAGATAGGGTTCTTCGGGCACTGCATCATCGTTGGCGGGGGAGCGGGTATCGCATGCTGCCCGATTATCGCGCGTGCCGCAAGGGCTGCGGGAAACAGGGTCACGGGAATAATCGGAGCAAGGAATGCAGGATTTCTCATCCTCGAGGACGAGATGCGGGAGGCCTGCGACGAACTCCATGTTGCCACCGACGACGGCTCGAAGGGCCACCATGGGTTCGCTGCCGACGTCCTCAGGCAGGTTATTGCTGAAAAGAGGCCGGACAGGGTCTGGATCATCGGTCCCGCAATCATGATGAAGGTGACGTCCGAGGTGACACGCCCGTTCGGCATCCCCACTCTCGTCTCCCTCAACCCGATCATGGTGGACGGGACAGGGATGTGCGGATCCTGCAGGGTCGTGGTGGGCGGGCAGACTCGGTTCGCCTGCGTCGACGGCCCGGAGTTCGATGCACACCAGGTCGACTTCGATACGCTGATGGCCCGGCAGAGGACCTATATCGAGGAGGAGAAACTCGCCCTTGAGCGGTTCTCTGAACAC
Source organism: uncultured Methanolinea sp. (assembly GCA_964431125.1). Taxonomy (GTDB): domain Archaea; phylum Halobacteriota; class Methanomicrobia; order Methanomicrobiales; family Methanospirillaceae; genus Methanolinea_A. The sequence goes on along the minus strand of CAYSII010000007.1, from coordinate 33,430 downwards.
CGGTGTCACTGTGGCAGGGAGGGAGGGCATGGCTGACAGGCCACCCGGGATACGGGTCCATGACTTCCTCGAGGTGGACACGGGTCTTTCTCCCGGCGAGGCGATAGCAGAGGCAGAGCGGTGCCTCCAGTGCAAGAAACCGTCCTGCGTGAAGGGCTGCCCGGTGGAGATCGATATCCCTGCTTTTATCGCCCGGATCGCCGAGGGTGATTTTGCCGGGGCGGCACGGGTTATCAAGGAGAACAATCTCCTCCCCGCCATCTGCGGGCGTGTCTGTCCCCAGGAGATCCAGTGCGAGGGCCAGTGCATTCTCGGGGGGAAGGAATCACCGGTCCGCATCGGCGCCCTCGAGAGGTTCGTTGCCGATTACGAGCGGAAGGAAGGGATCAGTCTTCCAAAAAAGGCAGAACCGACCGGAAAGAGGGTTGCCGTTGTCGGATCAGGTCCTGCAGGCCTGACAGCTGCGGCAGAGCTTGCGCGTTGTGGGCACACGGTCCTCCTCTACGAGTCGCTCCACGAACCCGGCGGGGTCCTGATGTACGGGATACCGGAGTTCCGGCTCCCCAAGGAGGTGGTTCTGGCAGAGATCGACCAGCTGAAAAGTCTCGGTGTCCGGATCCTCAAAAACCATCTCGTCGGGACGAGCGTTTCGGTCAGCGAGCTCCTCTCCTTTGATGCCGTCTTCCTCGGGACCGGTGCAGGCCTCCCGTATTTCATGGGTATACCCGGCGAGAACCTCAACGGGGTTTATTCCGCAAACGAGTTCCTGACAAGGGTGAACCTGATGCACGCGGACCGTTTCCCTGACTTCGACACACCCGTCCGCCGTGCGGGAAGGGTCGTCGTCGTCGGCGGGGGGAACGTCGCGATGGACGCAGCACGGGTCGCCCGCCGGCTCGGGGCACGGGTGACCCTTGTCTACCGGAGGAGGAGGGAGGATCTGCCGGCACGGGTGGCAGAGGTTGCGAGGGCAGAGGAGGAGGGAGTGGACTTTGTCTTCTGCGCAAACCCCGTCCGTATCCTCGGTGACCAGTGCGTCACGGGGGTGGAGTGCGAACGGATGGAGATGTGCGGGCTCGATCCGTCTGGCCGCCCCGAACCGGTCCCGATGAAGGATTCCCGCTTTGTCATCGATGCGGACATGTGTATCCAGGCGATCGGGCAGGGACCAAACCCTCTCCTTGTCAGGATGCTGCCCGGAATCGAGTGCGGCAGGAAAGGCAATGTCATCGTTGACGCCGAGGGCAGGACGAGCATCCCGAAAGTCTTTGCCGCAGGCGACGTTGCGACAGGTGCAGCGACCGTGATCCTCGCGATGGGCGGGGCAAAGAGGACAGCGCGGGCAATGGACCGCATGCTCCGGGAACGCTGACAGGGGAACGTATCCTTTCGACCACGAGAATCAACCCTGCCGCTCCCGGCACGTGGGCCTCCGACCCCCCTCGCGCACCAGGCCTGCTGCGCATTGCCGCTTCCTGTCTTGGACTGGACCTTTTTGCCTGATGGGGATCATGGAATTTTTAGGGGAGGGAGAAGTAACCTGTTTCCCATGACATTTGTGGAGCTGGTCTGGCCCATCGTCTTCCCGCTTGCGGTGCAGTGATTGCAGGCATCCAGCTCCGGTGGAAACACATGACGGGTCCCGATGCATGGGAGGCATTCCTTGCATGGCAGCTTGCCGTGGGCCTGGGACTTGGTTACGTCTACGCCGGTTTTGGGCACCTCGTCTTCCCGGACAGGGTTGCCGCCTCCATTGGATGGCCGCCGGGGAGTCCCTTCCAGCGGGAGGTTGGCCTCTGGGATCTCTCGGTAGGTGTCACGGGGCTCCTCTGCCTGAAGGCACGATCCATTGGTTTCTGGTCGGCGACCGTGATTGCCTTCGGCATATTCTCTGTGGGGGCAGGGCTCGGGCATGTCTATGAACTTGTGCTGCACGGCAATACCTCCATCGACAATGCAGGCCCGGTCATGTACGTGGACATCCTGTATCCCGTGTTCCTTGCGTGCCTCCTCTTTCTCCGGTACCGGGCGGGGAAGCAGTCACAGGTGCAAAAGATGTGAACTCTCTCACGGAGAGAGAAAACCGGGGTCAGTGAAAGAAAGGATAGGGGAATTTCTCAAAACAGGAAACCATCATTTACCGACCAGAGGGACACTGCACTCCGGGCAGGTCTGTTCCCTGCACGGCGTTCCCCGTGTTTTAGGGAACTCTTTTCCACATTTCGGACAGATACAGGATTCGGGGGGAACTCCCCTCCGCATCTTTCCTTTTCCCTGTCTCCCATCGGGCATTGTTTTTCACCACAGGCATATCTCGTGGCATGGTGCATTAAACACTTTCAAAATATCAAAATGACGAATCGACTATCGCTATTCCTCTCTTCCCGGCCCTTATGGATGGATTTCAGATCTGTTTTCCGGAACCGGCAACAGCATCTCCCTTTTTATCCGCCCATCAATATTTACCTGTTCTCTGCATACTGCGAGAGCATCCCGAGGTAGACCCTCGATGCCTTTTTGAGCGATTCTATCGGGACATGCTCGTCGATGGCATGCAGGGTCCTGATCTCGCCCGGCCCGTATTCCACGACAGGAAAGCCTGCCCTCCGGAGGTACCGTGCATCGCTTGCGGCCCACTGCACCACGGGCCGCGCAACCTTGCCGTAGACAGTCTCTATCTCCCGGAGGAGGGTGGAGACGAGGCGGGCATCCGGGGACGTGAGGCTCGGCTCGGCCATGTTCGTGATTGCGATCTCCCCGCGGGGGGCATGCTTTCGGAGGTCTGCGAGCAGCCTCTCCATGTCGCACCCCCAGGGTATCCGCAGGTCGAGCTCGAGCCTGCACGCCTGTGCAACGATATTTGCCTTCTCTCCCCCCTCGATCGTGCCGGGGTTGTACATCACCCGTGTCAGGACATCGTATGCCTCCGGCATGTCGAGGAAGTCACCGAGGATGGCAGCAGAGTCCCCGATAAGGGAGAGGAGTCCTTTATCGGCCGGTTGAAAGGAGATGCCGTGCAGTTCCCTCACCCGTTCGAGGAGTGTATAGGCCTCCATGATGGCACTGATCCCTCTCTTCGGGTAGAGCGATCCGTGACCGGGTTCACCGCGGAACGTGCAGCAGAGTCTCATGATTCCTTTCTGGCCGATGTTCGGCGAGAGGGGATGCGTCGGTTCCGCGATGATGCAGTCACAGGGGGTAATTGCTTTCCTTGCAAGGAGGGTCTGGATACCGTATGTCCCGCTCGTCTCCTCGTCACAGACGAACGCGAGGTCTGCAGGAAGTTCGCGTCCCCTCTCGATCCATTCCCTGCAAGCCCAGAGGACAGCGGCACAGCCCCCTTTCATGTCGGTCGTCCCCCGGCCGAAGACCTTTCCATCCCGTATCGTCCCGGAGAAGGGATCCTCTGTCCACCCGTCCGGAAGTGCCGGGACGCAGTCGACATGACCGCAGAAGAGGAGCCTTCCCCGCGGTCTCTTCGAGACGAGGTTGTGCCTCCTCCCCTGTCTCCTGATGACCTTCGTCTCGATGCCGATATCCGAGGCATACTGCCGCAGGAACTCGATGATGTCCCGTGTGTCGCCGGGAGGGTTCTCGCTTTTGATCCTGACGAGTGCTGCACAGAGATCTTCGATGGTCATTTCATATTCCCTTTCTTTGAATTCACGCAAGTGACTTCACAAACCCGGCAAATAATTTCGAGAGCGAACCGTCTTCTGCATACAGGCTCTTGAGAAATTCCGGGTCGAAGAACTCATCGATCATCCGGAAGAAGACGTGCGGTCGTATCATCTGCTGGGAGTCCGGGTCGAGCACGATGCGGAAGCTCCGGTAGGAAGCCGGGTCACCGGGGTCGTAGATGCGCTGCCAGAGCGTTGGCAGCCTGCTGTACCTGTCGGGGTGGTTCCGTGCAAGCCAGGACATGAACGCGGGGAAGTGCCTTCGGTCACCTTTCTTCTCCTCGTCGATCCTCCACCGCATGTACTCCTGTGCCATGATGTTCTTCGGGGACTGGTACGTATACGAGAGGATGCCGAGAGTGTAGTCTATGTGGGCGAGCGCATCGAGGAAAAAGAAACGGAGAACCGGGTCCCACAGGGCCGTATCGTGCAGCACGAGAGATTTTTCGTAGAGGTGCTCGAGCACTCTGACGTATTCTTCGTCGGCGTTCATGGGAACAGATCGGGGGAGCCGCAGTAAATACCTTCCGGAAATGGTATCTTTTTCCGAATTGAAAGAGTATACGGGGATACAGGAAGCCGGTTACCGGTAGTAGGGCTCTCTCCTCCGGACAGCCTCGCAGAAGAGTTCCTCGAGCTCTTTGCCCGATGCACCGCGGATGTCGACCATGTTATCGGAGCGCAGGAGGCAGGGCTTCAGCTTTCCATCGGATGTGACCCTGAGCCGGTTGCAGTAGGCACAGAACTCCGTGTTGTGGAGGGGCCTGACGATCTCGACCTCTGCATCGTCAACGCAGTACTTCTTCCGGTGATGCATGCGCCGGGTGAGGATCTCCCGTGCATCCTGCGCAAACCGTCTCTCGAGTCTCTCGAGGTCATGGTGGTGCTGGCAGTCGCGGAACTCGAGGAGCTCGATCAGCTGGAGGACGAGGTTCCTGTTGCCCCTGACGAACCGGAGGAAGTCATCCACCTCGTGGTCGTTGATACCGGATAAGACCACCATGTTCAGCTTGACCGGGACCAGGTGCGCATCGAGGGCAGCCTCTATCCCGGCCAGGACATCGGGGAGGCAGTCTTTCCCGGAAATTTTTTTGTAGGTCTCCCTGTCAAGGCTGTCGATGCTGATGTTGACCCGCGTAAGACCGGCATCGGCAAGATCCCCGGCCATGTCGGCAAGGAGTGTCCCGTTCGTGGTCAGGGAGGAGTCCATTCCTTCAGGGACGAGACTGACGATCTCCGGGAGATCCTGTCGCAGGCAGGGCTCCCCTCCCGTGAACTTGACGTGCCTGATCCCGAAGCGATTCGCGACACGGAGGATCTCGGAGATCTCGCCAGGGGAGAGGGGGTCGCCGGAAGCTGTCTCGCCCTCCGCGTGGCAGTAGATGCAGGAGAGGTTGCACCGCGAGGTCAGGCTCACCCGGAGGTTGCTGACCGGGCGGCCGAAAGGGTCCTTAAGTCTCACCGGTATACCCCCACAAAATTCCTGGCGATGATGTAGATCTCGCTGCTCCCCTTCCGGGAAGCCCTGCACCGGAACGTTCTGACGGAGAGGAAATGCTGTCTTGTCTCATCGAGAAGTAAGCTGAAGTCCTCGCCCTGGAAGGATTTCATCACGAGGTTTCCCCCCGGCTTGAGGATTCCACAGGCAAAGGAGAGGACCTCCTCCCCGAGGCCGATTGCCCTTGCCTGGTCGTAACTCCTGTTCCCCGAGAGCCTGGGCGATGCGTCGGAGAGGACGATGTTGACCGTCCCGAGGATCGTTTTTGCCTCCTCCCGCATCCGCGGGTCTGCTATATTACCAACGAGGGTGGTGACCCCTTCCAGCGGAGCAACAGGTGCAAGGTCTATCCCGAGCACTTCCCCCTTCGTGATGCTGCGGGCGACCTGGAGCCAGCTCCCCGGGGCAGCACCAAGATCGAGAACGTTGTCGCCCCCGCGGATGACGTGGAACTTCTCCTGTATCTCCTTCAGCTTGTATGCTGCCCGTGACCTGTAGCCCTCGCGCATAGCCCGCACGTATGCTGGATCTCTACTCCACTGTGAACCCATGGCGAATCCCTGTCAGCCTATCAACCAGCGAATCATATGGAGATATTATTAAAACGTTGATGGGATAGTTATAATACTACATATTCGGGGTGTACGATGTTAAAAGCAACGATTGATGCAGATATTCTCAAAGAGTCCATCGACGCCATATCAGCCCTTGTCACGGAATGCCGTCTCCATACCGATGAAAACGGGATCTCCACGAGGGCAGTCGACACCGCCAATGTGGCCATGGTCTCGCTTTCACTGAAGAAAGAAGCATTTTCTGCATTCGAGTCCACGAAGAACGAGCTTGGCCTCGATATCGCAAAACTGAAGAATATTTTTGGGATGATGGGAAAGAACGAGCCAATCAGCCTCGAGCTCCCCGAGAACGGGCAGAAACTGCGTGTCAGTTTCGAGGGATACCGGTATTCCATCACCCTGCTCGATCCCAATACCATCAGGAAAGACCCAAACCCTCCCAACATCGACCTCCCGGGAAAGGTGGTCCTTTCCGGAAATGACCTTTACAATTCGATAAAGGCAGCATCTGTCGTATCCGACAAGATCGCACTCGGCATCGACCCCGCCCAGCAGATCTTCTACATGGCGGCCGAGGGAGATACCGATCACATCCGGAAGGAATACGGGAAGAACGAGGTCACCTTCCTGAATAACGTGGAGGCACGCTCTCTCTTCTCCCTCGATTATTTAAAGGACATGGGGAAGGTGATGAGCCGCGCGGAGGAAGTGGAGGTCTCCATTGGCATCGATCACCCCGTCAAGTTCGCGTTTTACATAGCCGGTGGAAAAGGGTACGTCGAATACCTGCTTGCACCCCGCATCGAGGCTGATTGATGCGTGTCTCCCTGGAGACAAGAGATTTTGTAAAATACCCTTTTTTGAAAGAATCGCAGCGGTTCATGCTGCAGACAAGTGAATCACTCGAAACATTCCTCCAGAGGAGTTCGGGAAAAGTCGCCCTTTCCCATGCCGTGGAGAGGGTCAGAAGGGCTCTTTCCTCTGCCGGACCGCTCGCACAGGGCATTTCTGATTCTGATCTCCCGTCAGATCAGCCGGGCGTGCGCATGGAGATCGCGTCCTTTGTGCTGGCCCGTGTCCTTGTCTCGTGCTCAGGCAACCGGGCACTCATGGAACGGCTTGCCCGGTACGAGGCCCAGAGGGCGCATTCGTTTCTCCAGGCAGAAGAGGAAGAGAAAAGGAATTTTATCGCGGAAAAGATCGGGTTCCCCCTCGAGGAACTCCTCCTCCCTGTCCCCCGGTACATCGGGCTGACTGCAGGGATCCACGAGGAGCGATGGAGACTTGTCAACCGTGAGGTCAGGGACGGAAAGGTGACAATAGACCCGCTCGAATCCGAAGACCTCCTCCGGGAGCAGATAAGAAAAAGCCTCCTCTTCACCCTGCCTCTCGAAGTCCCGGAATCCCTGTGCGGACTCCTCGAACCGTACGTGAGGCAGATACAGGAAGACTTCCAGAAGAGGACGCTCGAAGACTTCGGGGATGTCGATGAGAAAGCATTCCCTCCCTGCATGCATGCCATCCTCTCTGCCCTCTCGGCCGGGACAAACATTACGCATGCAGGCAGGTTTGCACTCACGGCGTTTCTCCATAACATCGGGATGGATATTGCGGAGATCATTCAGGTCTATTCCCGTGCTCCTGACTTTGATGTTTCAAAGACCCAGTACCAGGTGGAGCACATCTCGGGCAGGGGAGGAAAGGGCACGGAATACACGGCACCGTCCTGTTCTGCAATGCGGACGCTTGGTCTCTGCATCAGGGCAGACTCCCTCTGCGAGAAGATCGCGCATCCCCTCTCCTACTACCGGAAGAAAAAGAAGGGGGGAGTCCGCGAGAAACCGGAAAATGCCTAGGTGATGGCCCTGTTGATGGCAATTCCCGCTCCGCTCATGGCAAAGACAAAGAAAACGATTGCAAGGAGGTATGCTGTACCATGCGCCATGATTGCGGGGAGAATCAGAACGAGTGCGAGGAGAACAAGGAAGCATACCCCCGCGGAGATCACGTCGAGCAGTCGGGCATCCATGTACCTGTTTATTGTTTCCCGATTCATATCAGTGTTCCTCCCCCGATCGCCAGTCCCGTCAACTGCCGGGCCTGGGAGAGGATGAACCGGCTCCCCGGGATCGTGTCCGGACACAGGTATCTTGGGGTGGATCGGGAAGGGGAGGGGCAGGGCGAGGAGATAGGAACAGTCAGGAGAATCACCTGCGCAGGCAAACACTTTTTTCCGGGTACATTCCATAGGAGATCTCTGTGAAGGCGGAGTCCGAAAGAGAAGAGGTCCTGCAGAGGCTCGGCGGTGCCGTCCAGCGGCTTCTCGACGGCATGGACCCCCGCCTGATCCCGGAAGTCGGGTCAAACATCGCCTATGCGCTCCCCCGCGCGAGGTCACCGGAAGACGTGGCAGCAGTGGAGGGGAGGATCGTCCGGATGAAAGGGAGAGTGCATGCCGTCGGACCCGTTGCCTTTGGTGCAAGCGACCACGTGGCACGGATAGTCCTCACGGCCATGAAATTCGACCCGGAGGTCAGGAGCGCGGCAAATATCAGGTATTCCCCCGAGATTGTTGCAGCATGCGAGGATATGTTCCTCTCTGTCTGCAGCTTTGACCGTGCTGCGGAGCCTCCGGGCGTGAAGACGATGGACTGGGGTGTTGCCTCGTGCTGCAGGGACGGGGTCCCGGATATCATCTATGACAGGGGAGCTCTTGGCAAGGAACCGATGGTCCGCCTCCTCGGCGAGGAACCGGGTGTTATCGTAAATAACATTCTTAAACTATCCGCGCGTATAAAATAGGACAAGAGAGGGAATCCTTCATGGGAATCAAGCCCACGTATATCAAAGCCATCGGGATGGAACTGCTCACCCATCACGGGAAACGTTTTTCGGCGAACTTCGATGAGAACAAGCAGACAGTCGCCGAGGTGACAAATATCGAGAGCAAAAGGGTGAGGAACCGGGTCGCCGGCTTCATCACCAGAAAGGTAAATACACAGCGACGGTAAAATACCTCTCTCGTATGTTCGAGGGAGTCATTCCGGCAATTATCACTCCTTTTCTGCGCAATTCGGCGCTTGACCTCGACCTCGATGGTCTCCGGTCGAATATCGAATTCCTCATCGAGAACGGGGTGCACGGTATCGTCCCGTGCGGGTCAACGGGTGAATCGGCAACCCTGACCTTCGAGGAGCATGAAAAGGTCATTGAGGTTGCAATAGACGTTGCGGGGGGACGGGTTCCGGTCATTGCAGGTACAGGGTCCAACAACACCGCGGAAGCCATCCGGCTGACAAGGGCCGCAAAGGACATGGGTGCCGATGGTGCCCTCGTCATCAGTCCCTACTACAACAAGCCGAACAGGTCCGGGCTCATCAAGCATTATACAGCACTCGCCGACCTGGACATCCCGGTCATCATGTACAATGTCCCCGGGAGGACCGGGCAGAACCTTCCCCCCGAACTGGTCGCCGAGCTTGCCAGGCACCCCAGTATTGTCGGAATCAAGGAAGCGAGCGGCGATATCGGGCAGATATCGCGGATCATCGAGATGACTCTCGACGAGGACTTCTCGGTCATCTCGGGGGACGACAACATCACGCTCCCCATCCTTGCCCTTGGCGGAGCAGGTGTCATCTCGGTCGCCGCGAATGTTGAACCTGCACGGATGGTCGCCATGTTTGAGGCATTCTGCGAGGGGGACATGGAGGAAGCCCTCGATATGCACTATGCGCTCTCACCCCTCTTCCGCGCCATGTTCATCGACACGAACCCCATCCCGGTGAAGAAGGCCGTGGAACTGCGGGGGATGGCAGGCGGCCCCCCGCGACTCCCCCTCGATGAACTCGATGGCGAGAAGACGAAAAAACTTGCGGAGGTCCTTTCCACCTATGATTAAGGTTGTCATCTGCGGGGCAATGGGCAGGATGGGGTCGACTGTAGCGCGGCTCGTCGATGCCGCACCCGACCTCTCCCTTGCCGGAGGGGTCGACCTGAAAAGCGGCGAGGTATTCGGAGCCCCCGTCGTTCCCGCAGAGAGCATGGCTGACCTCCTCAGGGAAAAAAAGCCCGATGTTGTCATCGATTTTACGGCTCCGTCTGCAGCAGTCAGAAACGTGGTGACTGCAGCAGCGTCTGGTGCTGCACTGGTCGTCGGGACAACGGGCTTTTCCCCGGAGCAGAGGGCAGAGATGGCCCGGGCAATCGAGGGGCACGTGCCGGCCGTGATATCCAGCAACTTTTCCATTGGGGTGAACATATTCTGGCAGCTGGTCAGGGAGGCCGCACGTCTCCTTTCCGATTACGATATCGAGGTCATCGAGGCACACCACAGGTACAAGAAAGATGCCCCGAGCGGGACGGCAAAGACGATTATCCAGATCATCGAGGAGGAAGCGGGTGAACGCCAGAAGCTGTACGGCCGCGAGGGGATGATGGAGAGGGGAAAGGAGATAGGTGTCCATGTCATCAGGGGAGGAGACATCGTTGGTGACCATGCAGTTCTTTTTGCTGGAAATTTCGAGACGATCCAGGTCTCCCACAGGGCATATGACCGGTCTGTTTTTGCCCAGGGAGCCGTCAAAGCGACACGCTGGGTGGTCGGGAAGAGCCCCGGCATCTACAGCATGACCGATGTCCTCTCACTCCCGGGAAACCGCTCCCATTGACCTAATAGAAACCTATATTTTTTCATATTGTCCAAAATTAAGGTCGGAAAGTGTAATCATGACTGCCGTTGTTGACAGGGAGAAATGTACCGGTTGTGAAACGTGCGTTGATGAATGTCCCGCTGCTGCGATAAGCATGATCGACGGGAAAGCGAAGGTGGACAAGGATCTCTGCGTCGACTGTGGTTCCTGCGTGGACGTCTGCCCGTCCGAGGCCATTCACCTCGAATAAAAAATCAAACTCTTTAATTACTCCAATGCTCTAGCTATTTTTCACCATGATACGCGTTGGAGTGCTCGGTGCGACAGGAGCGGTAGGCCAGCGGTTTGTCCAGCTCCTGGCACAGCATCCCTGGTTCGAACTTGCTGCGCTGACCGCGTCAGAGAGGAGTGCAGGGAAGCGGTATGGAGAGGTCGTGAACTGGAGGCTCGATGTCCCGTTCCCCCGGGAAATTGCCGACATCCCCATCCGCCCGACCGAGACGGGGAGCCTCTCCGACATCGATCTGGTCTTCTCGGCCCTCCCCGCAGAAGTCGCAGGACCTGTCGAGACTGCGTGCGCACAGGCCGGTATTGCGGTCTGCAGCAATGCGAGCTCGCACCGGATGGATCCCCTCGTCCCCCTCGTGATCCCCGAGGTGAATCCCGATCACCTCGGGCTCATCGATGCACAGAGGGATGCAGGGAGAGACGGGTTCATCGTGACAAACCCCAACTGTTCGACAATTGTCATGTGCCTCTCTCTCGCCCCGCTCCGGCAGTTTGAGTGGACTGATGTCAGGGTTGCCACCATGCAGGCGATATCAGGTGCAGGGTTCCAGGGGGTTCCCGCAATGGGGATCTACGATAATATCATCCCGTACATCGGGGCCGAGGAGCAGAAGATGGAGAATGAGTCCCTCAAGATCATGGGAACCCTCGAGGGGACGTCTGTTAAGGCCGCTCCCTTTAAAGTCAGTGCCAGCTGTCACAGGGTGCCTGTCCTTGACGGGCATACAATGGCTGTCTGGATTGACATAAGGGAGCCGGTCGAGAAGGTCAGGAAGGCATTTGCAGATTTCTCGCCACCGGTGAGCGGGCTTCCAACCCTTCCGGAAAAATCCGTCCTGCTCCTCGATGACCAGGACAGGCCCCAGCCCAGGCTCGACAGGAACCGCGGGAACGGGATGACGGTCACAGTCGGCAGGGTGAGGGAAGGTATCAGGTATGTGACAATGGGACACAATACCATCCGTGGAGCTGCAGGAGCATCCGTGCTGAACGCTGAGCTGATCTGCAAGAAAAAGTACCTGTGATGTGGGGGCTATCTCGATGTTGAAGGATAACACAGTATTCGTGGGGAACAAGCCGGTCATGAACTACGTGCTGGCTGTCGTGACCCAGTTTAACAATGGTGCACAGGAAGTCTCGATCAAAGCCCGTGGAAAGGCCATATCGAGGGCTGTGGACACCGCGGAGATCGCGTTGAACAGGTTCCTCGAGGGAGTGAACAAGAAACAGATCATCACCTCGACAGAGGTTATCGACACTGACAGCGGCAAGACCAATGTATCCAGTATCGAGATAATCCTTGCTGCAACAGGGTAACAGGGATGAGGAGGGAAGATACACCAACCATCCCCGGATACCCTTCCGCCTGTCTTTCCTTAAATCCCTGTATTTCTTTTCCATTTTTAATTTAAACGGTTATAATCGGATAATCTTTCCTGTGCCACACCAGAAAGGATATTACTGCATGGTCACCATATATTGTGGAGTGATATGAGAGGGGTGGCGATTGCAGTTACGGTAGGGTGTATTCTCTCTCTTCTGATTCCGGTAACTGCGGTCAACGAGGAAAAATACGGATATATTACCATCAGGGACATGACTGTGACCCTCGACAAGGGCATGGCACACATCAATGTCCATTACACCCTTGACGAACCCACGCGGCTGATCGTCCTGCTGCTGGGAAAGCAGGATCTTAAGAATCGTCTCCTGCGCGTTCTGAACTATGATGATGCGGAATTTGTCCATATCGGATTGGACGAGGCCAGGCTCATCGTCAGGGACGTATCCTACAACTACGGGAGAGGTGTCTACTGGTTCCCTGCGCACAGGTTCAATATCATGATACCCTCCCTGCAGGTGATCACACCCCAGACAACCCGTGTCTTTACCGCAACACGGGAGATTCCCAATGGCATTGGATACTTCGATAATCCTGCCTGAGTATACTCCCTCTTTCTGGCGTTGAACGAGCGGGATTCCCGGATTATCAGGCAGAAGGTGTCCGTGTCACGTGTTTCGTAAAAAAACCGGCGGGTATGGACCCCATTTTTTTTTTAATCCTCACATGATCTCGGATCTCTGGCTTGAAGCCATGTGTCGTGAGAGATAATGCTGTATGCCGATGCCGAGGAGGGCACAGATGATTCCCCCGAGCGTCCCGTAGAAGATGTATTCGACTGCTGTCCCGGGGTTATAGGGGAAATCGGGGATGTTGTTCATCGAGATTGCATAGATACACGCACCATAGCCTATCAGCCCGACTGCACCGATAAAGAAGGGGAACACGATGACCTTTGCGAGGCTGTTCCTGTCGTAGAAGAAATTGTCAATGATGATGCCAATGGATGAGACGATTCCGGCCAGTGCAAACCAGAGGATTGCACCGTACATGAATATGAGAAGGTAGAGGAGCAGCCCTATTTCTGCGTAATAGACCAGCAGACTCATCAGTCCCATGATGATACCAACGATAATCAGAAGGATTCCCGCGATATACGTGCTGAAAGATACCTTCCCCCGGGTGAGTGAGGTCCGGAGTGCTGTGATAAACCCGGAGAACATCTCGTCTATCCCGAGACCGCGGTAGAGCAGGTAGATGCCGATTGCGCCAATCACGATGATCGTTGCAATCTGGGGCCGATCGAGGATGTAAGCAACCGCCCAGAGGAGCATTGCAAGGCCGAGGGGGACGAGTACCAGCCGGGCAACCTTGGGATCGTTCAATATTTTCTTGATAATATAGTAGGTCCCCTCGAGGTTCGGGATCTGGCTGACGATCACCCTTTTCACGCTGGATACGGGGAGCTGGGACTGGACGATGGGGAGGACGAACTCGTCTTCTGCTCCGTCGGTCACAACAATGCAGTTCGTGACACCTGTCTTTGCTATAACACTGGAGAGGGAGGTTGCGATCCTGCGGTCTCCTTCGATCATGTGCATGTGGTTGCCGGCGATAACCGCGACCTCGACGTCTTCCCCGCGGTTCTTCAGGGTGTCGTAGAGTGAAACCGCCTGAAATATTGCATTGATATCAGAATCCTCGGGATCCGCGAGCGCAAGGGCATTCGCAGCATGGAGGCAGGCTTCCCGTCCGACCACGGGGCTCTCGATATTTGCCTTAAAACCGATATCGTCGTCACGGTCAATGGAAAGGATAAGTGTCCGCCCTTCCTGCATCACTATAGAAGGTGCAATATATCTATTAAATAATTGCCTTTTTTTGGAAAAAAAGTGTCAGATGAGTTTTGAACGCTGGAGGAGCAGGATATCATCGGTCGTGAGCTTTTCTCCTGCACGGAACATCTTGAAGAGGTGTTCGGCCTCTTTCCTGACAGCCTTCTGCTCTTTTGTGACCTTTGCCTTCTTGGTCTTCTTGCGCAACCCGGATATGACCTTATCGTAGTCCCGCAGCTCCTTCTGGCAGGCAATGAAGTACTTGTGTTCGGCGTCTGCCGATTCCTGGGCCTCGACGAAATTCTTGTGGGCTGCATCCGCCTCTTCCCGGGACTTGTCGGCTTTCCTGTAGAACTCGACCATCAGGTCATGGTGCTTCTGAGCCAGCTCTGCCATCTCGGTGACTTTTGCATGGAGTTCGGAGGCCTGCTTGCGGAGTTCCCGGGCCCGGGCGATTTTTGCTTTTATCTCCTTGTTCTGCTCGAGTTCGGCCTCCTGCTCCCGCATTGCCTCCTTCATCTGCTTGATCTTCTCGATCAGTTCTCTCTCCTTGTCTGTCGAGAATACCTCTGTCTGCTGCCGGAACTCGAGGTGTTCTATCTGTTTCTGGAGCTCTTTGAGACCGCGGTTCTTTATTCCGCCGTGTTCCTTCTTGAAAGCCTCGATCTCCTCGAAAAGTACATTGGCCTCGTCATTAATCCGGTTCCTCTCGTCCTTGAGGGCCTGGACCTCATTATTGTACTTGTCCCGGAGTTCCTTGTTCTTCTGGGCCTCTTCGACGTATTCCCTGGTCTGGTTGTTTAAGGTATTGCGTTCTCTGGCCCACTTGCTGGCAAGGGCATTCAGTTCGTTCCGCCTGTTCTTGTGCTGTTCAGACTCGGCAAGTATCTTTTTCCTTTTTTCAATCAATTCGTTGAGCATAATCCTCCATCCTCGACCATGCAGTCGGAATGCATTCGCCCATAATCCGGTTGATGAACAGGACAAGGGGACAGTTCCGTGTGACATGGATATGGAGACCTTGCCATAGTCCAGAGCATCTGGGTGGGATCAGATGTCATCCCGGAGTCACCGACTCCCCTGAAAAAAGCGCAAAGCCAGCAGGCACTGCCCTTGTTCATACAGCTCATCATCATGTTCAACTCCCGATTCCCGAAGGGCACCCGAAAAGAACAGTCTTTTCTGCCCCTCTCCTGGTCATCCCGGATATGGATGATTTTCTATTATTTACATGATATGAGTGATATTAATGGTTTCGGGGTCGGAGGAGGGAAGAGAGAATTGACGGAATTATTCTCCGGTTGAAGAAAATATGGGGGATGGTTTTCCGGTTTTCCCCGGACATCCCATTGTTCCTGTGCAGTTGTGTGAATCAAGGTGGTATGTGCTTACTTTTTCCTGTCTATCCGACCCACTCGAGCAATGTACCTCCTGCCGTCTGGTCACGTGCTTTCCTGTTCCTGGGAAGCTGGGGGGCCTTGGGATTGCCCTTCTTCTGTTCGAGATCCTCGAGGATCGTCTTGTAAGAGACCCTGCTCCCCATGATCTTTCCTGTCTGGACACCGGTCATGATCGCAAGAACCCTGACCTTGCCCTCCATCTCGTTCCTGACCCGGGCTCCCCAGATGACATCAGCGTGGGGATCGAGTTCGTAGGTGAGTGATGTGGCAATCTCCTCTGCATCCTGCAGGGTAAGGTCGCCACCGCCCGTGATGTGGATCAGGCTCCCTGTGGCCCCGCGGTAGTCAATGTCGAGCATGGGGTTGCTTAAGCATTCGCGGACCACGCTTTCGCTCTTGTTCTGCTGTTTGCTCTCCCCGACCAGCATCACCGCGACACCTCCCTTACTCATGATTGCCCTGACATCGGCGTAATCAATGTTGATCAGCGAGGGCTGTGTGATCGTCTCGCTGATTCCCTTCACCGTTTCACCGATGAGCTGGTCCATCACTGAGAACGCCTGGCCGAGCGGGAGGTTGGGCACAAAATTTTTGAGCCTGTTGTTGTCGAGGACGATTACCGAGTCAGCTGCGGATGCAAGGGCTTCAAGCCCCTCCTCCGCGCGGATAAGACGGGCTTTTTCGACCTGGAATGGGTAGCTGACCATTCCCACGACGATTGCACCCTGTTCCTTGGCAATCTGGGCGACGACAGGTGCAGAACCTGTTCCGGTTCCTCCACCCATCCCTGCTGTGATGAAACAGAGATCGGCGTTCTCGAGGAGAGCCTCGAGCGTTGGGCGGGCCATCTCAGCGGCTCTCTTCCCCACGTCGGGATATCCCCCTGCACCGAGTCCCTTGGTCAGGGACTTGCCAATCAGGACTCTCTTGTCAGCCTGGATCATGTCCAGGTGCTGCTTGTCCGTGTTGATCGCAATTGTCTCGGCGCCTGAAACACCCATGTGGTGCAGCCTGTTGATGGTGTTGTTTCCTGCGCCACCACAGCCAATGATCACGATACGGGGTTGCCCTATGAAGTCATCGTCCGCTGAATTCGAGGACTTTGTCATTTCCTTCTCAATTTCAGCGTTTTTTAAGGCTTCGTTGATGATACTCTGCATTGTTGACCCTCCTAAACCTTGAATGAAACCTGGTCACTCTCCTGCAATACACGCCCGCCACGCTGTTCGATCAGCATGCGAACCGCAGCCCGGACTGCTTCGGAGACGGTGGGAAACTCCCCTATCGCCACCATCTTCTCGAGCATCTCAATCTGCTGTTCTGGCAATCTGAGGGTGATCCGATTCATTCAATTCACCTGATAAGACATTTGTCTGACTTTTGTCTGACAATTGTCTGTCATTTAGCATTCTTATGTCTGACTATGCAGATGATTTCTACTTGCACTAAAAAGTATATAAATATTTCTATCCATCTTTTTCAACGATGGTGCCCTGCCATCTCCTTTATACTTTTTCTGTTCCTAATTTTCTGTACTACTTCGGGTTTTTTCATGAGCAGGCAGAATCTTGGGAAAGTAATCCACGGGGGATGCGTGATCAGGGCAAGGAAGGAGACTGGTGTCCCTGTCCTCGACTTCTCTGCCAGCATCAACCCGTACCCTCCGCAAATATCTTTCTCGCTCTCTCCTGAGGATCTCCTGCATTATCCCGATGACAGTTATTCCGACCTGAAGGAGACGATTGCCCGCCGTTTTGGGGTATCCACGGACGAGATTACACTCGGGAACGGGTCCATCGAGATCATCCGGACGTTCTGCCATGCGTATCTCTCGCCGGGTGACAGGGTCGCAATTCCCACCCCGACGTTTGGGGAATACGAGTTCTCTTCACGACTTGCCGGGGCACTCCCGGGAACGGGCAGGGATGTGAAAGTGAGATTCCTCTGCAATCCGAACAATCCGACAGGGCACCTCCTGCCCCGGGATGAGATATTCTCCCTTCTCGAAGATCATGCATCTCCTGGAAGTATTCTCTTCCTCGACGAGGCATTCATGGAGATCTCGGATGACCCTGCACAGAGCCTTGCCGGGATCATCCATCCATCCCTCTTTGTCCTCCGCTCGCTCACGAAGAGCTTTTCGGTTCCGGGTGTCAGGTTCGGGTACGGGATCGGGCATGCGGATATCGTTGCCCGGCTGGAAACCTACCGTCCACCATGGAACGTGGGTACTCTTGCGGAGAAGGTGGCCCTCGAAGCATTTGCCCATTACGATGATCTCGCGATTTCGAGGGAAAAAATTGCAAAAGAGAGGGAATGGCTCTGTTCTGCACTCAAGGATCTTCCACTCCGGGTCGAGCCATCGAGGACGAACTTTCTCCTCCTCCATACCGGAAAGGATGTAGGAGATCTCTGTGCAGACCTTCTCAAAAAGGGGGTTCTTGTCAGGGACTGCCACTCGTTTGGGTTACCTGAAGCGATCAGAGTCGCTGTCAGGACGCATGAAGAGAATATTGTCCTCGTGGAGGCACTTGCTGCATGCATGTCCTGATACTTGCCGGCGGAGAGGGAAGCCGGCTGGGACTTGGCGAGAAGGCCCTCGTCCCAGTGGGAGGTGTCCCCATGATTCGGCGGGTTGCCGATGCATTCCTTGTTGCAGACTGCGATATCGTGGTTGTCCTCTCGAAGAAGACACCCTATACCGCCAACTGGTGCAGGGCGCAGGGGATCTTTTCTTATGTGGCAGGAGGAAGAGGATACGTGGAGGACCTCGTCGAGACGGTCACAGCACTCGAGATATCCGGGCCGCTGTTCACCTGCGGGACAGACCTCCCCCTCCTTGCCGGGGACATCGTCACCGATCTTCTGGAAAAATATACGCGCTGTGGAAGGGATGCACTCTCCACGTGGGTTCCAAGAACACTTGCCGATGAATACGGGTATCAGCCGCCGTGCACTGAGGTGGTATCCGGAACGGATGCCTGTCCGGCCGGGATCAACATTCTTCTTGGAGACTCCATATCAGTGCAGCAGGACGAGGAACGGGTGCTTCTCCACGATCCCCGCCTCGCGTGTCACATCAATACCCGGGATGCACTCGCAAAGGCAGAACAGTTCCTCTCCCGATCGCTCCGCTCCTCCTGAACAGGCAGGTTTTCCCGCAACCTGCCGCCACCGGTCCTTTTTGGTGTAAAACGGGCTGGATTTTCCGGCAAAATCCTTTATGTGATTCCCGACCATGTATAGACATATGCAGGTATCGCGGGAAGTGGAACTCGAGGGCCATATCATCGATTCAGGGATCATGACCCGTGTTTTTGATACCATCATGGACATGGGCGGAAATTTCGAGATCATCGTCTTTAACGTCGGAAAAAGGAAGACGGATCCGAGTTATGCCCGCCTGAAGGTGAACGCCGATACCGACAAGGAACTGAATGCCATTCTCTCCGAGATCCACAGGTACGGTGCCCGCCTGCTCGAGATCCGCGATGTGACCATTATCCCTGCAGAGGCAGACCGGGTAGTCCCCAAGGGGTTCTACTCAACGACGCACCATCCTACTTTCGTGAAGTATGGGGGGGAGTGGATCCCGGTCCGGCACATCGAGATGGACTGCCTGGTTGTGATTGACCCGGCGAAAAAGACGGCCCTCTGCACACCCATATCGAAGCTGAAGAGGGGGGACCTCGTGGTCGTCGGGGAAGACGGCGTCAGGGTGAGCCCGCCTGAGAGGCCCCGCACAATCTCCACCTTCGAGTTCATGCACGGCACCGTCTCCCCCGAGAGACCGAGCGAGACGATCATCGCGCGGATAGCCCGCGAGATCATCGAAGTCAAGAAAAAGGGAGGGAAGATAGTGCTCGTCGGGGGGCCTGCAATCATCCACACGGGTGCTGCCGGGCCGCTCGCCCGCATCATCAGGAACGGGTATATCGATGTCCTCTTCGCGGGAAATGCCCTCGCCACCCATGACATCGAGTACAACCTCTTCGGGACATCCCTCGGGATGGACCTCTCCACGGGAAAGCCTGTTACCGGTGGTCACAAGAACCACCTCTATGCAATATCGGAGGTGATCCGTGCAGGATCCATTGCAAAGGCCGTCGAAAAGGGAGTCATTACCGGCGGTATCATGTACGAATGTGTCAGGCGGGGAGTCCCCTTCGTCCTCGCAGGCTCCATCCGTGACGATGGCCCCCTCCCGGACGTCATCACGGATGCAATGGTTGCACAGGACCGGATGAGGGATCACATCAGGGACTGCAGCATGGTGCTCATGGTGGCAACCCTGCTGCACTCTGTTGCTGTCGGAAATTTCCTCCCCTCCTATGTCAAGACGATATGCGTGGATATCAACCCGTCATCGGTGACCAAGCTCATGGACAGGGGGACGATGCAGGCAATCGGGGTGGTCAGTGATGCAGGAACCTTCTTCCCCCTGCTGGAAAAGCAGCTGGACGTGCAGGGCAGGGCACTCACCGGGTGAGTGGCATGCAGTAGGACCGCTCGTTCTCAAGCACGAACTCCCATTCCTTCCTGCACCCGCAGTCCATCTCGAGCAGTCCTTCGATGAGGGCCCTGTCCCCGGAGAGAGAGTAATCGCGAATGCCCCGGAGAATGGCAGGGTCACATGCCCCGCAGTTGTGTGCACCCCTCTCCCTGCCTCCTGCCAGCGGTTCACACTGGACATGCATGGGTACCCGGGAGAGTATAAACAGGATGCTCCAGAGGTAAGGGGGGCGATAGGCCCCCCGTTTCCAGTAATACTCGAGTTCGGTTCCTTTCTGCACGGTACAGGGATTGAGCGATACGAGGTCTGCAATTCCCCGGAGATCGCCTGCAGAGGAGACCATGTCCTCGATCGCCTCCCGCTCAGTCAAAAACGGTGGTTTTGCAAGCAGGTATGCCTTGACACCAGCCCCGACGGACCGTGCCGTCTCCGCTGCACGGAGGAAGTCCTTCCACGAGAAACCCTTGTTGATGCACTTCTCCCTGATGCTGTCAGAACTCGTCTCAAGGCCCATTGCCACGTAGAGGGGGATTGTCCGGCTGCCGTCATCGATTGTCTCCAGAAAAGATGAGATTCTGTCACTGACAACGAATTCCGGCCTCGTTTCTGCAATAACAACCTTTCCCCGGACGAGTTTTCCAAGGGCCTCCCATGCAGGCCGGGGGACCTCCACGGAATCGAAGAAGCTCCCCGAGGTGTAGACCTTCACGCACTCGATCTCCTCCATGCGGAAGTGGTCCCGGATCCACGAGATCTGGGCCAGCAGGTGTCCGGCAACTTCATTCTCCCCGGATGTATCGAGCCGGACGTGCCGGTAACTGCACATCCGGCAGCGGTTCCAGCTGCAGCCACCGGTCTTTAGAATAACGGTGAGGGTGGAAAGAATTGTATCGCCAATCCGGTCAGCTGCAGTCCATGCAGCATACGGCCTGGCCCCGGGAATTGCACTGTTCACGTGTTATATATGGGATCGCATTCCTATATGACGTTCCCCATCCATCCACCGGAGGACACGCTTCCCGGACGATGCGAATGTCATTTCCCTCTCCCGGCCATGAACGGGGAACCCTTTACCAGAAGGCTATTCAATTCTCCTGACTCATATCTTGGGAAGAGCCTTTCCGGGGGAAAGGATACCGGATATTCAACCCGAGATTATGCATTTGCCCCTCCAACAAAGGAGAGTGTCCCAAAATGAACAGCACGAGTATAAGACGCCGATATCTCTCTCTCCTTGCAATAGCCATCCTCTTCATGGTCTGTTGCGGCCCGGTCGTGGCATACGAGCTGAGCATCTATGCACCCCAGACGATCCAGAAAGGAAAGCCACTCGTCGTGAACGGGACATCGAATCTTCCTGCAGGGATATCGGTTGACATCGTCCTCTCGCGGTCCGAGTACACGACAGAAGAGATTGCGCGAAAGACCGTCACACTTCAGGCTGACAGGGAATTCTCTGTTGTATTCGATACAAAGGACCTTCAGAAGGGCCAGTATAAGGTGGAAGTCCCGGGCATCCAGGGGTACTCCTTCCTCGGGGGGTCGGTCACTCTCAGGATAGTGCAGGTGGTCGACAGGTCTGACGAGCTTGCTTTCCGGTCACCCCGGACACAGGAGATGGTCGGGTCTCTTGACATTTCAGGGAGTTTCCCGAAGAATCCGGGTGCGGGGGTCCAGATGGAGGTTGTCGGGCCGGGAAACGAGGTTGTCTTCGGGCCACAATATATACCAACAGCCTCCGATGGGTCATTCTCCCAGAAAGTCCCCATCAAGAGCGCAGGCACGTACGAGGTGAGTTTTACAGACAGCAAGGGGTTCATTGGAAGTTACGTCTTTACCGTGACAGAGAAGGAGGAGATCGTCCCTGCAGCCACACCCGAGCCGACAGTGACGGCGATTGCTGCCACTGCCCCGTCAAGCACCGAGAGCCCTGCTTTTTTTGTCATAACCGGGGCAAAGGGAGAGGTGAAGGTCTCGACATCTGCAGGTGTCGACTGGGTCATCGAATATGCTGATGAGAGGGGGAACGTCCAGAAAGTCAATTTAAAGGGGCAGGTCGAACCGGAAGAGGTGACGACCGAGATAACCGGGGACAGCCTTTACCTCAAGGTGTATCCCTACCGCTTCTCCGACAAGGGCGAGGTGACCATCTTTGTCGAGGGTGCTGAAAAAATCGGGGTTTCAAGAGAGATCCCGCCTGTTTTTGCACCGACTGCAACCACCACGGCGAAGTCTCCGTTCCCCTGGCTCACCGTCATTGCAGCAATGGTCCTCCTCGCATTAAGGAAAAAATCCCATTAGACCTCTTTTTGATGAAAAATCACCTCACAGGTGAGATATTACTGTGAGCCATACTTCAGTGCCTCGATGAGAGGGATCTGCTGTGCCTGCGTCCCTGGGCAGAGATCCGCTCCCTGTAAAAGGATTTTAATCAGGTTAGGTTTTTGATAACACAGAACGTATATCAGTAGGCATGCCGGGGTAGTCTAGTCCGGAAAGGCGGTGGCCTTGAAAGCCACTGGTGCTTGGCACCTCAAGAGTTCAAATCTCTTCCCCGGCGCATTCGGTTAAGCACAAGGATCACGATATCCACCAGTCACCCTGTTCTGTCCCTCCTCCTCATCGAGTAGCAGAAGACCCTGTCTCCTCCGGTGCATTTATCTCTCTCAAGCCTACCATTCCTGACATGCACGAGAAGGAGAGGAATGCACGGCAGGATCTCATCGGATGGTGCCGGGAGCAGAAAATACCCCTCGTGGGAGTAGCTGATGCCACCCGCTGGGAGAAACCGCCTTTCCAGCCGTGGATGCCCGTTGAGTTTTACCCGCAGTCAATTTTTCCCGGGACACGATCGGTCATTGTAATCGGTCTGCCCGTTCACCTCCCCGTAATAGAGACGACTCCGTCCATCTTCTACCACGAGCATTACAACACGATAAACCGCCTGCTGGACCAGTTCACCTACCAGATAGCGGAACGGCTGAATCAGGGAGGTCATCCAGCGATTGCCATTCCCCGTGACGGATACGGGAGCATCGATGTCCTCCGTGAATTGCCGGTTGCGTTCTTTTCCCATCGCCATGCTGCATTCCTTGCGGGACTTGGGACTTTTGGGATGAATAACATGATTCTGACACCTGCATACGGTCCGAGGGTCCGGTTCTCCTCAGTTTTTACCACGACCCGGCTCCCACCCGATCCGGTGATGGAACAGGAGCTCTGCATCCGGTGCAACCGCTGCGTGGAAATGTGCCCAAGCAGTGCCCTGCCGGGGGATCCATACCCTGGGGGGATCACCCGCAAGGATGCATGCACCAGGTACAGTGCAGCCCTTTTCCGCCGGCATGCATCTCCCTGCGGTGTCTGCGTCAAGGTGTGCCCTGTGGGAGAGGACCGCGAGCAGTTCGGGAGAACCGACCCTGATCTGTATTCCCGTAACGACCCTCAATCTCCCCTCCGGCGGGCATGGGACCATGTGCGCAGGTACGGGGTAAAAGGACCATTCCCGGAGGAATGAGAGGATGCACCCGACACTCTCATCCCCGTGATTTCCCGGGGGAAACCCTTTATGATGCCGGGAATGCAATAATTCCCAAAGAGGTATTGTCCATGTGCATTGCAGTTCCTGCAGAAGTGATCGAGATCCGGGAAGGGAATACCGGCCTTGTGGACTATGGGGATCTCAAACAAGTTGTCCGCCTTGACCTTGTGGATGTGCAGGTCGGTGACTTCGTCCTCGTGCACGTTGGATTTGCCATCCAGAAGATATCGCGGGAAGAGGGGTTAAAGACGCGGGAGATCTTCCGCCAGGTTTACGCCGCCATGCAGGAATCCGAGTGAGTAGTGGGGGATATCCAGGCTCTTCCTTTTTTTTTCAAAGCCCCTTTCCGGAACTGGAGAGGAAATATCCCCGGTGAAGGTGAAAAAGTACCGCCATCCACTTCTGCACCTGGGGAGCCCGCTTAAAATAGCGAAAAATCTATTTTCCAGGAGGATTGCCTGTCCGGGGGACAATATGCTTATCTTCTCCCGATGGTAAAATATATATAAAAATAATGGAGAGGACGTGTTTCAATGGATAAAACAGGTGTTGCAAGTCTTATTGCAGGAATTGTTCTGCTCCTTCTTGGAGCCTATGGTGTGTGGGTATTCCTGCCCGAGGTGATAGAGTTCCTCAAGGGAGTCATGGGAATACTAGCCATCCTGGTCGGAATATTCCTCCTTATCTTCGGGATAATCCTGATTAAAGACTAGAAACCCACAAATTTTATCTTTAAAAAACCACACTGCCGGTTTTCAATCCTGCATGTTGTGTCCTGAAAAGGTTACATCCTCCTTTAAATGGTTTCAATGTCCCTTTCCAAAGACATTTACGCATGCAGGGAGAAATTATCTTTAGAGACAGAACCTGAAGAAACAGAGGGAAAAAATTCACAGTCCTCTGCCAATTTTCTTTGAGACTGGTGGTTGCATGGATAAAACGAAAGTCCTGGTGGTGCTCCTTGCCATCTCCCTTTGTGGGAATGCCTTTTTCCTGATGTCAGAAGGGGCTAATCCCGTGGCGGAAAGGCTCACCCGGTCCGTACTGTACGCATATCACCAGGCATTCCCTCCCCTCCAAGACGAGACGATCCAGACAGCGGAAAACGTAACTGCGGTGGGCGATGAACCCAACCGGACGGAGAGCAATATCAAGGAGCTGGTTCAATCGAATGGTGAAAAGGAGTTTACCGTCCGTGAGATCCTCCAGATGCTCGGGGAGAATGAGACACTCGATGAATCACTCCTCTCTGTGCTCCTCTCCGGGGAAAATATGACAGATTTTCCGGAAGAGGTGGAGGAACCTGAAGTGACACCAACACCGGATGAAAATGCCTGGAAGATGTACGAAAATTCGAAGTGGCGTTTTTCCGTTCCGTATCCCCCGTCATGGACAGTCAAGGAGGGAACTACGGCAGGCTCCGTGGTCACGTTCACAGCTCCGATCGAAACAACGTGCAGTGCTGAAACAAAGCAGTGTTACCAGTACGTAGCATCTCTCTCCATAGCCATCGATACGAATATCGGCATGGGAGGACTTGAGCAGTATTTCAACAAGAAGATAGCAACGCTGCAGCAGCAGCTTGCGATAACCGCGACCAGCAAGAGTGCTCCAACATATATCTCCGGAGAAAGGGCATACTGGATTGAATATTACACGAGGGATTCACGCGGGAACCCGTCGAAGAGATACATGCAGTATTTTGCGCTTCTCGATAAGAAAGTCTATATTCTCACGTATTCTGGTCCCTTCTCAACGAAGGAGAATGTCTACTCCCGGAACAAGGAGGATGTACAGAAGATGATTGAGGGTTTCACCGTTGATAGAGAATACATGGTGGTATGAATAAGGAGAGTTGCGCATCTCTCTCTCTAAAAATAGCCCGGTTTTTTCTTTCTCCAAAGGTACATTAAAGGGAGGCCCACGTGATTTTCCAAAAACAGGGGTAATTCTTTGAAAATGACAGAGTCTTTTCCTGAATTAATCTTCCAAATGAAAAATTACCATCCCGTTCCATTCCGGAATACTGTCAAAGGGTGCCTTTCGGAGTATTATTTTTAAAAAATGGGTTGATTAGAAAAAAGCCGCTTTAGAACTTTTCGACATCCTCGGCCTTGATGGTCTTTCTTCCATCAGAAGCTGCGGATTCTGCGGCTTTTTTGGCGACTTCGGCGATATATTTTTCAGTCCTTGCCACAATCGCCTTCGTCCCGTCCATGCTTATCCTTTCTGCACCACTGTTCTTCGCAATGCGCACTACCGGTGCGATGGGAAGATCAAATGACCTGCTTCTGCCAGAATTTGCTTTTTTCTTTGCAGGTGCTTTCTTCACATTTTTTGGCATAAACACGTGCCTCAAAAAAGCATTGAGGTGCGAGTATATAAATATAATTGATCCTGGCAGTTCAAAACTCAATTATATCCATCCCGGGAGGGAACAGCGCTTCCCACGGAGAGAATATCCGGTGACTGGAGGATCTGTTATGAATGGGGCAGAAAAAAATTCCAAACCCTCGTGATAGTGATTTTTTCTGTCCATATTCACGGTATTTGCAGGATCAGCTGATGCCCACGACAACGTGGTGGAGGATATCAACGGTTGCCCGCAGAGCTCGCCCCGCATCCCTCATGTGGTGGTATACTTCTCTCTTCTTCATGGCATCCATGGGATCTTCTGTCTGGAAGAGCAGTGCCATGCTCTCGATGTAGATATCGTCGATAGCGTGGATGGCATCTCGTGCAGACCTGATGGCCCTGTCGATCTCCCTCTGATCGGATCCGATTGCAGCAACGCCTGTGGCCACCCACCGGGTTCCCCTGAGGAGTTCGCCGGCCATCTTGATAATCGTTGCATCGGGCACCACACCGAAAGCATAGATTTCCCGGGCCGTCTCCGAGGAGTAGTTCACGATATAGTCCATCTGCCGGGAGAGGCTGTAGATATCCTGCCGGTCGAACGGTGTTGAGAAAGCGTCTTTGAGCTGATTCTCCATCTCGTACCGCATCGCGTCGACTCTCTCGGACATGGCCTTCAGGTGATGCGGCTCCTCGAGCGGGATTTTTTTGAGCCACAGGAGGTATGCTTCCACGGTCTCAACAGTCTTTTCCGCCTGAGTCGTCAGCATTGCCCCAAAATCGTATTCCACGGGGAATATCCGGTCCAGGATACTTTTTTTTCGTCTCCCGGCATCTGGCTTCTGGGTCATGGCATTACACTCCGAGGGAGAGGAGCAGGGACGCTGTTGCCCACGCGATCAGGAGGGTCGCAGGGATGGTCAGGGCCATCACCACGAGGATCTCGCGGCCCACCTGCCAATGCACCTTTTTTGGGTTTTCCGCAACACCTATCCCGATCACTGATGTGGACACGACGTGACTTGAAGATACGGGTGCCCCAAGCAGCGTCGAGCCGCTGATGATGAGTGCAGAGGAGAACTGGGAATCGAACGAGTGGATGGGTTCGAGCCGGAGTATTCCATATCCAAGAGTCCTCATGATACGCCATCCCCCGATCAGCGTTCCTGCCCCAAGGAGTGCGGCACAGAGGATGCGGGCAAGGAGAGGGACAGAAAGAACGGGGATCAGACCTGCAGAGAAGAGGACGAGGACAATGACTCCGAGCGGTTTCTGGGAGTCATTGGCGCCGTTTGAGAGTGCCATGAATGCCGCAGCGCACCAGTTGAGACGGATGATTGTCCTGTTTTGGCGGCGGCGGGCGTTGCGGAGTGCAAGGCGGGTGAGACAACGCATTGTATAGCCTGAGAACAGCCCGAGGAGGACGGAACCGACGAGGAAGAGGAGAATCATGCACACCCCGTCCACCCGTGGGGAACCTGAGAGCAGGTCGCACATTCCCCAGTTGATCGATCTCACTCCGCCTCCGGCAATGCCTGCTCCGATGAGCCCCCCGATGAGGGCATGGGTCGAGGAGGACGGGAGACCCCGCCACCACGTGACGAGGTTCCATGCCGTTGCCGCGAGGATGCCCGAGAGGATGAGAGAAACCGTCTCCTCTCCTCCGGAAGGCGCAAGAAGGATCCCCGAGATCGTGAAGACAACCGCGCTGCCTCCGAGGAGGGCACCGGCAACATTGAAGAAGGCGACCAGGATAATCCCCTGTCGCGGTGCTGCTGAACGGGAAGCGATGAATGTTGCTGCCACCGTGTTTGCGTCCTGAAAACCGCTCGAAAAGCAGAAAACAAGAGCGATGAGTACCGTGAGGAAAACAACCTCGAACATGTCTGGGATTCTCTCAGATCAATTCTCTTGCAGAATTGTATCCCCGGCTCATCGGGCCTCTGTTACCTGTCCGGGACAGGTATTCCCCTGATGCCATCTCCGTCAGGTTAATAGGATCTCCGCGATGACATAAAAATAGTGATTTTTAATCCCCTTCCTTCAGCATTTCAAGGGAAGTGGTACCGTGCGCCTGACATTGAAAGATGAAATGGAGTATGCCATCTGGAAGGTGACAGGGCTTGCCATTCCTTACAACGAGAGTGTCATACCCTGCCTTGCACAGAAAATTGCACGGGAAACAGGGGAAGATCCCGGAATTGTCAGCATGAGGCTTGCAGCCCGGATCAAGGAAATTATCTGGGAAGATGTCTCGAGCCATTACAGGGCAAGGGGATGCAGAGAGAGTGTGTGTGAACCCGCCCGCGAGTGATTTTTACCATCACCTGTGCCGTTCTTCAAGGAAAGGAAATCATTTTCAGCCTCCCGGTTGAAACCGGAAAGGTACATTTCAGGGGGATAAATCCATGAAAAAAAAATTGTCCTGGTTAACTTCCATTTTTTTATTCTCTCTCCTCGCGGGGCTCCTCTTTCTGTCCGGGTGCACGAATCCCGCTATCACCGTGCCGGAAGGAAACCCCTTCATCGGTACATGGGAATATTACGGGGTCACCGGTACAGACCGGGTGGCAATGCGGTTTGATTTCCTCGCAAACGGGACGGGCAGGTTTGATCTTGTCGCACCGGACCTCGATCCCCCTTTTTTCAAATCGATGACTTTTTCCTGGGAATCAGGGGGTGACAGGCTCTGGATGGGCTCGTCCAGTGAAAAACAGCACCTCGACATCCGGTACGACCCCTCCTCAGATCTCCTCATAGTCACAGCCGATTCGGAGTCAGGCATCTTCATCGGGGAAAATTTCGTTCCGGGACCATTCTCGTGGGAGTTTTCCCGTGTGAGAGAAGAGACCTGACGCCTCCCCTGATACCTCCCATAACATTTTTTTAGGTATTGCGACCGGAGATTGCGGGACTTTCGCAGGATATCCGGTATCCCATTTCATTCATTGTTCGGGATGAAATCCTGATTGCCGGTTGGGAAGAAGGAATAGAATGGAGAAAAATGCACCAGTTGATGCTGCTATGGGGATTCGAACCCCAGTCGCGGGCGTGAGAGGCCCGCATGATTGGCCGGACTACACTATAGCAGCAATTGCCTTGTAATTTAAGTGTTTTGGACACATAAAATTGTTGCTGGATACCTCCCGGAACGTCGACAGGTCACCCGCTGCCGCTCTTCACACAGGCATTTTTTGGCATTCCATGTCTTCCGTGCCGCACCCACAATTATATCTCTGCGGTTTGGCCACTGATATAGGAAAGGTGGATGGCAGGACTGGAAGAGCAGATCAGGGAACTCGAGGAAGAACTGCAGAAGACGCCTTACAACAAGGCAACCTCGAAGCACATCGGGAGGCTCAAGGCGAAAATTGCCCGTTTAAAGGACGAGGCAGTCTCCCGTGCGATGCGTGCCGGCGGCGGCAGCGAGGGGTATTCTGTCAGGAAATCCGGCGATGCAACCGTCGTCCTCGTCGGGTTCCCGTCGACGGGGAAGAGCACCCTCCTGAACGTTCTGACAGGGACAAGGAGCGAGGTCGGTGCGTATGCCTTCACCACGGTTTCTGTTGTCCCCGGGGCCCTCGAACACCGCGGGGCACGGATACAGATCCTCGATATCCCCGGGTTAATCGCAGGTGCTGCGATGGGGAAGGGGAGGGGCAAAGAGGTTATTGGTGTCGTCCGGAGCGCTGACATGATCGTCATCCTCGTGGATATCTACAATGCATCGCATCTTGACGTCCTCCTCTCGGAACTGTACGATGCCGGTATCCGTATCAACCGTCCGAAACCTGACATCACCATCAGGAAGACGGCATACGGTGGAGTGAGGATGAACCATGTCGGTATCCTCGACCTTGATATCGAGGAGATCCGGGCCATTCTCTCCGAGCACAGGATAGTCAATGCCGATGTCCTCATCCGGGGAAATGCAACACAGGAGGACATCATCGATGCGATGCTTGCAAACAGGGTCTACATCCCGGCATTCGTTGCTGTCAACAAGGTGGATCTCGTTGACGAGGTGACGCGGGATGCAATCCAAAAGGAGATAACAGGGAAGTTCGGCTCGCCACCCCTCCTCATCTCCGCCCATACAGGATACAACATGGAGGAACTCAAGGACTGGATTTTTGACACGCTGGGGTTCATGCGGGTATTTCTCAAGCCCCAGAGCGGGGCCGCCGACCTCGAGGAACCCCTCATCATAAGGTCAGGGAGCACCGTTGCGGATGTGTGCCGCAGGCTCCACCGCGACTTCGTGGACCGGTTCCGGTATGCCCGCGTCTGGGGGAGTTCCGTCAAGCACCCCGGGCAGAGGGTCGGGCTCACCCATAAGCTCAAGGAAGGCGACCTGCTCTCCATCATCATCGAGCATTGAATTGGGCGTTCTCCCTGTGGTGCGCAAGGGGTGCCTGCTATGATGTTTTCTCCATCTTTTTTTGCTCGCTCTCGATTGCGGTGGAGCACGCGGAATCGCCTGGAAAGGAGATACCCGGAAAAAAGATCTCTCCTGTCCGGCACTCCGGTCCATGCTGGAAAAAAAGGGAAATAGCTTGATTGCCTGCCCTCCAGCCTTTTTTCGTTACCCCTGCAGGGCACGAACGATTGTTCTGCCAAAAGATTCTGCGGCAGCCGGGCCGTTTGCCGTGATAATGTTCCCGTCGACCACGACAGGATCCGCTGCCAGGTTTGCCCCCCCTTTGAGCATCTCCTTCGTGGACGAGGGGCTCTCGTAGCAGGTCGCCTTCCTGCCTTTGAGGATTCCTGCATGGGCCAGCACGACAGGAGAGAGGCAGATGGCTGCGACGATCTTGCCGTTCTTTGCGAAGTATCTGACAAGCTGCCAGAGCATCTCGTTGTTCCAGAGGTGGACGGGGGACCCCATTCCCCCGACAATCACGATCGCGGCATACCCGGAAGGATCCACTTCCTCGAGCGTGAGCGTGGAAGTAGCCCGGGCGCCAAGCATGCCCCTGCATTCCCCCCTCCTCGTCGATGCAATGTCATAGGGGATTTTTTCTCTTTCGAATGCAGAAACGGGCTTTGCCAGTTCCTCGTCCCTGAAATTCTCCGGGGGAATCACGATGAGGACTTTCATAGCTGTTTCTGGATCTTTTTGGAGATATAAGGGTATTGCCGGCGTTTCCTCCAGCAGCAGCGGGGAGGAAGATCCCCTCTGGATGAGGATGACAGACCCGCCTCTTCAAAAAGGCCTGACCTTGAATAGCGAAAAACCCCCTTTTTTCACGGTACTCTGTCTCTGCCGAGGGAGTCCCGGAGGACAGGGAGGGGAGCATCGGTCTTGAGGGCGGTCCCGTGGTAGTGGGCCCGCGATGCGGCATACCCTGAGGCACGGAGGTACTCGATCACCCTGTCGAGAGGAGGGGGGGAGGTCCGGAAATGGCGTGCGAGCTGGTGGTAGTCATAGTGGAAGGGGATGTCGAGCTCTCCAAGGCATGCATCGACGAGCTTTCCAAGTTCCGGAGCGAGCCGAAACCCGCTCCCGGGGATGGTTTCCCTTACACGGGCAAGGAGGTTTTCCTCTTGGAGTGACCCTGCCCAGAGGGGCCCGATAGGGTCAAGGACACTTCCGCAGTACGGGCATTCCCCGAAGGGAGGCAGGATTCCCCGGGCATGGGTCCGGTATACGCAGGAGGGGCACTGGAGGACGTATCCCATCATGCTGCACGACCTGTCTGCCGACCCGGCACCGCGGAGCAGGCGGACGTGGACCCGGTGGTGGTGTTCCCGGGAGTAACAGAAGAGGGGCTCGATTCCACGGTCATACCGGGCAGACACACGCGCGAGGAAGCCGAGCAGGATACGGAGTCCTATCTCTGCATGGTATTCGGTGTTCCTTCCGATAGCAAAGTACCGGCGGATACCCGCATTCCTGTGGGCCCCGCAGAGAGGTGCAGTGTCCGTTGCGGTCACGAAGAGGAACCTGCCGCAGCCTCTCACGGCCGTGTCGAGGAAGGGAGCGGGGCTTCCGAACGGGTCGAGGTCCACGGTCTCAAAGGCCCTGTCGCAGAGGAGGCAGTGGATGTCCGAGCATGTCACCTCGACGGGAAGGCCGAGGGCCTCCCTGTTTTTCCGGATGAGGGAGACTGCTTCCGGGTCCCGGTCGTTGATGGTTACCGGGATGCCGCACTCCCGGGCGATGCGCAGGCCCCGGATCCCGGTTGCCCCCATTGCATCGAGGTAACGGGAGACCGGGAGGAGCCCCGCGAGGATGACCGTTGCATCCCGCGATATCTCCATCCTCGGGTTGAAGAAGACGGGTGCAGAGCCGGGAGGGAAAGGGTGACGGGGATCGGTAACGGGGATTAAAAACCTCAATTTTCCCTCTTCCGCCCAAATGTACTCCATATCGGGAAGATGTGGCGGTTCGACACGCTTATACCTTCTCATCGGCAATGAGTAATGGCAGGGCGTGTGGCCTAGTCTGGACAGGGCGGCAGCCTCCTAAGCTGTAGGTCGGGGGTTCAAATCCCTCCACGCCCGTTCCTTTTTTGGTAATTCTCCGTTCGCAAACGAGGGTATACACTTTTCTGCCATGCCAGAGAAACAGGTAATGTGGAGGAGTCTCCCATCGGTTCCCTCTCCGGGTATGTCCGGGTCATCCGTCCTGTCAACGCTCTGGTAGCCGGCATGGCCGGAGTCGTCGGGGTCCTCATGGCAACAGGGACCATTTCTCCTGCCATTATCCCTGTATTCCTCGTCGTGTTCCTCGTCACGGCCGGGGGCAATGCCATCAACGACTTCTGTGACGTCGAGATCGACCGTATCAACCGCCCTGATCGGCCAATCCCTTCGGGAGCGGCAGACAGGAAAACCGTCCTTTCCCTCTCCGTTATCCTGTTCCTGTCCGGACTCGCTGTCTCGTTCCTCATAAATCCCCTCTGCGTGGCAATCGCTGCCGGAAATACAGTTCTCCTCGTCTGGTATGCCACGAGCCTGAAGAAGACTCCTGGCGCCGGCAATGGTGCTATAGCCTACCTGACGGCATCGATCTTTGTCTTCGGGGCAGCGTCTGCAGGGACAGACGCTGTCTTTCACGTCCTCCCGATCGCCCTCGTCACGTTCTTTGCCATGCTCGCCCGTGAGCTCTGGAAGGATGCCGAGGACATCTCCGGCGACGAAGCGGGTGGTGCCTTCACCCTTCCCGTGCGGATGGGAGTCACCCCTGTCATACGACTGGGATTTGCCTTTCTCATTGCCGCGATAGGCGCAAGCATTCTCCCTGTCTTCCAGTGGGGCCTGCCCTACCTCGCCGGGATCGCTCTCGTTGACCTGCTGGTTCTCTGGACGGGGTCACGGGCTCTCTCCTGCCGGACGGCCGAATGCCTGAAGGAGACGCGTGCCACGACGCTTGTCAAGTACGCGATGTTTGGCTCACTCGTGGTCTTCTCTCTCTCCGCCCTCTTCCTGTGATGGGACGGCAGGGAGAAGGGCGGCACGCGCCTCTTTTGGGATCTTTTCAGGGTCGATGCCGAGCGTGGCGACCTCCATGACCTTCTCCCAGTCCACGGCAGTCTCCACGCACCCATCCTTCAGCGTCACGACTCCCATGGAGACAAGCCCCAGTTTGTCAGACATCTCGAGGCCGTCCTTGACCTCGGCAAGGCACCCGACGCCCATGATGGCCTTCGGGCGGTATGCCCTGACCATCCGCTTGATGAACGACGATCCAGGGACGATGAAGACGCGGTAGCCCATGGCTGCAAGGACCTTCCTCCAGTACCCGA
>CAYSII010000006.1:0-68009 GCA_964431125.1 uncultured Methanolinea sp. | reverse complement strand
ACAAATCGTCGAAGAGCACCCATGATGCTCGTCTACGACCTGCGGGCTATGCAGACCCGGGCTATGCAGACCCTCTTTCATCCGCCTGCGGATGCAGGCAGCCGGGAACGCCGGACCGTTACTATCGCGAGGCTGATTGCGATGATCGGCGAGGAGAAGCGCAAGGCCTTGCCGAAGTGGAAGCGGTATTACCTCGCTCATCGCGAGAAGGAGATTGCCCGGCAGAAGGCATACCGGGCAGCCCACCCAGACCTGATACGGAAGTACAACCGGCACTACCACCGGAACAGGAAGCAGAGGAAGGCCGCAGCACCCGGCCAGGCCCTGCTCATCCAGGAGGCGGCAAAGTGTTCGACCTGATCCACCGGCAGTGACAATCGCGTTCGAGGCTCTTCCCATCTCGTCGACGCTCGTGGCTTTTGCCCGGGAGTATTGTCACCGGCGGTGTAAAATTCCCCACTTTCGGCGGGATAAAAATCCCCACCTGATAACCTTCATGCAACTGTGTGAGGGTAGTGGCAATGCTGAAGATGGAGGAATTTCTCATGATACGAGATCTATTCAATCAAGGACTGAACAAAAGTCAGATTGCCCGAAAGACAGGCTACGACCGGAAAACAGGAAGGAAGTATATTTCAGCGAAATACGTACCAAGGGCACAGACCCGCGGATCCAAACTGAGCAAACTCGATCCTTATAAAGAAGGTGATTAGGTAACATCGACCCCTAACACCCTTTAGTGTAACGTCAAATCTACTAAGACTTCAAATAAATCTTTCCCTCGATTGTTGTATCGCCACTCCATCTCCTTGATATAGAAAAGGAATTTCTTTCGTGAGATCCCGTGATGCTTAATCAACCGTTCCTTGGCAAAGGCCCAGAATCCTTCTATTCCATTGATATAGACCTTCCCCTGCTTGAATTTATAACGATGATCAATATTGAGATGCTTGTAGCCACAGAACATGAGAGAGTCATATCCCCGCCATTTGTCTGTGTACACGATGGAGCCTCTTCTCACCCTCTTCACCGTCTCGGTCATAAGACTCTCGGCAGAGACATCCTGAACAATATTCACCGAGACCCTCCCTCCCCGTTCCAGGATCCCGTAGACGATGGTCTTGCCTCCTGCACCTCGACCACGTTTCCCTTTCCTCTTTCACCCAAAGTAGGCTTCATCTGTTTCTAATTCTCCTTTCAGAAGCTCGTCAGTCTTGGCAAGTTCTTCAACAAGAACCCGTCGAAGAATGTCGTAGGCTCGCAATGTGGTTTTGTAGCTCAGGTGGACCTCTTGGGAGGCCTTCCTTGCAGAGGTGGATAGCTCGAATAATTTCACAAGAGAGAGCCATTGTGATGGCGATATTCGGAGGAGCGCGAACCTGGTTCCCTGAAGTGGCCAGTAGTCCTTCTTACATCCCTTACACCGTACTCTCCACCTCTGGTGATAATAAAACTCAGAGGATGAACAGGATTGACAAACAGTATTCCCACGTTTCTTCCAAAGATACTCGAGAGATAATCGGCCTTCAGAAACGAGCTTGCCGATCTCCCGGAAATCCATAAGATCCATATCCCCTTCCTAACTAAAGGTTAGGGGTGGATCCTACACAATCACCTTCAATAATTATTCCAAGCCTATTAAATTTCTTTTAATTCTGTTCCCGATTTTTTTTATTTTGACAATCTTTATAGTAATCATGCTTACTGATATCAATCCAGATACCAATTATCCCGGTCATATTACTGGTTTTTTACTAGGAATTTGCTTTGGCTATCTTTTTTTAAAATTAAAGTTTTAGATCTCCTTTCTCCCTCACCTCTCTCCCCCAACATCCTTCGCACACTGCAATACCCCTCCCCCTATCAATCCACCCCGCCTTCTCCAACCCGCAGTCCATAAACCGGCCGATATCGACCGTCACACGCTCCATCCGGTCCACGTCAATCACTTCCGGCAAAGGAAGGGCCGAGGACCGCTTCCGCCTGACACCCAAGTGGTCATTCCACTCACCCCCTATGGAGAAAAGTGGACAATCTTATCCCTTTAAGCCCGCAAAATTCCCACGCATTCGCGTGGATGTGTATATCGACGAATCGGGGGACATCGGATTCGGGGAGAGGACCTCTCCATTCTTCGTAATTGCTGCCCTGATCGTCAATGAACCACTCCAAATAGAACGATGCTTCTCGAAAATCAGGAAGAACCGCCTGAAAAAAAATACCGCGAATTGCCCGAGCTCAAGTTCAACAATTCCGATAAGGTAATCAAGAGGCGTGTGCTCGAATGCCTTGCACAATCCGACATCGAGTTCTGGTGTTCTGTCCTTAGGAAGGACCAATTATTTGATCACCTGAGGAAACAGCCTCAAATTGTCTACAATTACCTGACCGGATCGCTCATTGCGAAGGTATACTTCCATTACTGGCCATTTCGTGAGATCAATATCATCGTGGATAAATCGTTGAACGGCATCCAAAAGGACCTCTTTGACCAGTATATCGTGTATAAAACAATGGAACAGACAATTCCTATCGATAAACCCCTGGTGTCTCCTACTATATTGCACCGGGACTCGCGTCGTGAACCATGCATACAGGCAGCAGATTTCATCGCGGGTGCCGTGCACCGGAAATATCGGCAGGCAGACGAGTCCTGTTATCTCATTATCCAGAACAAATGCATGCAAATCTTTGACTATTTTGAAGGCCCTCAAAATCGGTTGTGAACCCTTCCCTACTTTGTCCCATCTACCTCAAGGTAGCCTCATCCGTTTCGGGAAGGCCTTACTCACAGTTAATCTATCATATGGTTCTGCTATATTATAGTTGTCTCCATTTTGATAGGTGCTGTATCGTGAAGAATTGCGGACTGTCCAACCGTTTTTCCTCACCTCCCTTCACCAGCACCTCTTGCACACTGCCACATCCCTCTCCTTGTCCCTCCACACCGCCTTCTCCAACCCGCAGTCCGTGCACCGGCCGATATCGGCCGTCACACGCTCCAGCCGTTCCAGGTCGATCACCCCGGGCAAAAGAGGGGCCGAGGTAGCGCCTCCAGCCGACCATGATGTACGCGTTCTTGTTGACCCGGCCGTCGCTGATGCCGGAACATGATTTGAGCTCGCCGAGGTGTTCCCGGATGAGGGCAGCATCCCTAGCGGTAATATGGTGCGATTCCAGTGCAACAGTGATTGCTCGCTCTCCACTGTCCTTTCGGATCGAGTGGAAGCTTCGCTTGGTTCCTAACGGTGCGGTGGACATGAGATCTACATTACGGCTCAAGGTATAAAAAAAAGTTTTGCAAGGGCTTTTGG
This sequence comes from uncultured Methanolinea sp., assembly GCA_964431125.1. Lineage (GTDB taxonomy): Archaea > Halobacteriota > Methanomicrobia > Methanomicrobiales > Methanospirillaceae > Methanolinea_A. The sequence goes on along the minus strand of CAYSII010000006.1, from coordinate 64,695 downwards.
ACGAATGCGGCAAGCCCCAGCCGTGATTTGAACACGGGACCTGCTGATTACAAGTCAGCCGCTCTGCCAGCTAAGCCACTGGGGCGCCATGTACTGTTGCCACCGGAGCCTGAAAAATGTGGCGCCGGGAGGGGACCGTGTGCACCCGTCGATGAGGGGATCCCATTCCTGCATCGCATTTTTAAGACCCGGGCGGAAGATTTGGATTCGCTATCCCTCAGAGGGAGATCCAGATCCCGAGTTCTCGGTATCCCGGAGTTCCGTGAAACCAGGGGAACGCACCTGTTTTATCATGTATTTCCCCTGCCGGGGTTTTCCCGCTTCTCCCGCTTCATTCCCCTTTCCCAGAGCACCTCTCCCCCATGGAGGATCCGGACAATCCGGTGGTACGGAATCTCCTTTGTTTCTTTTCCATGTGCTGCCCGGAAGGCGAATGGCTCAAGGGAGACGATATCTCCTCCTGCAACCCTGCTGACGTTTCCGGGTGCACCGCGGTCAATGTACCAGACCTCCGCCGCGGTGATCGAGTACCGGGGGTCGTGGAGGAGCTGGTGGAGGAGTTCCCTGCTGCGCATCATCGCATGCACCTCTGTCTTTTCCAGCCCTTCTCCCTTCCCCTACCCTGCGTGAATATCCGGGAACGGGGGGTGCAGGGCTTTGAGGTGCATTCCGAGATCTTCAGGACCTGGGAGGGAGTAGGCAGGAGAGAAGGGGATATGCGATGGGGCAGGCCAGCCATATTCAGGCCGGCCAGAGGAGTTCCCGTGGCATCGTCCCCGCCTTTTCAAAACCGTATCCCTCGAACACGGTACGCTGGCGGGCAAGCTTTGCCTCCCAGCCCTCGGGGAATATAAATGTGTAACTTCCGTTGGGGTGTGTCTGAACGAACGTGTAAATGTACATGTCACTCTCCGGCTTGAATGCGAGGACAACGACCCGCACCTCCCCGATCCGGGGATCGGGACTGTCGAAGCCGGCCAGTGTCATGTTCCCGGAGAGGACATCGCCCGGGATGTGGAGAGGCGCAGGTTGATGCGGCAATACAGGTTTCCCCTGCCCCGTGGTTGCGGGCACGGAGCACCCTGCAGAGGAGATGGCGATGGCCAGGCAGAGGACCAGGAGTCCGGACGGATGCGTTTTTTTCATGCTGGGAGAAGATATCCTCTCCGGGACTATTGAAACCAGCAGCAGGGGAGGACGGAACCGGAAGGGCCGCCTGCGCCTTCTGCCAGATACCCGCGAGAGTCTTTTTTCGTCCGGCAACCTGCAGATTACCCCTATCCCCATGGTCGCCACCACCAGGGGACAGTCGCCTTCATATGCATCCTGGGAAAAGCTCCCTGCTCATGAAGATTTTCGCCTTTCCCGCCGCCGCTGCCCTCATCCTCCTGCTGCTTGCCTCCGGCTGCAGCCAGCCGCCGGGAGATCAGGCTTCCTACCCTGGGAAGGGAGCGCAGCCAGCGACGCCTCCAACGGTTGCCCCGACGCCTGTCACCGTCAGTATCCATGCAGAACCCGGATCCTACATCCCGCTCATGTCCTCGACGGTCGGAATTCGCCTCGAACCGGATTTTTCCGGGAGCGCTCCCGTGCTCTACAACTGGTCCGCAAGTTACGGCTATTTCGTCTCCTGGAACGCAACGGATGGACGGGTCACGCTCCATGGTGACAGGATACTCTCGTTTGATCCCTACATTTACTGGTCTTATCCGCCAGGGGACATGGGCGAAGAAAAACCCCCTGTTTTCGTCCTGCTCGTTGTCGAGCCGGAGAGAGTGACGCACGGCGGTGAAGGAGGGAGAGGGACAGTTGCTACCGGCAGGATACGGATCGGATGGAAGGACATGGATACAGCCGTTGTCACTGGCTGACCTCCCCGATCCCGTTCCAAAGGCATAAACCGCTCCGGGACAAGATGGGTACAGAGCAATGACCCACCTCTCCGTGGACATCGGGGGGCGCCCGGGGATCGACTGCCGGGGGTTCTGCGAGTACTGCTACTTCAAGCGCGTGTTGGAGACCGCGCCCTTCGGATGCCGCTACTGCCCGCCCTACAGGAAGGGGTGCGATTACTGCAGCCGGAGCGTCCGCGAGTACTACCGCGGGTTCAGGGACCTGCGGGAGGTTGCCGATGACGTTCTCGCACGCCTCCAGTCCATCCCCGACGAGGTGAGCCGCATCACGATCAGCGGCGGCGGAGACCCAAGCTGCTACCCCCGCTTCCGGGACTTGATCGAGCTCCTCGCGAGCATGGAGGCCCCGCTCCACATCGGGTATACGAGCGGGAAGGGATTTGACGACCCGGGTATAGCCGACTTCCTCGTCGCATCAGGCCTCTCCGAGATCTCATTCACGGTCTTTTCTGTCCGGCCGGAACTGCGGAAACGCTACATGCATGACCCGACTCCCGGGGCATCGCTTGCAGTCCTCGAGAGACTCTGCGAGAAGATCGACGTGTATGCGGCATGCGTCGTCCTCCCGGGGGTCAACGACGGTTTAATCCTCGAGGAGACCTGCAGCTGGCTCGAGGAGAGGGGCGCAAAGGGGATCATCCTGATGCGGTTTGCCAACAGGAAGGAACAGGGTCTCATCCTCGGGAATGCTCCCGTCATTCCCGGGCAGGCCGTGCAGGAGGTAGGGGAGTTCCGGGACATGGTCACGGCCCTCTCCCGGAAGTTTAGGCTGAAGGTCAGCGGGACACCGCTCTGGGACCCGGAGATCGGATCGCCGTTTGCTCTCGCCCGGGAACCCGACCTCGTTGCAAAACTCCCGCGGCTGGAGAGGCGGGCAAGCGTCATTTCGGGATCGATTGCAGCACCGTTCATCGATACCATCCTCACGCAGTGTGGAAAAGGAGCCCGTGTCATCCCGGTCGAGAAGGAGGTTGCCTGCCTCATCACGATCGAAGACCTCGAGGCGCTAGATCCCGGCGAGCTCGAGGAACTCGTGGTCATCCCGGGCAGGGCGTTCGTGTATGACAGGGAGGCCGAATCGGTCCTCTCGAGGGACGGGAAGAAAAGGACCGTCCTGCGGGGGCCCGAGTGCCTCACCGCCGACGCCGAGACGAGCATGGGCATGCAGAGGGCTGGAGTGCTCGCACTCGAGATGGACGCATTCGCCGACCTGATCCGGCTCATCAACAGGTATGGAACTCCCCTCTAGTCTCCCGCAGGAAGAACGGGGAAATCCGCGCATTCAGGACGCACAGGGGAGCAGGTGAACCGGCCTCCCGCGATATCATTAAGAGAATTCCCGTTCAACGGATATACAGCACTGTTTCTACTGGTGCTGGCAGATGTAAGTCCGACGTGCACCACGTTGCACGGGCCTGGCAATGACAGGCCTCCTGGGATTACAAAGAGTCAGCCTGTGGCTCTTTTTCGGATTTACATTTGACTGTTTCGGAGGTGACACAAGATAATGGCACGAATGCACGCGCGGCGCAGGGGACACTCAGGGTCGGTCCGTCCGTTCCGCAGGGAAGCCCCGCCATGGGCAAACACGGATGTCGCGGCCATCGAGAAGATCATCGTTGACCTGCGCAGGGAAGGCCACTCCATGAGCCACATCGGCCAGATCCTGCGGGACCGCCACGGAGTCCCTGACGTCAAGCTGATCACGGGCAAGCGGATCAGCCAGATCCTCAAGGAAAAGGGCATGGAACCCGAGATCCCGGAAGACCTGCGGAACCTGATCGCAAAGGCGCTCGGGCTCCGCAAGCACATGGCCGAGAACAAGAACGACCTGCACAACAAGAGGCAGCTCCAGCTCACCGAATCGAAGGTGCGTCGCCTCGTCAAGTACTACACGGGTACAGGCCGGCTGCCGAAGGACTGGAGCTACAAGCCGGAGAGTGCCGAGATCCTGCTCTCGCGGTAGAATACCCATGACACTGGCCGAGGCCGCAGCACGGCTGGCCGGGCACCTCGCCCGCCAGGAATTCGTGGAGGTGTACGCACACCATGATGCCGACGGGATAGCAGCAGGCGCCATCATGTGCATGGCCCTCCTCCGGAAGGGGATCCGCTTCCGGCTCCGGGTCGTCCCGCACATCAGCCCTGCAGCACTCTCCCCTGATAAGCCTGCCCTCCTCTGCGATCTCGGCTCAGGGATCCCTGACCTCCCCCCGGAGGTCATGGTCATCGACCACCATATCCCCCGGTTCGGAGGCGAACTCCATGTCAATCCCCGCCTTTCGGGGATCGACGGGGACCGCGAGCTCTCCTCGGCAGGAACCGCGTTCCTTGTTGCACAGTCCCTCGGTGACAACCGCGACCTTGCCGGCCTCGTGATGCTTGGAATCATCGGAGACGGCCAGGATCTCGCCGGTGAGAACCTCGCAATCTTCAACGATGCCGTTGCCCTCGGCCTTGTCACACCCGGGAAAGGTCTCCTTCTCCCGGGCAGGGACGACCATGAGAGGCTGTATACGGCACTCCACCCCTACCTCCACCAGGTGAGCGGTGACGAGGTCGCGGTCTCCGATCTCCTGGAAAGTGCGTCTGAAGGCGGGAAAATCTCGCTGCCAAGGCTCCTCTCCCTCATCGTGCTCCGCGTGGCCCCGTATGCTCCCGCCGGGACTCTCGAGTCCCTCTACGGCGAGTGCTACAGCCTGCAGAGGGAGGTCATTCCGGATGCCCACACGTTCACTGCAGTCGTTGATGCCTGCGGAAAGTCTGGCCGCGGGGGGCTCGCCACATCGCTCTGCCTCCGCTCGGCGACCTGCCTCGACGAGGCATACGAGTGCGCGGCCAGGCACAGGCTCAACGTCATCCAGGCCCTCCGGGCGAGCCTGGAGAGAGAGGCAGATGGCTCCTCCGGGCTCGTTGAGGTGGACGACCCGTCGGTTGCAAGTGACGTTGCCGATGCGTTCTCGCGGGATATCGTCCAGGAAAGTCCGGTGGTGGCCGTTGCAGCGCAAAGAGACGAACTTGCATTCGTCTCCCTCCGTGTCGTCAGGGGCCATGACATCGACATCAGCGAACACGTCCACAGCGCGGCGGTCCAGGTCGGAGGGTTCGGAGGCGGTCACCGGCAGCGGGCCGGTGCAACCATCCCTGCTGCACGGCTCTCCCAGTTCGTGGGGGCAATCCGGAAATCGGTGCCTGCATGATGGAGATCAGGGGGGAATTGAGGACACGGCATGCCCGCCCGGAATGCGTTGCTGCATCCCTCCGGCCGGATAACCTCCAGAGCATGCAGACGCGTTCCACTGGCGGTCACGTTGTCACAGAGATCCGGGGTACCGCTCTCCGGTCGGTTATCGCATCGGTGGATGATTACCTCATGAACCTTGCAATTGCAGATGAAATCTGCAACCTTGACACGGAATGACGATCGGGATGTGGATGCAGGAAGATTCCCGCGGCATGGCAGCAGCATGGACGGATGCCTGATGGGGAGTCCGTCTCATTCCGGGCATCCAGTGCAGCCCGGTGATTGCGAAGGGTGAAAAACCAAAAAAAACACGACAGGTGATACCATGGCAAAGAAGAAACAATCAGGAAGACGCGTTGAAGGCTGGAAAGCCAAGAGCTGGTACAAGGTATTTGCCCCCGAGGTGCTTGGAAAGACCTACATCGGGGACACGATTGCAAACGATCCCGCAAACGTGGTCGGGCGCATCATGCAGACGACGCTTGGCGAGATCATCAACGACTATGCCCGGCAGAATGTCAAGATGAAGTTCAAGATCGCGAACGTGACGGGGGATGCTGCCTACACGGAGTTCGTGGGACACGAGGTCACCCGTGACTACCTGCGGTCGATGATCAAGAGGCGCACATCGCGCATCGACTGCCACGTTCCGGTAACGACAAAGGACGGAAAGCGGGTGGATCTCACGGTGACGTGCTTCACGCTCACCCGGGCGAACCTCTCCCAGGCCCACGAAATCCGCAGCATCATCTCCCAGATGATCTCGAAGATGGGATCGGAGGCCGATATGAACGGCATCATCACCGGTATCGTCAACGGTGACTTCTCGCGCGAGGTCTTCAAGGCGGTCAAGCCGGTCTTTCCCATCCGGCGCGTCGAGGTTATCAAGTCCAAGCTGACGACCGCAAAGGTGGTGTGAGGCGGCTTTCTCTTTTTTTCCAAAGTAATCCTCTTTCTCGTGATTCTCCAACCTGCCAGATTTTGCAGACTCCTCGTTTGGAAAACAGGGTTCTCCCTGCACTCGTGCAACGGGCGGTCCGTGACCAGACGTTGAGGATCCGCATCCGGGGTACTCCACGCCCTTATACAGCGGGCTGATTCTTCCATGTACTGCATGGTCTCCATGCATGGTGCAGGAAGACGTGCTCTCCATGCGACCTCCCGGGGGTGAAGCATAAGTGAACCGGTGTCCAAACTCCCCCTGCAATGACGGCGCAAAAGATCCTCTTCATCATCCTCGACGGTGTCTCGGACCGGCCCTGCCCCGAACTCGGGGACAGGACCCCCCTCCAGGCTGCCCTGACACCTGTCCTCGACCGCATCGCACGTGACGGTATCTGCGGTATCATGGACACGATAGCCCCGGGTATCCGGCCGGGATCTGATACGGCCCACCTCAGCCTGCTCGGGTATGACCCTTCCCGGTACTACACAGGGAGGGGACCGCTCGAGGCCGAGGGTTGCGGGATCCACATGGAACCGGGGATGATCGGCTTCCGCTGCAACTACGCGACCCTTGACGACGCGGGCCGGGTGGCAGACAGGCGGGCCGGGCGCATCCATGGGACAGAACCGCTCTCCCGGGCGATCCAGGAGGGAGTCGACCTCTCCCCCCTCGGCATCGAGTTCTTCTTCCGCTCGGGAAGCGGCCACCGTGCAGCCCTCGCCTTCCGCGGGGAGGGGCTCGGGGTCGGTGTCTCCTCGAACGACCCGAAGAGAGAGGGGGTCCCTCCCCAACCGTTTTCTCCGGTGAGCAAGGATGATGCAGACAGGAAGACCGCAGAAGCCCTCTCGGAGTTCGTCCGCCAGGCAGAAGAGATCCTCCGGGGCCATTCCCTCAACGACGCGCGGCGTGCACAGGGGCTCCGGCCGGCAAACACCGTCCTTGTCCGGGGGGCCGGGAGGATGGGATATTTTGAGCCATTCCGGGAGAAGTACGGCCTCTCGGGGAAGGTCATCTCTGCTGCCGCCCTCATCTCCGGGATAGGAACCGCGATCGGCCTTGCCCGCGTCGACGTGCCCGGCATCACCGGATCGGTCGATACCGATCTTGCAGCAAAGGTCCGGGCTGTGCAGGAGGCACTCTCATCCGCAGACTTTGTCCTTGTCAACATCAAGGGTGCAGACGAGGCCGGCCATGACGGGAACGCCCGTGCAAAGATGGCATTCATTGAGAGGATCGACCTTGCCCTCGCGCCGCTGGCGGCAATACCGGGGACTCTCACCGTCGTCTGCGCTGATCATTCGACACCCTGCAGTGTCAGGGATCACAGTGCCGATCCTGTCCCGCTCGCAATATCAGGGGAGGGTGTCAGGGTGGATCGCGTGACTGCCTTCGATGAGATCTCCTGTGCTGAGGGCGGGCTCCACAGGATCCGGGGAGCCTCCCTGATGCCGATCCTCCTCGATCTCCTCAACCGTTCACCCAAGTACGGAGCCTGACCCACCATGGATGCAGACGCTCCACGAGATCCCCCGCTCCTCGAGAAGGTCATGGAAGTTTCGGGCCTGCGGTGTATCGAACCTTCCTTTGCAGACCTGATCGATGACTCGTTCACCGCATGGCTCGAGGAGATTCCTGCTGACGAGGCAAGGATGCTCGTCGACGAGGAGGAGGAACCTCTCGCCTTTGCCTTCCATACAGGCAGGGGGTGGCTGATGGGCTCGTTCCACCTGAAGGAACCAACGCTTGCCCTCATCGAACACTTCGAGGAACTCCCCGGGGAGATATTCCAGGAGGAGCGCGAGGTCTTCGAGGACGCTGTCCGGGATTACTATAGCCGCGCTATCGTGCGGAACGTCACCCCCGCACTCGAGGATCTCAACCCCGAGAGGGCCGGGAAAGTCCGCGATCTCCTCGACGAGTTCTGGGAGAGGAGGCACTTCTCCTCCTGCCTTGACAGCTGCTGCGGGTCGGGACTCGGATCGCTTGTCCTGAGAGAGAGGGGGATTGTCCCGCTTGCCTATGACAATGACCCATCCCTTCTCGCCCTTGGGCTGGCGCGGGGCCGGCTCATCCCCGGCAGGACAATGTGCATCGACGGGACTCTCGCGGAACACTATTGCCGGGGTGCAGATGCTGGCCTTGGCCTCATGTTCGGAGAAATAAACGCCTTCAACGAGGGGACATGGGAGGCGATCACCGGTGCCCTCCTTGCCCTGACTGAATACTGCCTCGTGACCGTCGGGACCCGGGCCGAGGCGGACCTCGTCCGGTCATGGGCAGAGGCGAGAGGGGGCCGCGTGGAACTATCGGAGAACACCCGCGATCCGATCTACGACAGGTGGGTCTGCGAGGTGGAGATGCAGGAGAGGAAACGGTGAGTTCGGGGGAAAGGTCTTCCGCACCTTTCGCGTGCCGTCTATCTGCCGCTCCTCTTCTTCTCTCTCTCCTTCTCCTTCCTCTTCTCTGACTCCGCGCACGCAAGCTCGGCAACGATCTCGAGGGGATCGCTCTCTGCCTTCATCAGCCTCCGTATCTCGAAAAGCCGCTCCACCCCGATGAAGTGCTCGGCCATGACATGGGCCAGCGGAGAGAGGACGATCTTTTTGTCTTCCTTCCTGACGAGCTCCCGCCCGACAAGGAGGTCCAGGACCGGCTCCATCGTCCCGACCATCATGCCTGTGATCTTCTCGAGATCCGCAAGCCTGCCCCGGCAAACCACGGCATTTGCGACGTACTCCTCGGAACTCTGCTCGATGTCGTGCTCGGGGGCGACCTCCTCCATCTCGCCCTTGAGCAGCTTCATTGCGACCTCTTCCTCTGTGGTGCCCGATGTCCGGGAATAGGATGCCCCCGGTTCGGCGAGCACAACGACCTTCCCGAGGTCGTGGAAATCGGGCCGGCCTGCCCTGCCCGACATCTGGCCGAACTCCTGGACCGAGAGCCACTGGATTCCCATTGCGAGCGAGTCGAAGATGACTTGCGATGCAGGGAAGTCGACCCCAGCCCCGAGGGCCGCGGTGGTGACGACCGCCTTTATCCTCCCCGAGAGGAATTTTGATTCAATTTCGCGCTTCTCCTGGGAGGTGAGGCCGGCATGGTATGCGGCATACCCCGGCCCGAGCGCGTCGGCGATCACGTGCGTCCTCGCGCGGGAATTGGTGAAGACAATGGACTGGCCGTGGTAACCCTTCGAGGAGACTCGGGCATACTCCTCTGTGCAGAGGCGGCGGATCGTTGGGATCTTCTGCCTGTGCTCCACGAAGAAGAGGTACCGCTCGAGGGGCACAGGCCGATCGTCGTACCGGACAAGAGTCGCCCCCAGCTTGCTCGCAAGGACCTTTGGGACACCGATCGTCGCAGAGAGGTACAGGAACTGTGCTTTGGGGTACAGGTACTTGAGCCGTGCAATGAGCCCGTCGAGGCGGTGCCCGCGGTCCGGGTCGGTGAGCATCTGCACTTCGTCGATGACGACCGTCCCGATACCGGGAAGTGTCCCTCCTGTCCGGATGAAATGATCGACGCCCTCGTACGTCCCGACGACCAGGGGGGCCCGGATGTTCCGATCGCCTGCCGGCCGGTTCTCGGGGATGTTGATCCGTGTCTGCCCGACCAGGAGCCCGACGCCCGCGATCGTACCGTACCGTTCCTCGAACCTCTGGTACTTCTGGACGGCAAGTGCAACGAGCGGGACGAGGAAGAGGCAGTGACCCCTCCCCTCGCGGAAGTTCTTCAACCCTGCCATCTCCCCGATGAACGTTTTTCCGCTCGCAGTCGCAGAGACGATCAGGAGGTGCCTGCCCTGGAGGAGCCCTGCATCGACTGCCATCTGCTGGACAGGCATGAGGGTCTCCACCCCCGATGCCTCAACGAACTCGCGGGGGAGGGGGAGTTCGACGATGGCCTGCGTCTTCTGGACAGGGTGGGCGTCCAGCCGGTCGAAGAGTGCCTGCGAGATGCGGGTCTTCTGGGGCTTTACGGACGCAAGGACCTTTCCCACGTCACGGATTTGGGCGAGGAGCTCCTCGAGGTGCCCGAGAGCACCCCTCCCGACCCTGCCCATCGTCGCAAGTTCCCTGCGGAGTTCCCTTTTGCCGCATTCAAAGCAGATCCGTTCACCTGTCGTGTAACAAACGCTGTTCTTGCGGGAGAGGGGTGTCACCCGGTCTTCCATCAAGCATATCCGGCAGACGTCCGTGATGGTATACGGGATCTGGAAGTCCTGGAGAAATCCCTCGAAAGCCTCGTCCTTTCCCGTCAGGTACACCGATCCCTTCCGCAGGGAGACAACGAGTTCCTTGGAGGGGGTAGGGCGGTACTGGTGCCTCCCGCCCCACCGCAGCCTGTACCGGCCGGGCCGATATCCCCGTGCAGTCTTCTCGATCTCCGCTATCCCGACTGCAACGACCTTGAGGTTATCGAGGAAGAGGATCCTGTAGGTACCTTTCTGTGGCGAGACGAGAATGTTCATGGAGAGATGAGGTCATGGATCGTGTAGGAGAGCCCGACACCCTCGAGCCTCTTGAGAAAATCGGTGAACTCCTCGTCGACGATGAGGATGACGCACCCGATCCCGTGGAATGCAGCCTCGATCACCCCCTCCCGGGCCCCGAAGAACATGTCCGGTCTCCTCCCGATCTGTTCGAGGGCAACGTACCCCTCGAGCCCGACAGCGGCGACGACCCCGGCTCCCTGCACCAGCTCGCGGAGGAGGGCCCTGTTCACGCGACGGGATCCCCCCTTATCGATCCGCGGGACCTTGCAGACGTGGACTGCCCCCTCGGTATGGTCGATCAGGCCCGATAGCCGGGCAACGCCGACATCCTCCCCGGCCCGTGCATCGGCAACCACAGTTCCCGTGGCACTCCTCGGTTCGGGAGATGCATAGAGAAAACCGTCCTGCATGTATACACCGACCTGGTCTCCTTTATGCAGGTCGGTCGCTGCAATCGCTGTCCACGTGGAGACCTGCTGGATGACGTCCCGGCGGATATGGCGTGCATACGCCTCGAGCACCTCTGCCCGGGACTGGACCCACTCTATCCCTTTCCTCGTGACACTGTAGTGTCCCCGCCCGTGGGAGGCTACCATCTCCTCGTCAACGAGTTCCCGGATATACTCGGAGACAGCCTGAGGGGTGACCCCCAGTTTCCGGGCGACCTCCTGCTGGCGTATTGCCGGCTGGTGTTCTGCAATCTCGACGAGGATCTGGAGTCTCGTGACCTCGCGTTTGCTGCGCAGGAGCCTCGAGAGAGGGTCAGTGTCTGTTTCGGTCAAGAAGTACCAGCCCCTGTCCCTTCACATCAAGGTGGGGAATGCGCTTTGCCAGACCCTTGATGAAGACGGGATTGACCCCGAACTTCCGTGCAATATCGTTAATCGAGGAGTTCCCGGAACGGAGTTCCTCTTCCACCTTCTCGACGAGTTCCCGCAAATACTCGTCGTTTGAGACAGCGATGAAGAGCAGGTCGGAGAGATCGGCGAAGTTGCACTGGAAATTTGCCCGGAACTTGTTGTATGTCGCCCGGTACTCCTTGGATGGTTTCTGACCGGGGACGGGCATCCTCCACTGTTCCTCCACCAGGTTTCCTTTCTTGAGGACCATCAGGCACTGGCTCACATCTCCGCCGGGCACATGGGCACAGAGTTCCTCCTCGGTCATCCAGGATCTCGTCAACAGATCGTAGACCTTCTTATAGGTTGCATTGTGAAACGTGATGAGAAGGGGGACGAGATCGACGGGATCGTTGACTATCCTGATGTGACCGGTCACTGGTAAAACCCTAGTATTATATGGCGTGATAAATCAATAAATCTTTGTTTGAATGGCATGCGCAGGAGTGGACGGATAAAAATCCGCGGAATCGTGCAGGGGGTGGGTTTCCGGCCTTTTGTGTATGCCACCGCAGGGAAGCTCGGGATCGTCGGTTTCGTGCAGAACCGGGGGAGCGAGGTCGAAATCCAGGCCTGCGGGGACAACTTCGAGGAGTTCCTCGCAGCCGTCTCCCGCGGACCCCCGATGGCACGGATAGACAGTGTCGAGGTCTTTCCGGATGCCGGGCCGTTTCCCCGCAGCTTTCTCATCAGGGAGAGCGACCGGGGATCGCTCTCGGGAATGATCCCCCCGGATATTGCCACCTGCGACGAGTGCATCCGGGATATCGCAACGCCGGGAGGGAGGTACGCTGGGTACTGGTGCACGTCCTGCGTGAACTGTGGACCGCGGTACAGCATCATCAGGGATCTCCCCTACGACCGCGAGAGGACGTCGATGGCAGAGTTTCCGCCCTGCCGGGGGTGTGCGGGGGAATACAGCGACCCTTCCAGCCGGAGGCACCATGCCCAGACTATTGCCTGTTCAGCGTGCGGTCCGTCGCTGCGCCTCCTCGACTCCTCGGGAAATGAGGTTCCTGCTCCGGACGTGATCCGGGAGACTGCCCGCCTCCTCGATGCCGGGTCGATTGTCGCGATACGTGGTGTGGGCGGGTTCCACCTCGCGTGCACGGAGGAGATGGCAGGCGAGCTGAAGAGGAGGCTTGGGCGGCAGGAACAGCCCTTTGCGGTCATGGTTCGGCCCGATTTCGTCGAACGGATAGCCGTTGTCTCTCCCGAAGAGATGGCGCTCCTGAAGGGACACGAACGGCCGATTGTCGTCCTCGAGAAGCGCGACCCGGAAGCCCACGTGGCAATCTCGAACCTCCATACCATCGGGTGCATGTTCCCCTACACTGGCCTGCACCACCTCCTCTTCTCCCACCTCGCCCATCCCCTCCTGATCATGACGAGCGCAAACCTGCCCGGTTACCCGATGATCACCGAGATCGATGTAGCGATGGCGAAAATGCACGATCAGGCCGACTTTTTCCTCGCCCACGACCGGGCCATCGTGAACAGGTGCGACGACTCCGTGGTGAGGGACGGGTTCACCATCCGCCTCTCCCGCGGGCTGGCACCAAAGAGGACACGGATTGACCTTGGAAAACAGTCAATACTCGCCGTCGGCCCGGAACTGAACGCAAACGTGACGATGTACCGCGACGGGTTCTGCACGACCTCGCCGCACGTCGGAAACGTGCGCAACCCCCAGACGTTTGCATACCTCAGGGAGACGATCGCGACCCTCTGCAGGTTCCTCGGAGAGGACTGCTCCATCATTGCCCATGACGCCCACCCCCAGTTCCTCTCCACGCGGTATGCAAAAGAGCTTTCAGAACGGTGGGGTGCAACCCTCCTCCCTGTCCAGCACCACGAGGCCCATATCGCCGCTGCCACCCGGGAAGAGTGCATCGGGATCGCCATAGACGGCGTCGGGTACGGAACCGACGGAACCGTCTGGGGCGGCGAGGTCTTTGCCGGTTCGCCGGCAGGATACGAGCGGGTCGGCCACCTCGAAGTGGTTCCGATGCCGGGAGGAGACCTCGCGACGCGGTATCCCGAGAGGATGCTCTACGGGATCCTGCCCGGGCCGGAGGTCACCGGGATCCTTGCTGCGCGGGGATGGTCAGATGTCGAGATCGCTTTTCTGGAGACTCAGCTGCGGAAGGGATTGAATGTCATCCCGACGTCCAGCACGGGCAGGGTCCTTGATGCGGTATCCGCCCTGCTGGGTGTCTGCCGGGAGAGAACGTACGATGGGGAGCCGGCGATGAAGCTTGAGTCCTTTGCCACAGGAGGCAGGATCGAGAGGTGGGATCTCTCCTACGCTCGCTCCGGCAACAGGGAGGTGCTCCTGACCCGTCCCCTTGTTCAGCGCGCTCTCGATGAGGCTGCGAGAAGGAAGGATGTGCGGGATCTCCGGTCGGTTGCCGCATCCTTCCAGTTCAACCTTGCGAGGGGGATCGCGGGTCTTGCAATCCATGCTGCGGAAGAGAGGGAGATTCCCCTCGTCGCCCTCTCCGGGGGGGTCGCCTACAACAGGGCCATTCGCGAGACGATCCGGAGCGAGGTGACGGCTGCAGGCCTCTCCTTCCACATGAACCGGGAATATCCGCTCGGCGACGGGTGCATCTCCTTTGGCCAGTGTATCGTTGCCGGGACGCTGCATTCCGGAAAATGAATAATTTCGGTCTCTCTTGGGGAAAAAAGGTGAAGATTAAAAGTACCTTTCAGGAGAGAGGACGATAAAGGGAAGCTCCGTTGTGATGCCAGCTGTTACCTGGACTGTCCGGACGCTTGTCCTGTAACCCTTCTTGATGAGCTTCATCTCGTGGGAACCGGCCGGGATATTCGAGACCGTTGTGGGCGTGACCCCCTGTGGCTGGTTATCGATGTAGATGGTTGCTCCGGCGGGGAGGGTCTTGATTTTCAGGCCCCCGGTGCCACCCGGAGTCGTTCCTGTCGGCACTGCGGTTGTTCCTGACGGTGTCGTCGTGCTGGTGGGAGAGGGAACTGCTGTCGTCATGCTCGGTATGACGGTGAATGTGGGGACAATCGTTGGGACAGTCGTCGGGATTCCTTTCACGAGGATGATGAGGGGGACGCTCTTTCGTTCCCCCGGGCCGACTGTCACTGTCGTCGAGTAGTCCCTGTAGCCCGGATACGTGGCTGTGAGGGTATGCGTCCCGGGCATCACCGGGAATTCCTGGAGTGGTGTCGTCCCGACCGGTGTACCGTCGAGGGCAACTGATGCCCCGAGGGGATAGGAGAATACCGTCAGGTACCCCGGTTCCTGCTCGGGCTGCGTCGGAGTTGCTGTCGGAGTTGCCGTCGGGGTTGGGGTTGCCGTCGGTGTCGGGGTTGCCGTCGGGGTTGCCGTCGGGGTTGCCGTCGGGGTTGCCGTCGGGGTTGGGGTTGGGGTTGCTGTCGGGGTTGGGGTTGCTGTCGGGGTTGGGGTTGCCGTCGGGGTTGGGGTTGGGGTTACTCCTCCGACGGATATTGTCCCCGGGATCACGGTCGGGTTGATCGGATCGCCAGTCCCGTCAGGATCCATCTGCCTGACATTCAGGTTCAACGTCGTCGCACCTGCCGTCTTTCCCCGGATTGTCAGTGTCACGAGGGGAACGTTCGTCGCTCCCGGCGAGACGCCGAGGGAGAGATCGCTTGCCCGGAGCGAGACCTCCGGTGCGGGAACAGAGGAGTGCAGCTTGAACGAGGCCCACTGGGGGAATTCAACGGAGGTGATCTCGGCTACCGACGGGTCGGCAACAGAGGCGTTCATGATGTATCCCGAGAGGCCGCTGGGGAAGACGTCCGCGATTACCGTCACATCGGCACTCGAACCGGCTGCGGGAATCGTCACGGATCCAACTGTCACCGTGGTCGCAAGACCGGGCATGGCGAGCATGCAGATGCATGCAGCCAGCATTGCCATTTTCTGCCAGTTAGCGAAAAACATGTGCATCTCTCCTACACCATCGTGAAGAGGATGTAGAGGTCGTCGAAGTCTATCCGGCCGTTTCCGTTGTAATCGAACAGGCTGACAGGCTCATTCTCCTGGATCCATTCGAGGTACAGGAAGTACTGGACGACATCGTCGAAGTCAATCCTTCCGTTCCCGTTGACGTCCCAGTACACACCGTCATGGAAGGGATCGGTCGGGGGACTGGTATGACCGGGGAGAGGGATCAGTGCAACGATCGTCACTGAAGCCGGGTTGGTATACGTGTGAACGATATCACCCGTATCTGTATCGATCTGGCTCACGGTCACGTTCATCCGTGTTGACATCGGTGTCCTTCCCGTGCTGTTGAAGAGCGCGAGTTCGACATTGGTCGCGCCGGGCCTGATCACATCGTCGATGTCCGAGACTTTCAGCCAGACAGAAGACGCCGGAATCGAACTGTTGAGGGCAAATGCCGGGTTCACCCAGGAAGGCAGGTGGAATGCCACGATGTCTGCTGCAGAGGCGTTTTCGTAATATATGGTGATGTTATACCCCGAGAGACCCCTTTCCGCTCTTTCGAGGATCAGCTTCATCGCTGTCGTCGAATTGGTGGGAATGATAGCAGCAGACGGAACGAACGTCAGGTTCACGACTGTTGCGTTGCCGGCAACGGAGATGTACCGAGGCCGTGTCTTTGTACTGGTCCCGAATTCGTTTCCGACCGTCAGGGAGACCGTGTAGTTCCCTGCATGGGCGTAACTGTGGTTGAAGGTCAGGTTGGTCGTCCTGTTCTCCGTCTGACCGTCGCCGAAGTTCCAGAACCACCAGAGGGGGAACCCCGTGGAGAGGTCGGTGAAGTTGACGGGCTGGGTTTCGACCACGCTCGTCGGTTCGGCCGAGAAATCAGCGACCGGTATCTCGCCGACTCGGATGTACTCGGTCCTGCTCATCGTGTCGTTGCCCCAGAAGTTTTCCACCGTGAGGTTGACCGTGTAGTTGCCCATTGCCGTGAAGACGTGCACGGGGTTCTGGACTGTCCCGTTGGGGGAGCCATCGCCAAAGGACCAGTTCCATGCATGGACTGCGGGGAACGCCTGCGTGAGATCGGTGAACCGCACGGCAAGAGGTGCGATACCTGTTGTCACGTTCGCCGTGAAGTTTGCCACCGGGACATCCCCTGCCTCGACGAGGGCATACTTCGTGGTGCTGTTGCTGCCATACTCGTTCGTCGCCGTCAGGGTGACGTTGTACAGCCCGGGGATGAGGTATGTCCAGTTGGTATGCTGGAGGGTGCTGGAATTGCCGTCCCCGAAGCTCCAGTTCCATGCAACCGGGGTATCGTTCGTAAGATCCGTGAAGTTCACGTCAAAGGGCACCCGTCCCCTGCAGAAGGTGCATTCGACGCCTGACACGTTTGCAGAGAAGTTCACGATCAGCGGGTCACCGACCTGGATGTAGTGATACTTGCCGGTCGAGTTGCTCCCGTCGAGGTTGCTCACGGTCAGGTTGACCGTCCAGTTCCCGGTGTAATAGACATGGCTCGGGTTCTGCTGTGTGGAGGTGTTGCCATCGCCAAAGAGCCATGACCACGTTGTCGGATCGCCGGTGGAGAGGTCGGTGAAATTGACAAGGAGAGGGGGCAGGCCCCTGATCAGGGTATAGTTCTCCACGCCGTTTGCCTCGGCCGTGAAGTTTGCAACCGGGGGCGCAGAGACGATCCGGGCGACGAAGGCATCCGAGACTCCGCCAAATGTGGACTGGACTGCATTCTTCACGGGGAAGTTCGCTGACTCAGTCCATCCCACGATCGTTGCATTGGAGCCCTGCAGCGCGATCCCCATGGCCCTGTCATCGAGCCTCCCGCCAAGGTACGTGGAGTACATGAGTGCCGTTCCGTTCGGGTAGAATCGGCTGACGAAGGCATCATAGGTGTTGGAATTGAGGGATGTCTGGATGGCGTTCCTGAGCGGGAAGTTGAGGGAGTCTGTGTACCCTGTCACAAAAATGGATCCCATGCTGTCCACGGCAACACCCGTGCCCTCCTCGACGACCTGCCCACCGAGGTAGGTCGAGAAGTTCACTGTCCGGCCATTAGGATTCAGCTTCGTGAGGAACGCATCCTGGAGGCCGCCGAGGCGTGACTGGAATGCGGTCCCATAAGGTACATTCGGCCAGACCGGGTAGTCCATGGACCGCGTCAGGCCCGTGATATACATGGCACCGCTGGAATCGACAGCAATGGCGTTGCCGATATCATCCCCCGACCCCCCGAGGTACGTCGAAGAGATGAGGGTGCCGGCAACCGGGTCGAGATGTGTGACGAAGGCATCCTTGCCTCCTGAAATAAATTGCTGCTTCCAATTTAAGACAGGGAACTGGTACGACTGCGTGAATCCTGTCACGAAGATATCCCCGTTTGCTCCCAGGGCAATCCCGTGTGCCTTATCGATATTTCCCCCGCCGAGGTACGTGGAAAAACCAATGCCGGATGCCGAGCCATCGTAGGAGACTCCTGTAACGAAAGCATCCCATGTGCCGTTGAGGATCCTGTCGTACGCCCCATCTGTCGTCGGGAAATTGTCCGATGCCGTGGAACCGGCAATGACCGGCATCCCGGAGCTGTTCAGGGCAATTGCCTGGCCGATATCGGTCATGTTTCCACCGAGGTACGAGGAGAACTCAAGGTCATATCCTTCGGGTGTCAGGACAGTGATGAAAGCATCGGCTGCAGAGCAGCACGTTCCCGTGTAACTGATGTTCTCCTGGAATGCCTTCAGGACAGGGAAGTTGGGTGAAATTGTCTCTCCCGTGATAAAGGCATACCCTGATTCGTTCACGGCAATCCCGTGACCGATATCATCGAAGTAACCCCCGAGGTACGTCGAGTAGTTCATGGAGAGACCGTCCGGCTCGAACTTGGTGACAAAGACGTCCAGTCCCCCGCCCGGGTCCTCCTGGTACTGGGGTTTCCAGGGTGGATAGGGGAAATTGATGGACTGCGTGCTCCCGGTCACGTAGGTTCCGCCAAGTGAGTCAACCGCAACGGCAAATCCCCGATCATCGAGGCTCCCCCCGAGGTACGTGGAGAAGTCAAGGTACGGATCGATGACGAGGGGGTATGCCGGGTCGAACGATCCAACCGAGAACGTCACTGTGTCGTCAGAGGCAAGGATATAGGAACAGGTGACCGGGATCTTCTCCCCGTTGATTTCCTGGTAGCAGACCGGTGCCGCTTCCCTGATTGTGCCGCTGGCGGTTTTCACGAGGAGGTTCCCGTCCGGGTCGAGGGAGAGTGACTCCTGGCCGAAATACCGGATCCGGATGGTGGACGGATCGACCCCCGGAGAGAGGAGGATATCGCGCTTGAGAACCCCCTGTGTCCCGGAGTAGACGATGTCGACTCCCGGGAGGATGTCTCTGTACCGCACCTTCCCGAATGTCGGAACGCCCCTGACCCATGTGGCGGGGTCATTTCCGATGAAGAAGCTGGCAGTTCCTCCAAGCCTGTCCTCTCCTGTTACCACGACATCGGGGGACTGCCCCTCGAGTCGTATCTCGACTGCTGACGGGGATCCCTCCCCGGATCTCACAATGCACACGACAGCCTCCCTCGTAAAGGAGATGCTTCGTGCCGGTGCATTCGCATGGAAGAGAACGTCATCGCTCACCTGCCCCTCGTTCTGGATGAAGACAAGGGGCAGTCCGGATACATCCACGGAGAGAGATGATCCGGCTGCTGCCGGAAGGACAGCAGTGACAAGAAGAGCAATGACGATAACAAATACCACTGTGTTTTGGTGTCTCGGTCGCATGAATTTCGCCTCCAGGTAGGACCGGGCTTCGCAGCCCGCCAGGAGAGTAATTTCCCGCCACCTCGAGAGGAATATTACCCGCAATCCTGGGGTGCTCCGGGCCAGGTTAAGCGTGGGAGTCCTGATCAGATTCCTTTATAAAAAACCCTCTCTTCTCCATGATGATAAATATTTCCCCTGGATATCCCCAAAATTTACTTCTTTTTCGTCATCAGGAACAAGAGAGGGGCAAATGGGGAGGCATATTTTTCCGGGTTCATGGGATGTTTCCGGATCGGTTCTGATCAATTTTCCGGGAGGGAGGGTATTTTTCCCTGATACACGGGAATGGGCCTGCAGGACTCTCGTCGCAGGCAGACGCTCCGTGTCGGTCTCAAAACTGCTTCGGCTACATTTTGCGATTTGCCCGACGATATATTTATTTCGAAATATGATCAAAACTGGAGAAAAATTCGAGCAGGTGTATGCACATGTTGCTTGCCAATGCAGTGGTTGGATTCATCCAGCTGATAATTGCCATCGTTCTGGCAGTTGTCGCGCTCTATATTGGGTTTTCCGTGCTCTCACGGATCACAAAAGGCATCGACGAGGAGAAGGAACTGGCAAAGGGCAACCCCGCCGTGGGAATCATCATAGCGGCAGTATTCTTTGCGATTGCACTCGTCGTCCAGTCAGGCATATCCGGAATCTCGCTGGGTGTCTCAAAGGCCCTCTCGGTGGGCCTCTTCTCGATGGACGGTCTCATCGCTATCGGCGTGGCCTTTCTCCAGCTCATTCTCGGGATTGTCCTTGCGATTGCAGCAATCTACATTGCGCTCTCGATCCTTGACAAGCTGACAAAGGGAGTCGAGGAATTCGAGGAGATCAAGAAGGGGAACGTCGCAGTTGCCCTGGAGATGGCCGGGGTCATCATTGCCACCGCGGTTATCATCCAGTCCGGTGTCATCGGGATCACATCTGCACTTCTCTGACCCCCTTTTTGGAGGGGGACAGGAAACCTCTTTCTCAATTTTTAACCCGGAGAGCCGGTCATGCGACGACCGGAAATTAACCTGACTCCAGAAGGGGACTCCCCGCAGGAGAACAGGCTCCCTGCTATTTGGGTGGGTTTCTTTGGGTCAGAAACAGGATCTGTTACCTTTCTCCTCCTGTCGAGGAGATATATCCTGCCGCTCCCGGGGATCTCTCCGAATGCCTTTTCACCGGAAAATTGAGTGGTTTTTTTTCAGGATTCGGTATCTTCCTTCTGCCCGGATCCAGCTTCTGGTTTCATCTGGGGAAAGAGGATGACCTCCTTTATGGACGGACGGTTGGCAAGGATCATCACCAGACGGTCTATCCCGATGCCGACACCGCCTGTCGGCGGCATCCCGAATCCCAGTGCGTTGATGAAGTCATAGTCGAGCATCTGGGCCTCGAGGTCCCCAGCCTTCCTCCTCTCCTCCTGCCGCTGGAACCGGCTGAGCTGATCGAGAGGATCGTTCAGCTCCGAGAAGCCGTTTGCGAGTTCCATGCCCGATACGAAGAGTTCGAACCTCTCGGTGAAGCCTTCCCGTGACCTGTGTCTCTTTGCAAGGGGCGAGTTCTCGACGGGGAAGTCGGAGATGAACGTCGGCTGGACGAGCTGCTCCTCGACGAGACCCTCGAAGAGGAGGACGAGCATCTCCCGGTGGTTCTGCGCTTTGTCCCATTCCTCGATCCCCTTCTCGCGTGCGATTGCCTGCAGTTCCGGGAGAGTGTGGTTCCATATGTCGATCCCTGCAAGATCCCGGACTGCCTCGTCCATCGTCATCCTCCGGAACGGAGGAGAAAGGTCAAGAGTCGTCTCTCCAAAGGGAATGACTGTCTTTCCATGGATCTCCTCCGTGATGGACGAGATGATCCCCTCGCAGAGGGTCATCATGTCATTGTAGTCACGGTACGCCTCGTATATCTCCACCATGGTGAACTCGGGGTTGTGCTGGGTGTCGATGTCCTCGTTCCGGAAGTTCCGCGAGATCTCGTATACCTTCTCAAATCCCCCGACAACGAGCCGCTTCAGGTACAGCTCGGGAGCGATGCGCAGGAAGAGCTTCTGCTGGAGATAGTGGTGGAAGGTTGTAAATGGCCTTGCATTCGCGCCCCCGTACACAGGCTGGAGGATGGGAGTCTCGAACTCGAGGAACCCCCGGTCGCCGAGGTACTTCCGGAGGGCGGCTATGACCCGGCTCCGGATACGGAATGTCTCCCGGACGTCAGGGTTCACGATGAGGTCAACGTACCGCTGCCTGTACCGCTTCTCGACATCCCGGAGGCCATGGAACTTCTCCGGGAGGGGGCAGAGGGCCTTTGCAAGAAGGGTGATCTCTTCGACCCAGAGGGTGAGTTCTCCAAGCTTCGTCCGGAAGGCATATCCCTGCACCCCGACGATGTCACCCCTCTCGATACAGGTTTCAAAGAGGGTAAACTTCTCCTCTCCAAGGTCGTTCTTCCGGATGTAGAGCTGTATCCGGCCGCTCTCGTCCTGGAGGTCAGCAAAGATCGTCTTCCCGTGGTTCCTGATGGTATGGAGCCGCCCGGCAACCCGGAATATCTCGCTTCCTTTCTCATGCCCGGCACCGGCCGCCTGCGCCCGGACTGCCGCAACACTCTGCCTCCCCTCGAATACGAAGGGATAGGGATCGATTCCCCTCCCTTTCAGTTCCTCTGCCTTTTCCTGCCGTGATGCCTCGAAAGCAAGGTCGTTCTCCCTGTTTTCCATGGGTCACTCCATCACATTGTCATGGCCGTCTGTCCGGAAAGAGGGATTTGATCCCCTGCACCACTCCTGTGTCTTTTCCGCGAGGATAGATCACCCAATCGGCAACGGGTTCTCCCAAGAATTGGTAAGGGAAGGTAATAATGCTATATCATATCCTTTCGAGAACGGCAGGGAAACGGCTGTCTTTTCCCTGTCTCCCCTTCAGATTTCACGCCCGGAGCGCTTCTCTATCAGGGAGATGGCCTCCACGATCATCTCGCGGACATCCTCCTTTTCATTTCCAAGAGCTCTTCTGAGGTGGGGAAGAGCTGAAGGGTCGCCAAGGATGCCGAGTGCCCATGCAACTTTTTGCCGGACTCTCCAGTCCTCGTCGGAGAGGGCTTCTATCAGGACAGGAACGGCTCCCGGGTGCTCCATGCGGGCGAGGCCCTCGGCTGCCTTCCAGCGGCTGGCCGGGTTGCTCTCTCTTAACATCCGCTGAAAGTGCTCCAACCTTTCCTCCAGCGTGGGCCGGGCCCCTTCTTCCATGTACTGGAAGAGATGGTGTTTGGGATAATTAATACGTGGGGAAGAATTTTCCCGACTCGCCCGCATGTCCGGGGCTCTTGCATGAGACATGGTCATTGCGCAATCTTTTCTCCCGTTCTTGACCCTGCATCCCTAAATAAAAAGCGGGCACAACCTTACCGTGAGGCGTTGTGCGTGAAAGTCGTGCTGCTCTGCGGGAGTCCCCGACCAGAAGGAAACACTGCCCAGATCGTCGAGGAATGCGCCCGTGTGATCCATGAGAACGGGCTTGAGACAGAGATAATCTCCCTTGCCGGCAGGAAGATCGAGTCCTGCACGGCATGCAACAGGTGCGCCAGGGAGGGAAACTGCGTCCTCCCGGACGGTCTTGCCGATGTGATCGACAGCATCCGGGGAGCGGAGGGGTTCATCGTCGCGTCGCCTGTGTACTTCGGGACCGCCAGGGGGGACGTCATGGCAGCTCTCCAGAGGATCGGGATGGTCTCGCGCTCCACGGACCGTTTCCTCACATGGAAGGTCGGGGGACCAATTGCCGTCGCCCGGAGAGGGGGTCACACCGCGACAATCCAGGAGATGCTCATGTTCTTCCTCATCAACAACATGATCGTGCCGGGATCCACCTACTGGAACATCGTCTTTGGCAGGGAGCCCGGAGAGTGCTGGAAGGATGTCGAGGGAATGACGACGGTTCGTGTCTTTGCCGAGAACGTGGCACGCCTGATCACGAAGATCTCGCGGTCGTGACCCGAACCCGGACCTGTGGCGCTGCAGGGGAGAGGAGACTTCCCTGCAGCACGGTATCAGATTGGATCCTGAATGCCGGGCGGTGAGACATGGTAGATCGGGAGCTTCCTGAACTCTTCTGCAAACTCCCTTACCCGCCAGGTATCTGATGCCGCCATCTCGTGCAGGAGCCGTTGCGGCAGGGCTTCTCCGAACTTCCACGCGGAGGTGTGCGGAACCGGCACAATCTCCTCCATCTCCGAGAGGGTCATCCCCTGCACCTTCCGGAGTGCTTCAAGAACCTTTACGGCGGATCCTTCCTTTCCCATGGCAGGGAAGAGGAGGGAGAGGTCATCGTACCTCACCCTCGTCTTCTCCCCCAGCACTGACCGGAGGAGGAGTGCAAGAAGTGCGTTCTTCCCGCGGGAGAGGAACGTGAGTGCAATGACGTCCACCTTCTTCTTTCCCCCGGTCTCCCAGACGTGGATGCCCCGTGCATGGATTGGTGGGAACGGTGCAAGGGCCATGGCGAGTTCTTCCTCTTCCCGCGGGGCGAGCGGGAGGAGCGATCGGCGCCGGGCAATGATCCGCTGCACCGCGTGGCAGACCTCCGGGGAGAGCCCTGCGGGACGGCCCCCGGTCCAGAAAGCCCGACCACTGCTTCCCCCGCCGGGAACTACAACCACGAGCCCGTGCTGCTCGTCCCTCCCGACGGGGGTCCAGTCCTTCCCCCCGAGGGAGAACCCGACCCTCCCGCTGCCGGCCACAAACCTTGCATCGAGCCTCCCGATATGTTCCCCGTCCGGTGTGACCGCCCTCACCTCTCCCCCGCCCTGGATAACAGAATAGAGATCCCGTCCCTGGGCCCTCATGTACGTGGTCTCCATCCGGTACCCGGGCATCAGGAAATCTCCGTCCCTGACAAGGAAACCCTGCTCCTCGAGGTACGCGACAAGATCCTTCAGTGTCCCCTGCGGCAGCCCCTGGAAGGCAGGAAGGGTTCCCACCTCTCTCTCGAGCCTCGCAGCGGTCATCCGGCGGAGACGGAGCAGGGCAAGGAGGACCTGCTGGACAAGGACATTATACGGCTTTTCCGGCGGGATCAGGGGTTCCACCTCCTTCCTCCGGGCGCTCTCGATGACCGCCGTGCAGACGAGGAATTCCCCCGGAGAAGAGAGGACAAACGCCATATACGGGGATCCCCCCCTCCTCCCTGTCCTGCCCATCCTCTGGAGAAAGGACGAGACGGAGAGAGGAGATCCCACCTGGACGACGATGTCGAGATCCCCGATATCTATCCCCAGCTCGAGCGTGCTGGTGCAGATGATGCAGGCACTCTTCCCCGATTCGAGTGATTCCTCGGCAGCCCTCCGCATCCCTGGGGAGAGGGACGAGTGATGGACAAAGAGGTTTTGAACGGTCTCCCGCAGGGTTTTCCCCAGTTCCTCAGCCTCTGCACGGCTGTTGACAAAGACGAGGGCTTTCCTTCCCGAGACGAGCGTGGCAACCGTCTCTGCCCGCCGGGCGGGATCCTGCAGGACGTGGAACGAGAACTTCTTCTTCCGCGGCGGCTGCGCGACCTCGACGAGTTCCCCCTCCCGTCCGGGCCCCGACAGGAACGCGAGTACTTCTCGCGGGTTCCCCACCGTTGCCGAGAGCCCGATCTTCTGGACGGGAGAGCCGGCCAGTCTGTCGAGCCGGTCGAGGAGGACACGGAGGTGCACTCCCCTCTCGGACTCAACGAAGGAGTGGAGCTCGTCCACGATGACAAACCGGGTATGCGAGAGGTCCCCTGCAATGGTCCTCTCACCCATGAGAACCTCGAGAGACTCGGGGGTAATCATCAGGATGTGCGGGGGCTCGCCATCATCCCACGAGCGGTCCCCCTTCGGCACATCTCCATGCCAGACCTTCAGGGATAGCCCGGTCGGAATGCAGAAAGAGAGGAATCGTTCCACCTGATCGTTGATCAGGGCTTTCAGCGGTGAGATGTACAGGCACGCAACACCGGGAATACCCTCCTTGAGAATCGCGTCGATGACCGGGATGAGGGCGGCTTCCGTCTTTCCCCCTGCCGTGGGTGCGATGGCAAGGACATCCCTCCCCGTGGCGACCGCCCGATGGGTCCTTGCCTGGACCTCCCGGAGATGGGACCATCCCAGCCTGTGGGAGAGCACGTCCTGGAGGGCCTCGTGCAGGCCAAAGAAAACATCGGAGTCCATCCGCTGATCCACATGTTTTCCCCGCACCCGGTTATCTCTTGTGCTGCTGCAAAGAAAAAGCCATAAATAGGAGGGAATAGTCATCTAGATCCAGGGATGACGACGACGCTGAAACACTCTTCATATTCCGGCGCCGGCGTGTTTTTCTTCCTGTTTAGGTAGGGGACCGGTTCATTCTCCTGGTCCCCTGTACTGGTAACATCCCTTGAGTTTTCCGGAGGTCTCACTCATGCTCGGAATTCCTGACCCGCAAATCTGGATCGCGTATCTGCTCTGCATAGCCCTCGCGTTCGCCTGTGTCGTCTACGGCTACCTCAACTGGAACAACGGGGGAGATTGAGGAATGGCCGTCAATCTCCTCCTCGTTGCCACGATCACCATCATTTACCTGGTTGTCATCCTCTGCCTCGGGTACCTGGGATACAAGAAGACACGCGAGGCCGAGGATTACCTTGTTGCCGGGCGGAAAGCCCATCCAGCAGTCATTGCACTCTCCTATGGTGCCACGTTCATCTCCACGTCTGCCATCGTGGGTTTCGGCGGCCAGGCTGCCAACCTCGGGATGGGGCTGATATGGCTGACTGTCTTCAACATCGGCGTGGGCATCCTGCTCGCTTTTGTCGTCTTTGGGAAAAAGACCCGGGAGGTGGGCCAGCGACTCAGAGCGGTCACGTTCCCTGACCTGATGGGAAAGATTTACGGATCCACCTTCATGCAGGTCGTCTCGGGACTCGTCATCGTGGTGGGAATGCCCCTCTACTCTGCTGCGGTGCTGATCGGCGGTGCCCAGTTCATCAAGGAGACGCTTGGCATCTCCTACGCAGTCTCCCTCGTTGGTTTTGCCCTGATCGTGGCCATATACGTTGTCTTCGGTGGTCTTATCGCCGTCATGTACACGGATGCGGTCCAGGGAACGATCATGCTCGTCGGGATGACCTTCCTCCTCGTTCTCACGTACTCAATCCTCGGAGGAGTCACCGCTGCTCATTCAGCGCTGACCGCTCTGGCAGACATGGTCCCGCAGAAACTTTCCGAGCAGGGGATGCACGGCTGGACCGTGATGCCGGACTTCGGTTCCCCGATCTGGTTCACGCTCGTTACGACCCTCGTCCTCGGCGTCGGGATCGGCGTCCTCGCCCAGCCCCAGCTCGTGGTTAGGTTCATGACAGCTAAGGACAACCGCTCCCTCAACAGGGCCGTCCTCGTCGGTGGCCCGTTCATTCTCATGATGACCGGGGTCGCGTTCACGGTCGGTGCGCTCACGAACGTCTATTTCGTCAATACACAGGGAAAAACTGCCATTGCAGCTGCCGGGGGGAATGTCGATGCCGTCATCCCGCTGTTCATAAACCTCGCAACACCCGAATGGTTCACGGTGGTCTTCATGGTCACGCTGCTTGCCGCAGCCATGTCGACTCTCTCCTCGCTCTTCCATACCATGGGCACAGCCCTTATCTGCGACCTCTGGGGAAGAGGACGGGAGTGCGCACTCTCCCTGAAGGCAAACCAGGCAGGCATCATCGCCATGATCGTTGCAAGCGTCATCATTGCATTCCTGATGCCCGGGAGCATCATCGCCATCGCAACAGCGATGTTCATGGGACTGTGCGCCTGTGCGTTCCTGCCGGTCTTTGCCGTGGCAGTCTACTGCAGGGATCCCCATCCCCTTGCCGCGAAGGCAAGCCTTGTCTGCGGAGCGCTGGTCTGGTTCATCTGGGCGCTTTTTGTGAACGCGCGGTACTCTGCGGTCTTCGGGGTCGCCCCCGCAATCTTCGGGAAAGCGAGTCTCCTCCCCTACCCCTGGAGTGCGATGGACCCGATCATCATTGGCCTGCCCATCTCGGCTGCTGTCATCCTGATTCTCCAGTATGGTCTCCGACCCGTAAAAAAATCACCAAATCCCTCGTAACTCTTTTTCCGACCCGGAAAAAGGCTTTTTTCTATCCCGGGAACAGGTAAAAAGCAATTCTATCTGGTGATCCTGTATCGGTAAAGAAGGTATGCTGCACCAAGGCGGCATCCCCGCGTGTATCGTATCCTACTGCACCCTTCTCTTCCCTGATTGCACTCCCCGGATCTCGGCATGGAGGAGGACGAGCGAGAGAGAGACCAGGTTCAGGGTGGTTGCCGCGTACCAGATCGAGGATTCCATGGGAGAGAGCCGGGTGATCCAGCCAGACCAGAGCATGGCACAGATGATGAGAAATGTGATCAGCGTATCTACAGCGAGGAAGACCGACGGCATACCAAAAAATGCGCCGACCTGGGCTATCGTGCAGTACTCGAACCGGGCCTGCCTGTGGAAGAGATCGAGAATGGCCCTCCCGCCGTTCATGGCAAGATCGGAAAGTGCCCATGCTCCGGTTGCAAGGCCTGCAAGCAGGAGGGGGCCTCCGCCTGAATGCACTGCGATCCTGGCTGCAGTTATGCCAAACAGCAGTTTGAACATGCAGAAGGGTATTCCGATTGTGAACGAGAGAAATACCGGCCTTTTGAAGAGATCTGCGAGGAAATCCGAGATCCCTCCCCCGGACTGCTCTTTACCCGGCTCCCTTCGGCGTTCAGCAGGTTCCATGGCCCGCGAGAACCCCCGGTGTATCCATCTGTCCTGCTTCCCGGTGGCAGGAGGCGCGGGAAGAAAAGACCTGGTGAAAGCGGGGTCCCCTCTTCACTCTGGCTCTCCTTCCCTCCACCTCCGGTAGAGGTGGTGGTCGATTCTGAGAATGTCAAAGACCTTCCCGACGACATGGTCCACGAGTCCCTGGATGTTCTGCGGACGGTGATAGAACCCCGGACTGGCGGGAAGGATTACGGCACCTGCCTCCGCCAGGAGGAGCATGTTGCGCAGGTGAATGGGTGAGAGGGGGGTCTCGCGGGGGACGAGGACGAGGGGACGGTGCTCCTTTAATGCACAGTCGGCAGCACGCAACAGCAGGTTGTCGGAAAAACCACACGCTATCCCCGCGATTGTCTTCATGCTGCAGGGGATAACGACCATTCCCTCGTGCCTGACACCCCCGGATGCAAGGGGAGACGTGAAATCAAAGCTGTCATGGACCCGTGTTGCAAGGGCCGTGACCTGGTCAGGGCCAAGGGACGTCTCGATCTCGATCATCTTTGCCGCAAGATCCGTGATGATGAGATCCGTCTCAACCCCGAGCTCGCGGGCAACTTCGAGAAGGCGTATCCCGTAGACGATGCCACTTGCACCCGAGAGGGCAACAATTATGCGGGTTTTTACCATCGAACTAAAGATCTGATTCCCCCGGAATTAATATGGTTGCGCTGGGGAGAACGAAGTCCCGGCGGGATCTCCTTTCCTGCAGGAGATGAGGTGAGGAAAGAGGGGTCTTTTCTCCTCAGGCCAGCCCGAAGACCTGGAGTATCCGGGCCCGGAGCTGATCTTTTGGATATGCCCCGATGATCCGGTCGGCAAGTGCACCTTTTCGGAAGAGGAGGAGAGTCGGGATGGCAGAGATCCCGAAGCGGGCTGCCAGACGGGGATTATGGTCCGTATTGCACTTCCCGAATGTCACCTTCCCTGCCATTGCAGATGCCAGCTCCTCGATGATGGGGGCAACCATGCGGCACGGGCCACACCATTCTGCCCAGAAATCCACGACAAGCCGCGGGTGTTCTGCGAGAAGTGAGGAAAAGGTCGACTCATCGACCACGAGGACGCGCCCGGCATGCTGCTGTCCTCTCTCTTTCTGGGAGGAAAACCGTGCTTCAAGCTCGCGGAGTTTCTTCTCCCTGATGAGCCGCAGTTCATCGTCTTCCATGGATCTTCCTATTGTCCACCGTCCAGATAATCAATTCCCAAATCCTCCTGATCTCTCTCCCCTCTCCCGCCAGTATTCACGGGGCAAACTATATCTCTGCGGATAGTGAATTAATTACCCACGCAACACGGTTCAGCGAGGTGGGGTAGTCAGGATATCCCGACGGGCTCATAACCCGTAGATCGATGGTTCAAATCCATCCCTCGCTATGGGACAGCTCCTTTTTTTAACATTTTTTTCGAATTCCTCATCCAGATACAAGCTGCTGGCTACGGCAGGGGAACTGGCAATGGTCCATTGCGGTGTATTCATTTTCCAATCAAAAAAAAGTGGCTCTTCGCTAATCCGTGTGGGTCTTAAATAGGAATCCAGATCAACGATGGCATAGCAGGCGTGCCATCAACATGCATGAAGAACTCTTCACTCTGGCCCTCAATCTTCAAGAACCGTGGAATGTGAAGAATATTGAATTCAATAAAGACGAACGAAGACTGGATATCTGGATAGACTTTGCACCAGGGTCAAAATTTGAATGCCCTGAATGTGGAAAAAGGGATAATCCAGTTCACGACACGAGTGATAAGATTTGGCGTCATCTGAACTTTTTCCAGAATAAGACGTATTTGCATTGCCGTGTTCCCCGGGTTAGTTGTGAATTGTGCGGAGTACACCAGGTAAAAGTACCTTGGGCACGAGAGAAAAGTGGTTTCACGCTCCTCATGGATGCATTGATCCTGATCATGGCAGAAGACATGCCCATCCTGAAAGTCGCAGAGATCATCGATGAACATGATACACGGATTTGGCGGGTGATCCACTATTATGTCGAAGAGGCCAGAGGAAGAGAGGATTTTTCAGAAATTATAGCGATTGGAATTGATGAAAAGACATGTGCAAAAGGCCACCAGTACATAACTGTGGTAGCAGACCTGGACAGGTCGAAGATCATTCATGTCTGTGGAGGGCGAGATTCTGCCGCGGTCACATCATTTTATCATGATTTTCTTAATCGTCGCGGGGATTGTGAAAAAATTCAGAGCATCTGTTGTGATATGTCACCTGCCTATATCGCAGGAATATCGAAGAATTTTCCCCATTCTGCAATTATCTACGATAAATTTCATGTGATGAAGATTGTCAATCATGCGATTGACGAGATCAGACGGCAGGAACAGGGACACAATAAGTACCTCAAAAAGACACGGTATATCTGGCTCAAAAATCCCGGAAACCTGACTGAAAAACAAAAAAAACAGCTCGGATCTTTGAAGGATATGAACTTAAAGACCGTTAGGGCGTACAATATTAAGCTCTCACTTCAGTCATTCTGGCAGATCTCTGATAAAAGTCTCGCGGAATCCTTTCTTAAAAGATGGTATTTCTGGGCGACTCACAGTAAATTGAAGCCAATTATAGCCGTAGCAAAAACATTGAAAGCTCATTGGGATGGTATTGTGGATTATTTCAAATTCCCGGTCTCTAATGGGATATTAGAGGCTTTGAATGGCCTTATTCAATCTACAAAGATTGCGGCAAGAGGATTTCGATCTCTTAAGTATTTCATTGCCATGATCTACTTGAGACTTGGGCGGCTGGAGTTCAACTTACCCACATAAAATAGCGAGGAGGCAAAAAAGTCGTCTGGCTGCCCCGAGGCCTCCTTGAGTTCTTCAACTTCCGAACCGCTCAAGCCGGGTCTGGTATGTTCCGTCGATGAAGTCTATGGCAGCCGGTGCTGATGATTCCCCCGGTATCTCGACCGGGTAACAACCCGTCAGGCAACCCGTGCAGAGATTCTCCCTCTTTATGCCTATCGCCTCGACAAGGGCATCGATGGTGACATGGTGCAGGGATGTGGCCGTGATGTGCTTCCGCACCTCGTCTTCGGCGCGGCGGTGTGCGATGAGCTCCTCGCGGGTCGGCATGTCGACGCCGAGGTAGCAGGGGGAAACAATCGGCGGAGACCCGATACGGACATGGATCTCCCGGGCACCGGCGTCCCGCATGATGCCGATGATCCGGCGGGACGTCGTCCCCCTCACGATACTGTCATCCACGAGGACGACCACCCTGTTCTCGAGGTGCCTGCGGATGGGGTTGAGCTTGATCCTGACTGCCCGTTCCCTCTCGGTCTGGGTTGACATGATGAATGTCCTTCCCATGTACCTGTTCTTCAGGAGGCTCTCCAAAAAGGGGATACCCGATCGTGCCGAGTACCCGATTGCGTAGGCCGTGCCCGAGTCAGGGACGGGGCAGACCGAGTCTGCAGGCACAGGGGCCTCTT
Organism: uncultured Methanolinea sp.; assembly: GCA_964431125.1. Lineage (GTDB taxonomy): Archaea > Halobacteriota > Methanomicrobia > Methanomicrobiales > Methanospirillaceae > Methanolinea_A. The sequence goes on along the minus strand of CAYSII010000006.1, from coordinate 33,182 downwards.
CGTGGAGTTTCTCCCCGATCCTCATCCGGACGTCATAGACGAGTGCCCCATCAAGAACGGCATCTGCACGGGCAAAGTAGATGTACTCGAATATGCAGTGAGCCCTCCGCGACGCACGGGCAATCTGAAGGCTCCGCATGCCCCCTTCGTCAATGATGACCAGTTCCCCGGGTTCAACATCCCGCAGGAACGTCCCGCCAAGGGCATCGATGGCAACGCTCTCGGATGCAATGATCAGCCCTTTCTCCGTCCTACCGAGGCAGAGCGGCTTGATGCCGAGCGGATCGCGGAACCCGTAGAGGACCCCGTCTATCATCATCACGACAGAATATGACCCCCGGAGAATCCTCATGCATCTCTGGACTGCATCCTCGATGCACCCTGAACTGCTCATCTCGTCCGTGATGACCTTTGCAATCAGTTCTGTATCCGTCGTGGAACAGAAGATCTGGCCGCGGCACTCGTACTCGTCCCGGAGCTGGCGGCTGTTGACGAGGTTCCCGTTGTGGGCGATCGAGATGATGCGGTCACGGTACGTGAAATTGAAGGGCTGGGCGTTTTCAGGCCGGTTCGCGCCGGTCGTGGGGTAACGGACGTGTCCAATACCCACGTTGCCCGTGAGAGACTCGAGGATGGACGAGTCAAAGACTTCTGCGACGAGTCCCTGACCCTTGTGCTTGTACAGCCGAATCCCATCAAAGGTGGAGATACCCGCACTCTCCTGTCCCCTGTGCTGGAGTGCATAGAGTGCAAAATAAATGGAAAAAGAGACCCCGCCAGCATCCCTGATGCCAACGATACCGCACATGGTATGTCTTCAATGGGTCGGGACTTTCGGCCGTTTCATTGTCCACTTGTAACTGCGCATCCTCGAACTTCTTCCAAAGCCACAGGCAGAACAGACCTTGTGACGCACGTGGTACGAGACGCTGCCGCACCTGCGGCAGGCAATGTGCGTCTTCTTCTGCCTCTTTCCCATCGATGGTGTTCCTTTTGACATGACTCACCTTGCCTTTCTTTTTTTTATTCCAGGGAGGGGGAGATGTAGATCACGTTGTCCCCGCGCACGATCAGGGTGCCGACGCTGCGCGCCTGCCCCCCTTCTATCTCCTCTGCCTTGTCCAGCACGAGGTTCATGTGCACATCATAACCCTGCAGGACCCCGCGAAGTTCCCTTCCGCCCTTGAGGGATACGATGACAGGCTGCCGGTTCAGCACCTGATCCAAAATATCCAACGGCCGTTTGGTCATAATCGTACCCGCGTTCAGTTAATTTGGAGTACAATATGTGCGTAACGTAAATAGATAAATGTGCTGCAGGGATAACCGGATTCATACAAGAATTCCATCATGGTTTTTTCTCCATGGAAATGTCTCCGGTGGGTTTTTCCTCCGCTTTCTCCTTCCGACTGCTTTTTCGGATACGGCACCAACAGTTCTGGGGAGAGACTGATGACGAAGATCACGCCAAAGAAGAGGCATACCCTGCGCAGGTCACAGGCAGAGGAACTCAAAAAGAACCTCAGTGCCGAGATCGGGGAATCGGCTGCCCTCTTCTCCACCGGGGGGATAGAGATCGTGGAGACGGACAGAGACCTCACCCTCTACCTCATCGGGAAACGCCCCCTCCTCATGGAGACACGAGGCATCATCTTTCCCACGCTGCGTGGCCTCCTCGAACACCCCTTCCCTGAGAGGAAGGTTGTCGTTGACTCGGGCGCAGTACCCTTCGTTGCCAAGGGTGCAGACGTAATGCGCCCCGGGATCACGTTTATTTCCCCCGATGTCCGGGCCGGCCGCCCGGTCCAGGTGGTGGAGGAGAGGCATGGAAAACCGCTGGCCGTCGGGATTGCCCTCCTCGACGCAGCAGAGATGGAACAGATGGAGACGGGCAAGGTTGTAAAAACCATCCATTTCGTGGGTGACGAGATCTGGGCACTCGAGTTCTGACTCCCTGTATCCTTTCGGCGGTTACGGAATCAGAAGATCCGGGCCTCTTCAGAGGAAATATCCCTGATTGCATAGATACTATTAAATAAATTACAATAGACAATTTTTCCATGGTAAAATTCCTCGATACACTGCTTGGAAAGAGTACCCCGTCATCAGAAGATGATTACATGGAACTCGACCTCGAGGCCCTCGAGGCCGAGGAGGAGGGAGGCCCGGCACTTTTCGTCAAGATTGCATCGGTCGGTGATATCAAGGACAGCCCCCGGATCAAGGACGAAGTATACAACGGCAACATCGTGATCGTGGATATCGCGAAGCTAAAGGCAGACAAGGTCATGTATGAAAGGGTCTTAAAAGACCTCAAAGAGGTCGCAAAAGATGTCAATGGGGACATCATCGGCCTTGGTGACCAGCGGTACGTTGTCATCACCCCCAATTCCGTGAAGATCTCGCGGGAAAAGATCGGCGGGGTCAGCTGAAGCGTGCGCAAGATCGTGGCCGGTCCTTGCCCTGTCTGCAATACCGAGATCGAGTATATTTACCAGACTGAAGATATCCCCTATTTTTTCGGGCTCCTCATCATCAGCACACGCTGTCCTGCCTGTGGGTTCAGGTTCGTCGATACAGAGCTCCTGAAACATGCTGAACCCTCGAGATGGGAGTTTTCCATCCTCTCTCCCGGAGACCTCTCTGCACGTGTCGTCAGGAGCATGAACGGGACGATCACGATCCCCGAACTCGGAGTAGAGATATCGCCGGGCCCAGCATGCGAGGGCTTTGTCTCGAACGTGGAAGGTGTCCTTGCCCGCGTGGAGAAGGTCATCGAGAGCGTGATCCTCTGGGCAGAGGAGGAGGAAGAACGGAGCCGTGCATGTGCCCTCCTCGAGAAGATCGCAGAAGTGAAGGAGGGACGGTTCCCGGTTACCCTGATAATCGACGACCCGACGGGTAACTCGGCAATCCTCGACGACCGGGCACTGGTGTATCCCCTCGTGCAGGTTTCCGAGGAGGGAGAGGAGAGCCCGTATACCTGAAGAGAAAGAGGACCGATCTGATCACCGGATGGGGGTTCCCCAAAGCCTCACCCCGGGATCTTCGGATACCCTCCCCACCACCCTGCTTCCTGCAACCCGGGAGAGAACAGCGTCGATGGATGCCTCGGGCACAACGAACGCGTACCCCATGCCCATGTTGAAGGTCCGGTACATCTCGACGGTTCCGACTCCTCCCATCTCCTGTAGCCACGTGAAGATCTCGTGGGGTGGGAGGGGATCCGTGATATCGAACCCGTACCGGGAGAGCCTCCTGAAGTTGAGTAGTCCTCCGCCCGTGATGTGACACATCCCGTGTACCTCTGTTGCGGCCGCAACCACGAGTGCTTCTGCATAGATACGCGTCGGGACGAGGAGTTCACGGACGATCGTCCGCCCCGAGGAGAGCCGCTCGTCCCATGCATCGAGTCTCTCGACGATTGCCCGTGCCAGCGAGAGGCCGTTACTGTGAATGCCTGACGAGGGGACACCGATCACGGCATCCCCCGGCCTGATCCTGTCACCGCAGATGACCTTCTCCTTCTCCTGGATACCGAGGCATGTCCCGGCAAGATCGAGCCCGTTGACGAGTCCCTTCAGTGTCGCTGTCTCTCCCCCGACGATGGTAACATTCGCCTGCCGGGCCCCCTCGTTCAGACCTGCACCAATCTGGGCCATCTTCTCCACCGAGAGGGAGTCTGCCGCGATGTAATCAACGAAGGCGACGGGCTCGATATTCATGACATAGAGGTCGTTTACGTTCATCGCCATGCAGTCAATGCCGACTGTTGTCCAGTCCTCCAGGCGATCCGCGACCTTCATCTTGGTCCCGACACCGTCCACGGTGAGGGCAAGGACGTGTCTCCCGCACTCGATGAACCCTGCATAGTGCCCGGCAGGCGATACCATCCGGTACCTGCCCTCTCGCCTAAACGTCAGCTTCCCAACAAGGGCGGATATCGCCTCGGCCTCGAGGTCGATGTCCACCCCTGCCTCACGGTACGTCCGCGGTGGCCCGCTATCCATTGTCCTCCTCGGAGAGGCGGAACTCGTCGTGGAGTATCCGGACTGCCTTCGGCCCGTCTGCCTTCCGCACCACGAAGGAGATGTTCAGCTCGGACGAGCCCTGAGAGATCATCATCACGTTGATACCCCCGTTCCCAAGGGCGGTAAAGATCCTGCCCCCCGTCCCCCGTGCACCGGCCATCCCTGCTCCCACGACTGCCACGGCACAGACATCGTGGTTCGTGGTCACCTGCCTGACGCGCCCCTCCGAAACGAGCACGGAAAGAGCCTCCTTTGCAGCGTCCTCCTGGCTCTCATCGATGACGAGCGAGATATTAGCCTCGGAGGAGCCCTGAGAGATCATCATCACGTTGATATCCCTGTCGGCGAGGAGTGTGAAGATTGCCTTGGCAACCCCCGGCCTCCCGATCATCTGGGCTCCGCAGATATTGACGAGGGCAACCTTCTCGATGTAGGTCAGGGCCTTGACGACGCGGCTGTCCCTCTTCTGGTTCCTGACAATGGCGGTTCCCGGGTGCGACGGGTTGAACGTGTTCCTGACCCGGACGAGGATGTCCTTCTTCATGGCAGGCTCAATCGAGCGTGGATGCATGACCTTTGCCCCAAAGTAGGAGAGTTCCATCACCTCGTGGTACGATATCTCGGGGATGACCCGTGCATCAGGGATGATGCGGGGATCCGATGTCATGATCCCGTCAACGTCAGTCCAGATGATGATCTCGTCGGCATCGATTGCAGCACCGATCAGCGCTGCCGAGTAGTCCGAGCCCGACCTCCCGAGGGTCGTGACAACCCCTTTCTCCGTGCACCCCATGAATCCCATGATCACAGGCACCGTGCCTGTCAGGAGGGGCTGGACGCGGCTCTTGATCCTGCCTTCGCTTGCGGGGATGGCGACGGCCTCGCCGTGGGTGGGCGTGGTCACGATCCCGGCCTCGCAGCCGTCGAGCGTCGTGGACGGGATTCCCCGCTGTTTGAGTGCTGCAGACACGACGAGGCTGTTGAGCCTCTCGCCAAAGGTGATGATGTAATCGCGGGACCGGGGTGTGAGCTCCCGGAGATTGTGCACAGCAGACAGGATGTTTTCAAGGTTGCAGAGCTGTTCCTCGAGGAGGATTCCCACCTCGTCGGCATAGTCCTCGGCCGTCTCGAGGAGTACCTTTCCATGCCGGACACGGAGGGAGTTGATGAACGGGCCTATCTCGTCGGAACCGGGGGTATTGGCCAGCTCGGATGCGATCGCGATGAGCTGGTCTGTCACTCCCCTCTGGGCCGAGACAACGACGGCAACCTCGTTGCCGGCACGGTAGCAGGATTCCACGATCTCCACCACGCGGGAGACACTCGCCCCGTCTGCAACGGAAGTGCCCCCGAATTTCATTAAAAACCTCATTTAGGCTCACGCTGTCCTTTACAATCTCTTTATGTACATACATGACCCACATTATAATAAGATGCGGTCAGGCGAGGTTTTGGACTGCCACGTCCTTGTTATCGGGAGTGGAGGGGCAGGTGTCAGGGCTGCCATAGAGGCTTCCGGGTACGGAGATACCATCCTTGTCTCAAAGACCCTTGCGGGCAAGGGAGGATGCACCACCATGGCCGAAGGGGGCTATAACGCGGTCCTGCGCGAGCAGGACTCATGCGAGATCCACCACGAGGACACGATGAAGGGCGGGGCATACCTCAATGACCCCGAACTCGTCAGCATCCTTGTTGCCGAAGCCCCCCGGAGGGTGGAGGACCTGCTCGCATGGGGAGCTGTCTTTGACGTGACAGACTGCTGCGAAATTGCCCAGAGGCCCTTTGGAGGCCAGAGTTTCCCCCGGACGTGCTATGCCGGTGACCGGACTGGCCACGAGATGATGATGACCCTGATCGAGCGGCTTGCCACGACAGACGTCACAATCGAGAACGAGGTGACCGCCCTCGATCTCGTCCGTGACGGTGACCGCGTCATCGGGGCCCTCTGCCTCGACGGGCAGGGCGAGGTTATGGCCATCCGGTCGGACGCAACGGTTCTCGCAACCGGCGGGGGGACCCAGATATACGATATCTCCACGAACTCGTCGAGCGGGACAGGCGATGGGTTCGCCATCGGGTACCGTGCCGGTGCCGAGCTGATCGACATGGAGATGGTCCAGTTCCACCCCACCGGAGCAGTCTACCCCTACGATGCCCGGGGACGCCTGATCACCGAGGCAGTCAGGGGTGAGGGGGGCATCCTGAAGAATGCGGCCGGCGAGCGGTTCATGGCCCGGTACGACCCGGAGAGGATGGAGCTCTCCACGCGCGATGTCGTCTCGCGGGCCATTGCAACAGAGATCCTCGAGGGAAGGGGGACACCCCGTGGCGGGGTGTACCTCGATGTGACACACCTCCCCCGGCGGCAGATAGAGGAGAGGTTGCCCGTCATGCTCGAGCAGTTCCTCAAGTTCGGAGTCGATATCCGCGAGGAACCGATGGAGGTGGCCCCGACAGCCCACCATATCATGGGAGGTCTCCGTATCGGGCCCGGTGCCGCGACAACAGTCCCGGGCCTCTTTGCCTGCGGGGAGGTGACCGGGGGCGTCCACGGTGCAAACCGGCTCGGCGGGAATGCCCTTGCCGACACGCAGGTCTTTGGGAAACGCGCCGGAGAATCCGCGGGGAAGGCGAAAAAACAAGATTCCCGGATCGACAGGAGTCTCATGGAGACCCGGGAAGAGCAACTTGCAGCCTTTCTCGATGGCGACGTTCCCCCGTCAACGGTTGTCCGGTCTTTGAAGACTGTGATGTGGGAGGGAGCAGGGATATTCCGGACGGAGAGCGGACTGCAGAAGACCCTCGGGGTTATCAATCACCTCTCCTCCCTCCGCCTGCTTGCACGATCCCGGGAGAACATCGTCGAGTGCTGCACTGCTAATAACATGCTTCTCACTGCCTCGCTCGTCGTCAGGGGTGCACTCCTGCGCAAGGAGAGCCGGGGGGCTCACATGAGAAAGGACGTGGTCCAGACGTGGGACGCCCGCAACTCCCCCTACGGCCACACCTACCAGTCCCTGGAACGATCCGGCATCGAGACGGTGGTGAGGGCATGAAGAAGATCCACGTCCGGGTCTTCCGGTTCGACCCTGATGGCGATGCGAAACCCCACTTCCAGAACTACGTGGTCGAGGTGAACGAGGGGGCGCGTGTACTCAACGTCCTGCAGGCGATCCATGACGAGATCGACCCGACACTCTCCTTCCGGTACTGCTGCGGTGCCGGGCAGTGCGGCAGCTGTGCCGTTCGCATCAACGGGGTGCCGGGACTTGCATGCATGGAGGAGGCAACAGACGGGATGACCGTTGAACCGCTCGATCTTCCGGTCAGAAAGGATCTCGTAGTCGACCTCCTCCCCTTCCTCTCTGCCCTGCCACGCATCCAGCCCGGCGAAGAGGTCGCCCTGCCCAATCAGGGGGTGGTGGAGCAGATCAAGCCCCTCCGCACCTGCATCGAGTGCCTCTGCTGCATCTCGGTCTGCCCGGCGATGGGTGTCACCCGGTTCGACGGGCCGACCGCAATGCGCCAGGAGCTCCGCCTCGCCCTCGACCCCCGGGATCACAGGGACAGGGTGACAGAGGCGGTCTCGCACGGGCTCTTCTCCTGCACCTCGTGCCAGGCCTGCTGGAAGGTCTGCCCGAAGGATATCGAGATCCCGGGAAAGGCCATCGAGAAACTGCGGGCGCTTGCAAACCGGGCGGGCCTGACGCTCCCGCGGCACCAGGAGGTGGCCCGCCTTGTACGCGAGACTGGCCGGAGCATTGCCCGGACAGGCCCCACGTTCCTCGAGGATGCCCCCGAGGCAATCGAGCCCGACGGCCCGGTCAGGGCAACGGTCGGATTCTTTGTCGGGTGCATGTACAATGGCCGCCTCCCGGCAACTGCCCGGGACGCAATGGAAGTGCTGAAGAGAAACGGTATCCGCGTCGTTATCCCACGCGAGCAGGTCTGCTGTGGCTCGCCCCTCATCCGGACAGGACAGCTCGACTTCATCGAGACCCTCAAGAAGCGGAACGTCGATGCATTCGTCTTCCGGAATATCGATACGGTCCTGACGATGTGCGCAGGCTGCGGATCGACGCTCAAGAACGACTACCGGCCACCGTTCAGGGTCATGGATATCAACGAGCTTCTCACGAAGTTCGGCATCGAGCCCCCGGCACGGCTCCCGGTCAGAGTTACCTACCATGATCCCTGTCATTTGCTGCGCGGTCAGGGAGTCCGCGACCAGCCGCGCGAGCTGATCACGCAGGTGGCAGACCTGGTGGAGATGCCCTCCATCTGCTGCGGTTCGGGAGGAGGCGTCCGTTCCGGAATGCCGGAGGTCGCATCCGCGCTTGCCGAGAACCGGCGAAAGGAGATCGAGAAGACAGGCGCGGATATCGTCGTGAGTTCCTGTCCGTTCTGCGAGTACCACATCTCTGAGCACACCGATCGCCCGGTCAGGAACGTGACGTCCCTCCTCCTCGAGGGCTACCGGGAGAAGGACAGGAAGAGGGCGAAAGAGCCTGCTGCACCATAGGTTCCGGGTTCATCCACGGGGGACAGGATACTCCAGGAATACTCCGGATGGAGATGATGTGGATGCCCTGCCGGGAACGGCACACTTATCCCCGCGGGGATCCGCCCTTCCCGGTGAACGCACCGAGAGTGGTCTGCCGGTTCTTAAGCCTGTCAGCAAGGAGGGAACTCTCCGAGACGTACCTTTCAAGAGGCAGTACCATCCGGTTCGCCACGTCTGCAAGGGCAGCACCGAGGTCCTCGAACTCCCGGTACGGCTGCTGCATGGCCTGCCGTACATTCTCGCGGACGTTGAAGACCCCGAGAGGGATGTAGCCCGGGCGTGCCTCCCGGAGCACGATCGCTCCTGCCTGGAGTCCCTTGCCCGCGAGGGCCTCGAGCACAGCCATTTTGCAGGAGTAATAACACCCCCCGACACGCGAGTACTCCTTCTTCCCGCGGGGGCCTTCATGGTCAGAAAAAATGAGGTTCTGGTTTCCCTGGATACCGAGGAATGCCTCCATCCACTCGTACTCCCAGGGACGGGGGAGAAGGATGATGGCATAGTGGTTGTTGAGGCTCGAGAACTCGTGGATCCTGACCGTATCGATCAGCGGGTTCTGCTTCACCTGCCGGAGGAAATGATCTGCGAGCACCGTGTCGCATGCGGTGATCGACCACCGAGTCGGGACGAGCCTCCTCTTCTTCCCCTGCCCGAGTGCCCCGACCGAGAGGGCTTTCTGGATCCGCGAGAAGGGCACGTTCTGGCTGTGGAGATGCACTATCGCCTCTGATGCGGGAAGGTCCGTGTCATGGTAGCTCCGTTCCAGGTGCGGTTCGAACCTGCCGCTCTCCGCACGAAAATCTTCGAGGGGAGCACTCGGACCGAAGGTTGTGAACTCCTCGGAGAGGGAGATGCCGGATGGAGACTGCAGGAACGAGACCTCGCTCTCGAGGGAGGAGTCGGAGAGAACGATCTCCTGGAGGAGAAGAGAGAACGAGTCATCGACCCGGGAGACGTCATGGATCTTCTTTCCCCGGACAAGTTCGAGGCGGCAGGAGAGGATCTCTTCCTGTGTCCAGCCCGCGGGAATCCATGACTCGGGGGTATCGATGATCCCGCATTCCCCGCGGAAAGGAACGACGAGCGGCCCGGCATAGACCCGGGGGTAGTTCCAGCTCCCGACGAAGACAGAGGGGGGAGTTGCCCCCTCCATCGTCTTTTCAAACGGCACAGACCGTCCGGGGGCGGATCTCGTGATCGACTTGAGAAACGCAGCCTTCCCGGCGCTCATCCTTTGTGGTACTTGCAGGGATTGGCAGATAAACATGGAGGGTGCAGCGGGAAAGTGATTCCCCTAGGCACCGAAGAGCAGGAGCGCGAGGCACACGGCAGGCGGGATGACGAGGTTGTCATCGAGCGGGACGATCATCTCCACCGTCCCGGCGACGAGAGAGGCAAGAATTGCCCGTCCCGGGTCGAGGAGGAGGAGAAGGGCAACCGAGTTTATCGCGATTCCTGCGAGGGACCCCTCGAGGGTCTTTCTTTTATTCACCTTCTTCCTGCCGATCCTCATGCCCGCGAGGGCGGATACGGAATCGAGGACCGCAAGGGAGAGGACCCCCGCTGCTGCAGGCAGGGGAGAGAAAAAGACAGAACAGAAGAGAGAACTGACAACGAAGCATATGGCCCCCTTTCCCGGGAACTCTCCCTCGCGTTCCATGTGCAGGACGAGAAAGGAGATGACCGGGACATGCCTGCCGTTCCTCACGAGCTCGGAAAGGACAAGCCCGATGAGGAGCGATCCTGCAAGGAGCATGACGACCTGTTCCCGGGGGAGCACGAGGATGACTGCGGCTATCGCGATTCCGAATGCGAGGTGGACTGCTTTCCGGGCATTCTCGTTCATTGGAGAGGAGATGGGACCCCGGAGACCATAACAGGCATTGTCCGGCGGGTGGATCTTTCCGGACACAGAGACCTTGAAGAGCTGATATGACACATTTTTCTGGAATGACCGTGCTGGATTCTCCGGCCGAATTGCAGAACCGGGAGACTCCCTGGTCTATCGAAACACTGGACATCCACGGGACACGGGTAAACAGGATCTACGGGGAATTCTGGACATCGGGCCAGAGACAGGCATCCTCGATCCACGAGATCTCGTACAGGGGATGTTTCAAGCCCCAGCTCCCTGCCTTCTTCATCGAGAGGTTTACGCGGGTAGGGGATATCGTCTATGACCCCTTCAGCGGGAGGGGAACGACGGTGATCGAAGCGGGTCTCCGGGGGAGGCGGATCATTTCAAACGATATCAATCCCCTCTCCCGGATCCTTGCCCGGCCACGGTTCTTCCCCCCGGACATAAACGAGATAGCGACACGACTGGAAGAGATCCCCTGCGGCAAGAATTATCCATCGTCCGGTCCCGACCTCTCGATGTTCTACCATGAGGAGACGGAGAGAGAGGTCGTCTCCCTGCGCGGATACCTCCTCGCACGGGAGCAGGAAGGGTCCCTGGATCACGTCGACGCGTGGATCCGGATGGTTGCAACCAACCGCCTGACCGGGCACTCTCCCGGTTTCTTCTCGGTATACACCCTCCCGCCCAACCAGGCCCTCTCTCCCGAACGACAGGAGAAGATCAACAGGGAACGCGGTCTCGTTCCGGAATACAGGGACACGCGGGCCCTCATCCTGAAGAAGACACGATCGCTGCTCCGGACCCTGACGCCGGCAGAGAGGGAACGGTTGCATGATGCAGGCAGGACTTCCCTCTTCCTCTCCTGCGACGCACGGCAGACCTCTCCGATCCCTGACAATTCCGTGCAGCTCACCGTCACCTCGCCCCCCTTCCTCGATGTCGTCCAGTACTCAAAGGACAACTGGCTCAGGTGCTGGTTCTGCGGAATCGATACCGCGGAGACGGAGAGACGGATGACCGTCACCCGGTCACTTCCCGAGTGGAAGAGTGTGATGCAGCAGACATTCCAGGAGCTTTTCCGCATCACCCGCAACGGGGGACATGTTGCCTTCGAGGTGGGGGAGGTCCGGCGGGGGACCGTGCGCCTCGACGAGGTCGTGGTCCCGCTCGGTGTGCGGGCAGGGTTCTCCTGCGAGGCCATCTATGTCAACACTCAGCGCTTCACGAAGACATCCCATATCTGGGGCGTGGACAACAATTCTTCCGGGACGAACACGAACAGGATTGTCCTGCTGAAAAAAAGGTAACGAAAGGGAAAGGATCACCGGGAAAGGTATGTGTATGCCTCGATCGCTGCCTTCGCACCCTCTCCGGCAGCGGTTATGATCTGCTTCGTCCTGATGTTTGTCACGTCACCTGCGGCAAAGATGCCCGGGGTTGCAGTGGAACAGTTGATATCGACAATAACCTCTTTCTGGTCGTTGAGGGGGACAAGGCCTTCGAGGAATTCGGTATTGGGCACCCATCCAATCTCTGCAAAGACACCGTCAAGGGCAAGGAAAGTTTCCTTGCCGCTCCCCGTATCCCTGATCGTGATTCCGTTCAGCATCCCGTTCCCGTGGAGGGCAGAGACGGTATGGTTGAGGTGCGTGATGATGTTTTTCTTCTCCTCGTACTGTCTCACGTAGGCAGGATCTGCCTTTATCGTGCTCCGGACGATCAGGTGTACCTCCCGGGCGATCCTGCTCATCTCGATTGCTGTCTGCAGGGCGGAATTCCCCCCTCCCACAACGGCAACGACCCTATCGCGGAAGAGCGGCCCGTCACACGTGGAACAGACAGAGAGGCCCCTTCCGAGGTACCGGTCCTCTCCCTCGACACCGAGCCTGCGGGGTCTCTTGCCCTGGGCAAGGATGACTGCCCTTGCCGTATAGGACTTTCCGCCTGCAGTCTCTGCAACGAAGATGTCTTTCTCCCGCCGGAGCGCCTGCACCCTGTCCAGATCGATGTGGATGTTCTGGAAACTCCTCACCTGCTCCTCGAACTTCTGCATGAGATCTGCTCCCGAGACCATCCGGTATCCCATGTAGTTCTCGATCGCCCAGCTCTCGATCGCCTGTCCCCCGATATTCTCGGAGACGATTGCCGACTTCAGCATCTTTCGCGAACAGTAAACAGCCGCCGTGAGCCCTGCCGGTCCGGCACCGATGATGAGGACATCATACGTCTCTTCCCCACGACCCTGACCGAAGAGCTCGTCCAGCCTCTCGGCATCGAAGCCAACGATGACCTCGTCGTCCACGGTGATGACGGGGACACCGTACTGGCCTGACAGCTCGACCATCTTCTTTGCCTGATCCCGGTCCGATCCCACGTCGACTGTCATGTAGTCGACGCCATGCCGGTCAAGGTAGGCCTTTGCCATCCGGCAGTAGGGGCAGTTTTCGGTGGAGTAAACTGTGACTCTGGGCATGGTTGGGGGATTTGACCGGATTTCCTAATAAAAGTGTCAGTCGCATACCCGAAAGTCCGTTCCCCGTGTCACCTCCTCCCGGGGAAGAGACCAGTCAGGAAAAAAGAAGGAGGTCTTACTCGATAACCTTAAAGACCTTCCTGACTGCCATGCAGATCGGGCACTTGTCAGGCGGGTTTCCGAGGAAGACGTTCCCGCAAACCGGGCAGAGGTAGACCGTCCTGTTCGACATGTCCTGCCCGTGGTTGAGGTTGTTGAGAGCTTCCTTGTAGAGGGTTGCATGCACCTCTTCCGCTTTCATCGCATAGGTGAAGACAAGGGCAACATCGCTCTTCTTCTCGGCCTCGGCCTCCTTGAGGAACTCCGGGTACATCTCCGTGTACTCGTGGGTCTCCCCCGAGATCGCTCCGGCAAGGTTCTCCTTCGTGGAATGGATCTTTCCCATCGCCTTGAGGAGTTTCTTTGCGTGGATCGATTCCGCCTCGGATGCAGCCCGGAAGAGACGGGCAATATTCTTATACCCTTCTGACTCGGCCTGCTCGGCAAACGCGGCATACTTCCGGTTTGCCTGGGATTCACCGGCAAAGGCTTCCATTGCATTTTCCATTGTCGCCATGGTGATATATCGGGAAGGGGGGGCTAAATACGTATCCTTCCCGGGGGATTTCCATGGAGCCGGAGAACGGATCATTTGTCTTTTTCTCTTCGGACCGCAACCGATCACCCTGCAGTCGCATGAAGCGGATGAGGGATCTTGCTGCCTGTGACCGGCCCCGGGAGAAGATTGCACGCAAAGGTGCCCGGGCCCTCTCGGACCACGAGCTGATCGCTGCGATTCTTGGCCACGGGACACCGCAGAGGGACGTATTCTCCCTTGCAAAGGATATTTCAGGTCTTTTCATGCGCCGGGGCGAAGATGTATCGTATGACGACCTCGTCGGCATTCCCGGGATCGGGCAGAGCAGGGCCTCCCAGATACTTGCTTCCCTCGAACTCGCACGCCGGTACAACCGGAAAATGGAAGAAGAACATACACGCGTCCAGTCTCCTGCAGATGTCCTCCCGCTCGTTTCAGACATCACCGGGAAGAGCCAGGAACATTTTATCTGCATCACGCTCAACGGCGCCCACGAGGTGATCGAGAGGAGGACGATCACGGTCGGCCTGCTCAACCACAGCCTCGTCCACCCCCGAGAGGTTTTTGCCGATGCGATCACCGACCGTGCAGCAGCTGTCATCTGCGTCCACAACCACCCGTCGGGATCCCTCGAGCCGAGCCGGCAGGACCTTGAAATTACGAGGCAGTTACGGGAAGCAGGCGAGATCCTCGGGATCAGGGTCCTCGACCATATCATCGTTGCCCGATCCGGCTTCACAAGCCTCCGGGAGAGGGGTGCACTCTGAATCTGGGGTTTTCACGCCTGTTTTCCCCCGACGAGGAGTTCCCCAAGGCAAAAACCCTTCCGGTAGGCTTCCTGCAGGATATCGGGGCGGGTGACAATGTCCCGGATGGTGTCCATGTCCGGCGTCAGGAGCTCGTCAAAGTATGCCACGTCGATGATCGAGAAGAATGCTTTCATCGTCAGTCTCGCTCCATCGAAGACGTACGGCACCTTCATCCCGGAGATCCCGATCCAGAGGCCCCGGCGATGTGCCCTCTTCTCCTCCGCGACGAGAGGTTTTCCCCTCATGTACTTTGCCATGAAAAAGACCTGAAACCTGTCCATGAACGACTTGAGAGCGCCAGGGACGCCCATTGTCATCACCGGTGTTGCCACGATGAGGCTGTCCAGTTCGGCAAACTTCTGGTACATGGGGATCATATCGTCTTTCATGGCACAGGTCTCATGCTCGCGGCAGTAGAAGATCTCCCTGCAGGGTCGGAAGTTCAATGAGCAGACATCGATCCGCTCGACCTCGCATCCCGCGTCTTTTGCGCCCGAGAGTGCCTGGTCGAGGATTTTTGCCGTATTCCCCCCGGAGAGGGGGCTCCCGAGGATGCCGACGATACGATATGCCATGCATGAATTCTCGCCCGGATCCACATAAGGCCGATGGCTCCTGGATATGCAGGTCAGCAGGCGGAACACTACAATGACACAGAAAATGGAATTCTTTCTGATATTGCCGGGGAAGAACCAAAGCAATAAATAATCTCTCCGACCATGTAGCAAATGGTGATAGATCTGACCGAGAAGGCAAAGGCCGGGCAGAAGGTCGGGCCCGGAAAGTATGTGTGCCTGGACTGCGGGCGAGAACTTGTGCTGGACAGAGTCGAACAGGATCTCCGCAAGTGCCCCCAGTGTGCCTGCGAGGAATACCAGTGTTTCCCGATGACCCACATCCGCCCGGACATCAAGACGCCGGAGGATGCGATGAACCCGCCCAAGCGTGGCAAGAGCAACCAGTAAATTCCATTTTTCCCTGGTTTCAGCACTGCACACTGCAGGCCAGAATTAAAAGGTATCCCGGGCAGTGAGACTGATTCCGTCTTAATGTGCCCCGGAATTGCAGGAATCAGAACATGCAAGAGAAGGAGTGAGAAAAAAATGGTCAATGTATCAAAGAAAGGACAGGTCTTCGAGTGCGAGATCTGCGGAAACGTTGTCGAAGTAAAAGAGGTCGGTGGCGGAGAGCTTGTCTGCTGCGGCCAGCCCATGAAACTCGTGAAGTGATCCGGCTATGGCAACGGAGACAAAGGATCTGGAGCGGATGATCGGCAAGGTCCCGAAGTTCTTCAGGGAACTCGCGGAGAAGGACCCCCAGATGTACGGAATGGTGATGAAACTCGAGGGTCACATCTGGGACGATGGTGCACTCACGCGGAAGACAAAGAAGCTGATTGCGATTGCGATTGCTGCATCCCTGCGTGACCAGCACGCCGTGAGAGCACAGCTTGCAGGTGCAAAGAACCTCGGGATCTCGAAGAAAGAGGTCGAGGAAGCCCTCCGAGTTGCATTCCTCCTCGCGGGAATGCCTGCCTACGTGTACGGGAAGGCGCAGCTTGACGAAGTCATGGCTGAGTGATACCCCATGTGCGGCGAATTTGGCACGATGCCCGTGCTCGGTGAACCGGCACCGGACTTTGAGGCCCTCACAACGGCGGGCATGGTCAGGCTTTCAGACTTTAAGGGAAAGTGGCTCGTCCTCTTCTCGCACCCGGCGGACTTCACCCCTGTCTGCACGACGGAGTTCATCGCGTTCTCAAAGATTGCCGATGAGTTAAAGTCGCTCAACGTCCAGCTGCTGGGGCTATCCATTGATTCTGTCCACTCCCACCTTGCGTGGATCCGCAATATCAAGGAGAAGATGGGGGTCGATATCCCGTTCCCCATCATTGCGGATCTCGACATGAAGGTGGCAAAGAAGTACGGGATGATCCACCCGGGCCAGAGCACCACGGCTGCGATCAGGGCTGTCTTTTTCATCGACGACAAGGGCATCCTCCGCGCCATGATCTATTACCCGCTCACTGCAGGGCGGTTCATGCCCGAGATCGTCCGGCTGATCAAGTCACTCCAGACGACTGACACGCATGGTGTTGCGACACCCGCAAACTGGCAGCCGGGAGACAAGGTGGTCGTGCCCGCCCCGAAGAACAAGGAGGAGATGGACAGACGCCTCTCCGAGGGGTACGAGTGCAGGGACTGGTACCTCTGCTTCAAGAGTCTCTGACACCTCCCCTTCCCCCTCTTTTTTGCCGACAGTCTTTGGTACTTTCAAACATTTTTTTCCCTAGGAGTGCCAAAGGGTCAGTGATGGAGATCAAAGTCCTTGCCTTCGCCGGAAGCCCGCGGCGGGGAGGTAACTCGGAGACCCTCCTTGACTGGGTTCTCCAGGCAATGAATCAGGAAGGAGCTCTCATCGATAAGGTCGCTCTCACCGAGGCTGATGTCAACCCCTGCCTCGGGTGCAACGCCTGCGAGAGACTGAACAGGTGCGTCCAGCGCGACGGGATGGACGTCCTGCACGACAGGATCATCGATTGCGACTGCCTCATCCTTGCCGCACCGATATTCTGCATGGGCATCTGCGCCCAGGCAAAGGCCTTGATCGACCGGTTCCAGGTCTTCCGGTCGAGGAAGTTCGTTCTGAAACTCCCCGTCGTTCCCCCTGATCGGAAGGGGAAGAGGATCGGGATATTTCTCTCCACTGCCGGCCAGAACTGGGACTACGTCTTCGATGGTGCTGTGCCCACCGTGAAGTGTTTCTTCCACGTCGTTGATATCCCCAACAGGGATATCAGATACCTAATGGTCAACGGCGTCGACGAGAAGGGGGCCATCCTCGCCCATCCGACCGCGCGTAGGGATGCAGAGGAGCTGGGCCGCAGCGTAGTTGCCGAACTCAAGGAGAGGCTGGCGACCTGATATGTCCATCAGGGTTATCGGCCTCTCGGGGAGCCCGCACCGGCACGGAAATACCGAGACGCTCCTTGACGCATTCCTGGAGGGGACCCGCGAAGAGGGTGCAGAGACCGAGAAGGTCATCCTGAAAGACCTCTCCTACTCCCCCTGCCGGGGGTGCAACGCGTGCCACAGGAACGGTACCTGCATCGTTTCAGACGATGCGATCCCTCTCTTCGAGCGCATTCTCTCCTCGGACTGCCTTGCAGTCGCATCCCCGATATACAGCATGGGAATTACCGCCGAGCTGAAAGGGCTGATAGACCGGGCCCAGTTTCTCTGGGCGAGGAAGTTTATCCTGAAGACCCTGTACTTCCCGGATGACCACATCCGGAAACACAAGGGTGTCTTCATCTCGACTGCCGGTCTCTCGTGGGACAACGTCTTTGACGCGGCTTTCCCGGCAGTTACCGCCTTCTTCAACACGCTCGGGTTCGAGTACTATGACAACATCATCGCAAACGACATGGACCGGTATGGGGGAATCCGGCGTCACCCGACAGCACTTGCAGATGCTGCACGAAAAGGCCGGTCGGTCGTGAGAGTGATTGCGAATCTCTCCCGGGAGGGTGGTGATTCGGGCCATTCCTGATGCTGGAAGGCCGCGACAGCCCGTGTGCGTTGATGCCCGGGGATCAGGGCCTGTCCCTTTCCTTTAATCACTCCCGGGACTTTTGAAAAATGCGACCTCTATTGCGAGCTTGTGCTCCCGGGAGAACTCGTCGACCCTCTGGCGGACCCGTCCGGCCATGGCGCCGGTGGTGATGATGAGGCTGTCCTCACCGAGGAGGGCCTTGAGGATGCACCTGTCGATCACCCCATACGTGAAATCAAGCGCGATCTTTTCGCTTTCTGCCGTCTGCTTCGCCCTCGTGCCCATCGCACCCACGGAGGCCCCTGGGTGCCGGGCAATCCATTCAGAAAGGGCTCCGGGTGGGTCAGAGTCGATGTCGTAGACTGTTATCCTGCCCGGCTCCGTGTAGCAGAGCCTGTTTTTAAACGCCCGGTCTATTGCATTGAGCATGTCGAGAACGGTCTTTGGTTTCCGTTCGGGGAGGGAAAAGCCCCTCTTCTTCAACTCGAGATACAGTTCGAGGAGGACGGGCATCGAGAGACGGGCCATCTTCACGAGGTCAGGATCGCCGAAAGCAACTTCGGGAACGTCCTCCTGGAGAATCGTCCCCTTCGTCAGCAGGATCGCCCGGTCTGCCCAGGGATACGCAAGCTCGATATCGTGCGTCGAGATGATGATCGTCTTCTTCTGGTGATGCAGCTCGTCGAGAAGTTCCATGATGTCCTCGGAACCTGAGGGGTCGAGCCCTGTCGTTGGTTCGTCAAGGACGAGGACGTCAGGATCCATGGCGAGGACTCCCGCGAGGGCCACCCTCTTCTTCTCCCCGCCGGAGAGCTGGTGAGGAGGTCGTCTCTCGAACCCCGGAAGCCCGACCTGGGCAAGGGATCTCTCGACGATCTCCCTCACCTCGTCCCCGCTGAAACCAAGGTTGACCGGCCCGAACGCCACGTCCTGGAAGACCGTCGGCGAGATGATCTGGCGGTCAGGGTTCTGCATCACGAACCCGACCTTCCGGCGCAGCTCGCGAAGCGACCCCCTGTCATAGCTGATCGGCTGGTCATCAAAGAGGATGACTCCCCGGTCCGGTTTTATCATCCCGTTGAACATAAGGAGGAGCGTCGACTTTCCGGCGCCGTTTGGGCCGACGATTGCAACCTTCTCTCCCCTCCAGACGTGGAAACTGATCCCCCGGATAGCATCCATTCCCCGCGGATAACGGTACCAGATCTCCCGGGCTTCGAGGATGATTCGTCCCATGGAAAAGACCCCCTAGAGGAGAGTGATCTGTGCCGTTGTCACCGCAAGGGCACCGGTGGCCATGAAGAACAGGGCGACAGCCGCAACAGGGAGGGGCCGGGGCGGCTGGTCTTTTGTGAGAACTGCGAACTTCCCGTCGTAACACCGGGCTTCCATTGCACGGATGAGATCCTCCCCTGCATCCCAGGATGCGATGAATACGGCCCCGCAGAGCGTCGCAAAGGAGCGGATCGACTCGCGGAACGTGCCGTACCCAAGGCGCATCACCTGTGCCCTGTACACCTGGACAGCCTGGGCCATGATGACAAAGATTGTCCTGTAGATGATCATCGCGATGTCCGTCACCTCGTCGGGAATCCTTGCACGTTTCATGAGGGCAAAGAGGTCGGACACTGGTGTCGTGAGGGCAATGAAGACGAGGGCGGTGGTTCCCCCTGCAAAACGGGAAAAGACGAGGAGTCCCTGGTTGATACCCGCACGGGAGACGGAGAGGGAGAGCCAGGGGAGCGGCTGCCAGCTCCAGAAGACCTCTCCTCCCCCGGAGACGAGGACGATGACTGCGATCGAGAGGATGGCAAAAAGCGCGGGAGCAGCGTACACGTGCCCGAGCGTGTGGATATCGACCCTGGCTAAAAGAACGAGGGCGAGGAAGAGGACGAATGCAACGAAGAGGGGTGCAAGAAATCCCGGAGAGAGGAGACAGAGGAGGATCGCCCCGGTGCCCGTGGCGAGCTTGACGACGGTGTTTGTCTCCCGGAGCGCACTCCTGTGGGCGATATCCTCGAGCAGTTCTTCGTACATCTTACTGGTGTGGTTCCTTTCAGCTCTTCACCTTTGCCTGACCTTTCCAGTATCCAAACACCCAGCCGACGACAATGCCGCCGATTGCTGCCTGAAGCGCGAAGAGACCGGACTCGACCTCCCCGCTCGGTGGCTCCCACTGGGGGATGAGGGGCTGGAACTCCTCGAGCGGGACACCCGAGAGGGCCGATGCTGTCTCTGATCCTGCAGTATCAGCACCTGCAAACTCCGCGTCTCCCATCTGGGAACTCGTGTACAGGAAGAGGGCACAGAACGCAAGAACCGCAGCGACGGCCAGTATCTCGAGCATGTAACTGCTTTTCATGGGACATCACCGGTCGCTTCGCGGATCTTTCCCTCGGGAAAAACGTTGAGCCGGACCAGGATCTCGGGCTTGAGGGCCAGGATATACTTGAAGACCAGCGCGAGTACCACCCCCTCCACGATTGCGAGGGGGACCTGCGTGATGGCAAATATCCCGAGGAAGAGGACAAAGGAGGCGGCAACCCCGCCAACTTCGGCGGGGTAGGCGAGGGCGAGCTCAAGCGAGGTCACGACGTACGTCACGAGGTCGGCGACTGCACAGGCAAGGAAGACCGTGAGGTAGACGTTGATGCGTGTATCCCGGAGTGCCCGGTAGATCATCCATCCAACGAGTGGCCCGGCGACACCCATCGAGACGATGTTTGCACCGAGTGTCGAGAGCCCGCCGTGCGCGAGAAAGAGGCTCTGGAAGAGGAGGACGATGGCACAGATGACCGATGTGACAAACGGGCCGAAGCAGACCGCTGAAAGGCCTGTCCCGGTGGGGTGCGAGCAGCTGCCCGTGACCGAGGGGAGCTTGAGAGACGAGAGGATGAAGACGAAGCCTCCCGTCACCCCGAGGAGCGGGAGGGCTTCGCGATCGGCAGAGAGGAGGCGCCGCAACTGGTATATCCCGAACCCAAGGCACGGGAGCGCAACGAGCCACCAGAATACTGCCCAGGGGAGGGGCAGGAATCCTTCCATGATGTGCATTCCACTTTCACCTTAACAAAATTGTTTTATTTACATCAAATTTATTTGAATTTTTATTTAACCGTTGCGTTTCTCATCTGGCTGCGGAAAAATCAGAAGAAGGGGGTGAAATACGATGCAAGCAGTATCCCGAATGCCGAACCAATCAGGAGGAGAAAAACGGCAGGGTTCCATGCAAGGACCTTTTTCCCGTCGAGCACGCTGACCGGCAGCATGTTGAAGGCTGCGATCATGGCATTCACCTGCAGGCCGACCCTCCCGACGATGGAGAGCAGGGGGAGAGAGAGTGCCCCTGCAAGAACGGATAGAGCTGCAAATACACCGCACAGGAGGAGGTTGACCACCGGCCCTGCGGCAGATATCTTCCCGTTCTGCTCCCGCGTGATGTACGTCCCGTAGATCACGGTTGCACCGGGAGCGGCAAAGACCACACCGACGAGAGCCGCCATCGCGACTGCAACAAGGAGCATGAGGTTGTCCTTCCGGAACTCTGCCCAGAAACCGTATCTCATTGCCGTGAACTTGTGGGCCATCTCGTGGAGGATGAAGCCGATACCCACGGTGAACATCGAGACGAGGAGAAATACGAGGAAGGTCTCGAGCGTCACGCCCCCCCTGATGAAGATGAGGGAGAATGCGATGGATATGGCAAGCCACGCGATGAGGAGGTCTGACCTCTCACGGCGGGTGATTCTTTCGAGCATGTCTCTTCATTCCCTATATCTGGATCCTGGAGTGCTTATGCTCTTTGGAGAGGGCTTCGGCCACCACATTTAAATCTCCTGACTCCCCGTAGGTAGAGTGTATGCCCATCGAAGCACTCCGGGCCGAGATCAACAGGATCGATGAGCAGATCATCGACCTGATTGCAAAAAGGCAGCAGCTTGCAGGCCGCATGGCACATATCAAGATGGCCGAGGGGTTGCCCGTTCACGACGAGAAGCGGACGCACGAGGTGCTGGAACATACCTACAACTACGCGGTGGAGAAGGGGATCAACCCGCTCTCAATCCAGAAGATCTTTGGCCTGCTCATCGAGATGAGCGAGGAGAGGCAGCGGGAGTGCCAGGGTGACGGGAACCTCCCGTGACCCGGTGTCACTTTTCCGTCCGTCCCGTATGAGGAACTTTTTTTCGATTGAAGGAATCTCTATTCCCCTGCCGCAATCATCGTCCCGACGCCCTCGTCGGTGAACATCTCGAGGAGGAGGTTGTGGGGGATGTTCCCGTTGATGACATGCCCGTAGGCGACGCCACTCTTCACCGCCCGGACAATCGAGGATACCTTCGGGATCATCCCCTCCGAGACGACCCCCTTTTCCATCAGGTTCTCTGCCTCCGCGAGACCGAGCCTGCGGAAGACATGCGTGCGGGAGGCATCCATGATGCCGTCCACGTCTGTCATGTTAATGAGCTTGTAGGCCCCGAGTGCAATCGCTATCTCGCCGGCAGCGGTGTCCGCGTTGATGTTGAGGCTCTGTCCGTTCCTGTCGATGGCGAGGGGGGCAATGACCGGGATGTAGCCGCTGTCAAGGAGGGTGTGGAGGACGGAGGGGTTTATCTCCTCGATCTCGCCCACGTGGCCGAGGTCGACCTCCTGCTCTCCTCCCTCGACCCTGACGCGCTGGGGAACCATCTTCCGGGCGATGATGAGGGATCCATCGTTGCCCGAGAGCCCGATCCCCTTTCCCCCGCTCTTTGCTATCAGCGAGACAATGTTGCTGTTGATCTTGCCGACGAGCACCATCTGGGCGATCTCGAGCGTCTCTGCATCGGTGATACGGAGGCCCGCAACGAACCGTGGTTCCTTGCCCATCGCCTTCATCTTGTCGGTTATCTCCGGGCCGCCTCCATGGACAAGGACGAGCCTGATCCCGACGAGCTGGAGGAGGACCGCATCGCGTATTGCCGTCTCGAGGATCGCCGGGTCGACCATGGCATGCCCGCCGAGCTTGATGACCATTGTTCTTCCATGGAATTTCTGGATGTAGGGGAGTGCCTCCATCAGGACGTCTTCGCGCTTCATGTCGTGTACCTCCCGTTGATCTCCACGTACTTTTCCGTCAGGTCGCATCCCCATGCGGTTGCCTCGCTGGTACCGGATGCAAGGTCGAGGACGAACGTCACCTTCTTTCCCTTCATCAGGGCCTTTGCACGGGGAAGGTCAACGACGATCTCTCCATTCCTCACGAGGGGAACAGAAGTGAGCCCGTCACCCATCCAGAGGTCGACGTGGTCGGGATCGAAAGCGACACCGGCCCTCCCGGCAGCCGCAATCACCCTCCCCCAGTTCGGGTCGGCACCGTAGACAGCAGTCTTGACGAGAGGCGATGCAACGATGGTGCGGGCGACAGAAGCCGCCTCCTCCTCTCCCGGGGCACCCCTGACCGTCACCTCGATCAGCTTTGTCGCACCCTCCCCGTCCATCGCTATCTGGATGGCCAGTGCCCTGCAGCACTCCTCGAGGGCCATTGAGAATTCCCTCGCGGGAACCTTTCCCGCCCTTCCGGTCGCCGTGCAGAGCGCGATGTCGTTTGTGCTCATGTCACCGTCGACAACGATCCTGTTGAATGTCCGGCGGGCTGCGTCCTTGAGAGCGCTCCTCAGCCCTTCTCCGGAGACCTCTGCATCCGTGTAGATGAACGCCAGCATCGTCCCCATGTTCGGGGCAATCATGCCCGATCCCTTTGTGATACCCCCGACCGAGAATGTCTCCCTCCTGACGAGGGCGTGTTTTTCCACGAGATCGGTAGTCATGATGGCCCGGGCCGCACGCGCCTCGGCCTCCTCGCTCCGGGCAAGGTGCGGTGCCACGCGGCTGCACTGGTCCCGGATCAGGGAGAGGTCAAGGTACCTCCCGATGACCCCCGTGCTTGCAACTCCCACCTCGTCAGGGCTGACGCCCAGCGCTCCTGCCGCGATAGACGCCATCTCCTGCGCATCACGGTAGCCCTTCTCCCCAGTGTAGGCATTCGCACAACCGCTGTTTGCAACCACCGCCGCAAGCCTCCCGCGCCGGATCCGCTCCTCCATGAGCCTGATGGGGGGTGCTTTCATGAGGTTCGACGTGAAGACTCCTGCTGCCTCTCCTTCTGCCCGTATCAGGGCGAGCCCAAACTTCCCTTCCTTTTCTCCCCAGGCAGTGACCCCGTCCACCCCACAAATACTCTTCATGGATTCCTCTCCTCTCCCTCGCCTGCCCGGGCAATGCCCCGGATGATGTCAGACCGCGCGACGATGCCAGCGAGATCGTGCCCTCTCACAACAGGGAGCCGCGCTATCCTTCTCGAGAGCATCAGGGACGCTGCCTCTTCGATATCGGCATCCTCGCTGATGGTCACGACCGGGTGGCTCATGACAGTGCGGACCTCCTGCTCCCCGATCGCGGTCAGGGCATGGCGGGTCTTCTCCCAGTTGATGAACTCCCTGACAGGAACCTCGATGACCTCGAGCGGCGAGGGGAGCCAGAGGTCGTCTGAAATCTTCCCGGTCTGGAGGAGCCGGAGGATATCGGATTCGGTTATGATACCGACCAGCTTTTCTCCCTCCATCACAGGGAGACCGCCGATCGAGTGTCTGCGGAGCAGTGCCGCGGCCTCCCGGACAGGGGCATCCGCCTGGACTGTGACCGGGTTCTTCGTCATCACGTCACGGACAAGCATTCTTCAAATCACCTTCACGGGAGGAGGCCGGCACCTGTGAGCCCGTCCTTTTCATCGAAGCCACAGATGATGTTCATGTTCTGGATGGCCTGGCCG
Source organism: uncultured Methanolinea sp. (assembly GCA_964431125.1). Classification (GTDB taxonomy): domain Archaea; phylum Halobacteriota; class Methanomicrobia; order Methanomicrobiales; family Methanospirillaceae; genus Methanolinea_A. The sequence continues at coordinate 8,438 of CAYSII010000006.1, read as the reverse complement.
CTTGCTCCCTTGCCGAGGTTGTCGATGGCAGAGACGACAACGACCCGCTCTCCTTCGCTCTCGGCTCGTATATCGCAGAAATTGGTACCGCGGACGGCGGCAAGGATGGGGTTCTGGAGCCGGACGAAGAACTCGCTGCCATAGTACTTCCGGTACAGTTCATCCACCTCCTCCTGCCCCACCGGATCCTCGAGCAGGATATGGGCAGTGGTGAGAATTCCCCTGTTGACCGGGACGAGGTGGGGGGTAAAGTAGCATTTTGCCCGTGATCCGAGGGCTGCAAGTTCCTGCTTCATCTCTGCGAGGTGGCGGTGGGTTGTCCACTTGTAGGGGTTCACGTTGTCTGCGACGTTTGGGTAGTGCGTTGTCGCCGAGGGATTGTCTCCTGCACCCGAGACACCTGTCTTTGAATCGTAGATGATCGTATGGGCGTGCCGGGCGAGGGGGGCAGCTGCCAGGGTTGCTCCCGTCGGGAAACAACCCGGATTGCTCACGAAGTCCGCGTTCCTGTATGAACCGCGGTGGATCTCGGGGATACCGTAGGGGGCAGAAAAGTAATCCGTGTGGGGAACTCCGTATACCTTCTCGTACACCTCTCTGGGGAGCCGGTAATCAGCAGAGAGATCGATGACCTTCATCCCCCGCGCGAGCAGTGGCCGGGCGTATGCCATGGCTGCAGTGTGGGGAACTGCAAGGAAGGCGACATCGGCATCCATCTCGTCCGGGGAGGGGTTGCTGAACGGGAGATCGATCAACCCCCTGAGGTGGGGATGGACAGAGGCAACCGGTTTTCCTGCAAGCTTCCTCGATGTGGCACAGGTCACGCGGACGTGCGGATGGCAGAGGAGGAGGCGGATGAGATCGCCACCTGTATATCCCGAGGCTCCGATAATGGCAACATCCATAGATCCCGTTTCTTTCTGCCAGATGTTAATCCTTATTTCTCCCTTTTTTCGATTGGTATCCGGGGTATCCGGGAATAGCGCAGCACCATGGAACTTCCTTTTCGGCTGACATGCAGGCGGATTTTTTTTCTCCTTCGGGATGCGACCACGATCTCCATTTCCCGTGGCTATGCAGTAAAAAAAAAGGATTTATACAACTTTATTTAGAGGCAGAAGGAGATCATCAGCTTTAATAATTATAATGATTAATCATTAACATATCATTTCCACGGAGGGATCGGGAGATAAGAGGAGGAGGAGGGTTTATTTCCGGATTTCTGGTTCGCTGTTGCGACCAGGGGAACGAATCGAAGTGAACAACCGCACTTAAGGTAATGAGAGTATAACAAGAGAGGGTGTGGCAGGGAGAAATTTTCTCCCTGCATGATATCAAAAACGAGATGGCTGATCGAATGAGTCCAAACGGAAAGGTGCGATAGAATGGCAGAATCGTTTAAGGTGTCGCTGGTCGATGCCGAGAAGGTCTACATCCCGGATCCGTCGTACAGGCAGAATGCATGGACAAAGGATTATAAAACGGCATACAGTGAGTTTCTTGCCGACCCGGACGGTTTCTGGGAGAAACAGGCCCACCACTTCGACTGGATCAGGAAGTGGGACCGCGTCCTCGACTGGAACTACCCCTATGCAAAATGGTTCGTCAATGCCAAGCTGAACATCACTGCGAACTGCCTCGACCGCCACGTGGCCAACCACCGGAGGAACAAGGTGGCTCTCATCTGGCGGGGGGAAGACGGCGAGGAGAAGATCTTCACCTACAAGAAGCTCTTCACCGAGGTATGCCGCTTCGCAAACGGTCTCAAGAGGCTTGGCGTCGCGAAGGGTGACCGGGTCTGCATCTACATGCCCCTTGTACCCGAGCAGATCATCGCGATGCTCGCATGTGCCCGTATCGGGGCAGTTCACAGCGTTGTCTTTGGTGGTTTCGGGGTAGCCGCCCTGAACATGCGGATCAGGGACGCCGAGGCCAAGGTTGTCATCACTGCAGACGTGAGCATCCGCCGTGGAAAGACCATTCCGTTGAAGACCATCGTGGAGGAGGCCATCATCAATGCTCCCAGCGTGGAGAAGGTCATCGTCCTCTCCCGGGAGGTGGAACAGCCTGTCGAGCTCCACAAGGAGATTGAACTGGATTATTACGGGATTATGGAGGGGGTTTCCTCCACGTGCGATCCCGAGGTCATGGACTCAGAGGACCCGCTCTTCATCCTCTACACCAGTGGATCCACGGGTGCCCCGAAGGGCATCGTCCATACCTGCGGCGGTTATATGGTTGGCACAGGGTATACGACCCAGCACATCTTTGACCTCAAAGACACGGATGTCTACTGGTGCACGGCTGACCCCGGCTGGATCACGGGTCACAGCTATATCGTGTACGGACCTCTCTCCATCGGTGCAACAGTCGTCATCGCGGAGGCAGTCCCCGACTATCCCGATCCCGGCTGCTTCTGGAAGATCATCCAGGATCTCGGAGTAACGGTCTTTTACACTGCGCCGACTGCAATCCGGATGTTCATGAAAGTGGGAGAGGAATGGCCCAACAAATATGACCTTTCGTCTCTGCGGATCCTCGGCTCTGTCGGCGAGCCTCTCAACCCCGAGGCGTTCGAATGGTATTACCGGGTCGTTGGAAAGGAGAAGTGCCCTGTCGTGGACACGTGGTGGCAGACCGAGACGGGCATGCACATGATCACCACGATGGTTGGCGAGCCTATGCGGCCGGGATTTGCGGGAAAGGCGATCCCCGGGGTTATCGCCGACGTGGTGGACAAGGCAGGAAACCCGGTCGCTCCCGGTAACGGTGGATTCCTCGTCATCAGGAGACCGTGGCCTGCCATGTTCCGGACCGTTTACAGGAACGATGAGCGGTACCGCATGTACTGGAACACCATTCCCAACTGTTACACTGCCGGTGACCTCGCTGTCAAGAGCAAGACAGATGATTACATCATGATCATCGGGAGGGCCGATGATATCATCATCGTCGCGGGTCACAATATCGGTACTGCCGAGGTCGAGAGTGCCCTCGTTTCGCACCAGGCAGTCGCAGAAGCTGCTGTCATCGGCAAGCCCGACCCGATGAAAGGCAACGTGATAAAGGCATTCGTGATCCTGCGTGTCGGGTACTCGCCAAGCGAGAAGCTCAAGACCGACCTGATCTACCATGTCAGGATGACACTCGGACCGATCGCCATGCCATCCGAGATCGAGTTCGTTGACAGGCTTCCCAAGACACGCTCGGGCAAGATCATGCGCCGGGTGCTGAAGGCAAAAGAGCTTGGAATCGACCCGGGGGACGTCTCCACCCTGGAAGAATAATTTTTTTCTGGAGACCTCCATGTCTTCCGGTCAGACTCTCTTTGGCATGAGGGCAGAGCGCGGCCGCTGGCTCCTTGTCATCTGCGGGCTCATCATCAACCTCTGCCTCGGGACGATCTACTCGTGGAGCGTCTTTGTCGGGCCTCTCACGACGTATTTTTCAGAGGAACTTGGCCAGCCCGTTACCGCAAACGAGATTCTGATGCCATTTTCCGTCTTCCTCGCATTCTTTGCGATTGCAATGCCCCTTGCCGGAAAATACATCGAGACGCTCGGCCCCCGCAGGGTCACCATCATCGGGGGAGCCCTGACGGGACTCGGGTGGCTCCTTGCATCCACAGTCACATCCGTCTGGATGCTCTACATCGTGTACGGGATCATCGGCGGAACCGGGGTGGGAATCGCGTACGGTGTCCCTGTTGCTGTCGCGGCCCGGTGGTTCCCGGACAGGAGGGGGACGGCGGTCGGGCTGACACTGCTCGGTTTTGGGTTTTCAGCGTTCCTCACGGCAAATATTGCCGGTTTTCTCATCGGCACAGCCGGAGTGATGAACACCTTCCGCATCTTCGGTATCGCTTTTGTCGTCCTGATCGTCCTCCTCTCCCTCCCCCTGCGGTTCCCGGATGCGGGGTGGAGGCCTGCAGGCTGGCTACCTCCCGATCCCGGAAAAGGGCAGGAGGTATGCGAATGTGACAGGTCCGCAATGGTCAGGAGACCGTCCTTCTATGGTCTCTGGTCATGCTACTTCATCGGGTGTCTTGCCGGACTGATGGCGATCTCGATTGCAAAACCGGTGGGGACAGAGGTCGGGATTGAGACAGGGCTCGCAACGTTCCTCGTCGGGTTCTTCGCGATCTTCAATGGCGGGGGAAGACCGCTCTTTGGCGCACTCACGGACAGGATCACGCCACGGAACACGGCACTCATCACTTTTATCCTCATTGCAGCCGCATCCGTATTCCTCTGGCAGATGCCGGCAGTTCCCACCTACATCCTGAGCTTTGCACTCCTCTGGGGGTGCCTCGGCGGGTGGCTTGCCATTGCCCCGACTGCAACCGCCTCGTACTTCGGCACGTGCGACTATCCCCGCTGCTACGGTGTCATCTTCCTCGCCTACGGCGCAGGGGCAATCGCAGGTCCGCAGCTTGCCGGGTTCATCAAGACGACGACCGGATCCTACATGGGAGTCTTCCCTTACGTTCTTGTCCTCGCACTGCTCGGGTTTTCGCTTGCCCTCATCCTGATGAAACCCGGAAAGTAACAGGCGAAGAGTCAGGTGGTGAGGGTTATCCCCTCCCCTGCGGATTTTTTACTGTTTGCGAAAAGAGAGACCTTTTACCCGAAAGCTGCCAACATTCCTGACAGGAGTTCCCGGAAAAAACGGATCATGGAGACGATTGGAAAGGCCCGGCTGGAAGCTTTGAGCGACGGCATCTTTGCCTTTGCAATGACATTGCTCTTCCTCTCCCTCACCATCCCCGAGATACCGACGGACCAGGCACCTCTTCTCCTGCCCGGCCGGATTGCAGGGATGTTCCCGGAGTTCATGCTCTTTGTCATCTCATTCTTCGTCCTTGCAGGGTACTGGATCTCCCATCACCGTATCCTTGACAGAGTCCGCTTCATCGACGGGATGCTCATCCGCATGAACATCCTCCTCCTCTTTTTAATCGTCCTCATCCCCTTCACGACTGCGTTATCCGGGGATTACCCGGATGTCCTCGAGGCTGTCCTCCTCTTCCACGTCAACCTCCTCGCAACGAGCCTTCTCCTTGCGGGAATGACAGTCTACATTGAGAGAAAGCGGGATATCCTTGCACCAGGTCCCGAGGCGGGGGACCGGGCAGGCAGGATACGGAATGCTATCATCACGATTGTCTTCGTTGCTGCAATCGGTGTCTCGTTCCTTAACCCTGCAAAGAGCATGTGGTGTTATGCACTCATCCCTGTCCTCATCCCTGTCTCAAGACTCATTGTCAAAAAAATCTCAAAAAAAGGTGAGAAATAATCCCCGGGTGACCCACGAAAAGTGCACCGGATGGAAAACAGGTCAGAGGTACCGGTTTCTCCGCAGCCAGTCCACCTGCGGCTTCGTATACCGGTACGAGATATCGCATTTCTCGTCCTGGAAACTCCACGGGGTGATGATGAGGGTATCTCCCTCCCTGATCCATGCCCTCTTCTTGATCTTGCCCTTGATCCGTCCCATCCGGGTTACCCCGTCGATGCACCGAACCCGGATGTGGTTTGAACCGAGCATCAGTTCGGCAATTGCAAATTGTTCCCTGTTCCGTTTCTTCGGGAGGCGCACCCTGATGGTTTCGACACCCTCGGGGGTGGTCTGGTCAACGACAACCTCCTCTTCCCTGTCCGTCCTTTTATAATTACTAATGGTTCAGCAACTCCACTGGGAACAATTCGCTCATCCCCGTGAGGTATCTTTTGATCTTCATTGCATATACCAGTGATCATGGCGCACCGTATGAGATGCATCCCGCACAACTTCATTATCCCCTGCGATCTGATTTCCCAAAAAGCCCCATCACAAATCTTTTTTCTTCCCGGCACGAACATTATTCATGGAATATCGGGGATTTTTTGTTTTTTTGGCCATTTTGAGCGTTGTGTCCATCAGCATCTCCGGCTGTCTTTCTGCGCGCTCTCCTCCGGGAGAAGCTGTAGAGCCGACCCCCCTTCCCTCCGTGGTTCCTCCCGGAACAGACGTGACAGCAGTCCCGGCAACCATGGTCCCTGTTTTTACCCCGTCACCCACCCTCCTCTCGAGCGAGGACATCAACCTCCACTTCATCGACGTGGCGTTCGGGGGCGGAAACATCTTCCTCGAACGCCTCCCCCTCTCGACACGGCGGACGACCGTCTCCTTAAACGCCGGGAGGGACTCTGACAGGCAGACCATCGAGTCCTTCATCCTGAAATTCAATTACCTCTCCCAGTCAAACAAGATCTTCGAGAACACGAAGACCGGGCAGTCCGGAGACATCCGGATCAAGTTCCTCCCGCCCGATGGCCTGAAGGCAATCGATCTTTCATACGAGATAGGCTGGCTGAACAGGGAATTCTCCTGCAACGGGGTGACCTGTGCAAAGGTCAGGGGCTACGATATCTACATCAACGACCAGATCGAGGGTGATACGAGGACCCACTACATCCTGCGGTCTCTCCTGTATACTCTCGGGTTCAAGGGGGACTCGCTCCGGTACCCTGACAGTATCTTTGCCTACCCGGAGAACAATGCAACATCGCTCTCGTTCCTGGACGAGAAGGCAATCCAGGTCATGTACGGCCTCGGGATGGACAACGGGATGACCGTCGAGGATGTCAAGAGGGTCCTCTTCTTCAGGTAGGCCCTTTGACCGGCCGCGACCGGCAGGTTTATCCTTCCCCCATCCTGATCCCAGCTGGAGAGGGCATACCATGGCAGAAAAGGTGCTCGGGCTCATTGCGAGTCCGCGGGGAAAGGATAGCAACACGCTGCGCCTCGTTCAGGCAGTCCTGCAGGGCGCCCGGGACAGGGGCGCTGTCACAGACATCGTCGACATCTACTCGCTCCGGATCGGTTTCTGCACAGCGTGCGGAACCTGTTATGCAACCGGAGAATGCACGCTCTCCGATGACTTCCCCTTCATCTTCGATACGATGATGGGGGCCGACGGGCTCGTGCTCGGCGCCCCGAACTACATCGATTCGATCCCTGCGCCGCTGAAGGCCGTCTTCGACAGGATGGCCGATGCCATCCACTGCAGGATGTTTACCGGCAAGTTCGGGTGCTCTGTCTGCACTGCCGGGGGAGGCAACCACGACCTCATCGTGGAATACCTCAACCACGTCCTGAATGCACTCGGCGCAATCGCCGTCGGGGGAGTCGGGGTCGCAGTCGGGCGGGATCCCTCCGCTCTCACTCTCGCGGAGAGGGATGCGTGGAAGCTTGGAGAGAGACTCGTCGAAGCAATTAGGGGAGAGCATGCGTACCCCGAACAGGAGGAGATGCTCCGCCAGAGGAGGGACTACTTCCGGCAGCTGGTACTCTGGAACAGGGACAGGTGGCCCCACGAGTACGACTGGTACGTCCGGATGGGGTGGATAGAAAAGGAATGACAGTTGCCGGACGCGGGGGACTTTGGTTCCGAACGCCCGGCACCGGCATCTCCTGTCACCTTTCTTTCCGCGCTGCGCCGAAGAGGTACCATGCACAGGGATAAGCACGAGAGGGCCCTTGCCATTGCGGTCATCGTCACTTTCGCATTTTTCGGAGTTGAACTTGCAGGCGGATTCCTTACAGGGTCTCTTGCGCTTGTCAGCGATGCAGGGCACATGCTGGTGGACGGTTCTGCACTCCTCCTCTCTCTTGGGGCTATCCTCATTGCACAGGCACTGCCAACGAAAACGCGGACGTTCGGGTATCACCGGGTCGAGGTGATGGTAGCCCTTCTCAACGGAATCGTTCTCATCGGGCTCTGTTTCTTCATTGCACGTGAGGCTTTTGAGAGATTCTCTCATCCGGCTCCTGTTTTTTCCGGGGGAATGATGACTGTCGGACTCGCTGGTCTCTGCGTCAATCTCTTCATCGCCTGGCTGCTCCACGGGAGCCATGATCTCACAATCCGGAGCGCATTCCTCCATGTCCTAGGGGATACCCTCTCGTCTGTCGGAGTCGTTGGAGCTGCAGCATGGATTTCCCTCTCCGGCCAGGTTTTGATCGATCCTCTCATCTCCCTTATCATCGTCTGTGCAATCCTCCTCACATCTCTCCTGATGGTCCGGGACTGCATGGCAATTCTCCTCCAGTTTGTCCCCCCTGACGTGGATTTCGAACAGGTGGTGGAGGAGATCACGAATGTCGAGGGGGTCGATGGTGTCCACAATGTGCACCTGTGGAGCCTCTGTTCCCATATCAACGTCCTTGATGCCCATGTATACAGCTGCGAGGAAGAACCCCGGCGGATCGCACAGATAAAGTCCGAAATAAAGCGAAGGCTCGATAAATACAACATTCTCCATTCAACCCTCGAATTCGAATGCGATGAGTGCCCTGACCCGGTTGTAACCGGGAACCTGACCCATTCCCGGCGGAGATGACCGCCGGCCGGGCTGCCTTAGTCAATCGGAACTCCACCGGTTTTTTTATTTTCT
>CAYSII010000005.1:13977-77475 GCA_964431125.1 uncultured Methanolinea sp. | reverse complement strand
TTCACTACAACATATCTGGGAGGCGGGACAAAATAAGGCTATTGCACGGGCAGGGTATCCTCTGCAGCGGAAGGAAAAACCGCATCCAAAGACCTTCCCGGCGATAAGGTGCAGTTTTCCAGGTATCTGGAGAGAGGTCCCCCGCTCATCGCAAGCGGACAGGAACGTGGATCTGTCCCGGGAGCGCAGGGGGATGGCCCCTCCCTGCCGGAGTCTCCTTCAAGCGGGTCTCATCCGACCTTCACGAGGACCCACTCCCCCTCGATCCGGACGGGATAGCATCTCAGGGGCCGGGGAGGTCGTGCAAGGGATGCAAACTTCAGGATCGTCCCGGAGAGATCGGTCCAGCGGACCACGTGGCCGTCCCGGATATCGAACTGCGATCGGTGCATCGGGCAGGTGAGGATAAAGCCCAGGAGGATCCCCTCCGAGAGATCAGCCGCAAGGTGGGGACAGAAGACGTCGGTTGCATAAACATGGCCTTCCGCCCGTGCAAGCAGGATCTCTCTTCCCCCGACCCGGACCTTCTTCAGCTCGCCATCCCGGATGTCAGAGAACCTGCAGGCTCTCGCAAAATCCGACATGCCTTCTTCCTCACATGGAACAGGAATCCTGTGCTGAAAATACATTCCCCGGTTCGATCACCCGTATCCCCATGGCGGCCCCGGGCTGAATCAGGGTACCCTGCAGGAATCCCCGTTCTCCTTCGCGAGGACTGCTGCCCGGTTGACGAACAGCAACCTCCGTTCCAGGACACGGAACCCTGCCTCACGGGCAGATCGGAGCTCGCTTTCGAACTCGCTGCGGGAGACGACGAAGGGGGGCTCGGCGAGGAAGAGGACCCCGCCCGATGTAAGGAGCGATCCGATCTCGAGAAAGAGCCCCTGCGGATCAGGTACCTCGTGGACGACAAAGATGGCAAAAGCAGCATCGAACGTTCCCGCTGCATCGCCAGGGAGGCCGATTGTGTCCGGCCTGCACCGGTGCGTCACGACGCGGGAGAGCAGGCCCTCCGATTGCATCTTCCCTGCAAGGATGCGGAGCATCTCCTCCTGGAGGTCGGCGGCAACGACAAGGCCCCCTTCTCCGACCTGCCGTGCAAATGCGCGGGTGAAGAACCCCGGGCCGCACCCGAAATCGAGGACCCTGTACCCGGGCCTGATGTACCGACGTGCAAGGCGATCGGGACGGTACAGGAGCCAGCGTAACCGGGTGTCGAGGTGGCCGGCCCTCTCTGCGGAGAAGACCTTCTGCGGGCGATGGCCGGGAGAACGTTCCATGGTGATCACTCACCGGGAGAAAGCATCATGGTTTTTAAAAAAACCGATGCCCCGAACAGGCATGCGGGACGCCGGATAAACCCCAAAAAACCCCGTGGAGAAAAAAAGACCGAGAAAGGTGCCATCCCGCTCCCTCCTCCCCCGGAAAGAACGGGCATGAACCCCTTCTTTCCTTACTTCGGCCGAAAAGTGCCCCATTTCTCGAGGGCCCGGGCAAGCTCGGGGGACGTTTTTGCCTTCTCGCTCAGCGGGATCCCCTCCCTCCACGCTTCGACTGCCTGCACCGTGGCAAGAGCGCCGGCCCGTGTCCCGTCGGGGTGGCCATGGATGCCGCCACTCACGAGGAGGACGAGGTCCGTTCCGTAGATATCGAGGACGTTCGGGACGAGTCCCGGGTGGAGTCCGCCGGACGAGACGGGAAACGCGTTCCTGATCCTCCCCCAGTCCTGTTCGAGACAGACGTCTGGAACAGCCCGTACGTGCTGCTCCCGCAGGACGTCGGCGAGCAGGGCGGCATCCCTCTTTGTCCCGGCAAGCTTGCCGACCGCCGTGCCGGTATGGATCTGGGAGACCCCGATCAGGCGCATCAGCTTCGCAAGGAAGAGCATGCTGATCCCGTGCTTTTTGTTCCGCGAGAACGCGGCGTGCATGGCCCGGTGGGCATGGATGGCAAGGCCGAGGTCTGAGCAGTAATCGCGCATCGTCGAGACTGCCGCGGTCCCGGCGACGACGACGTCGATCATCGCATAGTTCCAGCCGGAACCCGCGAGGATGTCGGCTCGCTCCTTCATCGTCTCGACATCCGCGGTGATGTTGATGAAGGCGGACTTCGATTCACCGGTCTCCTGCTCGGCACGATCCCGCATCCGCGTCATCTCCCTGACCCGGTCCCCGAACCTGTTGAAGGACGCCGATGTGAGGTTCTCGTCGTCCTTTACAAAGTCAAAGCCGCCCATCCAGGTCTCGTATGCGACTTCCGCGTGTTCCCGCGCCGAAAAACCAATTTTTGGCTTGGGGACCGCCCCGAGGAGGGGGCGGCCGTGGATCCGCATCATCTTCCGGATCCCTTCCATCCCGAAGTGCGGTCCCCGGAAGTGGCTGGTGTACTCCTGCGGGAACGAGACGTCCAGGAGCCTGAGGCTGCGGAGCGCCTTCATGCCAAAGATATTCCCTGCAATCCCGCTCAGCAGTTGGGGGGCATTTCCCTCTTCCCAGAGCGCGATCGGATAGGCAATCTTTGCGCAATTACCCTCCATCTCGAAAACGGTGGCCTTGAGATCCTTCATCCGTTCGGGCATCGTGTGGAGGGTCGTCCACGTCCCCGTGGAACTCTCCGAGGCTATCCTGCCTGCTGCCTCCTCCCTGCTGATTCCTGCAGCCGGCTCGAAGGAGAAGAGTGCCACGAGGTCGTTGCCTGCGGGCCGATACGTCGTATCCACGAATTCCATGTACCAGTCGATTGCCATGCCGGAAACCTTCCCGTACAGGAAAGAGAGGTGCAGGGTCTTAAGGATACATGTTGTGCACAAAACGGGGCCCGTCTCACCGCACGTATCGGGGGGACCGGAATAACCTGCCCGGTTCCCTGCCGTCCTGGGCGGGAATCATCAGCAGGGATGGGAGGACTGGCCCCTGCACAGGCGAACCGGGAGAAAAAGAAGGAAGGGGCGAGTGGTGGAGGCAGGGGGTAAGGGTGGGATAAGGGTGGGATAAGGGTGGGATAAGGGTGGGATAAGGGTGGGATAAGGGAGATGGAAAAGGAGTGGGTGGAGTGGGTGGAAATGGAGGGAAGAGGGTGGTCAAGCAGAGGGGGGGGTGGATGGGGGGGTGGATGGGGAAAGGTCAGGTCACCTTTCGCCGTATCCTGACCGATTCAGCATGGGCAGAGAGTCCCTCGGCATCTGCTATCGTCTCGATGATATCGCCAATCGCCTCGAGCCCCTCCCTGTCAATGATCTGGACCGTGGACGTCTTGCAGAAGTGCGCGACGTTCAACCCCGAGTACACCTTTGCGTAACCTGCCGTGGGCAGGACGTGGTTTGTCCCGGACGCGTAGTCTCCGGCTGCGACCGGCGTGTAGGGCCCGACGAAGATGGACCCTGCGTGCCTGACGGCAGAGAGGACGGAGAGGGGGTCTGCAACCTGGATCGAGAGGTGCTCGGGCGCGATGCTGTCCATGGTGCGTATCGCCTCGTCCATGGTCTCCGCAATGATATACCCGGAGTGGGAGAGGGCCTTTTCGACGATCTCCTTCCTCGGGGACCCGGCAAAGAGTCTCTCGACCTCTTTGTCGACCCTCCCTGCAAGCTCAGCGTCTGTTGTCACGAGCACGCAGGCAGCATCCGGGTCGTGCTCTGCCTGTGCAAGGATATCGATGGCAATGAACGTCGGGCTGGCAGTCGCATCCGCGATGATCCCGATCTCGCTTGGGCCGGCGGGGAAGTCGATCTCCGCGTGCTCGCGCAGGAGCATCTTTGCCGCCGTCACGTACACGTTCCCCGGCCCGACGATCTTCTGGACGGGACGGATCGTCTCCGTCCCGAGGGCCATGGCTGCCACGGCCTGCGCACCCCCGATCCGGTAGATCTCCTCCACCCCGGCGATGTCGAGGGCGACAAGGGTGAGCGGGAGGATCGGGGGCGGACTGCAGGCGCACATCTCCCCGACACCCGCCACCTTTGCCGGCACCGCGTTCATCAGGGCTGTCGAGGGGTACGCCGCCCTCCGGCCGGGAACGTACAGCCCGACGCGGGAAAGTGGCGTCGTCTTCACGCCGAGCACGATCCCCGGCTCTATCTCCTCGAGCCAGAGGCTCCTCTCCTTCTGGAGCTCGTGGAACCTCGTGATCCGTGCCTCTGCCTCGATCAGGCTCTCGATCAGCCGGTCGTCGACCTCCTCGTAGGCAGCGTCCACCTCCTCGGGCAGGACGCGGATCGAGCTGCACTCCGGCTCGTGCTTCCGGGCCATCCCGAGGAGGACCCGGTCTCCTCCCCTCCGCACTTCCCCGATGATCCGGGCGGCCGAGGCCTTCGCCTCGTCGAGGCTCGATCTCCGCTCCTTCTCCCAGCAATCCACATCAAGAGGTCTCAACATGCGGACACCTGTTGTGCGGCAGAAGAGATTAAGGGTGGTGTCGTGGGGAGAAGAAGGGAAAACGGGGCTGCTGGCACAGTGCATGGCCCTGAGAGGGGATGGGTGGGGAGGTGGGGGACCTCTATCGCATGCTTGCCGAAAGGAGACCCTCGTGCGAAGAGAGAAGAGATGCGAAAGATAGAGGCTTTTCCCCGGAAAAAGGACAGAACGACGGGGAAAAAGTCAGAAGAGAGAGTGCGAGTGGCAGGATTCGAACCTGCGAACTCCTGCGAGAACCGATCTTGAGTCGGTCACTTTTGGCCTCTCAGTCACACTCGCCTGTGTACAATAAGGGAGGGTCTGGCATCAGGATAAACTTTCACAAGATTGCCGGATGCACCCCGGATTCCCGTCTCCCTTCACACCCGGGAAAATCCCCGCGTGCTTGGGAAACAACCGGGTCTCCAAACGGCGCATCACGGGAGACCCCCCGCAATCTCTTCGACCGTCCCGACGAGGGCCTCGACCTCGTCCTCCGTCGAATAGCACCCGACCGACGCCCGGACGGTCCCCTCCGGGTGGATGGCTGATGCAAGGGGCTGGGCGCAGTGGAAGCCCGAGCGGACGCATATCTTCCTCCTCCGGTCAAGCTCTGCCGCAACAGTGTGGGGGGAGAGTCCCCTGACGGAGAAGGAGATGACAGGAGACCCCTGCGGGCTGTGGACAGCGACTCCCGGGATCCCCGAGAGCCCGGCGTGGGCCGTTTCTGCAAGGCCTGTCTCGTGTCTGTGGATCTCGTCGACGCCGAGCTCTTCGACGAGCCCGACAGCAGCACCGAGTCCTATCACCCCGGGGATGTTGGGCGTCCCTGCCTCGAACCGTGCCGGCGGGGGGAGGAGGGAGAACCCGTCCAGCCCCACCTCCTCGACGATCCCTCCCCCGAGGCATACCGGAAAGAGATCCGAGAAGTCAGCGGCATACAGGATACCGGTTCCCTGCGGGCCGAGGAGTCCCTTGTGCCCCGGCATGGCAACGAAGTCAAAGTCCGAAAGATCGAGCGGGATGTGTCCGACGGACTGGGCTGCGTCCAGGAGGACGCTTGCGCCCCGGTCGTGGGCCAGTTCTGCAACCTCCCTCGCGGGCTGGACAGTCCCGAGCACGTTTGTCATGTGGGTGATGGCAACGAGCCGCGTCCTCTCCGTCAGCGCGTCTTCCACGTCTGCCGGATCGATGCGCCCGGCACGGTGGGGAACGATGACGCAGCGAACCCCCCTCCCCGCGAGGTTCATCCATGGCAGCAGGTTGGCATGGTGCTCGAGCGCGGTGGTGACGACCTCGTCACCCCTCTCCCACGAATATCCTGCTGCAACGAGGTTGATCGCCTCTGTCGTGTTCCGGACGAAGACGAGGTGCCCGCGGTCGACACCAAGGAACCTCCCCAGGATATCGCGCGTCCTCTCGTACTCCTCTGTCGTTTTCCGTGCAAGGTGGTGCGATCCCCTCCCGTGGTTTGCGGCATATTTGTAAAAGTAGGCACACATGGCCTCGACGGCCCTCCTCGGGGTCTGGCTCGTCGAGGCGGAGTCAAGGTAGATGCACCGGGAGAGGACGGGGAACTCCTCCCGCAGGCGGGCAAGATCGTACATCGGGAGAATGTATCGTCTCTTTCGGCCTTGAGAATTGCCGTCGGAGAGACAGCTCACATGAAGTCGGCAAGCCCCTTCTGCTCGGACTTCTCCTCCCCGAACGTCGACTCTATTGCCCTGTCAAGCACCTCGATCCTCTGCCGGGTGTAGTCCGAGACGCGGTACCCGGCACATATCTCGCGGGAGACCTCGAGGTACTTCTTCACGGAACCCTCGTGCACCGTCGGGATGATGTTTCCGCCGCACCGCGTGCACCTGCCCGAGAGCGGTACCCGGCGATAACTCGCGTTGCACTTCGTGCACCGGCACTTCTGCCGCGAGAACGCCGAGAGGTTTCCCATCAGGTCCCGGATGAAGTGGGTGGTAAGGACCCTCTCTGCGACATCGTGCTCGTCGACTGCCCGGATCTTTCCGGCGAGCTCGAGCTCCCTGCGGAGCTTGTCGATCATCGTCTTCTGCTGGGTGTACATCGACTCGATCGGCCCTGCCGAGATGTCTGACGTATCATGGGAGAAGGAGAATCCCTGAAGCTGCGCAGGTGTCCCGAGCCTCCTGCCCACCCTGTCGACGAGATTTTCGACCTCCCGCGGATGGGCATACCGCAGGGCTGCGAGGTAGAACTCGAGTGGATACCCGGACCCCACGTCCAGGTTATGGCTCTCCTTGTCGATCTCGGCAGGATCGATCCGCGTCGTGAGGACGAGGGGTGCATCCATCGTCCCGCCCCTCGTCTCCGGAAGGAATGCCCGGGAGAAGTTGATCAGCCCGTCGAGGAGGAGCATGATGCAGTCCTCGTCGCCGTCACACTGCCCGGTAAAAATACCGTTTGCGCAGACCGTGTGCTCGTCGGTCACCGTGAGACAAAAGACGCGGTCGTCCGGGCAGGGAACGACCTCCCTCCGGGCGACATGGTCGGAGAGGACGTTTGCGCCGATCAGGACGGGGACGGCATCCCCTTCCTTCACCTCGACGGCCCGGATCTTGCGCAGGAAACAGACGTCCCAGACGAGCATCGCATGGTCCGGCGTGACAGCGATCGAGAGCCCTCCCCTCGTCTCGAACCGGATGAGCGCCTCGGGCGCCCGGTGTATCGAGACCGAGGTCACGCGCCGGAGATGGGGCTTTCCTTCAGTGTCCACGGTCCGGACGAGGAGGGTCGACCGGGGATCCGAGTAGTACGTCCCGAGACGGTCGATACCGGGGCGCGAGAGGTCGAAGTTCTCTGCGACGATCTGCCGGATCGGCTTTGTACTCCACTGGCGGCCGTCGAACGTCTCGATCAGGGTATCGCCGTGGAAACAGTTCCGCCGCTTTGCCGCGTGGAAGAAGGGGTGGGCATACCCGACGTTTGCCCGGGAGAACCCCACGATCCGGGCGAGGACGCCGGCACTCGTGTGGGGTGCAAGCCCGATGACGAGGTGGCCGAGGAGATCCTCCGGCGAGCGGACCCTGTAGAACGGGGAGAGTCCGTAGCACTTCTCCAGCAGCTCGTCGATGAACTGGGCGACACGGACCATGTACTCGGCGCAGGATCCGGAGATCAGGATGTCCTGCGGGCGGAGTTCGACAACCTGCTGGGGCGAGGAGAGGGGTCTTCCCTCGATGTCGGTCACGTAGCCCAGTTCCCGCAGTTTTTCGGGTGAGACCCCCACCTCTGCAGGCCTGATGTGGGTGAGCGGCAGGTCGATCATGTCGAACCGGACTGTCCCGTCCTTGAAGACGAAGATGTCGCGGGCTGCCCGGAGGATGCCCTTCTCGATCGGCTCGACCGCCTTCTCCCGTGAAATCAGCCCGCGGACCCCCTTCACGAGGGAAATCGCGCTCTCGCGGAGGGAAAGCCTCTCTATTGCCTGCATGTACTCCTGCCTGACATTGAGTGCCGCAGTCATCGAGCAGGTGGCAGGCACATTGCAGGCAGGACAGGTCTCGCCGGAGACCTCCCTCCTGCACCTCGGGCAGGTGTACCTCGGCTCGGTGTGGCTCCCGCAGGAACAGGTGTTCCGGAACGTCTCGGCCCCGCAGGAGGGGCACCTGCGCCTCCCTGCCTCGATCGTGATCACGCCACCGTCCATGTTCGGCTGGGGGGCATGGTTCTGTGCCTCCTGGAACGAGCGCCTGCTCCCGCCCGCGTCGCCGAGGGGAAAGAGACCGTGGGGCGGGGGGTTCATCTTCCGGGGCCTCGACTTCCCCGGTCTCCCCATGCGGCCACCGATCCGCGTCCCGGCCCGCGACCGCATGGGGAACCCGGAGAGGTGGCTGACGAGCGCAAGGGTATCACTGCCGGCCGGTGCACTCTCCCATGTCGCACGCTTCGCAAGCTTCAGGTCGAGGCCGAGGCAGGCGAGGAAGACGAGGTACTCGCTGATGCAGATCTGGCCCTCGCGCACCCTGTGGGGGAGGAGGATCTCCTCGAGGAGCTGCTTGATCCTGCCGTCCGGAGGGAGAACGAGAACCCCGTGGCAGATCGCCCCCTTCTCCGCGACGTAATCGGCAAGTTCGCGCACCTCTGCAGGGGATATGTCGTCCCAGAGGAAGGTGAAGTCGGGGTGGAGATACGCCCCCTCGAAGCAGAGGGCGATCGCTTCCTCCTCTGTCTCCGGCCGGCCCTTCCCACCCTCCAGGGCCCACCACTCGTGGCAGTAGGCAGGGGGGACGAGGGGGTGATTGTTCTCCAGGAATTCTCCGTACCCCAGGAGGATCTCCCCGACGTCGAGGATGCAGTCCACCTCGTCCCTCATCTGGATCGCACGATCAGGGTCATCGACCCGGAGGACATCGCCGTTTTTCAACCGGACCGTCGGGCCCTGTATCGTATCCACGGGGACGATCCCTGCAGCCTTTCCGGGGCGCTCGATCTTCATCTGTGTCCCGACAGCGAGGTAATCATCGAGGATGTGCATGGTCGCAGGCGAGAGCCCGGCCGCTGCAAACCCCGTGTTGCGTGAGCGGCCGTACCGGAGCCGGAACCCCCCCTTCCTCATCGGGTAGGCAAAGACCGGGCGGCCGCCGATCAGGTCGCGGAGGTACTTGTCCCGCGGCGCGATACCTGCACCGCTTCCGCCGTCTCCTGCCTTGGGCACGCCCTTCATCAGTTCCTCGAGCCAGTCCCACCCGTCGATTCCAAGGGATCGGACGTACTTGAGGACCTTTGGGGCCTTCAGCGCCAGCCCTTCGGCGAGGACGAGTGCCATCCCTCCCCGCACCGCGTTCGTCTCGACCCTCTCGAGGTTCCGATACCCGCTCACCTCCTCCTCCTCCGTCCCCTCCCCGTCGATGCAGACCGGGCAGTTCTGGACGATGAGCCGGATCTCGGTATCCGAGGGGAGGTACTGGAGGTTCAGGATGGAGTTGTACTGGCGGATCTCCTCGATGTAGCGTTCCACCTCCTCGGGCCGGGGGATGTACCGGTTCATCCCGAGTTCCCTCCGGACGTAGTCCCCGACGAGGACGGAGAGGGCCTGGGCCGTTCCCCCGGCGCTCCGGATCGGGCCTGCATAGTATATCTTCACGTACTCTGTCCCGTCATCGTTCCTGCCGGTTCCCACCTTCGCGATCCCCTCTGTCGGGGCCGCGACGACACCCTCGGTGAGGATGGCCATCGCCGTCCGGATGGCATGGTCGAGCACCTCCTCGCGGCTCCGTTCCCCAAACCGCTTCGAGACAAAGTCAAGCCCGATCCGGAGGGCTGCCTCCTCGCGGGACATCTCTTTCTCGAGTTCCCTGATCCGGGCGGCAATCCCGGGGATGCCGAGCAGGGCTTCGACCCTGTCCGCGAGGTCGCTTGCGACCGGGATCTCGACCTCTGTCCGGGGATCGATACCGCGTGCCCGTGCCTCCCTCGCGACCTCCATCGCACGGGAGAGCCCCTGCTCGAGGGTGGAAAAGTACCTCTCCATCTCGGGGGAGCAGTGCAACATCACCATCTCTCTTGCCACCCGGGGACTTATCCCTTCGGGTTTTCCCTGCACAAACCGGGGGAGAAATCCGCCTCCGGGAACCTGTCCGGGGGAAGCGGGAAAGAAAATGCTTCCCGAGGGCTTCCCTGATCAATCGCTCCGGTTCTCTCCGGAGAGGAGGGCATCGATCCCCTCTTTGCCCATCTGCCAGAGGATCATCTCTGCGTACCGGCGCATCTCCGGATCGCCGGATTCGATCTCTGCCCGGAGGAGCGGGATCGCATCCTTCCCGGCGCGGCAGAGGGCCTGTGCGAAAAACCCGCGTGCCAAGGGATCGCGGGTCCTCAGCGCGTCTATCAGGGGACGGACGGCAGGCTCGCCGATGTGGCCGAGAACGGCAGCAGCGTATCGCCGGAACGCGACATCGGTCTCCTCTTCGATGGCCCTGATGAGCGGCCCGATACTCGCAGGGCCGATCCGGACGAGGGCAACTGCTGCATACCAGCGGGCATCGTCGTCCTGGGTCTCTGCCATGAACTTGATCAGGACAGGGATGGCAGCGTCTCCCACTGCGGCAAGACGTCTCACGGCAGTTCTCCGTGCCTTGCGGTCTCCCCGAAGGAGTACATCCACGAGCTCCTCCGGTTTTTCCCCGGTCACCGGTCCTCCTCTCCTGCGTCTGCCTGCGATACCTCTATCCGTGCTCCCGGGGCGATCGTCACGACCCTCTGAGGGAAGGGGATCTCGATTCCCGCCTCCTCGAGAGCCTTCTTGATCGTCCAGAGCATCTCTGTCCGCACCGACCACCAGACCCGGGACGGTGCCCAGACAAACACCCTGATGTTCACGCTCGAGTCCCCGAGGGAATCGACGAAGACGCTCGGGGCCGGGTGAGCGAGAACGAAGGGGTGGACCTCGAGCAGGTCGCGGATGACGCGGACAGCGACGTCCGCATCCGACCGGTAACTGATGCCAATCGTGTATTCGAACCTCCGGGCGACGTTGGCAACGAAGTTCGTTATCTCTGACGTAAACACCTTCTCGTTCGGGACGCGGACGTACACTCCCTCGTGCGTCTTGATGATCGTCGAGAGGACCCGGATCTGGTGGACCGTGCCGCTGACCGATCCGATGGTGACATTGTCGCCGGGCTTCATCGGGCGCTCGGCAATGATGAAGAGGCCCGACCCGAAGTTCGAGACGATCCTCTGGCTGGCAAATGCGGCGACAAGACCGATCGTTCCCCCGACAACCAGCATGTCGGCAATAGTGATATCGAAGCTCGGCAGGGCCGCATAGATCCCGATGATCACGATTGCAGCCTGTATCACCCTGACCAGCTTGTCGAGTTCCGCGGGATCGACACGATCGCCAAAGACCTTCTTGATGTAGATCCCCACGATCCGGGCGATCACGAAGGAGACGAGGACGGCAATGCCGAAGACGAGGAGATCGAGTGCAGTTACCGCCCCGAGCACCGGAATGGAGAGAGATTCAAAAACCATGAAATATTTCACTCCCCCACGCCGTATTCCATCAGGTAACTGGCCTTTTCAGGAATGAGGCTTTTTCTCGTCGGGTACACCCTGATTGCCTCCTGCATGCCCTCTGCCGGGGGGTCCCTTTTTATCCATGTCTCTGCAAGGAGGCGCGAGTAGACCATCATCTCGGCGGACATGGCAGCGTGCGGCCCATAGAAGATACGGAGGGACGGGCTCTCAAAGACCGCACGGGAGACCCACACCCAGTCCCGCCCGGTGTTCCGGATCGTCAGGGTGAGGACCCCCTCCTCGAGGGGATCTGGTGCAGGGGGTGTGGTCGATATCGCGGACTCCACGTGCCTCGTGATGACTCCCCGCTCCGGGGTCCCGTAGAGCGAGTACTTGGGGCTTGCGAGGGAGAAGACATCGATCAGGTTGTAAGTCTCATCCGTCTCTGAGAAGACCCCTATCTCGACAGGGAACGTGAGATAGACCGTGACCTCGGAGAGGGGCATGAGCGCGAGGGAGGGGAAATGGAACTCGATTGTCCCTGTGATCTCCTGGGGCAGGTGGACCGGCTCGACAGGGCTGATGACGATCGTCCCTTCAGGAAACCCGAGTCTCCTTTCGATCCTGCCGGTTGGAGCAATCCTCTCGTAGAGTACGAACTGCCCTTCTCTTCTTGCTTCCACCGATATTCCGCTCTCCTCGAGACGGAACGGTATCGAGTGCCTCCCGAACACAGGAAGAGATCGCGTTCCGGAATCATATACTTGTCCGGAACCACCCGTCCCTCAGAGCCCCTCAGGGCCGTCCCCTGTCTCTCCTTCCCCCTGCCGTGCGCCGGCGTCGATGACGGAGCTGATGAACTCGCGCGAGCTCCGGTCGGCCTCAGAGAGGAGGGGGAGGAAGCCGAGAAGGAGCCTGCGGCTCGATACCTCCCGGATCGCATCGAATACTTTCGTTTTCTCTCTCATGGGGAGGGCCGCAAGGTAGGAGAGAATCTGCCTGTACCCCTCCTCGCCGTGCTGCATGAGGGCCTCGAGGGCTGCTGCCCGTACAGACCCGTCCGGGTCTCCGGCAGCCCGGAGGAGGTCATCGAGGGCTGCGGGATCCCGGATCTTCTGGAGGGCAAGCACCGCACCCCTGCGGACTGAAGGGTTTCCGGATGCAAGGGCAAGACAGAGCAGCGGGGTCGCCCGTGCCCCGAACTCTCCCAGCGCATACGCCGCCCTGCTCTGGACGAAACGATCCGAGTCCCCGAGGAGCTCGATGAGGGGAGGAATTGCCCTTTCATCGCCGATCTCGCCGAGAGCGATTGCAGCCTTCCACCGCACATCCTCATCAGGGTGGTGGAGTGCCCCTGTGAGGGGGATGACGGCCGGCTCCCCGATACGGGCAAGGGCCTCTGCAGCCTTCCAGCGTACGCCGGGGTAGTGGTCTCCGGCGAGGACTTCCATGAGCTTTGAGACTGCCGATGGTTCCCGGAGTTCCCCGAGCGCCTCGGCCGCTGCGTACTGGACGGCAGGATCGCTGTGGCCAAGGGCCCGGAGAAGGCCGGGAACATCCCCCTCCTCGTGCATCCTCTTCACGTTCGGGGGTGCAAGGCGCCTGATAAATTCCGGTCCTTTCCGGGCACGACCCCTCGCCGGTGTCTCCTCCCCACCCATGCCCTTGACTTCTCCATGCCTTTTCCGCATGGAATCCGAGAGAAGCCCGATAACGAGCGAGACGGAGACGAACATTCCGGCACGCATCGCGGGATCGGGACCGATCGTCGAGGTGAGGATGAGCTTATCTGCTATGTACAGTGCCGAGAGGAAGAGGGCAACGGAAATCCCCCGGACGCCGTACCAGGCTGCACCGATCACGATGGGGATGTAGAAGAAGTGGGTGTAGACCGTCTCGATGCCAAGGAGACCATGGACACCGATCTCGAGTGCGACCGAGAGTGCAACGAGTACCACGAGAATTGCAGGCTTGAATGACCCAAAATATTCACGGCAGATATCGGGGAATCTCATCCCGTGAGAATCGCACCGACCCTCTCATAAATCCTCCGGGACGGGCGGAAAGCCGGGCCCCGGGTCATGGCAGCCGGGAGTCCCCGGAGACCCGGGACGTCTCCTCCCCTTCTCCGGTCGCTACCCTGATGCATTCTTCTGTTGTCCCGAGGCGGACTGCCGCACCGCACATGTCCGGGACGTAGGAGAATGCTTTCCCGGAGTTCACCATGATCGCCCGGAACCGGTCCATCGCGGGCGAGACGACCATGCACGTATCGGCAAAGACCCGGGCACCGGTCGCCTCGATCGCGGCAACCTCCCCCCGGTGTTTCTCGATGACTCCACGCGATGCAAAGACAAAGAGGGGGATTTTCGTCACCTTCCCCGAGAGGAGACGTGCAATCTCTGCCAGTTCCTCCGGTGAGCAGTGGGGACACCCGAGGGCGACTGCCTCTACCGGGGTCTTCCGGAACACGGATTCGATCTCGCTTCTCTCGATCGTGATCACCTCGAGATCCGTCGTATCGTAGGAGAAGATGCGGGCCTCCGGGGTGATCCCGGCCACGTGGAAGAGGGCGACGGCCCCGGATGCCGCCATTGCCGCCCCGAGTGCCTTCAGCTGGTCCCTGCCCGGCCTGATACCCTCGAAAAGGGGTATCTTTCCCCCGACGAGTTTTCCGGCGAGGTACCCGAGCGCGCCAAACAGTGCAGTATCTTCGGAGAACCTCCCGTCATCCACCCGCACGACGAGCTGGGGTCGCCGGTTGGAGACGAGGTGCAGGCCGTACTCAGGTGTTCTCCCGGTGATTGCAGCGGCAAGGGCCCCCGGCCCCCCCTCCCGGTTCGTGCGCGCCCCGATCACGGAGTTTGCATACGCGACGGCAGACGACTCCGACCACGCGAGGTGATCGCCGTACCGGGTGATGAAGAGATAATAGGGTGTGCACGTGCAGGCGAGGGTCAGGCCAAGTTTCCTGTAGGCGGAGAGGATCTCGCCCTGCGCCCGCGCAAAACCCGCGTCGATCCCCATCTCCTGCCAGCGCTCCCGGTCCATGCCTACCGGGTTGAGGACGGTGGGGACAGCGACCCTTGCGTCCAGGCTCTGCAGCCATTCGAGGCCCCATCTGCCGATCGTCTTGTAGGATGCCCCGCTCACCTGGGCACTCATGATGGGGATGAGACGCTTTGCCCCGTAGACTTTCCCGAGGGCGACGAGTATCTCGAGCATCCGGGCCCGGGTCTCCCCCTGTTCACCGGCAAGGATCGCCTCCTCCTCGCGTGTCAGTCTCATTCCTGCCCACCGGACTTACCAGCCCGCCCTCTCGAACTCGTTCTCGTGGCCGAGGATCATCGTTGCATCAACGCCCACCTTCACGTTCGTTCCATCGGCCATCCGGCAGGGATCAAGCGATGAGCCGCGGGCGCCCGGGATCACGAGGATGTCCCGGTCACCCCTCACCCGGGTCGCGATGGCGTACTCGACATCGACAGGGTCTGCCGGGTCGATGTCCTCGTCCACGACGACGACGTGCTTGAGCGAGGTGTGTGCCGCAAACGCTGCCATGATCGCGTTCTTTGCGTCGCCCTGCGTGCTCTTCCTGATCTGGATGACCGCATGGAAGTAGCCGCAGCCCCCAGTGGTCAGAACGACATTCTTCACAGTCGTCACAGCGGAGACTGCACGGAAGATGATCGGTTCGTAGGGCACTCCCATCAGGATGCGGTGTTCCTTTCCCCCCGGGAGGATGCTGTGGTAGATGGCATCGGGCTTCGCATACATGCCCGTGAACCGGATGACAGGCTGCATCCTGACACTGTCGTAGGTACCCGTGATATCCACGAAGGGGCCCTCTTCGGCTGTTTCTGCGCCGATATAGCCCTCGAGCACGATCTCGGCCTCGGGGACGCGGACGCCGTTTGGGCACCGGTGGACCCGCACCTCCCCGCCGAGGAGCTCGGCAGCAAAGGAGAGCTCCTTTCCCCTGGGGACCCGGGTGCAGCTTGCGAACGTCACCGCGGGGTGGACACCGATGGCAACGGCTACCGGGAGGACGTCTCCCGCCGCGAGGGCATCCCTGTGCATGGTGTAGGTATGCCTCCCCTCGACCAGACGGGCAGCGACCCGGTCAGGGCCGAGCACGAGCATCCTGTGGATCGAGGCGTTCTCGACACCTCCATGGGCTGAAAAGACAATCCCTGCCGTGATGTACCGGCCCGCATCGCCCGGGAAGAACTTCATGACCGGGAGGCGCGCAAGATCGACAGCGCCGAGAGGGAGCTGCCCCTCCTCGACGATCTCCCCCCCGTAGGAGGCTCCTGAAAGTCTCCGGGCAATCTCTCTCTCCTCCACTCCGAGCGCAAGTCCAAGAGCCCTCCTCGTTGCCGTGAGGTTCATGGCGGCGCGGCCCCCGGGAAGGTCGTGGAAGAGGAGGAGGGAGTCTGTCCGGCTCGCCATCTGCGGGGCGCCAAACTCCCCCTCCGGGCGTTCCTCGACATCGATCACGTCGCCCTTCTCCCTCATCGCCTCGATGAACTCACGCATGGGTCCTGCGCCTCCCTTCCATGCGGTAAGGTGTGCCCTCCCGTCAGATAAACCTGCAAGCCTCGCGGCAGAAGAGATCCCGAACCCGGGATCCGGGCCCTGCGAAGAAAAACGTATTGTCAGGTACGCGGCGGGTTGTAGAAGCGGTACCGGAACTGCGCCTCTTCGAGGGCACGGGCGCTCGCCGGGTCGAGTTCTCTCCGGGCTGCCTGCACGATCGCGTTGAGGATGTTCTTCTCCTTCAGGACGTCATAGTCCCCTTCCCCGGTCTCGTTGAAGAAATCGAGGAGCTCGTTGACGTGCCGGAGCACCTCGGGACCGGCGACGAGGTTGACGCGGTTGAGCACAAGCGCAAGCCTTCTTTTTGCCCGGCCAAGGGCATAGGGATCGCCGGCAGAGACCGTGACCTGCGTGACGGCGCAGAGGAGTTCATCGTAAACCTTCAGCTTCTGCCGGTTCTGCACGAGCCGGAGTTCCCGGCTCGCGGTGTAGAGGTACGCGCAAGAGATGATGGCAGCGACTGCCACCACGCCGAGGATCACCACCATCCAGTATTCAATCACAGGGCTTCCCGAGGACTCTCTTGGAGCTTCTCTCTCATAATCATTCTTTTTTCTCCTTCCACGGGACGGGTCAGGAAAAGAGGGGTTCCTGGGTCGTCAGCGGCCTGACGCGGAGAATATCGGATGCGATCTCGCCGACCTCATCCCGGAACTCGGCCGGAGTGTAGACGCCGAGACGCCACTGGCTCCTTCGCGTCTCGTTCAGCGTATGGAGCAGGGGAGAGACCTCCGAGAGAGGGACTGCCGCGTGGCGGTGCCGCACCTGGACAGAGAGGGACATGTCGCCCGGGAACGGCGGGATGTCGACCATGACAAGCGGGGGAGGGATTCCTGCCTCCTCCGCAATTCTCCTCCCGATCTCCTTCCGCCTCTCGAAGGAAGAGCATTTTGCCATTCTTGCAATGTTCACCCGGTCCCAACCGACATAAAGGGCCCTCTTGCAGAGTCTCCTCTCGTAGATCCTCCGGGCGAGGTCTCGCGCAACAGGGTCGTGGGACGCAAGGAGTGCCTGCATGCAGGCGGAATCGTCGGCCCGGAGGAGTTGCCCGAGTATCACTTTTGGTTCATCACCCGCGTGAGCCATGACCGCCTCCTGGAACATCAGCTCCCCGATCCTGCTGACATGGTGGAAATACACGGACGGCCGCATCAGCGTCCGTGCGATGAGGAGGCTCTCTGCCGCATTGATGCCGGACCCGGCGAGCACGAGCTTGCCATCCACCAGGAACGTGTTCCGGATCAGGCGGTGGGCATCGACGATCCCGTAGGGTGCACCTGTGTAGTGGGCATCCCGGAGGAGGTAGTCCATCCGGTCGACATCGAGCTCGCCGTGGATGATGCCGGAGAGGGGGTGCGTGCCCTGGATAAGGGAGGCAACCTCTCCGGTTCCTATTCCCATCGCATCGAGGGCACCCTCTACCGGCCCATCCTGCAGGAGAGGGGCGACGTCATGGTGGTGCCACCCCAGGTACTCCCCCGCAAGGGGCTCTATCGCGTGGGAGAAAGGACCGTGCCCGATGTCGTGGAGGAGCGCAGCTGCCATCACGAGCGCTCTCTCGCGGGCCGGGAGTCCCAGCTGCCGGGCCATGACACCGGCAAGGTGCATGGTCCCGAGGGAGTGCTCAAAGCGCGTGTGCTGGGCACCAGGGTAGACAAGGAACGAGAAGCCGAGCTGGCGGATGTAGCGGAGGCGCTGCAGGGGCGGGGAGTCGAGCAGGGGGAGGAAAGCTTCCTCGACCTCCACGTACCCGTGGACCGGGTCCTTGATGATCTTTGGCCCCATCCGGAAGAACAGTCATCTCTGGGAACGATAAAGAATACAGCATCATGATCGTCCTTCTCTCCGGCGGCACAGGCACACCCAAGCTCATTGAAGGCCTGCGGATGATCCTGCAGGACAGCGAGATCACGGTCATCGTCAACACGGCAGAAGACCTGTGGATCTCCGGCGGTTTCCTCTCTCCGGACATCGACACTCTCATCTACCTCTTCTCCGGGGTTCTCGACACCCGGACATGGTGGGGCATCCGGGGCGATACGTTCGTTACCCACGAAGAGCTCCTCCGGCTCGGGTGCGACGAGTATATCGCTATCGGGGACCGTGACAGGGCCCTCCAGCTCCGGCGGGGGCAGATGCTCCGGGATGGCCTGACCCTCTCGGAGGCAACAGGAGCCCTCTGTTCCCGGATGGGCATCTCCGCCCGCATCCTCCCGATGACCGACAGCCCTGTTGCAACGCTCATTCGCACCGGAGATCGCACCATCCATTTCCAGGAATACTGGGTCCGCCACCGCGGAACTCTCCCGGTGGACGGAGTGATCAGGCGCTGGGACGGTCCGGCCCGGGCGACGCCGGAAGTCCTCTCCTCTATCCGCTCGGCCGATGGCGTGATCATCGGGCCGAGCAACCCGATCACGAGCATCCTGCCCATCCTCGAGTGCGGCGGTGTCCGGGAGGCCCTCGCGGATGTCCCCGTCGTTGCGATCAGCCCGTTCATCGGGGATGCTCCCGTGAGCGGCCCGGCCGCATCCCTCATGAAGGCCCGCGGCCATTCCCCGGACTCAGCCGGCACGTATGCCCTGTACAGGGATGTCATCGATCTCTTCGTCCAGGACATCCGGGACCCCGTCCCCGTCCCCCGGGCAGTCCGGGCCGATACGCTGATGAAGACCCCTGAAATTGCCCGGGACCTCTCGTCTCTTGTCCTCTCCCTCCTCGGCGAGCTCCCCCGCCCGGGCACCTCCCCTGCCTCCGGGGACAGATAGGGTTTTTACCTGGCGGACAGACATTCGTGGAAGGAGCGGCATAAAATGGGCATCTTTCGATCTCTCCGGGGAGCGCTGGGAGGGGACCAGGATAAAACCCTGACCGGGGCAGAGAAGGAACGCGTGGAGACTGTGCGCAATGCACTTGCCTACGGTGATGTGGAGGCGCGGTGGAATGCAATCCGGGCAGCAGGGGAGCTTGGGGACGCTTTCATCGACCCGCTGATCACCGCCCTCAACGACGAGCACTGGATCATCCGGCGCGGGGCAGCGCAGACTCTGGCAAAAATCGGGGCGCCGGCAGTCCCCCCGCTCATCGAGATGCTGGGATGCGACGACGAGTCCGTCCGGAGGGAGGTCGTCCGGGCATTCATCCTGATCGGGGAGACTGCTGTCGAGTCCCTCATCCGTGCCCTCTCGAGGGACCAGCCTGCCATCCGGCAGGGTGCCGCCCAGATCCTCGGCGAGATGGGCGTGCAGAGTGCCGTCGGGCCCCTCGTGGAGGCACTGAAGGATAAAGACCCGGGAGTGCGCAGGGAGGCCGCGATCGCGCTCAAGCTGATCGGACACCCCGACGCCGTCGGACCCCTCATCGATCTCCTCGGGGACGAGTCCGGCTTCGTCCGCATCGCTGCCGCAGATGCCCTCTGTTCTCTCGAGGCACGCTCCATAGAACCGCTGATTGCTGCCCTCGCAAATACCCGGACGGAAATCCGCCAGAGGGCCGGGCTTGCCCTCGCAGCCATCGGGTCGCCTGCCGTGGACCCACTTGTCGCGGCACTCGGGCACGAGGACCCCCTCATCCGTCAGGGTGCCGCAGGCGTCCTCGGGCGTATCGGTGATTCCCGGGCGGTCCCAGGCCTCATCCGCCTCCTCGGGGATCCGGTCCGGAAAGTCCGCCAGGAAAGTGTCAAAGCCCTCTCCATGCTCGGGTACCCGGCCATATCCTCCCTTGTCTCTGCATTCCGCGAGGGGGACATGGTCGCGCGGAACTGCGCGATGGAAGCACTCTGGCTCATTGGTGGTCCGGCAGTCCGCCCGCTCATCGACCTCCTCGATGACCAGTCTCCGGACGTCCGGAGGAGGACTGCCCTTCTCCTCGGCGAGATGGGGGATCCCGGTGCGATCGAGGCCCTGACACGGGTTCTGGGAGATCCCGTTCCGGTCGTCCGGAGGGAGGCATTCGAGGCACTCGAAAAGATACGGAAGGGTCGGCAGGAGGAGAGCACCTCACCACGGAAACCGGAAAAGGGTGGCGAGGCGTCCTCACCGCCCTCCGGGGCTGGCAAAAAGAAGGGCGATACCCTTTAAGGTTTTTTCTCATTCTCCGGTCAGGGAGAATTTAAAATCATAAGCGAGGGCGGAAACTTCGATGCCCCGGATACTGACAATGTACTCGCCCTCTTCCCACCCCCCGGTATCGAACGCAAAAGACCACGTGCCGGAAACCTCGCCGGGCTTCCTGATAACCGGAACAACTCCCGATACTCCTGATACGGGCAGACTCTCTCCCTTCCTTGCCGGGCCGAACGCAAGAGGTGCGACTTCCACGCTGACGTGATTCCCCGCCGAAAGTATCGTCGTTCCCGAGATGACCAGGAAGTCACCCGCACGGTAGGACCTGCCGGGGAGGAGAGGCTGGACAACCCTGCCTCCATCTCCCATACTGACGGATGGCGAGGTACCTGGTGGCAGTTCCCGGGGGACTGCCGGTGCTGGGGGGATATCCACGGTCGCACCCTGGTTCCCACCGTCCGCCGCTGGCTCCCCGGGAGCCATGCAGCCACCTGCAGCAAGCAGGATACCGGGGAGGAAGAGAAGAGCTGACCACGTGGCATACCATTTCATGATAAGGCAGGAGACCGGGGCGGCAATGAACCTTTTCCACCTTTCCCTTTCGGGACCGGCGATACCCATAAGCCGGAAAAAGATCAAAAGAGAGGCAGGTTGGACCATGCAACAGGCGGACGGGCAGTCGCCGAGGGAAGAGATCGTCCTTGCCCTGAATGCAAAATTCCCGGTCATGCGAAGGCTCTTTGGTGTGAAGAAGGTAGGCATCTTCGGGTCGCTTGCGAGGGGCGAGGCCCGGCATGACTCCGACGTGGACATCGAGGTCGAGTTCGAAACAGGGATGGATACCTATGCAAACTTCATCGGACTTGCCCGGTTCCTCGAGGAACTCGTCGGCCGGAGGGTCGATCTCGTCCTCTCGAGAGTCCTCGCGTCGTACCTCCGCCCCGAACTCGGGGCGACGCATGCTGCAATGAGCCGGGACAGGGTGTATCTCAGCCAGATCCTTGACGAGATCGCATTCCTCTCCCACAGGACACGGGGGATCTCATCCCGTGACTTCCAGAAGGACGAGACACTCCGCAGGGCCGTGATGCGGAGCCTCGAGATCATCGGCGAGTCCGCAGCACGGGTCTCGGAGCAGACCCGGAAGGACGCCCCGAAAGTCCCGTGGAGAGAACTTGAAGGATTGCGGTCACACCTCCTGCACCCCTACTTTTCGCCGGACTGGGCAATCGTCTGGAACGTCCTGAACGTTTACCTTCCCACCGTCGAACCTCTCGTCCGTGCAGCTCACTCGCGTATCGCGTGACTGACCCCCCTCCCCGTGGATACCCGTGGACGGCGCCCGATCCGGTATCGTTTATTAGGTTGCGGCAACGAACCTTCTTCTCGATTAAAGACCTCGTCTTACCTGGCTGCCAGGGTAACCGAATCCCATGATACAATCGTACAACCTCTCCCCGGTCCTGCGCGAACTCCTGGAATGGACGGAGAGCATGCTTGGCATAGAGATCCAGCTTTCCCGGAGAACAGATGTCCCGCCCCAGGGGCTTCTCATCGACGAGTTCACCTACGGGACCGGAAAGAACGTCATCGCGTTCTCGAGTGCCCTCCTCGGCACCCTGAAGGACTATACCATCTGCCGCAACTGCATCGAGCTCCTGATCCGGGGGTGTGCCGCGAAGCGCGGGGACCTGCGGGTCCTCTCCTTTTCAAAGGAGAGCACACTCGCCGGATGCCGCCAGATATACCTCGATATCCTCAAGGACGAAAGTACAAGGAACCTCCCTGTTTACCAGAAGAAACAGCTCGTCTTCCTGCTCTTCATGCTGCTCCACGAGGTCTTCTCGGAGATGCCACAAAAGCTCCTTGCTGACCTTGTCATCTCCCAGCGGTACTCTCTTCTCCGGAACGCGCAGGTCTACTTCCTCCTCAAGGAGAGCATGAGGGACATGCATGACCTTGTCCCTGTCAAGGACTTCCTGCCCCAGAGGTACTACGTGATGCACAACAGCATTTACTACGCGAGGGACATGGTTCTCGCCCTTGTCCTCTCCGAGCACAAGCTCAACCCTGTCATCAACATCCCCGAGCTCCAGAGGTTCCGGAACCTCGACATCAAGGAGATGATGACGTACCGCTGGAGCCGGTCTCCCTGGTACCACACGAAGGTCGTCGGGGATGCTCTTGCAAACATGCTCAAGCGCACCATCTCCATAGACTTCGGCCGCGATCTGTCAGAGGACTACTTCCACGAGCTCTTCGTCCTCTCGACCGAGATACCCGTCAAGTGGGGGGTTATGATGGGGCTGCAGGACTGGTTCCTCTGGGACACCCCGGAAGGTTTGAGGAATGTCCGGGCTTCGCAGGCTGCCCTCGAGAAGTTTGTGAGGGAAGACATCTTCGGGCCTGACTGACAAATCTGACAGGCAAAAGGCAAAAAAGGCAGATATCTGGGGAAAGACACATTATCCCAAAACCACCATAGATAATGGATTTCACATGCGGATACCTGTAAGAGAGGTCACTCCCGGATGCGAAAAGGCTGAAATTTACGGTTATATCCACGAGGTGCGTGACCTCGGGGGCCTCGTCTTCCTGCTTGTCAGGGACCGCACCGGAATCATCCAGGTGACTGTACCGAAAAAGAAGGTCGCCCCGGAGATCCTCGATGCGGTCAGGGACGTCTCGCGCGAGTCTGTTGTCCGGGTTGCCGGATCAGTCAGGGCAATCGACAAGGCCCCGGGCGGGAGGGAGATCGTCCCCGAGTCATTCGAGATCATCAGCAGGAGCGAGAGCCCGCTTCCCCTTGACGTTGCCGAGAAAGTCCCTGCAGAGCTCGATACGCGGCTTGACTCGCGGTTCCTCGATGCACGCAGGCCGCGGGTCTCGGCCGTGTTCCATATCCGGAGCGCGGTTGTCCAGGCGGTGCACGAGTTTTTGTATTCTGCCGGATTCGTGAATATCACGACCCCAAAGATCGTGGCCGCAGCCACCGAGGGGGGGACAGAGCTCTTCCCGATTGCATACTTCGAGAAGGAGGCATTTCTCAACCAGAGCCCCCAGCTCTACAAGCAGATGATGATCGGGGCGGGATTCGAGAGGGTCTTTGAGATCGGGCCGATCTTCCGGGCCGAGGAGCATAACACCACGAAGCACCTCAACGAGGCCACCTCTATCGACGTGGAGGTTGCCTATACCGACCATTGCGCAGTGATGAAACTCCTCGAGGATCTCGTCGTCTCTGTGTATGCGAAGGTCGAGCGTGACTGTGCACCGTTCCTCGAGACGATGGAGATCGATGAGTTTTCTGTGCCGAAAACTCCCTTCCAGAGGCTCCCCTACGAGGAGGCGATCGCAATTGCGAACCGCAGAACGGACGAACCTATCCGGTTCGGGGATGACATCGGGACAGCTGCCGAGAAAGCGATCGGCGAGGAGATGGGGGACCATTACTTCATCGTGGACTGGCCCACTGCAATCAAGCCCTACTACGCGATGCCGTACGAGGACGACCCCTCCCTCTGCAAAGCCTTCGACCTGATGCATCCAAGGATGGAACTCTCCTCGGGTGCACAGCGGGTTCACCAGTACGACCTTCTGATCCGGCAGATCCGGGAGAAAGGCCTCAACCCCGAGAGCTTCTCCTTCTACCTGACACCGTTTAGGTACGGCATGCCTCCCCATGCAGGATGGGGTCTTGGGATGGAGCGGCTCGTCATGACGATGCTTGACCTTCAAAACATCCGGGAGGCAGTCCTCTTCCCCCGCGACCGGCACAGGCTCGTCCCCTGACCATGGAGGACCTCTTCTCCCTGCTCCCTCCCCTCCCGACGACGGTCGTCGGGAGCTTCCCTGTCGAGAGGGGGAGAGGTCTCCGGGACCTTCTCTTTCCCTACCGTCACGCTGTCAGGGTGGCCGTTGAATCCCAGATGCAGGCCGGTATCGATATCATCTCCGACGGGCAGGTGAGGGGGGACATGATACAGGCATTCTCCTCCCATTTACCCGGGATCCGGGGGCAGGACGTGGTGAGCAGTGTCCAGCCTGCACCGCACCCCATCACGGTCGGTGACACGCGCTATGCCCTGTCCCGCCACAGGTTCGTCAAGGGCATCCTCACGGGCCCGACGACCCTCTCCTTCGGCCTCCGTATCGCAACACCCGTGTACCGGGACAGATCGGAGCTCGGAGCGGACCTGGCACGGGCGCTTGCGGCCGAGGCAAAAGCCCTCGAAAATGCCGGTGTCTGCATGCTCCAGATCGATGAACCCATCCTCTCGACAGGAACGGCCGACATTGCAGCCGCAGAACGTGCTCTAAAAAACCTCACGGAGAGCGTGCATATCCCTGTATCCCTCCATGTCTGCGGCGATCTTGCCTCTGTCATCGACAGGCTGCTGGCGTTTCCCGTTGACATAATCGACATCGAGTGCGCAAAGAGCCCGCAGAACCTCGATCTCGTCTCGGACAGGGAACTCCGGGGAATGAGGGTCGCGGTGGGGTGCGTGGACTCAAGCGACCCGCGGGTGGAGGAGGTGGCAGATATCCTCCGCAGGATCCGGGATGCTGTTGACAGGTTCGGGGTGGAACGACTTCTCTTCGACCCCGACTGCGGCCTCCGGATGCTCCCGCCTGCCTCTGCGATGGGCAAGCTCTCCCGCATGGTCGGGGCTGTCCGGAAGGTGCGCGAAGAATTGACCGGATAGTCTTTCCAGCCAGCTAAACGACACGTGACGTGGTGGAGAGCTCGATTCCCTTCTCCGTGATATTGAAAGGTATGAGACGCTTGGGAACCTGGGCGTTCCGGACCTTGTGGACAGCCAGCTGCCTCTCGATCTCGTTCATGAAGATGACCTCCTTGAGCTCGATGACGACATCGGCGATCCGCATGATCCTGATCTCATCGACAGTCGTGTGGAGGTCACTGTACAGGATGAACATGGCGTTTGCCTTCCGTTCCCCAATCTCCTTCCTGACAGAGGAGAGGAACCTGACTGCAGCATCGATCCCGTCCCGCGTGATTACCGTCGAGAGAGAGTCAAGGACGATCCGATCCCCCTTCATCAGGCCGGGCAGGGTATCGAGGGGACTCTCCCGGGCATCGATCATCCCCGGTTCCACCTCGCTGTCGATCATCAGGTAGGTGCCCGACGCGCCGTCTGCACTCCAGAACTGGCGGGCCATGAGGTCGATTCCCGTCAGGGGTGAACCCTGAACAACAATGGTACTCCCCGTCGGAAAACCCCCCTCCATCGCGAGATCAAGGCCTGAAATACCTGTCGATCGCCTGTTCTCCCTGGCCAATCGAAATATCCCCGAAAATTACTATTTCTGTTCCCTGTCTTATATTCTTGCACAAAATCCGGTGTGTCAGCCGGAAAACTGCTCCCTGAGCGTGCGCCGGAGGAGCTTCCATCCATGGACACGGGGGAGCGATTCGACACGGACGATCTTTCTCGGGACCTTGTATCCTGCCAGGCGTTCCCTGCAGAAGGCACGGATCTCGTCATCGGATACCTCCCATCCATCGCGGACGACGAGTGCTGCCGCGGGGATCTCGCCCCGTCTCTCGTCCGGAATCCCGAAGATCGCGATATCTGCAACGGCAGGATGCTGGAGGATGACGTTCTCCACCTCGGTCGGGTAGATCTTCCATCCCGACATGTTGATCATGTCCTTCTTCCTGTCCGTGATGAAGAGTGCCCCCTCCCTGTCCAGGTAGCCGATGTCACCGGTGAGGAACCACCCGGAAGAGAGGAAGATCTCCCTGCTCTCCTCTTCCCTGTTCCAGTATCCCCGGGCCACGGCAGGACCCCGCACTGCTATCTCGCCCGGCTCGCCGGCTGGAAGGACCACCGCCGGGTCACCGGTATCGACCACCCTCACCTCGGTGTACCCGACGGGGATCCCGACGCTCCTGTATCCCCTGGTCAGCTCCGGCCTCCCCGGGATCGTGGCTGTACCGGACCCCACGACGATCGTCTCCGAGAGGCCATAGGAATTGGCGATGGGAATCCCGTAGCGCCTGTCGAATGCTTCCCATACGGCAGGCAGAAGCTGCCCCCCGCCGCTGATGATCACCCTGACGGTGGAGAGCGACTCCTCCGTTCCCGGCGGGGCATGCACGAGACCGTGAATCACGGGTGGCATCGCGGCGAGCACGGTGACCCCAAACTCCCGTGCGAGCCGGATATACTCTGGCTCCGAGAACCGCTCCATGATGACCCAGGTTCCTCCTGCCCGGAGAACCGCCATTCCCCAGGATACACCGATGTGTCCCATCGGATAGATACCAAGGTACGTGTCCCCCGGGACGAGCGAGAGGAGCTCCCTCTCCGCCTCGAGTGCCGCAAGCCAGTTCCCGTGCGTGAGAACCGCACCTTTCGGTTTTCCCGTCGTCCCGGACGTGTACTGGATCTGGCAGACATCGTCAAAACCGCAGGGGACAACCTCCGACGAAAGAGTGTTTCCCCCTGTCAGGCGTTCAAAGGAGAGAGTGTTTCTTCCCGGGGACCCGGTGCAGATGAACAGGCCCGGAAAGGCGGGGGTATCCCGGAGGCGTTCTGCAACCTCACGTTCCCGGCCGCCACAGATGAGGGCACGGGCCCCCGAGTCGGCAAGGATGTAGGCCAGTTCCTGATCGCGGAGCGCGGAGTTTGCAGGAACCGCAACACCCCCCGCCCGCCAGACGGCAAAGTAGCTGATCAGGAACGCCGGGCAGGAGTCCATGTAGATGCAGACCCTGTCCCCCTTTTCGATCCCGTGGCGGACGAGAGCCGAGGAGAGCGCCTGCACCCGCCGGAAAAGGTCTCTGTATGTGTATCTCTCTCCCCCGGCAGGCCAGACGACCGCCTCCCTGTCGGGGTCCCGTGCACGCATCCCGAGGAGATTTGCGATGTTGAACATGGACAACTGCCCCCTGGTTACGCGGGGGGTCCTCCGCTTCGCATGTGTGTATGCTCTTCCGTCCGTCACTGGTATTCGGGGAGCTGCGCTTCCCGCGGGAGACCACCCTTGAATGTCTGGCGGATCCTCTCGTAGTATTCCTTCAGGTGCGGGTTCATGGTCGGATGGACCTTCGAGAGACTCGCCTCGAAGTGGCGCCTCCCGACGCTCGATGCTCCCTCACGCATGGCAAAGACACCAGCCTCCCGGCAGAGTGCCTCGAGATCCGATCCCACGTACCCCTCGGTCCGGGCGGCTATCTCGGAGACGAGTGCCTCGACGGCGGGATCCGCAATCCGGAGCCGCCGTGCAGACACCTGCTCCATGAAACGGCGGCGGCACTCGGCCCGCGAGAGGGGGACTTTGCCGGGTGTCCCGGTCTTCCCGGCAGCCGAGACGATCTCTTCCGGCGTGACCTCGCGATCCTTTCCCAGTGCCTCGAAAACCGCGTCCAAGTCTTCCTCGCCGAGGTGCATCAGCCGCTCGATCACGTCCACGATGACCGAGCCCTCGACCGGCATCCCCCGCAGGTGGATGGCAAGGATGTTTCTCCGGTCTGATAGATTCGGTTCCCCGATGTACACCAGCCTGTCGAATCGTCCGGGACGGAGGAGTGCCGGATCGACGAGCATGGGCTGGTTGGTAGCCCCGAGGACGACAACATCCTTCAACTCCTCGAGTCCGTCGATCTCGGTCAGGATCTGGTTGAGGACACTCTCCATGACGTGCGTCCCGACATCGCTGCCCCGGGTCGGGGCGAGGGCATCAAGCTCGTCGAAGAAGATGATAGCCGGAGCCACCTGCCTTGCCTTCTTGAATATCTCCCTGACTGCCCGCTCGCTCTCTCCCACCCACTTGGAGAGGAGCTGGGGGCCCCGGATGGCAATGAAGTTCGCACCGCTCTCGTTTGCGACAGCTTTTGCAATCAGGGTCTTCCCCGTCCCCGGCGGGCCGTAAAGGAGGACTCCCCGCGGCGGCCGGATACCAAGCTCGTCGTACCGTTCCCTCCGGGTGAGAGGAAACTCGACTGCCTCCCGTATCTCCTGTTTTGCCTCCTCGAGCCCGCCGACATCCTCCCACGTGACGTGCGAGACCTCGAGCATCACCTCCCGCATCGCACTCGGGCTCACGTCACGCAAGGCATTCCTGAAATCAGACGCGGTCACAACCATGGCCTCGAGGACGTCGGCGGGTATCTCCTCCTCGTCGAGGTCGATCTCCGGGAGGTACCGTCTCAGTGCGCGGATACCTGCCTCCCGGGCAAGGGCTGCGAGGTCTGCCCCGACAAACCCGTGTGTCTGCTGGGCAAGGGCCTCGAGGTTCACCTCTGGCGAGAGCGGCATTCCCCGTGTGTGAATCTTGAGGATCTCGATCCGGTCAGGTTCCGTGGGAACCCCTATCTCGATCTCCCTGTCGAACCTTCCGGGTCTGCGGAGAGCGGGGTCGATCGCATCGACGCGGTTCGTTGCACCGATCACGACGACCTGTCCCCGTTCCTCGAGGCCGTCCATCATCGTAAGGAGCTGGGCGACAACCCTCCTCTCGACCTCTCCCGTCACCTCCTCGCGCCGTGGCGTGATCGAGTCGAGCTCGTCGATGAAGATGATTGACGGAGCGTTCTGTTCGGCTTCGTCAAAGATCTCCCGGAGTTTCTGCTCGCTCTCCCCGTAATACTTCGATATGACTTCGGGGCCTGCGATCGAGATGAAGTGGGCACCGCTCTCGCTCGCGACGGCCTTGGCAATCAGGGTCTTTCCTGTGCCCGGCGGGCCGTAAAGGAGGACACCTTTCGGCGGTTCGATCCCGAGCCGCTGGAAGAGCTCGGGGTGTCTCATCGGGAGCTCGATCATCTCCCGCACCCGCTGGAGCTCATCTTTTAACCCTCCGATATCCTCGTAGGATATCCTCTTTGCACCCTCGACGCCCGGTGCGGGTTTCTCGGAGAACTCGACCCGGGTGTTCTTCGTGATGATGACAGCCTCCTCGGGTTCGATCTCCACGACCTTGAAAGGGACGAACTGTGTCTGGAG
This sequence comes from uncultured Methanolinea sp., assembly GCA_964431125.1. Lineage (GTDB taxonomy): Archaea > Halobacteriota > Methanomicrobia > Methanomicrobiales > Methanospirillaceae > Methanolinea_A. The sequence goes on along the minus strand of CAYSII010000005.1, from coordinate 48,453 downwards.
GAAAGGCAGGCCGCTCGAGAGCGGGACAATGTCGTTCTTCACCACGGGGAAGTCAATTAAGGAATTGAGAACGTGGGGTGTGATGTTGATCGAGACGTTGCGGGGAAGATCCTCGGGAGGTGCGAGCACGACACGTTTTGCCTCGACCTCGTCCTGTATCTTGGATATCTTGACCGTGTCTCCGATGCTCACGCCTGCGTTCATCCGGGTGAAGTTATCGATCCGCACCTTGTTCTGGTTCCAGTCCTCGACGAGGGACCTCCAGACCTTGGCAACGGTCCTCCTCTTGCCTTCCACGGCGACGATATCCCCGGGCGATATCTTCAAAAAGAGCATTGTCTCGGGATCGAGCCGGGCTTTTCCGCCACCCTGGTCGCCGGGATACGCGCTATCAACCTTCAGATGGAGTTCAGGCATTAATTTAAAGGTGCAATACGCTGGGATTTATAGGTACGTATGCGTATCCTCGTCTTCGATCCCGTGCATGGCGCAGCCGGAGACATGGTATGCGGAGCCCTGATCCAGCTTTGTGCAGACGCATCCCGGGTCACTGCAGCAATGAGATCCGTTGTCGGGGAACCTTCCCTGACCATGGTCAGGAGGGCGGGAATCAGGGCTCTCTCGGTCGATACCCGGGCAGGTCCGGCAGCCCGGACACTGGACGAGGTCATATCCCGCGTCAGGACTGCAGAGGCACCGGAAAGGGCCATCGAGATGGCATGCAGGGTTTTTTCGCGCATCGCTGCCGCAGAAGAAGAGATACACGGAAGTTCTGCCCACTTCCACGAGGTCGGCGCTGACGATGCAGTCGCCGAGGTCATCGGCGCCTGCACGGCGCTCTGCTCGCTCGGTGTCGATGCCGTCACAACAAGACCGGTACCCCTCGGGGGTGGCACCGTGGAAACGCACCACGGGACATTTCCGGTTCCTGCACCTGCAACTCTTGCCATCCTCCAGCACTCCGGCATACCCGTCATATACGGCCCGCCGGGAGAGGGGGAGATCTGCACGCCGACGGGTGCCGCACTCATCGCCGAGATGGTCACCCATATCGATATGCCCCGCCTCTGCGGCCGCGTGGTTGCTGCAGGGTACGGTGCCGGGGACAGGGATCATCCCTCTGTCCCCAACGTCTTCCGGGCAGTCATCATCGAGGATCTCCCCGCCTCCGGTGGTGATTCTGTCGATATCCTGGAGACGAACGTCGATGACGTGACCGCCGAGGTCATGGGCGCATGCTCTGAAGCCCTCATTGCAGCCGGTGCACGCGATGTCTCCATCATCCCCTGCACCATGAAGAAGGGACGCCCCGGCTGGCTTGTCCGCGTCGTCTGCCTCCCCGAGGACTCCGGGAAGCTCTCTGGAATTCTTGCACGGGAGACCGGAACGCTCGGTATCCGGTGCATCGGGAGCGTTCACCGCTTCGTTGCGGGAAGAGAGATAGTCCAGGTCTCTGTCCGCATCGGTGGGCAGGCCCACGAGATCCCTGTGAAATGTGCCATCATGGATGGTTCTGTCTACTCGTGCAAGGCCGAGTTCTCGCGAGCCCGTGAACTGGCGGAGCGTTACTCTCTTCCTGCCCGGGAGGTCGCACGTATGGCCGAGGAAGAGGCCTGGAGACGGGCCGGCCGGAAGGGTGCATGAGCAGGGAATTCCAGGGAACCGGCTCTGATGCACTCGACCGCCTCCTCGGAGGTGGTCTCTGCCCGGGCATCATCACGCAGATCTATGGAGAACCTGCCTCCGGGAAGAGCACGATCTGCGTCATGGCCTCCGTCGCCTGCCTCCGTTCCGGAAGGCGTGTCCTCTTCCTGGACAGCGAGGGGTTCTCCGCGGAACGGTTCCGGCAGATCGCGGGCCCCGATGCCCTCGAACTTGCCCGGAACCTCTTCCTGTTCGAGCCGGAGGACTTTTCCCAGCAGACAGCAATGATCCGGAACTTCGACTCTCTCCTCTCTGACAGGGCCGGTCGACCGGAGGGTCCGGGCCTGCTCGTTGTCGACTCCCTGACCGGCCTCTACCGGAGCCAGCTCGAGAGGGGGCGGGATGCCATGCAGAGGCTGACCGGCCAGGTCCTCGTCCTTCTCGGGTATGCCCGCCGGTACGGGATCCCTGTCCTCGTCTCGAACCAGGTCTACATGGATCCCGAGAAGAACACCTTCGTCGGGCTCGGGGGAACGGCTCTTGAGCACCTCTCGAAGGTCATCGTCCGCCTCGAGAGGCGGGACGGGATCCGGCGTGCCATTCTCGCCAAGCACAGGTCAAAGCCGCCGGGGGAGTACTTTGACTTCGAGATCGCGCAGGAGGGGATCAGGGCCCTTGCCCCGGCAGATGAAGAGAACGAGGACCCTATTTAGTACTCCCTCTCCAGGTAATGGTATGAAAAAGCGCGCATGGTCCCGGAATGCTTACCTCATTCTGACCATCCTGGTCGCATGCAGCATGCTCCTTCTTGCCGGATGCACATCTCCTGCCCGGATTCCGGTGAGCAGGGAGCCTGATGAGGCATGGATGACCATGGAGCTCTTTGATGTCCAGACCAAAGAAAGGTTCTCCCTTGCCTCCCTCCCGGAAAAACCCGTCATCCTTTACACTTTTACGGTCTCCTGTCCGGTCTGCACACTCCAGCAGAGGGAGATTGCGGCACTTGTCACAGGCACAAACGGCAGCGTCGTCTCTGTCGGGCTTGATATCGATCCGAACGAGGAGCCTGACATCCTGAAAGACCACATCCGGAAGAACGGTTTTCCGGGTTACTACGCCATCTCCCCGCCTGGAATGACGCGTGCCCTCGTGGACCGGTTCGGTCCGGGAGTGGTAACCCCTGCCTCTGCCCCGGTCATGGTCATATGCCCCGGCGGGGATGCAGAGATCCTTTCTCCGGGAATCAAGTCTTCTTTGTTCCTTGGCTCGTCGCTTGAGAGGGTGTGCTGATCGGTGGATCTCCTTTCTGCCCTTTGGATCGCGTTCCTTGCAGGCGTCTACGCTCCGCTGGGATCGCCGTGTGTCATTCCCCTCTACCCGGGGTTCCTCGCCTTCCTTGCAGGACAGGAAAGAAAGGGTACAGGGGAGAGCGGATCTTTATCCGTCACAGGACTGGGCGTGATCGTCTCGCTCGGGGTCATGACCTCCATGCTCATCTTCGGGGTCGTCTTCACCACGGTTGTCCAGGTCTCTCTCTCCCGGTTCCTCTCCCTCGTCTCCCCTGCTGCATTCCTTATCCTTGCCGCTTTCTCGATCCTCCTCATCCTGGACGCTGACATGGGCAGGTACACGGGGGGCATCTCCCTCCCGAGGAGTGGGAAGCCACCCATCAATGCATTCCTCCTCGGACTCTTCTTCGGGATTGTCATCCTCCCCTGCAATGCCGTTGCTGTCATCGCACTCCTCGCGATTGGAACGACTCTTTCGGGATTTCTGGAAAACCTGGGGGCTTTCCTTGCATTCGGTACCGGGATGACCCTCCCCCTTCTCGCATTTGCCTCCCTCTCGGATCTGAAAAGCCAGAGGATCCTCCTGTGGCTCTCCTCGCACCAGAGGGTGATCCACCTCCTTGCAGGAGGAGTGATGCTCTCGATCTCCCTCTACTACCTCTTCTCTGTCTTCTTCCCCCCGGGAGCGTGAAGAGGAAAGATATGCAGAAATAGCCGTGATTGATGCCAGGGCACGGACACGCAATGGGAATGCCCCATGTGCAACCTGGAAAGGTCTACCCCCGGCTTCCGTGAACCGGCCATTTCGGGAACCGATCATGATCGTTCTTTATGCCGGAAAAGAACGATTTTAAAAAAAAAACGAGGTTAAAAAGAGATCGTCCCGGAAAAAACAGTTGTTGCAGGTCCCTCCATCCATGTCCCGTCTTCGAAGAGGATCAAAAGCGGGCCTCCTTCTGTCTCCACCTCCACCCGGGAGCCGACGAGGCCAAGGTGGCGGGCAACCGCAGCAGCTGCTGTGGCGCCCGTCCCGCAGGAGAGGGTCTCCCCCTCGACCCCGCGCTCGAATGTCCTGACCCGGAGTGCGTCCTTGCCTGCCTGCTGGACAAAATTGACGTTTGCTCCCTTCGGGAAGCTGGCGTGGTGCCTGATAGATGGTGCCAGCGAGGCAGGATCGACCTCGTCAAGCCTCTCCACAAAGACGACTGCATGCGGGACCCCCGTGTTGACGGCATGGACGACGAGTCCCCCGATCTCCTCCCGATACTCGCCTTCCCCCGTCGCCGGGATCTCTGGCCTATCGAACTTCGGATCCGGCATCCTGATGCGGGCATAGAACGTGTCATCCCTGTACCGGCATTCCACCGGGATGATCCCTGCGAGGGTCTCCACCGTGCACGATGTGCGTATGTATCCCTGGTCGTAGGCGTACTTGGCAAGGCAGCGCAGGCCGTTCCCGCACATCTCGGCTTCGCTCCTGTCCGGCTGGAAGAGGCGCATCTTCAGGTCTGCCTGCCTGCTCCGGGAGAGGAAGAGGACGCCATCCCCTCCGATTCCAAACTTCCTGTCGCAGTAGAGTTCTGCAAACTCCGCCTTCATCTCATCGGGAATGACATCTTTCTCATACTCGTCGATCAGGATGAAGTCATTCCCGTTCCCATGCAGTTTCGAAAACTGGATCTCCATTTCTTCCCTCTCCGGGTCTTTCCCGGCACCATTCCTCTCTCTGCCGGAATGCACCTTTATTCCTGCTGCTTCTCCTCTCTTCCCGTCCCGGGAATGCCCTGGATGAAGTCACCGATCTGCCACCCGAGGATATCCCTGATGACGATGTAGGCCATCTGCGGTGGGATTGCGCCAGCCTCGGTCACAATCATGTCGACATACTCCGCGGGGGTCACGTCAAAGGCAGGGTTCCGGACCCTGACGTGCCTGAATCTCCCTGCAACACCCGCAGGGAGAACCTCTCCCGGATCTCTCTCCTCGATCTGGATGAACTCCCCGAGGATCGTCCGCGGGGCAAACTTGTAGGTCTCTGCCGCCACCATCACCCTCGTCCGTGCCTCATGTGCTGCAAGAGCGATCTGGGACGTCCCGATCTTGTTGACCACCGCCCCGTTGACGGCTATGGCATCAGCTCCCACGACGACGAGGTCGATCTTGTGCATGAAGTACCGGGCCGCGGAGTCAACGATGAAGTTCGTGGGGATCCCTGCCTCGTCGAGGGTCCCGATCGTCAGGAGTCCCTGGTTCCGGGGCCGGACCTCGGTTGCAAACACGGTGATATCGCGGCCGATCCGCCACGCTTCCAGGATGCACGCAAGAGCTGCCTCGGAGTTGCAGTGGGTCAGGATGGTGTCCCCGTCCCGTATGTGGCGGGAGCCGATCTCCCCGATCTTCCTGACGGCCTGGTCAGAGGCGGTAACAAACGCCTCGCAGGCCATTGAGAACTCCTCCCTCGCACTGGCGACAGAGGAATGCTCCCGCTGGAGGGTGACCATGACGGAGTGAATCGCATTGGGGAGGGAGACTGCAGTGGGCCGGGTGGAGAGGAGGAGGGATGCCGCCTCTTCCATCCTCTCCCGGAATTCCCCGACTGATTCCGCGGGAACGGAGCGGGAGTGTTCCTGGAGAGCCCTGATCGCTGCCCGGGCGATCCGGCCGGCACCCCTGATCTCCATGCGCTTTATCTTCTCTGCGGTATCAGCTAGCATCAGTGGCACGTGTGTACTACAGTGCCCCGTGCCTCTAAATATATATCGAGCGGGTGTGTTTCCCTCCCATGCCTATCGCCGTGGTCTTCGATAGTGCAGGAACGCTCCTGCACACATACCGGGTGGCAAAGGACGTGAAGTCCGGGGAACTCCTCCCCGGTATCGAGACAGTCAGCCTCACGTTCTCCTCCCCTGAGCGTGTCCTCGTCGTTATCCATGTCCACTCCCGCGAGGTCATCGGGGCCCCTGATGACCTCCTCCTCTCACGGTACCTGCGTGAGAACAGGATTGGATTCGGGATCAGCTGCACGCGGAAGGTGATCGCTGCTGACGAGGTGGCCGACGCGCTGTACACGTCTCCCCAGGGAACGGTCAAAGACCTAAAAGACTGCATCAGGAAGGTCTGGGAGGTATGCAGGAAGGAATCCGTCGTGACGCTGAACAGCGGTGTGATCATGGACATGTCTCTTCCCGGCATCGAGTTCACGGTCACGACAGGGGGTCGCCCGTTTGACGGGGCGCAGGATGTCATCAGGCAGCTCCACCGGATGAACGTCCCGGCTTTCATCGCTTCGGGAGACCGGGTCACGAAACTGGAGAAGATGGCGGACTTCCTCGGCATTCCCCGCGACCGGGTCTTCGGGTTCGCGACACCGTCGGTGAAGGCGCAGATCGTGGAAGACCTCAAGAAAGACTATGACTGCGTCGTGATGGTCGGGGATGGTATCAACGATCTCTCTGCAATGAGGGTTGCAGACATTGCAATCCTCTCCGAGGAGCAGTCAGGGGAGAAGCACCCCGAGCTCTACGGAGCTGCAGACCATGTCATCAGGAGTGTCCGGGAAGTCGTCGGAATTGTGAAGGGTCTTTGTGATTACGGCAAGCCCTGCAGGAAGAACCGTGTTATATGAAAAGTAATATGCACCATGCATCACATTCTCTTGTAAGAGGACTGTAAATGAACCCCCTGATCACCGTAAAAAACCTTTGCATGGACTTTGACGGGAAGAAAGTCCTGAAGAATATCTCTTTTGAGATCGGTGAGGGAGAAGTTCTGGGAATCATCGGACGAAGCGGGGTCGGAAAGACCGTCCTGATGCACCTGCTGAGGGGTGTCGAGCAACCTCCTACCTCCGGTCAGATCATCTACCATGTCGCCGTCTGCGATTCCTGCCCGTATATCGGGGTCGGGAGCATGGCAGGAAAACCCTGTCCGTCGTGCGGGAAGGTGCTCCGGGCACAGGAGATCGATCTCTGGAACGAGAAAGACGAGAACCTCCGGCGCCGGCTGATGCGCCGGACGGCCATCATGTTCCAGAGAACGTTCGCCCTCTATGGCAACGACAGGGTGATCGAGAACGTCCTCCACGCTCTTGACGATATCGACTATCCTTCCGATAAGGCTATCAACCGTGCTGCCGACCTCCTCGACCAGGTCCGGCTCTCCCACCGGATGATGCATATCGCCCGCGACCTCTCGGGCGGGGAGAAACAGCGGGTCGTCCTTGCCCGCCAGCTGGCCAAGGAACCTTTCCTCCTCTTTGCCGACGAACCAACCGGGACGCTTGACCCGGAAACGGCAGACCTCGTCCACAGGATGCTGATAGAGGCCTGCCAGAAGAACCACATGGGAATGGTCGTCACGTCCCACTTCTCCCAGGTGATCCAGTCGGTTGCGGACAGGGCGATGCTCCTCGTGGATGGGTCGATCGCCATGCTGGGGTCTCCCAGAGAGGTCATCGGGAAGTTCCTTTCAGATCTCTCCGACACCGAGACGTACGAGACCCCCGTGTTTGGGAAGGAGATCATAATCGCGAGGGATGTGTACAAGCGCTACATATCGGTCGATCGGGGAGTCGTCCGCGCAGTCAATGGGGTCACGTTCGAGGTCTTCGAGAAGGAGATATTCGGAATCATTGGAAAAAGTGGTGCAGGAAAGACCACGCTCTCGCGCATCATGGCAGGCGTTATTGAGCCGACATCCGGGGAGATGATCATCCGCATCGGGGACGATGCCGTGGACATGACTAAACCGGGTATCGAGAACAGGGGACGGGCAAAGGGGTACATCGGTCTCCTCCACCAGGAATATGACCTCTACCCCCACAGGACAGTCCTTGACAACCTTACCGACGCAATAGGCCTTGAGTTTCCCAAGGAACTCGCGATGAGGAAGGCAATCATCACCCTTCGGATGGCAGGGTTCTCCGAGGAGAAGAGCAAAGAGATCCTCGACCGCCTCCCCGGCCACCTCTCGGAGGGTGAGCGGCACCGCGTGGCGCTCGCCCAGGTCCTGATCCGGGAACCCCGCATCGTCATCCTGGATGAGCCGACAGGGACGATGGACCCCCTGACCAAGGTCGATGTCAAACAATCCATCATGCACGCCCGCGACGAGATGGACGAGACTTTCATCGTGGTCTCCCACGATATCGACTTTGCACGGGACATCTGTGACAGGATAGCCCTCATGCGGGGAGGAAAGATCGTCACCATCGGCAGGACTGCAGAAGTCCTTGCAACCCTCACGGCAGAAGAACGGGAGGTTATGGGGAAAACTCCTCCCGCCTGAGAGGGGACGCCATGATCAGCCTCCTCGTCGATGGAGAAAAGCGTCTCGCCCGGGAAGGAGAGACCCTGCAGGATCTCCTGCCTGGCTGGGACAGGACCTGCCATGTCGCAGTGATCCGTCCCGGTGCACGGGAATCATCGGCGACGGGCAGCATGAGGCTGATCACCTCTGCCGGCGAGGTTGTGATCGAGCTCCTCCCGGAAGGGCAGGATCTGTTCCGGTCAGAAAATTTCCGGGTGCCGCTGCCTGTCCACTGGCATGACAGGTATGCCGCTGCATTCGGCCCTTTTCCAGCCCGGTTCGTTCCCGGGCGGAGACCCCACCTGTACGAGCGGGGCGATCTCGTCCTTGGATGCGGGGGGTACGATCCCGGGCGCTCCTACCTTATCTTCTCCCGGATCCGCCACACAGCCGATCACGGGGCCGCCCCCGGCGGGGGCGTGATCGGCCGGGTCGTTGCGGGACGGGGGATGATCGACCGGTGGGTGTCCGGTGACAGTATCATGCAGGTCGCTCCGGTCATGAACTGGGCAGACACGAGCCGGTCATTCACGACGACAGACGGGTCACTTCCGCTCGAGGACGGGATGGAGATCGTCACCCACCTGCGCATTTCGGCTCACGGGTTCGGGGATGACCGGGTGCAGTCAGCTGATGCTGCAGAGAGCGTGGAACACATGCTGCTTGCCCTTTCCGGGGACAGGTTCGTTGTCGGGCGGGCCTCGAGCACCTACATCCAGGACGAGCGGATGGCGGGGACAGAGGTGCCGTTCGAGGTCAGGGCACCACGCCGCGAGGGGTTCGTGACAGTCCGGACGAGGGGCAAATCGATGGGGACGACCTTCATCTACACGCAGGATATCCCTGCCTCACCCTCGCACACCCTCGTCGGACAGGTCACCCACGGTATCGAACTCGCCCGCCTGGCACGGGGGGGAGAGACCTTCCGCGTCTCGATCACACCGGCCCGCTTCGACCTGATCGGGCTCTTCCTCTCTGAAGCAGAGGAGATCGCAACTAAAAGAGGTATTTCTGTGTCTGCGAGAGGAGAGGGCCGGGACCTCGTTGTCGTCGGCCAGGAACCGGCAACGACTCTCGAGAGCCTTGCCGCCGGATCCGTCGTGCTCGAGACAGTCCCCCTCGGGAAGGTCATCGACATCTGCCTCGATGACCGTCATGCACCTGACTCGTGCGAGATCTTCCGGCGGCTGACAGGCCTGCACCGGCACCGCGTGGGAAGGATCCCCTTCTTCTTCCACTTCGAGGACGTTTTCCTCTTCAAGCCGCGCATTCCCTCGGGTATCAACATCAACCCGGAGAACCTCCCGACAGATATCGTCAGGCCCGGGACACTCGCCATTACGAACGACTCGCGGAAGGGTTCAGGGCTCGTGGGTGTCAGGATAACAGAGAACAGCGAGTTCGGTCCGACATCCGAACCTTTCGAGGGGACGAACATCATCGGGAGGGTCATTGACCTTGACAAACTCCATGCACTGAAGGAGAACGAGATCGCATTCATCAGGGAAGTGAGTTCATGAAAATGTACAGCCCCCGGTTCATTGGCACGGTAACGAAGTACGTCTTTGTCGAATCCCCGGATATGACTCCTTCTGACCTGGCCATACGGGCCTACGAGCTCTCCCAGGGGGTCATGATCAAGGAGACGTGTTTTGGCCTCCAGGTCACCGGGAAAGAGGAGGAGGTGAACCGGATCATCGGTGCCCTGCGCGAACTGGATCCGACCCATATCTTCGTCAAGGACAGGGGTTTTCCGCCGGGAGACCCCCGCAGGTGCAGGGCAAACCTCGGAGGTGCCCGCCCCGGGTACTTCGGGCACGAGTTCGAGATGGGGCTCATCCGGTTCATCTCCCGCGGGCTCTCTGCCCTTTCCTCACGCAGAGCGGACGATATCCCCCGCCCTCCGGCACCAAGGCGCAAAGTGGGGCTCGGTGCCGCTCGCATACAGGAGATCATAGCGTCACTGGAGTCCTGACAATGGCCAAGGTGTTCATTTTCCCCACGACAAGCCTCATCCTCTCTGACCTCGTTGCACGGTTCGGACACACCCCGCTCTCTGCTGCGATGCAGATCCGCGAGGTCATCCAGACACCGGGTCTTGAGTCCCCGCCCCTCCAGATCACCCCCGAGGATCCCAAAAAGGGCCTGCGGTGGGCAGCGGTCGAGGTCCCGTCCGGCGTGAGGGGCAGGATGTCCCTTTACGGGCCCCTGCTGGACAGGGCCGAGGCTGCCATAATCGTCAACAATGCCGACTACTCTTTTGGATGCATGGGATGCGCCCGGACGAACGAACTGCTCGCTTTTCTCATCCGGAGGAAGGGCATCCCGGTCCTCGATCTCGAGTACCCTGCAACAGACGAGGAGGGCGTGGAGTTCGTTGCGGCAATCAAACGGTTCCTCGACAGCCTTCCGGGAGGAGCCCCATGACACGGGTCAGAATCGCCCAGCTCTCCTGCGGACCCGAGTACAGCGGTGTCCAGAAGGAGATCAACGATGCTGCAGAGGCAGTCGATGCCGAGGTGTTCTTCCCTGACCTGAAGCTTGCGGATATCCGGACGTCGTTTGTGGAGTTCGGACTGGATGTCAAAAGCCCGGATCTCAAGCTGGCAATCGCCCGGGCAAAAGCCCTTGTCGAGGGGCGGGTCGAGGCCGACGCCGTCTTCATCGCGACCTGTTTCCGGTGCGCCGAGGCTGCCATTGTGCGAAACGAGCTGCGACGGTACATCCATGAAAATTCAAGGCTCCCTGTTGTCAGCTACTCGTTTACCGAGCGGACAACTGCAGGAACCCTGCTCACCCGGATGGAGGCGCTGACGACGATTGCACGCCGGAGGGCCCTCCTGGCGCGTGAAGTACAGGAAGGTCTCACGATGGGTGTCGATTCAGGATCGAGCACCACGAAGGCAGTCGTGATGAAGGACAACAGGATCATCGGGACCGGCTGGCTCCCCACGACCGGCGTGCTGCAGAGTGCAGACGAGGCCGTATCCCAGGCGCTGTCCGCGGCCGGCGTGTCGCGGGACGAGATCCAGGCGATCGGAACGACGGGATATGGAAGGTTCCTCGTCGGGGAGCACCTCAAGGCCGACCTGATCCAGGAGGAACTCACGGTCAACTCGAAGGGCGCCGTCTTCCTTGCAGACACCCAGCACGGCCCCTCGACCGTTATCGATATCGGGGGGATGGACAACAAGGCCATCAGTGTCCAGGACGGCATACCCGGGACGTTCACGATGGGCGGCATCTGTGCCGGGGCAAGCGGGAGGTTCCTTGAGATGACGGCGAAACGTCTCGGCGTTGACATCACGGAACTCGGTCCCCTTGCCATGAAGGGTCTCTCGCAGAAAGTCCCGATGAACAGCTACTGCATTGTCTTTGGGACCCAGAGCCTCGTCAACGCCCTCGCCGCCGGGAGTTCCCCCGAGGACGTGGCAGCCGCCGCCTGCCACAGTGTTGCCGAGCAGGTCTTCGAGCAGCAGCTGCAGGAGGTGGATATCAGGGAGCCCGTCATCATGGTCGGCGGAACGTCCCTCATCCAGGGTCTCGTCCGCGCGATGGGCGACCTTCTCCAGACACCGATCACGGTTCCGCCCCACTCGCAGTATATCGGGGCAGTCGGTTCCGCCCTGCTGGCCTCGGGGTTCATCCGGAGAGAGTGAATGGAACCGGTGGAGTACTTCGAGGTGGAATGCCCCGAGCCGGTGGGAAGGGAGTACTACAGGAAGATCGCCGATGTCGTCCTCCTCGATCATAATCTCCTCCGTGTCATCCACAAGCTCCACATCTTCATCGACCCAAACGTTCCGATCTTCGTTGCAACCGGGGTGACAAAGAAGCTCCCCGGGGTGGTCCGGGTCAGGGACTTTGCCGACGTGAGCGAGAGAGAGGGCAGGGTGACCATCTCGATCGGGGACGAGGCGTACCTCTCCTTCCTCCTCCGCATCCTCTGGGACAGGTTCGGGAAAGAACGCGTGAACCAGCCCGACCGGTTCACGGTTGTCCTAGCACCCGGGGAGGGGGAAGAGGTGGATATCGCCGATCTCCCGGTCTTTGATCCGAGCGAGTCCATCTTCAAGGACCTCATTTATGCCCTCCAGGTCATCCAGCCGGAAGGTTTCAAGGTGCGCCGGCAGTTCTACGGGAAAAACAGGTTCTATCTCGTCGCAAGCGAGGATACTCTCCCTGAAAATATTGAGGATCTCGTCCGGCAGAAGTTTTCCCTCATGGGGGTGGAGGCATGACCCATGTCCCGGTGACGTACAAGGGAGGAATATACCGGCACGACGAGATCATCGACCTCATCGAGGATCTCGGGGGGTACATCATCCAGAAGCACGTGATTGCCCAGGAGATTGTCCTGCAGGCCCTTGTCCCCCGGGAAGACATCGAGCTGATCCGGCGGATCGGAAAACCCCTCACCGGAGATATCACGCCATCCCCCCTCGTCGGAACGGAGATCGCGGTGGTCTCACCATCGCTTGAGATCCACCACCTCCCCCATGCATCCTGCGATGTTGCCGAGTACATCCGCCGGTTCGGGGCAAAGACAAACATGGTCGGGCTTGCCCGGGGATTCGGGAAGAGGATTGCCCAGTTAAACGACGAGGAGAGGGATGTCATCAACGAGCACGACCTTGCAGTCTACCTGCTTGGCGACTTCGAGGCCTGCATCGAGAGGAAGTTCCCCGTTCTCCGGCGGGGAATCGACGTCCCGATCGTCCTGTGCGGCGGACCCCCGACCGAAGCATTGAGAGAGATCATCGATCCTCCCGTGGACGGGTACGTGGGAGGCATCGGCCGGTTCATGCACAGGACGAAGGAATCGGAGGAGATCGAGAAGCTGGAGGAGGTCGTCCGGGAGATCACCCGTGTGATGGACAGGCACCGCGAGGAACTCGCACGGGATCCCCTCTCCATCTCGCCTGCACGCCTGATGGATATCATCGCCGAGAACGTGGAGGAGATCCACGATGTCCTCTCGCCAACCCCGATCACCGTCCAGATGAGGGGCCTGCGGGTCAAGCTCCCCTATGATACCTTCGCCCCCGTCATCCGGAAGACAGCAGTCGACGAGGGAGTCACGATCGGGGACCTCGCGGCTGTCTCGCCCTCCCGGATGAGAGACTACATACTGGTACGGATAAAACCGTTCTCAGAGACTAATCTCGTTCTCTAAAAAAAGTCCGGGTGGACAGCCCGGCCCCGCTTCCGACCAGGCATTACCCATTCACAACAGGATAGGGGCTTCTTTTCACGCGGTGAAAATCTCTGCCAGCTCGTAGTGGTGATATTCCTTCGGGGGAAATGGCTGTGTTGAAAATTTCCATGTCTTCTGCGGCGCAAGGCCGTTGACGCTGGCATACGTGTTTCCAATCAGGTATCCGTTTGCGCTGTACAGGTTGAACTGGAGGGTGATGTGATCAATCTTTTCCTGCTCCTCGTTCTTTATCCTCCCCGTGAGGTACTTCTGCCCTGTTGCGTCTGTCTCCTCTTTTATCTCTATGATGGAAATCCGGATTCCTGGCACGGGACGGGTGAGGACGTACCCGTAGGGAGTAGCGACAAAATGGCGGGGTGCAGATGCTGCCAGGAAAGATTCCGAATCAGGGACAGTCCCCACACGTTCCCGTTCGGATTGTGGCGGTGTGGTCGGAACGGGCGACTGTTCCGCCGGGGACACGGGCTCCGGGATCAGATCTCTTGGCGATATGCATCCCGGCAGAGTCATGGATGTAAGAAATACGAGGAGAAAAAAAACACCGAATTGTGCCCGTGACCCTTCCCTGCGATGCATGCTCCCTGTATCATGATTCTGGAGAACGGCCTATATATATACTCGGTTTCGATTTCTTCCTGTTGCGAAGGCGCACTGTCCGGGAGTGCCCGGGTCTGGCATGACAGGATCAAAAAAGAGGGGTTCTCCGAGGTACAAACTATCCGGAATCTCCCTCCCCCTCCGGATCTCTTCCCCCTGATGGGAATCCCAGAGCAGGTTATGTGCGGCACAAAATTGTCCGGGCCACGAGAGCCCGGTAAAGAATCGGATGACCGGGATGCATCCACGTTTTCCCCGGGCAGTTCCGGGACTGCCAGCAGCCTTAAAGTAGGGCTGGCGTGGATATGTACGCCGAACGAGTATGGCAAGCGATGACCTCATGGAGTTCGAACAGACCCTAAAAGAGATCGTCTCGCGCGGGGGAGAAGAGACAGCACATGCGTGGATGACCAGTATCGAGGCAGAGTATGGTCACGCACCCCTCATATTCAAACGGATGGCAGAGAGGCCCGAGGTGCTCATCTCCCACCTCCTCTATAAGGGTGCCGTGACGAGAACGAGTTCCCTTGACCCGAAATACGTCGAGCTGATCAGCATGGCCGTCGGTGCAGCCCTCCGGTGCAGGCACTGCACCAGTTACCACATGCAGGCTGCTGCGAAGAAAGGTGCAACGCGGGAGGAGATTCTTGAGGTCATCCTGCTTGCCGGGATGATATCGAACTCGTCCGTCCTTGCCAATGCATACAGGATCTTCGATGAGAAGATGGCCGCGTGTATCCCCTGCCAGAGCGAGGGGATAGAGAAAACGATTGATTAGGGAGATTTTCCTTTCGTCTGTTTCTCTTTTTTATTCTCCCCTCCAACCAGGCATTTCTTTCCCTTCCCGATGAGGTCTCGCCGGCCCGCAGAGAGCAGCCCCTCCCGGACAAGAGTCCTGTTCCGCGGGTCCCAGTACTGGAGGAGGGCCCGCTGGATGGCTTTCTCCCTTCCCCGTGGAACATGGACAGGTTGCAAGGAGAATGGATCAAGGCCGGTATGGTACATGCACGCCGATACCGTCATCGGCGTGGGCGTGAAGTCCTGGACCTGTTCCGTCCGGAGATTGTGGTCGCGCATGAACTCTGCCAGTGCAGCCATGTCGGCGAGCGTGCAGCCCGGGTGACCCGACATGAAGTAAGGGAGGAGGTACTGCCTCTTTCTTCTTCCCTCCTGAAGCTTCTCGAATTCTCTTTTGAAATCGAGGAACAGGGATATATCCGGCTTTCCCATGATGTTTGTGACCCTTTGCGAGACGTGCTCCGGTGCAACCTTGAGGTGGCCGGAGACGTGGAACCCGCACAGCTGCGGGAGGATGGAGAAACCATCGGCCACGACGAGGTCGTGGCGGATTCCAGAGCTGACAAAGACCTTCCTTATCCCCGGGACTTCCCTGAGTCTCGAGAGCAGGGCTGACACCGGAGCATGGGAGAGATCGAGATGGGGACAGCCTGGGCTGCACTGCTTCTCCCGGCAGGCCCCCGCACTCCCCCACCGGTCACAGACCATGCCGTACATGTTCGCCGTGGGTCCACCGATATCCGTGATGACCCCGGAGAATCCTCTCACTGAAAAAAGCCTCCTCGCCTCGCGGACCAGGGACCCGATGCTCCTGCTCTGGATGATCCGGCCCTGGTGGTGGGTGATCGCGCAGAAGGAGCACCCACCGAAACAGCCGCGGTGGCTCGTGAGTGAGAACCTGACCGGCTCGAGGGCAGGGACCGGGAGGTCATAGTCCGGGTGTGCCTCCCGGGAAAAGGGCAGCTCGTAGATCGCGTCGAGAGCCCGGGTGGAAAGAGGCGGCGCAGGCGGGTTCTGGACGATCATGCATTTGGGGTGCCTCTGTGCTACGGGCCGCCCGTGAACCGGATCCTGTTCCCTGTAATGGAGTGCAAAAGCGCGTGCATAGGCTTCCTTATCCTCCGATACTGCTGAATAAGGAGGAATCTCGAGAAGCCCGGGGTACCGCTCCGGCTCGAACCCGGAGAGGGCGATCTTCTCGACAGTCCCGGGAATGGGCGTGCCCTCCTCCCACCCTGTCCTCCCGTCAAGCCTCCGCGCGATCTCCACAACCTGCTGTTCACCCATGCCAAAGACAAGAATACCGGCAGGGGAATCCGCAAGAACAGACTGGCGCACCCTGTCGGACCAGTAGTCGTAGTGTGCAAACCGCCGGAGGGACGCCTCGATCCCCCCGAGGACGATCGGGATCTCAGGAAAGAGGGCATGGAGCCGGTCTGAATAGACGAGCGCGGCCCGGTCAGGCCGACGGGGCTTCCCACCCGGTGCATAGACGTCCTCCGATCTCCGCTTTCGCGCCGGCGTGTAATTGTTCACCATCGAGTCGCAGTTGCCGGGTGCAACCGCAAAGAAGAGCCGGGGAGCACCGAGGGAGAGGAGATCGTCCCTGCTCCTCCAGTCCGGCTGGGCGATGATCCCGACAGAGAAGCCCTCTTCCCAGAGGACGCGCCCGAGGATGGCCGTGCTGAACGAGGGGTGATCGACGTAGGCATCACCGCTCACGATGATGACATCGAACTGGTCGATGCCGAGCCTCTTTCCCTCCTCCACGCTCACCGGGAGGAACCGTGGCTGCCTCTGCCTCATTCCATCAGTCCAGGGGAACGTGGTCGGGGAGGGAGAGCCCTGTCAGGGGGTCCGGAAACCTCCCGGTCTCGATTCCCTGCACTTCGAACAGTATCGCTTCGATAACAATGTACACACTTGCTGCATCCCTCATGCACCCCGTGATCGCGGAAAGACCCCGTCCCGCTGCCGCGTGGAGGTGGACATGGGGCTTTTCATCGCTCCACGAGATGCTCCCGAACCCGAGGATCTCCCACCCGTTGCGGATCTCCTCGCGGTGGGGCACCGGGGGAAGGACAGGTTCTTCAGGGCCGGTCACCATGTGTGCCGACCGGACTGCACCGAGCACCTGGATGAAACCGCAGCGGACGTCCTTTTCAAGGACTGTTGCCTCGAGTGCCCGGATGAGGTCCTCCCCGTGATCGATGCGGAGGACAAAGATACGACCCGGACGTCCTTCAGTGCACTGCATGGAGACCCCCGAAAGGAGAGGACGGGAGAGTCACCTTCCCCCCACCCCTCCTCCTCCGAAACCCCCGCCGCCGCCAAACGATCCTCCTCCGAAACCCCCGCCGCCGCCTCCCCGCGAGGGTGGCGAAAAAGCGAGCACGGGGACGAAGGCTGCATTCAGGCCGCTTGCGAGGGGCACACCTGCCTCTGGGAGGGAGACATTCAGTTCTTTCATCGCCTTCTCGACCCTGTCCCCGACACCGAGCGCCGTTCCATAGACGAGCCACTCTCCCCACATGGATATGTCTGCAGGAGCATACTGCCGGATCAGCGCAAGGTCCGAGAGGAACCGCGCAAACGCATCCCACTCCAGTTTCTCCCTGTAGCGATCGTCCTTCCAGTGGCCAAACAGGGTGGAGGGGAAGGCAAGGGCGATCCCGGACTGGACGATCGTTCCGGCAAAAAGAATCACGGCAGGCGCAAAAAGGTGCGAGAGGACCGGCACGACGACAAGGGCTATGACAGAGATCGCACAGAATGCAATCCCGACGAAGAGGAGGGGGATGACATGGTCTCTCCCGTCGACCACGTACTGCGCCAGGAGCACGGGATCGGATTTGCGGGTCACTGCCGTGAGATCCTTCTGGTACCGGAGGAGTGTTCTCTCGATGGACGGGTCACTCCTCGCCCGCCCGGCCATCTGCTCCAGGATCTCGGTGTCCACTCTCCCTCCGATCCCGATCTCCTGCAGGAAACCGAGCACCTTCTGCTCATATGCATCGGCACCCTCTTTCGTGTTGACCGAGATGGAGACGCCGTTTCCGCCGGGTTTCTCGGTAATCGTGATGAGCTTGCGCCTGTGGAGGTCAAGGAGGGTTGCATAGAACCCGTCCTGGTCGAATACCATGGGATCGCCCTTGAAGAGGAGGTTGACTGCCCAGGGTTTCATCCGCGGGTTCGGGACAAAACTGAGGTATTCAGGAACGGTAAAATCCTTCTCCGTGCCGTAGCGCCGGTAGATGAGCAGCAGGACAGGAGGGGTGAGGATGACTGCTGCAAGGCCAAGGATAAAGAGCGTATACGCCCCGTACAGCGGCAGGATGTTGTAAAAGGGGTTCGCAGCAGCGGTCTTTCCCGAAACGTCATCCACGTACCGCGGGAAACCGGGCAATCCTTCCATCTCTGATACGGGAAAGAGGGTCTCGACACCGAGGACTTCGTCTCCTGCGGCGCTGCCGCGGATCACCACCCATCCGCCCTCGCGCACGACGGAAAGTCCGGGGGGATGGGCATAGACCTCGCGGGCATACCGTGCGGGCACCCGGATCTCAAGGAACCTGTACGGGATGTGCTGGTCGACGAGGCGCAGGTTCAGGTGGGCATCGCTCCCGTCGTACTCGATGGGCGGATGGAGGACGAAAATATATGAAACGGTATACATCCCCCTGTCAAAATACGCGGGATTATAGATTCCGACCTCGTTTCGTTCTGCTTTCTCCCCGATGAACCTGATGTGGGAGGGATTGTCATCGCGGTGGAGTGTCACTATCCCGGCATGGTCCCGGATGTATCCCACGGTCCCCTGCGGTTTTTCCATGTCGATGATCCGGATGTGCGGGACATCGAGGAGATCTATCGAGAGCGGGTCCTGCCAGAATCGGTAGAGCATGCGGTACTTTCCGCTCTCCTTCACCTCGTACGTGTATGCCTCGACAAACGTGCCATTCTCATGGAGAGTCGCCCTGTACTCGGCGACAGCGAGGTCTCCTTCGAAAAGGGGCGGGACGATCAGGGCAATCCCTATCGTTCCTGCCCCGATTGCCGCAGAGATTACAAGAAGGAGGACGAGATCCTTCTTTTCGCTTCGGAGTGCCATTGGCCCTAGAATGCGATCTTCGGCGGTGTCTGGATCGCTTCCTCGAACTCCAGGTACTCGAGTTTCGGAAGGCCGAGGATCCGCGCGATGATGTTGGATGGAATGACGTCACGGAGGGTGTTGTACTGCTGGGAGATGTTATTGTAGGTATACCTCTGTCGTGCGATCTCGTCCTCGACACCCCTGACCGAGTCCATCAGCGTCATGACGGTACTGTTCGTCTTGAGGTCCGGGTAGTTCTCTGCCACGGCAAACAGGCGCCCGAGGAGAGAGCGTGATTCCCTCTCGATCTGGTTGAGGTCGCCCGGGCCTGCCGTCCCAACGCTTGCCCTCATGGCAGTGACCTTCTCGAAGGTCTCGCGCTCGAATGCAGCATAGCTCCTGACTGCCCCGAGGAGCTGCTCGATCATGTCCAGTCTCTTCTTCATCGCGACCCGGATCTGCCCGAGGGTTGCCTCTGAAGAGTTCTTCAGGGCAAAGAACCTGTTGTAGATACTGACAAAGTAGAGCACGAGGCCCACCGCGATAAGGATGAGGATGCCGATGATAATCCAGGGGATGAGATCACCAAGTGCCATACCACATCTATCTCCCCGGGGCATGATTAACCTCGCCTCAGGAGCTCTCTTTCCCGTGAATCCCCCCTCCTTGCTGCACCGGACCAGGGGTTGGAGAGAAGGGTTTCGGGGGTTGGAGGAAAGGCATTTTTCTCCCTGCCAGTCAGTGCAGAAAAGCAACTCCCGTCCTGGGGAGGGGGAGAGGGGATGAACGGATGGTCGTTGCCCTGGATCCGGGATACCAGCCATTCCACCACGGGAGGCTCTGCATATCCAGAACCAGTAGCAGAGGACCTGATATCCTCACTCCGGCACAATCTTTCCGACGATGCGGAGTTTTCCTCCTTCGAGGTTATGGATGAGAAGGGTCGATCCCGGGGGATACACGAGGTCTTTCTCCGAGCGGAACGTCACTTCCGGTCTCCTCCAGTCACCGCTGTTGTTCACGTAGGCAATCCTTGCCGGGACAAACTGCATCCAGTGGCCGAGGTAAACGACCATCTGTTCTTTCAGGGGCGCCGGCCAGTATCGGACAATCTCGGCACGGCCATTCACGATGCCGGTGGCCACAAGGGAAGGGTTGTTCGAGAGGACAAAACCCCTGTCCAGTTCTTCCGCTTCCACCCCCTTGAGAGCGAGGCCAACCCTGTCGCCGGCTGATGCCTCGGAGACGTCGTCGTCGTGTTTCTGGATGGACCGGACAATGGCAATCTTTCCTGTCGGGAAGACGCGGAGCTGGTCGTGGACCTTGATCCTCCCCTCGGACACCCCGCCGAGGACAACCGTTCCCACCCCCTTCACCGGGAAGTGGTGGTCGATGGGGACCGAGCCGTAAGGCATATCCATTCCACGGCGGGGCTGCTGTTCTGCAAGATGGAGAAACATCTCGCGGAGCTGGTTGTGGTCATCGGCCTGGACAGAATAGTTCTCGACAACGGTCCCCTTCACGAGGGGCAGGACCTGGTCGGGGGAGAGATAGTTCCGGAGAACGAGAAAACCTCTCCTGATTCCTGCTGCATCGAGCATGAGCACCGATTCGCCGAACACGGGGGTTATCTCGTCGACGACCAGGAGGGCCATTTCCGCCATGGATAGGGAGAAAAAGAGGGAGGATATCTTCTCAGGGTAGCGTGTCGGCTCGATGTAGGTGACAGTGACCTGGTCTCTCTTCTGGTTGTAAAAAGTGATATCCGATACTGTCCCCTTCTTCCCGAGGTGGCCGGCATACCCCGGAGGACCGATGACCGCGACAGTGAGGTTCGGCATGGGTGTAGTATGGGTTATGCGGGGATATGAGGATGTGGGATGGCTGGTTTCTCACAGGTCAGAACCATTCGGGGACGGTGACCGGTCTGGTAAATGAGGTAGTATACGGGATGAGCAGCGAAACGATGGCTGAATCAGCCTTCCATTTTCTTCTCCTGCCATGCCCTCACGTGACCATATCCTGGTGATCCAAGGACCTCCACCAGCTCCTCTTCGCTCCTCACGACCCTTGACGACTGCTCGAGCATCAGGTTCACGCACTCGTGGATACCCGCCCGCCGGAAATCCGTCCGCAGGGAAATTACGGGAATCCCCTTCGCAAAGGCATAGCCCATCTCGAAGGACGTCCCCGAGTCTGCATCGGCGCCATCGATGACTGCAACCACGAGATCGCTTCGTGAGATTTCCTCGCAGCATTGCGAAAAGATCCTCTTTTGCGATTCTTCATCACGGTGACCGCTGTCTTCTCCGGCTTCCTGGGGAAGAAAAACGGAGAAGAGGTGTTTCTCGAGGAGATCGCGGAGGTGTTCGTTGAACCGCCGTTCCGCTGCAGAGAAGAGGGGGGCGGCAAGGTAGACGCGGTACCGTGAAAAACCAGTCACGTCGATTGCCGGTATGTCGGGAAACCTTGCAAGGAAAACGCCCCTCCCTTCCCGGCGGGATGGTCCGGTCCCGTCCTCCCCGTAATATGTCGTATCCACCCCGCATGCAGGTGACGAGTTGACGCCGACAATGCACAGCGGCGGTCCCCTCCCCGCGATGATCTCCCTGACCTCGGCCTCGAGCCTGTCTAAAAGTGCAAAAAACTCCTCCCGGTTGAGCCTCTCGAGGAATGTGCCGGGAACGCGATCCCTCCCCAGAAAGAGTGTCTCGGGACAGGGCAGCGGCACGATCTCCAGTCCGAATTCTCTGCACCGGGCAAGTGCTCTCTCAAATACCCGCAGGTCAGACTCCCCCGTGATCCCCCTTGCCCTCAGCGAGGGCTCCCGGATACAGGGACACATCAACACGTACATTGATAGAACGTGGGAAGCAAGGGATACATAGATGATCCCGCTCCTTGCATTCCGGGACAACAGCTGCGATCCCCGGAAGTGCACGGTCAGGCGCCTCGAGCGTGCCGGCCTGATCAGGGTCTTTTCCAGGATCACGGAGCTCCCGCGGAACACGCTCCTCCTTGACCCGACGGCAGGCCAGGCTCTCTCCCCTGCAGACAGGACCCCCCGGTCCATCTCCGTCCTCGACTGTTCATGGGAGGTTCTCGAAGAGTTCCCTCTTGGTTCATGGAGGCACCGGAGGGCTCTCCCCTTCCTTCTTGCAGCAAACCCCGTCAACTACGGGAGACCGTGGAAGCTCTCCTCGGTTGAAGCACTCGCTGCAGCGCTCGTCATCCTTGGAGAGAGAGCCCAGGCAGAAAACATACTTGGTAAGGTGTCCTGGGGGGTGCGGTTTCTCGAACTGAATGAAGAACCCCTTGACCTGTACTCAAGGGCCCGGGACAGCCGCGAAGTCCTGGAAGTGCAGGCCCTCTACTATTGACTCCAATCCTTCCCCCCAGGCCTGACGAACACGAGCCTGCCGATGGGCTGCCCATTCCCGCCATGGATGGAGGAGACTTCCAGGATCACGCTTTGCCCATTATTACCGACCCGAACCCTGACACCTGCCGGATGCGCTCCCCTTTCTTCTGGCGAGAAAATGCATTGCCTGATTCTTTCAGTATCTTTCGGATCGCAGAACTCCGTAAACAGTCTCCCCCTCATCTCGTCCGGGGAGATCTCGAGAAAAGTCGCAAGGGAGGGATTGACCCTGTTTACCCTTCCTTCCGGCCCGAGAAGTGCACATCCATCGGAAATGTGACAGAGGAGGGAATCGAGGAGAGAGTCCCCACATTCCTCACCATGCCCTGAACCTGCCTGTTCTGCCGGCCTGACGTCGCCGGTATACACGGGAACCGGCAGAG
This sequence comes from uncultured Methanolinea sp., assembly GCA_964431125.1. Lineage (GTDB taxonomy): Archaea > Halobacteriota > Methanomicrobia > Methanomicrobiales > Methanospirillaceae > Methanolinea_A. The sequence continues at coordinate 25,703 of CAYSII010000005.1, read as the reverse complement.
ATTCCCTTGCTCTTTTCCATTCGGTTATATCCCTGAATGACTCAATCGCCCCGACATTATTCCCATCGCTGTCAAAAAGGGGTGTTGCCTTGGCCCACAGGAGCCTCTCTTCCCCCTCGCGGGATGCAGAAAGTGTCATTTCGGAATAGATGCTGTCACCAAACTTCCTGACCGAAGGGTATGCCCGGGCAAGCTCGTGGGCCGAAAATCCCAGGATATCGACGAGGACTGGCATTGTGCCATGCATGAATAAAAGGGCTTCCCTGTACCTGTCAGAGCCGAGTATATCCCTCTTTTTCACGCCCGAAAGAACCTCCATCGACCTGTTCCAGGCAATGACCTTCTTTTCCCTGCCGATGATGAAAGTCGGGTCCGGCATGAACTCAACGGCTTCCTGGAGTTTCTCGTAGGTTGTCTTGAGGGCCTTCTCAACCGCTTTCTGCCCGGATATATCCATCAGGACATAGATGCTGCAGAGGGGATCTCCTCTCTCATCTTTCACGCGGGTCGTGGATGCCTGGAAGAAGAGCCCGGGTCTTTCCTTCACCTGTACATGGATCTCCCCGGCCCATACACCTTTTTGAGACAGTTCCCTCCGAATTTCATCAAACGGCGGGGAGAAAAACCTGGTGAGAGACCAGAAATCCTCCATGTGGTTCTCCTGCATATCCCGGAGATCCTTTGCCCCAAATAATGACAGGAACACGCGATTTGCATAAATCAGGTGCTCTTCCTCGTCAAAGATAACAATTGCATTTGTGGCAGCCTCGATTGCAGTATTCTGAATCCGGATCACCCGTTCTGCCTCGATCTTTTCGGTGATATCGAAGAAGGAGACCATGATAGCGAGGGGAGTGCCGGCAGAATCCCTGACCATGTGTGCCGTACAGTGTGCATGAGTCCTGCTTCCGTCCTTCCTGGCAATAATTATCTCCCCGCTCCACTCTCCTTTCTCCCCAACCTCCCTCAATACAACTCCAAGATCTACCTGCGGGGAAGCCGAAACACCCAGCGATACGAATGGCCGGCCAGTGACTTCTTCGGGTCCTGAAATTCCAAAAATTTCCAGAAATTGCTCGTTTGCATACGATATATTGCCGTCGAGGGAGACGATACCAATTCCGTTTATTGAAGAGGCAATGGCCATGTTGAGGATTGAAAGTCTCTCCTCGGCCAGCTTCTTTCCGGTGATATCCCTCCCCACCCCCTGGTACTCGAGGATCCTGCCGGATTCATCGGTGATCGCCCTGTACGTCCACTGGTGCCACATGACGTCCCCTGTGGGTCCAACCACCCTGTACTCGAGCGTGACTACCTCATGACCGGGAGAGAGAGTGCGGATGCCTTCCATGACCTTTTCCCTGTCACCGGGATGCACAAACGAGAGTATGTTTTTCCCGGGGATCTCCTCTCTTGATTGTCCCGTAAACCTGCCCAGGGCACCGTTGATAAAGGAAAAACACAATCCGTGATCGAACCGGCAGATGAACTCGGTCTGGTCCTCGACGATTGCCCGGTACAGCTCCTCGCTCGTCTTCAGCTTCCTCTCGAATTCCCGGGACTGGGTCACGTCCTCGAATATCAGGGTAAATCCCCTGCTCGCGTCATCAAAGACGGTTGGAACGGTCTTGAAGGCAAGCGTGCAGTCCTTTCCCGCAACAGAGAGAGTAATCTCGTCTTTTGTTCCTGCAGGAACGATCTCCTCTCCGGAAAAAATTCTGGAGGAGATAGCCCTGACTGACGGGATGTCGAGAGTCCTGATGTCAGATCCCATCAGCGTCTCCTTCACAAGAGAGAGAAAGGAGAGAAAGTTGTCATTGACGTCGATTATCCGGAAATCTGAATCGAGGATGAGGATGAGCTCAGTCGTGAACCGGAGGAGGGACGACAGGGGGACACGCTGGGCAAGAGAATAGACCTTGGCATTCCCATAGGCCCTGACCTCGACTTCTCCCGTAATCAGGAGGATCTCAAGGTATTTTGCAACGGAATTCCGGTTTAACTTGAGGGTGTGGGAGATATCTGATATGGTGAGACCCTTGGGCCGGCTCTTCAGAAGTCTTTTAATCCGGGTGATTTTTTCCTGGTCGAGGATCATGACAGTGGTGTTTTCCTCCTCACCCTGCAATAAAGATATGCCGCTCACTGTTCCATACTACCCCTGCACGTCGGGGTTCCCCAAAGTCCCTCCCGTCACCCGTGATGGTGTCTGCTGGAGAGTCCTTTCCGGGAGAGAGAAAATTCCCAGGCTTGCGGGTGGAATTATGAATGAGTGCAACAGGATGAGATAAAGGGAAGAGTCCTCCGTTCTTTTTTTTGCAGTTTCCCTGCAGTTACGACAGGACCCTCCATGGTAAACCGGAGAGAGGCCTCTGCCCAAAAATTTTTCTTTACCTCCTGTTCATGCTTATCAATGGAGAATACTGGAAAAACGGCAGAGGTACTCATCGTCGAAGACAACCCCAATGATGTCGAGCTCATCCTCCATGTCTTCCAGTGGTGCAACCTTTCTGACCGAGTCCATGTCGCATGGAATGGCGAAGAGGCTCTCGATTACGTTTTTGGCACAGGCCCCTACAGGGGAAGAGATGTCAACGACAAACCCTCGGTCATCCTCCTCGATTTGAAGCTCCCCAGGGTCGATGGTATCGAGGTCCTCAAACGGCTGAAGGGTGACCCGAAGACCCGGAGCATTCCCATCGTGGTCCTGACCTCCTCCCGTGAAGAGCGGGATATCGTGGAGAGTTATAACCTCGGGGTGAACAGCTTCATCGTAAAACCTGTGAAATTCGATGATTTTGCAAATGTCATCCGGGAGCTGGGGCTCTACTGGAGGATTATCAACCAGCCGCCCGTAAAAGAAGACAGGGTCTAGAGTATCATCCTGCTCCGCTCCTTGTCGCCCGTCCCTTTCGGGGAATGCGTCTCTTTTCGTTCTTCCTGAGGGTAAACGATTATTTTCATCCGGATGGTCTTTGCAAGAAGAAGGGATCAGAAAGACGGGGATATTGGCATTACCCATTAAGACAGCAGGGATGCGGGTTTGGAAAACAAGCGATCAGGCAAGGAAGGAGGCGATGACAGCGTCCCTGCACTCCCCTACCTCCCGCGGGACGATGAATGACTCCGTCGGACCGTGAGGGACAGTCTTTCTGCCCGGAGGCCCTCCCTCCCGCCCGGTCCCGCCTTCGCCTGCTGGTCGGCAAAAAGGAGATAGTATGCTGCGAGTCCCTTCCATTCGCCCCACGATCGTGCAATCTCCCTTGCTTTGTCGGGGCTGCAGACGCCCTCCCCGGGACAGTAGAACCTGCCAATGGCACGCCTGATCCCGAGGTCATCTGCGGGGAACGTGTCCAGCCGGTGGAGGCCCCGCAGGAGGACAAACTCTGCAGTCCACCTCCCGATTCCCCGTATCCTGCACAATTCTCTGATTATCTCGCCAGAATCTTCTTTTTTCCCGAGCGTTGCCGGGTCGAGCGTCCCATCACAAACCTGGCGTGCGATATTGACGATGTACTCTCCCTTTCGGGAAGAAAGCCCGCATCTTCGGAATTCTTCCGGTTTCGCAGTGAGAAGATCTTCCGGCCGGGGGTAGGCATAAAATGTCGATCCTCCTACCCTGATCTCCTCCCCGAACCTTCTCACCAGTCGTGACTCGATCCTCCGGGCGACCCCTGTCGCAATCTGCTGCTCGATGATGGTGGTCACCAGCGATTCAAAGATTGTCTCCGAAGAGGAGATCTTCAGTCCAGAAAGGCCTGCCGTCAGACGAAAAAGAACCGGGTCGTCCCGGACTGCACGGTAAAATACCCCGAGATCGTCGTTTAAGTTCAGCAGGCGAGAGACTGCTGCTTCCACATCCCTTCCAGGCACGTCACCCCCATCTTCTCCGGAGAGAACATCGACGGCAAGGAGAGAGTCCCCGTCTCCTCCGACATCCCGTACCCGGATGAGTACCGGCCTCTCCCCGATCCGGATGACCTGTGAATAGACTCCCTGCCGGAATATCCTGACAGCCGGGTCTCCCCCGGCAAAGACGCTGCAGCTTGTGGAGAGATCGTACGGAGGAACAGGGCGGACGAGGAGGGGCATCCCGGGAGATACAATGGGATGGGCAGGAGAAAAAGATGGTGTTCTGTCACCGGGCGTGTTCCAGCGTATTTGACAACATTTAATGCCATCCAGTCCCACTCCCTCACCATATGATCAGAGTTGCCATCAACGGGTACGGGACGATTGGAAAGCGTGTCGCCGATGCCGTCGCGGCTCAGCCTGACATGAAAGTGGTGGGAGTATCCAAGACGAGACCGAGCCACGAGGCATTCGTCGCAAAATCAAAGGGTTATCCACTCTATATCGCTGATCTCTCGAAGAAATCTGCTTTTGAGAAGGCAGGGCTCCCGGTTGCAGGCAGCGTGGAGGATATGCTGAAGGCTGCCGATATCGTGGTGGATGCAACCCCCGGCGGGGTCGGGGAGAGAAACCGGCCTCTCTACGAGAAGGCGGGAGTGAAAGCCATCTGGCAGGGAGGCGAGGAGCACGAGGTCGCCGGGTTCTCCTTCAACTCTGACTGCAACTACACCGCAGCCCTCGGGAGACAGTTTGCCCGCGTGGTCTCCTGCAACACCACCGGACTCTGCCGGATCATCAACGCGATGGACAAAAAATTCGGTGTCGAGAAGGTCCGTGCTGTCATGGTCAGGCGGGGCGGGGACCCGGCTGACATCAAGAGGGGACCCATCGATGCCATCGTGCTGAACCCTGTCCACATCCCGAGCCACCACGGCCCGGATGTCCAGAGCGTCCTGCCCCATATCAATATCGTCACGCTTGCCATGATCGTCCCGGTGACGATGATGCACATGCACGTCGTCCAGATGGATCTGAAAAAGACAGCCACCCGCGAGGAAGTCATCGATATCATCGAGAAGAATCCCCGCATGGGGCTTGTCCGGAAGGCAACCGGGATAACGAGTACTGCCGAGTTAAAAGAGTATGCCATGGACATGGGGAGACCCCGCTCGGACCTCTGGGAGAACGGGATCTTTGAAGACTCGATATCCTGCATCGGAAAGGAACTCTACCTCTTCCAGGCAATCCACCAGGAAGCAGACGTCGTCGTCGAAAATATCGACTGTATCCGGGCAATGACCGGGATCGAGAAGGATCCTGCAAAGTCCATCGAGATGACCAACCGTGCGCTGAATTTCAAGGCACTCCGGTAATCTTTTTTTTGGTTTTCGCGTCGGTTCCCTGGCAGGGTATTTTCCCCCTGAAACGTTTTTTGGCGGCATCTGCTGGTGAGATGGATGGAAAAATTTTCCATCTCTTCGCCACTGGCAGGAAAAGCCTTGAGGAGCCATGGAGTCTTTCTCGAGACTGTTTCCACTCCCCTGCCGTATGCCATGCATGCGGTCACTCCGGGAGAGTCCCGGGCGCCTGTTTGGGATCTTTTTCCAACCGCTCCAAAAAACAGCGAGGCCAGAAGCAGGGGGGGCTATTCACACAAGCATTAACACCCCGCATTTCCCATTTTGTACGAATGGATGCGTATACTCTGGCAACGAGGAACACGGTGGAAGTGGTCACACCAGAAGAACTCCGTGACCTCCTCACACGGGAGAGAAAGAGGGTATATGCCGGGTATGAACCGAGCGGCGAGATCCACCTCGGTCATCTCGTGACAGTCAACAAGCTGATCGATCTCCAGGAAGCCGGGTTCGAGGTCGTTGTCCTGCTCGCTGACCTCCATGCCTTTTTAAACAGGAAGGGGACGATGGAGGAGGTCCGGGAACTGGCAGAGTATAACAGGAAATGTTTCGAGGGGCTCGGGCTGTCCGGTGTGACGTACGTGCTGGGATCCGACCTGCAGCTTGACAGGGATTACGAACTGATGGTCCTCCGGCTCTCCCAGCAGATCACCCTGAACAGGGCAACGAGGAGCATGGACGAGGTGGGAAGGCAGATGGACAACCCGACCGTCTCCCAGATGATCTACCCGATCATGCAGATGGTAGACATTGCACGCCTCGGCGTCGATGCCGCCGTCGGAGGCATAGACCAGAGGAAGATCCACATGCTCGCACGCGAGCATCTCCCGGCTGCCGGGTACCCGGCACCCGTCTGCATTCATACCCCCATCCTGAATGGCCTTGACGGGAAGAAGATGTCCTCCTCGAGTCACAATTACATTTCGGTGGCAGACAGCGTTGAAAGCATCGAGAAGAAATGCCAGAAGGCATTCTGCCCGCCGGAGTGCGAGAACAATCCGGTACTCCAGATCATTCAGTACCATATTTCCCCCCGCGTTTCCGATTTTGAAATCCGCCGGCCCGAGAAATTCGGGGGGAACAGGGTTTTTGCAACCTACGGTGAGCTCGAAGATGCCTACAGGAAGGGAGAGATTCACCCGCTCGATCTCAAGAAGGCCGTTGCCCGGTACCTGGCAGATATCCTTGCAAATGTCAGGGATTACGTCTCCTGACAGGTGGGATGCGTGAGTATCGACCGCATCGAGGACAGGTTCGACCGGAAGATCGCAGAACTCGGGATCCGGGTCAAGGACATCGACCAGCTCAAGGTGCGGCAGGACGTCTTTGACGAGATCACACTCCTCTCCCTCTACCGCCTCGTCCACAAAGGCTGGATAACGGCAATCGGAGGATCCATCTCCACGGGAAAGGAGGCTAACGTTTTCTTTGGGGAACGGGACGAGACCGATCTTGCCATCAAGATATACAGGATCCGGACTGCCAACTTCAATGCGATGAGCGAGTACATTGTGGGAGACAGGAGGTTCGCCGGGCTCAAGAAGACCCGCAAGGATATCGTCTTTGCATGGACAAGGAAGGAGTACTCAAACCTTCTCCGTGCTCACGAAGCAGGTCTCCCTGTCCCAAGACCCCTCGTCTGGGACCGAAACATCCTCATCATGGAGTTCCTCGGTGAAGACGAACACCCTTTCCCCCAGCTCCGGTCTGCGGATATCGGCAACCCGGCATCCGCGTACAAGGAGATCCTTGGATTTATCGGGACACTCTACCAGAAGGCCGGCCTTGTCCATGCCGATCTCTCGGAGTACAACATTCTTGCAGGAGACCGTCTCTACATCATCGATATGGGGCAGGCAGTCCTCAAAGACCACCCGCAGGCATTACCCTTCCTCGCGAGGGATATTACAAATATCAACAGGTTTTTCCGGTCCAAATGCCCTCTCCGTGATGAGAAGGAGATCTTCTCAGAGGTGGCGGGGATTTCTCCGGGTGGAGAATGGGGAAGTGACGGGAGGATCAGGAAGCTATGATACAGGAATTGAAAATGGCCCAGAATCGCGTGGGCGTCCTGATTGGGAAGGGCGGCCAGGTGAAAAAGGAGCTTGAAGAGAGGACAGAGACGAAAATTACCATCGACAGCCAGGAAGGAATCGTCCAGGTCGAGGGAGAATCTGCAGAGCCCTTCCTCCGTGCAGTCGAGGTCATCAACGCCATCAACAGGGGTTTTTCACCTGAACGGGCTTTTTCTCTCCTTGACGATGAGGATCTTCTCCTCGAAGTAATCGATCTCTCCGGGGTTGCTGATACACCACGACAGCTGGACAGGGTGAGGGGAAGGATCATCGGAAGGGACGGCAGGGCGCGTGAGCAGATCGAGAACATGACAAATACCCAGATCTCCGTTCTCGGAAAGACCATTGCCCTCATCGGCCTGCCCGAAAACCTCAAGGTGGCCCGGACTGCAATCGATATGCTGATAGAGGGTGCTCCCCACGAAGCTGTCTTCTCCTACCTCGAGAAGAAGAGAATGGAATCCCGGCAGAACCTCGTTGATTACTACTACTGATCCGATGTCCGCACCTGTGGCTACGCGATGGTTGAATAAAGGCCCGGGAAGCACTATTTCCAGTGCAGAGGAATACCCCATAATTCCCAGTTTTTTATTGAGATCATATTATATTGAATATTCTGCAGTGGAAATGAAGGGGTATAGATGAGGGTAAGAGATCTTCCACTTCCGGGGTATCTCCAGGAGATTTATGCAGCTCGTTGCATTGACGAGCTGTATCCTCCACAGGCCGAGTGCGTGGAAAAGGGACTTTTCGAGGGGAAAAACATCCTCCTTGCCGTCCCGACTGCAAGCGGAAAGACCCTGGTTGCAGAGATGGCCATGCACCACCACATCTCCAGGGGGGGAAAATGCCTGTACATTGTCCCTCTCAAAGCCCTCGCGAGTGAAAAATACGAGGACTTTGCCAGGAAGAAAGTCAGGGTCGGGATCTCGACAGGTGACTTTGACCGCCGGGACGAGAACCTCGGCCGGAATGATATCATCGTTGCGACGAGCGAAAAGGTCGATTCTCTGATCCGGAACCGTGCCCACTGGATTCCCGCAATAACACTCCTTGTCGTGGACGAGGTCCACCTCATCGATGACCCGCACCGCGGCCCGACGCTCGAGATGGTCATCACGAAGATGAGGGCAAGAAACGAGAATCTCCAGGTCATCGCTCTCTCGGCAACGATTGGAAACCCGGGTGCTCTTGCGGGATGGCTCGATGCAGCTATGGTGACCGGGTCGTGGCGCCCGGTGGAACTCCGCCAGGGTGTCTACTCCTGCGGTCGCATCAGGTTTGGAACAGAAACGCGGGAGGTACCCCCGGTTTCCCGTAACGAGGATGTAAACCTCCTCCTCGATACGGTATCCGCCGGCGGACAGTGCCTTGTCTTTGTCTCGTCCCGGAAGAATGCAGAGGCATATGCAAAGAGGGCAGCTGCTGCATTGAAGTGCACGGACCCCGTTCTGGAAGAATACGCCGCTCGCCTGAAGAAGGCAGCGGTCACGGACAACGAGGGGCAACTGGCCTCCTGCGTTGCGATGGGCGCAGCCTTCCACCACGCAGGTCTCTCCCGGGAGTCCCGTGCCATCGTGGAGGAGGCTTTCCGAAAGGGGAACATCCGGTGCATCGCCTCCACCCCGACGCTTGCTGCAGGATTGAACCTTCCAGCCCGCAGGGTCATTGTCAGGGACTTCCGCCGTTACGAGGCTGGACAGGGGATGGTTCCCATTCCTGCCCGCGAATACCACCAGATGGCAGGGAGGGCAGGGCGCCCGGGCCTCGATCCCTACGGTGAAGCAGTCCTCATTGCACGCGACGAGGACGAGGCAGGGGAACTCCTTGAATTTTACATCAATGCCCCGGCAGAGGACGTGAACTCCCAGTGCGCCAGCGAGTCTGCCTTGATAACGCACATACTCTCGCTGATTGCATCCGGGTTTGCAGGGACTCACGGGGACCTGGTGGAATTCCTCGGCAGGACCTTTTACTATTTCCAGAAGAAGAAGAGCCGCCTGATGGAGACCGTGACGAAAAGAGCCCTTGATTTCCTCGAGGACGCGGAAATGATCACGAACCTGGACGGTCACCTTTCAGCAACGGAATATGGAAACCTTGTCTCCCTCCTGTATATCGATCCCCGTGGCGCAGAGACAATCGTTTCCGGGATGAGATCCGCCCGGGAATACTCGGATATCGGCCTCCTCCACCTGGTGTGCATGACCCCCGACATGTTCTGCCTCTATGTGAGCAACAGGGATATCCCCTTCCTCGAGAGGTTCATCCTTGAGAACGAGGACGAATTGTGGCAAGATCTTACGTTCGGGGAGGAAGAGACCTTTTTCCGTGCCCTCAAAACTGCCCTTGTCCTCCGTGACTGGGCCGGGGAGACGCCGCTTGACACGCTGTGCGAGCGATACACCGTGGGTGCAGGGGACGTCCATGCGCTCGTCGAGAGCTGCACCTGGCTTCTCCATGCTTCGTCGCGTCTCTCTGCCCTCTGTGCACCCCGGTTCGCACGAGAGATCCGCGAGTTTGAGACCTGCATGAAACATGGTGTCAGGCGTGAACTCCTCCCGCTCGTCCGGCTGCGAAACATCGGTCGTGTGAGGGCAAGGAGTCTCTATTCCAGCGGGTTTACATCGCCCGATGCGATTCGGACAGCCGATCCGAGGGTTCTTGCATCCATCCTCGGGCGCGGTGTTGCCCAGTCTGTCCTGGAACAGCTGGCCGGAGAGAGTCCCGGCTCCCGCGTCAATGGACCTGTCCCTGATGGGGAGGATGGATCCCAAGGCCAGTCCCGGCTCGATGAATTCTCCAGGGGGTGACCAGGTGACGTCATGCTCGATCAGGCAGGTCAGGGTCAGGATCGATGATCGTGAGGGATTCTTAAAAAAGGTAAATGACATTGCTGCCCGTACAGGAACGCATGTTATTCTCTTTGATGCCGAAAGAATGGCAGGAAAGAGCCACGCCAGGTCTGCTCTCTGTCATGCCTTCCGATCCCTTGAGAACGGCACGATGATCTCTTCCAGGGTCGAGATGGAGGCCCTCCTCTATGCAGCGGGTTCCCGCCAGATAGTCGAGGCTGTCCGGTTCGGTATCCATGAAGGGGAGAACAGGCTCTACCTCTGCCTCTGCCCCGAAAGCGACGATGCATGGACTGAACTTTCTTCCCTCTTTGCTCCTGCCGATGACGAGGATTGGGAGATCCTCGATCCTGGGAAGGCTGCCCTTCTCTGTGAGCTCTTTTCCATCACTCCCCGGGAACTTGAAGTCTGCGGGGTCGGGAGGTTGCCGGATCTCGTCAGGGAGAGGGTGGCGCTCCTCGAGGTATACCGGTAGAAAATGAAAAAAGAAACCCCCACACAATACAGCGGGGGAAGATAAAATTACATATTTTCTGATGGAGATGTCGTATTTATCATAATTTGGGTTATTTTTCCCTCCTCCTCGCATGGGATATGAGGTGGCGCAGCTCCGGGAGAATTATCTCCGTCATGGCCAGTTTTACTGCCGCGGTCGAGCCGGGGAGACAGAATACGACTCTTTCCCCGCAGGTTCCTGCTACTGCCCGGGAGAGGATCGCAGGTGTCCCGACATCGAGATAGCTCTTCTGCCTGAATATCTCTCCGAATCCATCGATGATCTTGTCGAGGAGGGGGGTCACTGCTTCAATGGTGCAGTCGTCAGGTGAGATACCTGTTCCACCGTTCAGAATGACACAGTTGCAGTCCCCGAGGACCTCCAGTAACTTCTGCCGGATCATCAGTATGTCATCCCTGACGAGCGTGTAGTGGAGAACGGGAATTCCCGCTCCTTCAAGGAGGGAGAGAATTGCCTTCCCGCTCCCGTCGGTCTCCTTCGTCCGTGACGTGGATACCGTGATAACTGCTGCCCTGATATCCACGGGTATCTCGTGTTCTTTCTTCATTGCTATCTGATTCATGCCTCAAAGAGGATAAACCGTGTTGTCCTTTCCCGGGTTGATTCCTGTCTGAAAAAAGAGTGAAAACTAAACCCTGTCATTTCGCGTGGAGAAGGGTTCATGATTCCCGGGTATTACCGGATAACCCCTTTGCTTCGAGTGGAGATGGGATCGCCACCGTTTTTAAGGCAGCTGGAAAAAATCGAAAGGGAGGAGTTTTTCAGAACTGTTTGGGAGCTCTGGCCTTGCGGATCCTGTGCAACGCGTCGTGCCATCCGAAGAAAACAAAACGACGTGTTTTCCTGCAGGCGCGGGAGACCCCTTTGTTTCGACTGGAAAGAGTCTGCCCCACCCTGTTTTTTTTGACTGGTATTTTCGCATTTATTTTGACTTCCTTTTTTGTTATCTCTCCCTTTGTTATCTCTCCCTTTGTTATCTCTCCCTTTGTTATCTCTCCCTTTGTTATCT
>CAYSII010000005.1:0-13717 GCA_964431125.1 uncultured Methanolinea sp. | reverse complement strand
CCCTTTGTTTTCTCTCCCTTTGTTTTCTCTCCAGATTTTCTACAGGGAAAAACACAGGATAACCTGCAATCTTTCCATGGTGAAATAAGATGGAAAAAGAACCGAGTTACATTTCAGAAATTTTTTATAATTAAAAAAGCAAAAAGTCAATGAGCTGTTCTCTTAAAAAACAAGCAAAACACTGCGAGTTTTCACACATTTTCCAGTCGAAACAAAGGGGTCCCCCTCACCACATGGCAAATACATTAATCCTGTGGAAATTATCGTTTTTCACATCTGCAAAAAATGCCTTCTAATTGGTCCTTTCATTTTTTACTTCTCAATATACGTGGATTCCAATGGAAATGAAGGGGTTTATATCGCATCCAAACAGCTGTCTTTTTGGGCTTAGCAGGGATATGATAATCTCCCAAGGGGGTCATGGATGGCAGAGGATCAGAGTGCAGCAATCGGGTTGTTCAAAAAGTACCTTGAAAGCAATAAAATCTTCAAAAACAGGGAAGTACTGCGCCATTCATACAGGCCTCAAATCCTGCCCCACAGGCGACCCCAGATCGACCAGGTCGCAGCAATTCTTGCACCTGCCCTCCGCACTGAAACACCATCGAACATACTCATCTACGGTAAGACGGGGACGGGAAAGACTGCGGTGGTCCGCTATGTCGGGTCGGAGCTCGAGACTGCCAGTGTCCACATGGGGACGGTCTGCAGGGTCGTTCACCTCAACTGCGAAGTCATCGATACCCAGTACCGCGTCCTCGCGCAGATATCAAAGACACTTCTCGGCGAGGATGAAACAGCAAGTGACAGGCTCCGGACCCATATTCCCATGACGGGGTGGCCAACTGACCAGGTCTACTCCGAGCTGAAGAACCAGCTCGAGGGCATGGGCGGTGTCCTCGTTATCGTCCTTGATGAGATAGATAAACTCGTCAAAAAGTCAGGTGACGAGACCCTCTACAACCTTTCCCGGATCAACTCGGACCTGAAAAAGTCGAAAGTGAGCATGATCGGGATCTCAAACGATCTCTCTTTTAAGGACTTCCTCGATCCGAGGGTTCTCTCCTCCCTCTCCGAAGAGGAACTGGTCTTCCCCCCGTACAATGCACCCCAGCTCTGCGATATCCTCCGGCAGCGTGCTGAAATGGCCTTCCTCGAGGGTGTCCTCGATGAGAGTGTCATTCCCCTCTGTGCCGCGCTTGCTGCACAGGAACATGGGGACGCCCGTCGTGCACTCGATCTCCTGCGCGTATCCGGTGAGATTGCCGACAGGGAAGAGGCTGGCAGGGTTACCGAGGCGCATGTCAAGATGGCGCAGGCCAAGATCGAGACGGACTCAATGATCGAATGCATCGCGACGCTTCCCACCCAGAGCAAGGTTGTCCTGTATGCCATGCTCCTCCTTGACCAGATGGGGCAGACGATCTTCACGAGCGGCGAGGTGAGCAGGATTTACAAGGAGATTGCACCTGCCCTCGACCTTGACGTCCTGACGCACCGGAGGATCACCGACCTCATCTCGGAGCTGAACATGCTCGGGGTGATCAATACCCGCGTGGTGAGCCGGGGACGTTACGGGAGGACAAAAGAGATGTGGTTTGATACAAATACACATAAGATATGGGACGTCATCACCTCGGATGCCCGCCTCAGCGCCCAGAATATTGCCGGGAAGGATGTCCAGTGGTGCAGATCCCTGTTCAGGTGACACAGTGATGGATGAGAAAGACATTCTCCTGCTCCAGCTTCTCGAGGAGAACAGCCGGCTGACCCCCCAGGATCTCGCGGTCATGGTCAAGATGACGCCGGAAGCAGTTGCTGCCCGGATAGCAGCATTCGAGTCATCGGGAGTGATACGTGCCTATACGACCCTCATCGACTGGGAGAAGGCAGGGAACGGGGAAGTGTCTGCGATCATCGAGCTGAAGGTGAACCCCGAGCGGGACTATGGCTACGATCGGATAGCCGAGAGGATAGCCCGGTTCCGCCAGGTCAGGTCGCTCCGGCTGATCACAGGGGTGTATGATCTCCAGCTGATTGTCACCGGCAGGACGATGCAGGAGGTGGCACGCTTCGTCTCCGAGTATATTGCCCCGATGGATCGCATCCGGGAGACTGCCACCCATATCGTCATGAAGAGTTACAAGGAGAATGGCCGCACCTTCTGTGAGAAGGAAGAGAGCGAGCGTATCCCCTACTCCCTGTGAGGTCACGATGAGGGACTTTGTTTCCCGGAAGGCAAGGGAGATTCCGCCTTCGGGTATCCGCAGGTTTTTCGACCTCGCCCTGACCATGGACGAGGTCATCTCCCTCGGCGTTGGCGAACCGGACTTCTCGACTCCATGGAACATCTGCGAGGCGAGCATCTACTCGATCGAGCAGGGGGGCACATCCTACACACCGAACCGTGGCATCAGGCCACTCAGGGAGGCTCTATCCGGCTGGCTCCTGGACCACTACGGGCTCTCCTGTGATCCCGAAACCGAGATGATCATCACCACGGGGGTTTCCGAGGGCCTCGATATTGCGATACGGGCAGTCGTCGATCCCGGCGACGAGGTCCTCGTTGCAGAGCCCTGTTACGTCTCCTACTCTCCCTGTGTCACACTGGCCGGCGGGACTCCGGTTCCGGTCCCGTGCGTGGAGAAGGACCAGTTCAGGCTCAACCCCGATCGACTGATGGAGAGGGTGACAGGGAAGAGCAAGGCACTCGTCATGAACTTCCCGAACAACCCGACGGGAGCAGTCATGAGACGGGAGGATCTCCGGGCAGTTGCAGACATCGTCTGTGACCACGACCTCGTCCTGATAAGTGACGAGGTGTACTCCGAGCTGACATACGACGGTCATCACGTTGCAGCAGCAACCGTTGGGGACCTCGCTCTCCGCACGATAACCCTGAACGGATTCTCCAAGGCGTATGCAATGACAGGGTGGCGGATCGGGTATCTCTGCGCCCCGCAGGAGATCTGCGATGCCGCGCTCAAGATACACCAGTACGTGATGCTCTGCGCCCCGGTCATGGGACAGGTTGCAGCCCTCGAGGGGATACGGAGGGGAGAGGAGGAGAAGAAACGGATGGTCAGGGAATACAGGGTACGGCGCAACCTCATCGTCGAGGGCCTAAACCGCATCGGGTTGCGGTGCCACCGGCCCGAGGGGGCATTCTATGCGTTCCCTTCCGTTGCAGAAACAGGCCTTTCTGACCAGGAATTTGCAGAACGCCTCCTCCTTGAAGAACACGTCGCCGTCGTCCCGGGAAATGTCTTTGGATGCGGCGGCGAGGGCCATGTCCGCTGCGCCTATGCCGTCTCGCGCGAGGATCTCGCGCGAGCTCTCCAGAGGATGGAAGCGTTCGTCTCGAAGAAACGAAAACCAGTCCTGTCTCCCGTCCACCCGCAACACCATTCCTGACAGCCGTCTCGTCGCTCTTCACGGCAGCAGCTTTTCAGGAGGGACGTGCGGACTTTTCCTTTACATCTCCCGGATAGATCGAATCGTGAAGACGTCCGGGGGTGCCCCGGCGATCCGGAATCGGTCCGGCACTTCCGCACGATAGGCTTTTATCCGGTATCCGGGTGTATAGTATATGGTTGTACCATGAGTTGCACCATTGTCGTGGGCGGTTTTTTTGGTGATGAAGGAAAGGGCAAGATCGTGGCACACCTTGCCTTTCGGGACCATCCCTCCATCATCTCCCGGGGTGGGGTCGGTCCGAATGCCGGCCATACGGTGAAGATGGGGGAGAAGGAGTACGGGGTGCGCATGGTCCCATCGGGGTTTGTGTATCCCCGCGCCCGGCTGATGATTGGGACGGGAGTCCTGGTCGATCCGCGGGTCTTTGCGAGGGAGGTCGAGATGCTCGGGGTCAGAGGGAGGATATTTGTCGATTCACGGTGTGCTGTCATCGATGAAACCCACATCGAGCGGGACAGGTCGAGTTCCCACCTTGCAAAGACGATCGGGAGCACGGGGAGCGGGTGTGGCCCCGCAAACGCGGACCGCGTCCTGCGCGTGGCAAGACAGGCACGGGACATCCCGGAACTTGGTCCTTTCCTTGCCGATGTCCCCCTCGAGATCAATTCAGCCCTTGACCGGGGAGAAAACGTTCTCCTCGAGGGGACACAGGGCTTTGGGATATCGCTTTACTTTGGAACGTACCCGTACGTCACGAGCAAGGATACGTCCGCGTCCCAGATAGCGGCCGACAACGGTGTCGGACCGACACGTATCGACGACGTTGTCGTTGTTTTCAAGGCCTACCCGACACGGGTCGGGGAGGGACCATTCCAGACCGAGATGGAGAGGGAGGTCTCTGACCGGATGGGCATCCAGGAGTTCGGGACGGTCACCCACCGCCAGAGGAGAATCGGCCAGTGGGATGGTGCAATGGCGCGATATTCCGCCATGGTCAACGGCTGCACGCAGGCGGCGATCACGGGAATCGACCGGGTGGACAGGGACTGTTTTGGAATAACCGACTACGACCGGCTGACAAAAAAAGCACGTGATTTCCTCTCCCAGGCAGAGGAGGATATCGGGTGTCCCATCACCCTCATCTCGACAGGCCCGGACGTCAGCCAGATCATCGATATCAGGGGTGAGATGTGAAGCGTTCCCTGCTTCCCATCCTCTGCTGTCCTGTCTGCAAGGGAGACCTCACGCTCCGGGTGGCAGTGGAAGACGAAAAAGAGATCCTCGAGGGTGTGCTCCACTGCCCGTCCTGCGCGGTCGATTACCCGATCGAGGAAGGAATCCCGGATCTCCTCCCCCGCGAAAAGAAATAAGGGTAATTCCGGTGCTGGACGGAGAAAGGAGGGAAAATGGGACACTCCTGCCAGTACCACCCCTGCAGAAGCCCAATCTCCTCTGGAAAACGCAACCGGAGTCCTGTGGATACCGACCCGTGTCCCAAGAGATATCCTGCTGCTTTTCCTGCGGGGTAAACACCTGACCGTCCCTCAGCCATGCTTATTGTTCGTCTCTTCGCCATCCCCCTCTCCCTCCTCGTCGACAGGGCGACCGGAGACCCCCATTCCCGGTACCACCCTGTCGCTCTCCTCGGGCAGTTCATCGCGCTCTGGGGAGATCCCCGCAAATACCGCCCCTCCCTGCAGCGCCCCGCGGGAACGCTCCTGTGGGGCGTCACCGCTGCCCTCTTTGCCCTCCCCTTCCTCCTCGCCGAACTCCTGCTTCCCTGGTATATCCTCCTCTTTATCGCTCCCTTTCTCCTCAAGGTCTGCCTCGCCTGGCGTTCCCTCGAGGACCACGTTCGCGGGGTGGAGGAGGCCCTCGCCATGAGTCTTCCTGCGGGAAGAAAACAGGCAGGGTTCATGGTGAGCCGGGACACGCGGGAGCTCTCCGCAGAGCAGGTCCGTTCTGCGGCATACGAGTCGCTCTCCGAGAACCTCGTGGACAGCATCGTTGCCCCTCTCTTCTACTATGCCCTTTTTGGCCTCGCGGGGGCTGCAGTCTACCGCGCTGCCAACACGATGGATGCGATGCTTGGGTACCGTGACGAAAGGGAGCGGATCGGATGGTTCTCAGCCCGGGCTGACGATCTCCTGAACTTCATCCCGGCCCGCCTGACTGCGGCAGTCCTCCTCCTCTACTTTGCCTTCCGGGGAAGATATGCCGGGGCAGCCCGCTGCCTCGCACAGGATGCCAAAAAGCGCCCGGGCTTCAACGGGGGACTCCCCATGGCAGCCATCGCGGGGGGTTGCAGTGTCCGGTTCGAGAAGCCGGGTGCGTACGCGATCGGGTCCGGTGAAAGGAGCCTTGAAGATGCAGGCCCGGATATCCTCTCTGCGGTCCGTGCCTGCACGGTGGCATCTGCGCTCCTCATGATGCTGATACCAATATTTTTGGCCATGCCCGTCAAATTCATATGAACATATGAAACTCGAGGAACTGAGGTTTGGCACCGAACTCCTGAAACGAGGTTTTGCATCCATGCAAAAGGGAGGGGTAATCATGGATGTAGTGAACGCCGGGCAGGCGCTCGTCGCAGAGGAGGCTGGTGCCGTCGCGGTCATGGCACTGGAGCGTGTCCCCGCAGATATCAGGAAGGCAGGGGGTGTGGCGAGGATGGCCGACCCTGCCATCATCCTCGAGATCATGGACGCGGTCTCGATCCCCGTGATGGCAAAGGTGCGCATCGGGCACTTCGTCGAGGCCCAGATCCTCGAGTCGCTCGGCGTGGACATGATCGACGAGAGCGAGGTTCTCACCCCTGCCGACGAGGAGTACCACATCGACAAGAAGGCCTTTTCCGTCCCCTTCGTCTGCGGGGCCCGGGATCTTGGGGAGGCACTCCGGCGGATCCACGAGGGTGCGGCAATGATCCGGACCAAGGGAGAGGCAGGAACGGGAAACGTGGTCGAGGCGGTCCGGCACATGCGCAACATCATGGGCGAGATTCGGGCTCTCCAGGGCAAGACACCGCAGGAGATCACGAGCAGGGCACGGGAACTCGAGGCACCCCCCGATCTCCTCCTCGAGACGGTGAAGATGGGCAGGCTCCCGGTCGTCAACTTCTCAGCCGGGGGAATCGCGACACCGGCCGACGCAGCCCTTATGATGCAGATGGGGGCAGACGGGGTCTTCGTCGGATCCGGGATCTTCCATTCAGGCAACCCGGAGAAGATGGCACGGGCAATTGTCGAGGCTGTCGCCCACTACGACGACCCGGCACACATCGCAAAAGTGAGCAGGGGCCTTGGCCAGCCCATGAAGGGAATCGACGTCCACACACTCCGCGAAGACGAGGTGCTCCAGTACCGTGGACGTTAGAATCGGGGTGCTTGCCCTCCAGGGCGATGTGAGCGAGCATGTCCTCGGCTTCTCCCATGCACTCCGCGTTCTCGGGGAGGAAAGAGCTTCTGTCATCCCCGTCAGGAAACCCGGGGATCTCGAAGGTCTGATTGGGCTTGCGATCCCCGGTGGGGAGTCCACAACGATCTCACGCCTGATAGAGAAGAACGGGTTATTCGAACCCCTGACCAGGTTTGACGGGGGAATATTTGCCACGTGTGCCGGGATGGTGCTTGTCGCAAGCCGCGTGGACGATCCCCGGGTCAGGCCTCTTGGCCTCATTGACATGACCGTCAGGAGGAACGTCTTTGGCCGCCAGAGGGAGTCCTTCGAAGCAGACATCCCTGTCGAAGGGCTTGACCGGCCGTACCATGCCGTCTTCATCCGTGCGCCGGTTGCCACCGAAACGGGAAGGAACGTCGAGGTCCTTTCAAGGATCGATGCCGGGATCGTTGCCGCAAGGAGAGATAAGCACATGGCACTCTCCTTCCATCCGGAACTCGGGGGCGACCCGAGGCTCCACGTGATGTTTCTGGAAAGACTATTCGAATAAAAACCTCTGCTGTTTTTTCACGGGCGACCCCGGGTAAAGGGGATACCCTGCATCGCTGTCGTTTTTTATCGGATCACACCGTGGCATTCCCCGGAGAGGTGAGACCTTTCCAGATGGGTAAAAAAAGTGGGTGAAAAGAGGTTTTTTTAGATTTATACGAGGAAGAGCGGTGCAAAGACCACCGAGACGATTGCCATCAGCTTGAGGAGGATGTTGAGGGCAGGTCCCGAGGTATCCTTGAAGGGATCCCCGACGGTGTCGCCCGTCACAGCTGCCTTGTGCGCGGCAGATCCCTTGCCCCCAAGGTGGCCCTGCTCGATGTACTTCTTGGCATTGTCCCAGGCTCCACCCGTGTTTGCCATCATGACAGCAACAATGAACCCGCTTGCGATGGATCCGACCAGCAGACCGGCAAGCGCGTGAGTCCCGAGGAAAATTCCGACGATGAGGGGTGCGGCAATTGCCATGATACCGGGGGCAATCATCTGCCGGAGAGCAGCATTCGTTGAGATGGTGATGCAGGCCCCGTAGTCAGGATCGGTCTTGCCCTCCATCAGTCCCGGGATCTCCTTGAACTGGCGGCGGACTTCCTGCACGATGTATCCTGCAGCCTTCCCGACAGCGGTCATGGTGAAGGAACAGAAGAGGAAGGGGAGCATGGCGCCGATCAGGATGCCGACGAAGACGATAGGCTCGAGCATGTTCACGATCTCGAGGCGGACTGCCTGCGAGTATGCGGCAAAGAGACCGAGTGCCGTGAGTGCCGCCCCGCCGATGGCAAACCCCTTTCCAATTGCTGCAGTGGTGTTCCCGACTGCATCGAGGGTATCGGTGATGGCCCGGACCTCCTTGGGCTGGTGGGACATCTCTGCGATACCCCCGGCGTTGTCGGCAACAGGACCGTAAGCATCCACGGAGAGGGTGATGCCGAGCGTGGCAAGCATCCCGACTCCGGCAATCGCTACTCCGTAAAGACCTGCCTGCTGTGCAGCGATGAGAATGGCGGCAACGACGATGAGCACGGGGAAGAGGGTGCTCTCGAACCCGACGGCAAGCCCGGTGATGATGTTCGTTGCAGCCCCCGTCTCGCTCGCTTTAGCAATCTTCTGCGTGGGGGAACGGTCGTATGACGTGTAGATCTCTGTCACAATCCCGATCAGGAACCCGGCGACAAGACCGGCTACGGTCGCGACGAATACGCCCAGGTACTGGGGCCCAAGCAGCGTTGTCACGAGGTAATACACGGCCACCACGGTCAGGAGGAGGCTCACGAACGTCCCGGTGTTGAATGCCTTATGAATCGCACTGCTCTCGTTCTTCGAACTGCGGACAAAGAAACTCCCGATGATGGACGCGATGATACCAAAGGCAGCAATCATGATCGGGAGGAGGACAAGGTTGATCGTCTCGACTCCTCCAAACCTCGCTGCTGCAAGGACGGAGACTCCCATGAGCATCGTCGCCACGATCGAGCCGACGTAGGACTCGTACAGGTCTGCCCCCATCCCGGCAATGTCCCCGACGTTGTCCCCGACGTTGTCTGCGATGACTGCAGGGTTCCTCGGGTCGTCCTCCGGGATACCGGCTTCCACCTTTCCGACAAGGTCGGCCCCGACGTCGGCAGCCTTCGTGAATATTCCGCCACCGACCCGGGCAAAGAGTGCAATCGAGCTTGCACCAAGGGAGAAACCGGAGAGGATGCTGATGATCTCGGGCAGATCCAGGGTCGTGAAGCTGTTGAGGGCGATAAAGAGGAGGGAGAGTCCCAGGAGTCCGAGACCGACGACGGTCAGGCCCATGACGGTCCCGGATGCATAGGAGACCCGGAACGCCCTGGCCATTCCTTCCCGCGCCGCATTCGTTGTCCGCACGTTTGCCATCGTTGCTGCAGACATCCCGATGTATCCGGCCGTCGCGGAGAGGATCGCCCCCACGAGGAAAGCAACGGACGTGAGGGGGTGGATACCCGGAATGAGGTACAGGAGAATGGCAAGAATGGCCACGAAGACTGCGATTGCCTTATACTGGCTCTTTAAGTAGACCATCGATCCAAGCCTGATGGCACCTGCAATCTTCTGCATCAATTCTGTCCCTGTCCCTTCCCTTCTCATGACAGTGAAGAAGTACCCGGCGAACACGAGGCCGAGCAGGGCACAGATAGGAACAATGAAGAACATATCCATAGCACAGAACCTCCGGAGAGTCTATCAGTCTCCACGCATACCTGTTGCGTCTTAACTAGATCGATGCCCGACCATAAAAAGGCGGCTGATATCAGTTGAAGTCGAGGATCCGGTACCCCAGCGTCTGGAGATCGAGGAGGATCGCCCGTCCGGGTGTTGGTGTGATGTTCATCTGCTTCTGGAACGATGTCTGCGCCTGCCATGTCCCTGAATTAACGCAGAGAACACCCCGGTACTCTGAAACTCCCGCGATGTGGATGTGCCCGGTATGCAGGACCTCGGGGATGGGATCGATGATGAGACGGTCTTCCTTCTGGGGTGCAAGGGGAGTCCTCTTTCCATAGGTCGGTGCGAGATGGCGTCTCTGGAGCATCCCGACAAGGACGGGTGCGGAGTTCTCGTAGGTCGCCCCGGGGATCATGCTGATGCAGTCATCGATGGATCGCCCGTGGTACATCAGGACCCGGATACCCTGGAGACTGACCATTGCAGGGTTTTCCACGAGGAGACAGTTTTTGGGGAATTTCGCGGAGAATTCATCCGGTATTGCAGGCTGCGGCTCGGCCTGCCTCACCACGTCATGGTTGCCGGGAGAGAGGACGATCTTTATCCGGGATGGGAGGTCCCGGAGCATGGACCCGAACACGTCATACTGCTCGTAGATGTTCCTGATAGTCAGTTCCTGGTCCTGGCTGGGATAGACCCCGATTCCATCGACCAGGTCCCCGGCTATCAGGAGATAGGAGATATCCGAGTCGGAGAGCCAGTCGGCAAAGCGGTTCCAGGTCTCCTCGAGGAACGTGTTGCTCCCGACATGGACGTCAGAGATGAGGATGGCCTGCCCGGGCTTCTCGCTCCGGAACGGTGCATGGGATATCGGGATATCGGGACGGAAGAGCTGCTCTGCAAAAAAGAGCCTCCCGTCCCCGGAAAGTGTCCCCCGGATACCAACGACCTCGTCGGGGACAAGAGTCTCGGCCTCGGCGAACTGGGGCCTTTCCTTGTGGAAGAGTACAGGGATGGAGGAGGTGGGGTCTTCCACCTCGACCATGCGGTGACCGTTTGCCGTCGTCCTGTTCTCGAGGACAAGACCCATGATCGAGCAGGCCTCCTGCCGGTACCGCGAACCCTTCTTCAGGGCCTCGATGGGCATCGGGGCTGTCCGTGCCCTGATGCATTCGCCCAGCCTCTGGTACCTGTCACGGAAGCAGGAGACGTAATCGGAAAAACCTGCACCCGTGCGCGACGTCCCGGCAGCGCCCCAGATCACCTCGCACTCGGGGTCGGTCAGGAAACGGCTCCCGTCACGGTCCTGGTGGAAACCGGGGATGTGCCTGACGGAGACCACCACGGCATCCCCGGGGACGTTGGCAATGATGCGGTCGATCAGGGCAGGGTCGTCCTTTTCAGCGATGTACCGTACGACGTCAGGATGAACCTGAAGCTTCGTCTGGAGGAAACGCTGGACGATGGTCGACGCATCAAGCATCGATCATATATCGGCTGTGCCCGATATAGGGTTTTGTCTTTCTTCCCTTGCAGGCCGGAAACTCTCCCGTTTGCCATGAAAATGGATCGTGCAGGGGGTTCGGGAAGAGTTGCTCCTCCATGAGCGATTCCTTATCATGCATGGAAAAGAACATATCAGGGTCAGGAATGTCCCGAGAAGAAAAAAATGAAAAAGAACAGGGTCTGTGGCAGAATTTTTTGAAAAGTACCAATCCCTGGATATCCCTTGCCCGCGAACTTGCATGGGTGGGTGCGGTGGTGGGAGGAATAGCCCTTGCACTCTTCCTCGTCTCCGGCACGTGGCCGGCGGTCGTGACGATAGAGTCAGAGAGCATGGTTCCCCACATGCACGTCGGCGACCTCGTCTTCGTGATCAGTGCCGACCGGTTCGGGGATCTCCAGACGTGGACGTCCGGAAAGGAGACGGGATATAAGAAGTTCGGAGATTATGGGGACATCCTCATCTACCGTCCCAACGATGCCTACAATCCCCCTGTCTACATCCCCTTCGTGACGAAAGGAGTCCATCCGATCATCCACAGGGCAATGGAAAAGGTGGAACAGGGCGGAGACATTCCCAAATACTACAACCTCTACCGGGGGCAGGCGACTCCTGTCACCTATGTCCCGGCAAAGGTTCGGAACAACAGCATCGTGCTCAGGGACGGGACGGTCGTGACGCCGCAGAATGCAGACCCGGAGGTCGGATACCGGGTCGAGACAGGGATCAGGAGCCCGCACGCCGGGTATATCACGAAGGGGGACAACAACCTTGTCAGTGACCAGGGAGGGTATCTCTCCTCCGTATCAGGAGAGGTCATATTGCCGGTCAGGGATGACTGGATCGTTGGAAAGGCTCTCTTTTCAATCCCGCTCCTCGGCTACCTGCCCCTCAATATCGTCCCGGTGGCAGTCATCCTGATCCTGCTCATGATCCTCTGGGAATACCACGCAAAGAAGAAAGAGAGCAAGAAAGTTAATAGAAAGGAAAAACGGGAGAAAAGAAAGAGATAAGGGAGATTTTCACGTTCAATGAATCTTTGAATTCCTTCTGATGGCGGGAGATGGAGGGCCTCTCAACCAGAGAGACCTGCTGCTCATTCCCGAGGCACGGGGCCGGGATGCGATTGATGCATGCGGCGCAGCAGGAGATTCTGGTGCAGATTTAAATGGATTTATGCAGGATGGAGCGTATTGCGAAAGATGCCGGGCAGGAACTGTATCGCATACTCAACCGATTCCACCCTCCGGGGCAATCAGTCACAGCTCCATGAATAGAATACCCCGCGTTCTGCCATCCTTGTCTTCAAACGCCCGTCCCTGGATAGTTTTCTTAGGAGTTTTCCCACCTCGTGGAGGTGCAGTCCAGTTGCCCGGGCGATATCCTCTGCTGTGCTGGGGCGGCGGCTGATCATCTCCACAATCATCGACTCGGCGTCTGCCCATATCTGCTCGTGAGCCTGATGATAGGGCACAGGCTGAATTTCCTCGACACCCGCGATGCCGATAAGGGATACAGCTTCATGGATCTCTTCCTTGCTTGCCGGGCGCACCCAGGCCTCTGTCCCGGGGCGATCAAGGGTATTTATCTGGATCCTGTCCGGCCGGATGCTCCTTATTTCATCTCCAAGGGCGGAGAGATGATCCCGGTCCATGTTTATCCCCGGGATGAGGAAGACCTCAAGCCATATCTCTCCCCTGAATATATTCCTGAATTCTCTGTACCCCTCTATGATCTTTCTCACAGTAAGGCCGGGGGCCGGCCGGTGGATCTTCTGGAACGTATCCTCGTCGACAGTGCAGAGCGTGGGAAGCACCACGTCGGCGAAAAGGAGATTCTGCTGCACATCCTTGTCCCAGAGGAGGCTCCCGTTGGTGAGGACTGCAAGGGGATGGGCAGGAAACCTGGCTTTTACGAACCTGACAATCCTCCCGAGGGAGAGAGAGAGTGTGGGTTCACCTGAACCCGAGAGGGTGATGAAATCGGGAGGTGGGTGACTTGAAAAAAACTGATCAAGTTCCTCCTCTACATCGGCAGGAGGGAAAAACTCCTGCCGGACGGTTGTCTTGGTGGTGGTTCTCCCCAGCTCACAGTATACGCAATCAAAGGAACAGACCTTGTGGGGAACGAGGTCAATGCCAAGGGAACGTCCCAGACGACGAGACGACACCGGTCCGAAGAGGTGAGAATAAACCATTGAATACTCCTTTCCGCGCCTAGTTGCTTAAACTCTTGGTTGGTATCCATATCCGCGGAAATACGTGTTTTCGTGATATCTTCAGATTTTTCTCCAGCGAAGAGGAGATCGAGAGGGATGCAGGATTCATTCAATCTCTCATTTCGAAGTTGAAAATTTGCCGGAGACAATCCAGAATTTTATCTTCTCATACAGGAGGATTCCAATCATCCCATCATTATCTAAATAAGATGTCAAACTGTTCCCTAATACCACCGAATTTCTCCCTTATTCTCTTTAATCTCCCCTTAATCCCTTGGCTTTCGGTCCTTTTCCCTTTCTCTTCGGAAGCTACCGCTCGGAGGAGGACGTGTATCCCCCGAAGCTGCTGGAGATTAGACGAGAAACAGCAGAAGAGCATTTTGACATGAACTCGTGCACAGGTGGTAACGAGCGCTTAATCTCCATCATATACTCTCTCT
>CAYSII010000004.1:98967-122508 GCA_964431125.1 uncultured Methanolinea sp. | reverse complement strand
AAGAATATCGCATAACTTAGATATAAACCTAAGTATTTAAATCAGTAAAAGTGCAGAGTCACCTGCTCACGTGCGAAAGGTGGGAATCATGGAAAAATACACCTAATTCAAATGATTTGGTGAAATTAAGAGCAATGGCCTTGGTTTTCGGATTACGATTCGCGGTATCTTCTTGAATATTTTGTGTTTTACCACGTTTTTCGAAATCGTCTTACGTAATTTATTTATTTTTTAAATATAAGTGCAATAATATGAAAACTATCTTTATCCTCCTTCTTGTATCTCTTATCTCAACGGTCGCGCTTTCGGGGTGCACTGGGGGAAATCCAGATGATGAGTTTCGAAAAGCTTGGCAGGCTTCCGAAAACGATGTGATCAAATACGGCGAAGAGATGCGCAAGGCTATGGGTCCAGAGGGAAATGTTAACATCGACATAAAAGCAATGTCCGAAAAATCGAAGGCCATGATAAGCACCATTGACCACCATTATGACACCATTTCAAGTATCCAGGTATCTTCGAAATATACGAGTGCAAAACAAGACTATCTTGCAGGGTTAAGCTCTCTCCGGATGGCCTGCGTTGATCTCTCCAATGTCCAGGATGCAGGTTCTATCGGTGCGCTAAGGTATATCTCTACTGCTGCTCCGTGGTTGCAGGATTCCCAGGAGAAAAGAGAACAGGTTAAGGGGATAATGGGAAAATAATTTTAAAAATAGGCCGGAACCCGTTCGGTGGTATACCTGGTGATAAGCTCGGCGTCGCCCTCTGTGATCTGGCCGCGTTCCAAGGCCTTGGAGATGGACCTATCGGCACCATACCGGTTATTAATCCGGTAAAAATCGGGCTTCACGTCGGGCGTATTTGCCATGTATCGAGATAGGCACACTGGGTTAAAAAAGTATAGGCATTGAACCAAGGATGTTAAAGTGCCTCAGCCCGGATTTGAACCGGGGACAACCAGATCTTCAGTCTGGCGCTCTCCCGAACTGAGCTACTGAGGCAGGGAAACAATATTGTCAGTCACGCCTAATAAATTATGTGTTTTCCGGGATGCACAGTATTACATGCCAGAATTCCTCCCCGGGAGGAAGGGGTTTTGCATGAGGTTCCCCCGGTTGTTACCCTGTGGGCGGCGGGAGAAGGAGGACGTCCAGTCCCTCGTCGAGGGGAGGGAGGGGGGAATCGTCCACGTGACCCACAACGACCTCGACGCCGTCGGGTGCGATGCCATTCACCGGAGGGCATTCTCCTCCGTCACCTCGATCTTCTGCTCCGTGGGCCGTTTCCCCCACGTGATGGAGACCATCTCGAGAGTCCCGGGAGAGAACGATACGGTGAGCATCTCGGACCTTGGATACTTCTCCGGGGCCGAGTCTGTTGTATCACGGATGAAGGGGAACGGGTGGAGGGTCGAGTGGCGGGACCACCACAGGTGGCAGAGCGGGGAACAGGAGAGGTGTGCCTCTGCCTGCGACCTGCTGCACGTGGACGTGGGGACATGCGCAACAGGGATCTGTGCCCGGGACCTCCTGCCCGGCGACCCCATCGCCCGGGAGATTGCGTCCGTGGTCTGCGATTATGACCTCTGGACCCATGCAGACCCCCGTTCGGCAATCCTCGGGCAGGTTCTCCAGCGGCGGGAGAACCGGGATTACGTCAGGGACTGCCTCGTCAAGGGAATTTTCTCCGATGAGAAAATCTCACGCGAGTACGGGGAGATCCAGAAGGAGATGGAGAGAGCAATCAGGAAGAGCCTCGCAAGGGTCCAGATCCACGGGAAACGATACCGCATGGGATTTGCACCCCTCTACGGGTACCCGAGCGAGACGGCTGCGGCAATGCGGAAGGAACTCGGGACAGACATGGAGATCCTGATCTCCACCTCCGGGAGATTCTCCCTCCGGTCGGTCCCTCCCGTCAGCCACATCGTCGCACGGAACTTCGGGGGTGGGGGCCATCCCCACGCCGCAGGCGGAAACTTTCCCTTCGGATTCTGGGAAAGACTGCTTTTCCGGCTGTCCGGGCGATGCCCCGGCTCCCATGTCTCCCATTTCATCGCATGTGCAGAGTCACTCCCGTGAAGCGTACCTTGAATAACCCCGCGGGTAATTGCTTCTTGCTCCGAATGGGAGGAGAACGTTTGGCCTGCAGGAAGAGGTTCCCGGGGGAGGTTCTCCCTTCCACACTCTTTTTTTTGGAATATCCCCCGATTCTTCATTGAGATAGAGGTATTTTCCGGTTCCTGAGAATTATGATTCGGATAATCATCACAATGGGAGAAAGCTTCCTGACCAGATCCCTGCCGGGTATCACCGGGATATTTCAGGGCCTGAGTGTTGCAGAGTCCGCAATACCGTTCCAGTACCCCGGATCACCCGATGATGAGTACCCGGCGACCTGCACCTGGTCAGGATCGAAGATATCCAGCGCTTCCCGGAGGTGATCCCTTCCCGGGTCGAGGACGAGGATGCGGGTGATCTCGTACTCTTCCTTCAGTCTTCCTGCTGCCGAGACCTGGTGTCCCCGGACAACGAGCGTCTGCTGGTATTCGAGGATCTCCCCAAGCATCGAATCGTCCGCCTCCGTGACAAAGAAGAGTACCCTCCTTCCCGCGAGCGCCTCCAGTTCTTCCGGATTCGCTCTCTCGCAGATGCATACGTGGCCCACGACCCCGGCGTCTCGCATCTCCCGGAATACCTTCCGGTACTGCTCATGGAGGGCGCCTCCTGCCTCACCGGGATCGCCGTAATACAAATCGGCCTTCACCAGGAGGTGGGGGGCAGGGACGGCAAACCTGCAGGAACCGGCAACCGATACTGCCCTTTCTGCATCGTCGACGAGGAATTCCGGAATGACTCCCAGTTCCCCGAGGATTCGATCCCCTTCGAGTCCCGAAAGCGACTCCTGCAGCCGCGTCGCATAGAACAATCCTCCCGCACAGGGGAGAGTGATCCCTGCATCAACCTGGGGTACCAGGCTCTCTTCCACGGAAAAGCTGGTGAGATCTGCCCGCCTCCCCCTCTGCTCCCCGACCCAATCCGCGAGCTTTTGGGGAGATGGCACTCCTGGCTCCGCACCGAGCGAACAGGTCGAAAGGACGATCGTGTTTCCCATGACCGTTTTAGTTATTTATAGCATCACCATCAAAATGATACTGATGAGAGAAAAGCCCATCCTGGTGACCTGTGGCCTCCCCTATACCAACGGCCCCTGTCACATCGGGCACCTGCGGACCTACGTGCCTGCAGACTTCTACGTCCGCTTCCTGCGGCGGCTGGGGGAGGACGTGGTCTTCATCTGCGGGTCCGACAACCATGGCACGCCGATCGTTGTCAGTGCCGAAGAAGCAAAGGTTTCTCCCCGCGAGCTGTCCGAGCGGTACCACGCCCATTTCGCAGAGACCTTCAAGCGGATGATGGTCCATTTCGACCATTTCGGGATGACAGATGACCCCACGAACCATGCCAGAACCAAAAAGATCGTAGAACGGCTCATCCGGAACGGTCACGTCTATGCAAAGGTTATCCAGCAGAGCTACTGCCCGAAATGCCAGCGTTTCCTCCCGGACCGGTACGTCGAGGGGCTCTGCCCCCACTGCGGGACTCCTGCCCGGGGAGACGAGTGCGACCAAGGGTGTGGCCGCCACCTCGAGCCCGGCGAGATACGGGAACCGGTCTGCATGGTCTGCAAGACGAAGGCAGAGCTCCGGGACCAGGAGCACTACTTCTTCCGCCTCGGGAACTTCCAGGAGTTCCTCCTCGGTTACCTGGATGGGCTCTCGGGCACACTGAACGCCCGGAACTATGCGCTCGGATGGGTCAGGGAGGGGCTCCGTGACTGGTGCATCACGAGGACACTTGACTGGGGTGTCAGATTCCCGGGCAGGGACGATCTCGTCGTATACGTCTGGGTCGATGCCCCGATTGGGTACATCTCCTTCACCGAGGAATGGGCAGGGAAGACTGGCAAGGACTGGAGAGACCTGTGGTGCGGGGAGAACAAGGTGACCCACTTCATCGGAGGAGATATCATCTACCACCACTGCATCTTCTGGCCGGCCCTCCTGCAGGGTGCAGGGTATGGCACACCGCACGCCATCGTTGCGAGCGGGATGGTCAAGGTAGACGACCACAAGTTCTCCAAGTCGCGGGGGTACGTGGTCTGGACAAACGAGGACTACCTCGACCGCGGTCTTCCCGCAGATTACCTCCGGTACTACCTCCTCTCCTACACGAACCATACAAAAGACCTCAACTTCTCCTGGAAGGTCTTTTCCGAGAGGATCAACAACGAGCTCGTCAACACGCTGGGAAACTTCGTCTACAGGACGCTCTTCTTTGCCCACCGGGAATTCGGCGGGATCCCTGATGTTCCTGCCAGTCCCGGGATACTCGCACGGATCGGGGAGACTGTGGCGTCGGTTTCCACCGCGGTACGCCAGTACGACTTCAAGGTCGCCATCGACGAGATGATGGCGCTTGCCGCGTTCGGGAACAACTACATCCAGGCGAATGCACCATGGAAGCTCGTAAAGACCGACAGGGACGCCGCATGCCAGGTGATCAAGGACTGTCTCGTCCTTGTCAATGCCCTCGCCCTCCTCTTCGAACCGGCAATCCCGGAGAAGGCCCGCAGCATATGGGCGATGGCGGGAAACACCACACCGATGGACAGGGTCACCCTCGGGAATGCAGCACGGGATCTCCCTGCCGGACCCCTGCCGGAACCCGCGCCCGTCTTCCAGAAACTCGAGGACTCGTTCATCCGTGAGATGGACGAGCTCCTCCAGAAGAGGGTCAGGGAAGCAGGAGAACGCAGTAAACAGGGTAAACACGTGACCCTCGAGGAGTTCTCCCGCCTTGACCTGCGCACCGGAAGGATCGTCTCTGCAGAACCCGTACCAAAGTCCCGGAAACTGCTCAGGCTGCAGGTCGATACCGGAGACGGGACGCGGCAGGTCGTTGCAGGGATAGCCCCGTTCTACAGGCCCGAAGAACTCGTGGGAAAGAACGTCGTGATCGTTGCCAACCTTGAGCCGGCACGCATCCTCGGCATCGAGAGCCGGGGCATGATCCTTGCTGCCGGTGACGCTGCATCGCTCCTCGTGCCCTTAAGAGACGTCCCCCCCGGAACAAAAATCCGGTGAGATAACCGGTTCCCTACCGGATATCTCTTTCTTTTTTCCCAATTCCGGTAAACCATAGGGGAATGGAGTGCGCGGTTCCCCACAGAAAAATTTTCCTGCCATCACCACAACGAGCCATTTTTCCGGTTCTACGGCATTTGGAGGCGAATATCCAGTGACAGGAAGAGGAGTCCTGACACGGCACGGGAAGCCCCGATATTTATCGTCCGGACGGCAGGTTCCCTGCAAGAACAGTTCGGGCAGCCTCGAGGACCATCTCTTCTTTCTCTCTCTCCACCAGTCTCCGGATTGCATCCATCCCTGCACGGTCGCCCAGTTGCCCGATGGCGAGGAGGGCCGCCTTCCGGACGTACGGGTTTTCATCGGCAAGGCATGTGGCGAGGGGTGCAGCTGCCCTTGCGTCCCCCATTTCCCCGAGTGCCTTTGCCGCCATGTACCTCACGTGGTCCTTTTCGTCCGACAGCGCACTGATCAGGGGATCGACCGATCGCCTCGCCTTCATTCCCTTGAGCGCTTCTGCCGCCCGGTACCGGACTCTCCAGTCTGCATCCGAGAGGAGGTGGATAATGTCATCCACGACAGGTTCTCCAAGGCCCGCGAGAGCGACCGTTGCCTGTGCACGGACACCCTTGTCCGCGTCCCGCAGGGCTGACAGGAAGATCTCCCTGTCACGGGGATCATGCGCTCTCCCGAGGAGGTAGAGGGAATAGCGCCTGATGTGCGGGTCAGGCGATTGCCGTGCCTGCATGGCGAGAAGATCCTGAGCCCTGCTCTCTCCTCCTGCACGTGATGGGTCTTCCGTCTCCTGCATCGTATTCTTCCCGTCTGCATGGGGACGCAACCATCATAAGGGTTTTTTCTTCATCTCCGGATGCCGAGGAGGACGAGGACTATCCCGAACCCGGTGAAGAGGAGTGCCGGGAGAAGCATAACTTCAGGCGGCGGCCCTGACAGCAGGAGAGCAAGAGCGAAGAGGATGAGCAGAAGGCCGAGGCCAATGGCCGGAACCCCGCTCTCCACGCCGAAGAGGTGGCAGTGGCTCCCACACTGACATGTGGGGTCTGCTGGTTTCCGGTCAGGTTCCATACCGGTTTCCTCAGCCGCCATATCTTCCTGTGTGTAAAAAAAGTGCGATGCGGCGGGTAGGTGATGGATGACCCTCCCTATATAGCATTATGTGGTTTAAATCAGTGAATCAGCCAACTGTTCCTCGCTCCTCCACCCTGTTACCCATAAGAGACGACGCACCTGGATTCTTCAGCTGATGGTGAACCCGGAAGAGACGGCAGTGATCTCCCACGGTAACCCTCTCTGTCATCTGGTTAAGAGAATTCTGGAAAAATAAAATGGATGAATCACTCTGCACGGGATTGCTTTCCGGAACTGGAGGTAACCGGTTTCATAAGGGGACTGCACAGGTCCGATAAGGCAGGACGCAAAAATCCTCCATCATCATGAACAGCGTGATGATGAGGCAGGGTAACAGATTCTCCCGGAACATTTCCCCTTTTTCCAGGCCTCATAATGATTCGTTTCAGGATCTGCATTTAAATAAATCCCGAATCCGGTGAAACCGGGTTGATCGGTATCATCGATGAATAACAAAGAGCCGGTTACATGACCGGCTATGATGTGACCACCGACAAAAAGTTCGCATTGCCTCCTTCCCCGTGTATTTCGGTCACCAGATGAAAGAGCCTGCAGGACCGTCACCGGGACAACGACACCCCCGCCGGCGCTGAACGGGTTCATCCTCCTGCAGGGGTCGAGACCATCCCCCCAAATACTTTGCTGAATTTACCCGGTTAGAGAAAAACGAAGAGCAAAAAAAGTTTTATTCTCTTTTTAGCAGCAGCTGCACCCCATAGGACAGGGTGTCAGGTGAACACGGACCGTTGTTGTTAAATTCGATGCCACTTCAGCGGTGCCACACCAGACAACCGGTGAATCGATGGTTGGACCGCTCGTCACCTTCAGGCAGTACGTGCCGGAGAGAATGTTATTCTCGTAAATAACGGGGAGTGAATTGCACCCGTGCCACCGCATGTCATACCCTTCGGCCACATCCAGAGCAAAGAACTGGGACTTGATCCAGAGATAATAGGTTTTCCCGTCATCAGGGCCGACGACGACCAGCGTTCCGTAACCCTTGGATTGCTGCTGCACTGCATCAGGGAAATAGCCGGGAACTGAGGAATACTGGTTGATCAGGGTATACTGTGTCACCCCGGAACACGTGATGCATGTTCCACTTCCCACTGTGATTGTCTCTGAGATGCTGATGGGGGATTGCAAAGAGGCACTGTTCATCAGGGACTGGAGGAGTCTTGCCTGGTACAATGAATTGAGATTGTTCTCCCGTATCACGGAAATCTTGTCCATCACGCTATCCTTGACAGGGCTGCTATACCGGGACGGGACCTTGAAGTCAATGGGAACAACAAGCGCCGAGGCTGATGCAGCAAAAAGGAGCGTAACGAGTGTTGCAGCGAGTATTATGATGCCGGTCTTTTTCATTTCATTCCATCTCCCCGAAGATTTTTTTCATAAAGTTCCCCTGGATAATCGCTATCAGCGACACCTGATCATCAGTTCTCTTCGCGGTTAATATTAATTTGCCTGTCGGGATTTACTCTCGTAAATGAGAAGATCCAAAAAAAAGAGCAGCCAACCGGTTATTCAAGGGCGGAAAAAAAGTATCATCCGGAAGTGTATGACACTTCCTTTGCCAGGGTGAACAGTCCGCTCGCCGAGGTGACGTCACTGTATGTGATCTCAGTGCCAACTGCCGTGGAATTACCAAGTCCTTCCTGCAGGTTGGCGCTCACGTAAGCTGTTGCCGTCCCGACAGCCCCGGTCGAGGGATCTCCTTCTGTCTGGTTCACGCCCTCGATCTCCACTGCGTAATCGAGTCCGACCGGGGTGCTGATTGCATCAGCAGTGATCCGTGCGTCACTCGTGGATACAACAGCTGCCTCACTGACAACCATATCCGATCCTGCTATGACAAGATCGTTTGTTGCTCCAAGCTCAGTTCCGTCGCCGGTTCCCCATGGACAGCATCCTTCACCCGTTGTTTCGCCGGTTGCAACGGCCTCGACGAGGATACTCTCCGAGGATACCATCTTCCCGCTGGAATTCCCGTCTCCACTGGCATCGTAGGTTATCTCCCTCGTCGACTCGAAGTTGTTGCTGTTCTGTGTCTTCGGCCCTGTATCGAGGTTCATGGTCTTGTCATACGTGACTGCCCCGTTGACTGCCAGCGTGTCCTCGACATAGCTGATTGTTGACTGGCCCTCACCGTTATCCAGAAGCGGCGGGTTGTCCGTGAGGTTGTCATTACCCTGAACGTATACAATTTCGGTACTGGCCCGGAGTGTTCCAACAACAGCTGCTGAGGTCACAACCGAGATCTGGGAGGTCTCGTTTGCCGGGGGAAGGGTCCTTGCGGCAGATGCCATTCCTCCGCACAATGCAAGGAGAATAACAAATGCAATGACAAATATCTTTACCTTTCTGTTCATGATGCCACCTTGATCCGCAGAATGCTGCGTAATCAAGACATTGTTACAAACTGGAACTATTTAAAATTTCTGGATGGACATGGTTCATTTCGGGCATATTTTTTCTTTTTTTCCAAAATGGTGTCAGACACCCCTCTCTTTCCTGGCCCGTACCATTCTTCACCAAGAGATAATTCATCCGGCGGATTTATATAGAACGGGTGCAATGATTGCCATTTGTTAGCATATGACATACTCGACCAGGGCATACTCCCCTGATGAACAGGGAAGAGATCCGGTGTCGGATATCCAGCCATTACTCCGGGAACTTCAGGGATCTCTCATCGACGCACGATGGAGAGCAGCACGAGCCCTCGGCGAGAGGGGAGAAGAGGCCGTGGAACCCCTCATCAGGGCCCTGTACCACGACGACCCGGGTGTCCGCCTCCTCGCCGCATGGGCCCTCGGCAACACCGGGAGCAGGAGGGCCCTCCCCTACCTCGAGCGGATGCTCGAAGACGAGGACCCCTGTGCCCAGCTGGCGGTCGAATGTGCCCTCAAAAAAATCTCCCGGGGTGCCCCGCGTTCCTGCGTAATGGAACCCGGATAGAAGAATCCAGGAATGTAAACGGCACGATCCTTCGAGGTGCATCTGGGAACTGGAGGGTGCCAGCCCGGAGAGTATTCTGGAGGTACCCTGAACCCTTCCACGAAAGAAAATTGATGATACGCCCAGGTCGGAATTCGAATCCGAGTCGTCGGCGTGACAGGCCGACATGATAGGCCACTACACTACCTGGGCACACTTCCTGCGCAAACTGGTTTTTGGGATCCCGCCTCCCGGATTCGAACCGGGGACATCGCGGTAGCCGCGCAATTGCCGGAACCGGCAGATCATACTACAGCCGCGCACTCTACCAGTCTGAGTTAAGGCGGGATTTGCGCTCATATATTAGGGGGAATGAACCACTTAAACGTATCGATACGGCGGGATTTTCCGGGAAAAGAGAGGTACTTTTAAGAAGGGAGAGGACCAAGATGGTAGGTATGACCTCCAGAACCACTGACGTGGGGAATTGTCTTCTTTGTCGCTAGCCCGGCGCAGAGAAGAGTGACTGTTTTTGACACCACCCTCCGGGACGGAGAACAGACGCCCGGGATTTCGTTCACGTTCGATCAGAAGCTCGAGATCGCCCGCCAGCTCTCCTCCATCGGCGTCCATGCCATCGAGGCGGGATTCCCTGCCTCGTCGCAGGGGGAGAAAGAGACGGTGAAGGCTATTGCTGGTCTCGGGCTCGAAGCGAATGTCTGCGGCCTTGCCCGGTCACGGAGGGAGGATGTCGACGCATGCATCGACTGCGGAGTGGACATGGTGCACGTCTTCATCCCGACCTCTGAGGTGCAGCGTGTGCACACCATCAAGAAGAGCAGGGAAGAGGTGCTCGCCATCACCGGCGAGATCGTCTCGTATGTCCGGGATCACTGCGACCTCTGCATGTTCTCCGCGATGGACGCGACGCGGACGGAACTCGATTACCTCGTCGAGGTATTCCGGACGGCTGCAGACGCTGGTGCGACCATCCTGAACGTCCCGGATACCGTCGGCGTCTCCACCCCGATGGCGATGAGGGGGCTTATCACCCACCTCGCCCGGGAGATCGACTGCCCGCTCGACGTCCACTGCCACAACGACTTCGGGCTTGCTGTTGCAAACACGATCACCGCTGTCGAGGCCGGAGCGTCCCAGGTCCAGGTCACAGTGAACGGCCTTGGAGAACGGGCCGGAAACGCGGACCTCTCGGCGACCGTGATGATCCTCGAGTCCATCTTCGGGATGGACACGGGGATCCGTAAAGAGAAGCTCGTCGAGACCTCCCGCCTCATATCGCGGTACTCCGGGATTGCCATCCCGCCGACGTACCCCATCGTGGGAGACAATGCCTTCTCTCACGAGAGCGGTATCCACTCCCACGGCGTGATCGCCTGCGCTGCAACGTTTGAGCCCGGCATCATGACCCCGGAGATGGTCGGGCACCGCCGGAGGCTCACGCTCGGCAAGCACGTCGGGAGGCACGCCGTCCGGCAGATGCTCGAGGAGGTGCACCTCCACCCGACCGATGCCCAGCTCGACCGGATCGTGGAGAAGATCAAGTTCATCTCCGTCAAGGGCAAGAGGGTCACGGATGCAGACCTGTACGAGATCGCCGAGACCGAGATGGGAGTCACGAACGGCCGACGGTTCGTCGAGCTGGACGAGTTCGCTGTGATGACAGGAAACCACGTCATCCCGACGGCGAGCATCAAGGCACGGATCGGGGGGAAAGAATCCGTTTACAGCGCGACAGGGACCGGTCCGGTCGATGCCGCGCTCAAGGCCATCCTCGGGATGCTCCCGGTGCGGGTGCAGCTCAAGGACTTCCATGTCGAGGCGATCTCCGGCGGATCGGACGCGATCGGGCATGTCACGATCGCTGTCGAGGACGAGCACGGCCGGATCTTCGATGCAAGCGCCTCCGGGGATGATATCGTGCTTGCCTCAACGGAGGCAATGATCAATGCCCTCAACCTCCTCCACCGGCTGGATGTCCCGGCCGGAAAGGAGGGTTGAGAGGGGCTCTGCAGGAAAAAAAAAGGTTCTCAGGCGGCACCGGGGGCTGGTTTGCCCTCGAGTGCCTGCCTGATCTGGGCCTGCAGCTGCTCGAACTTGCCCTGGAGGAGGGTCTCCTGCTTCTCGAGGGACTTGATCCTGAGCTCGAGGGTCTCGATCTTCTCGTTCAGCTTCGCAAGAACCTCCTCCTTCTTCTTCTGCATGAGGACGGATCCGACGCTCATGAAGACGGCATTCTCCTCTGGGACGTCCTTTAACTCTTCTGTTGCCCGCCTTGCCTCGCGGACTGCGAGTTCATACTGGCTCTTCTGCGCCCCGATTGTCTGCATCTGCTGCTGCATCTGCTGCAGCTGGGCGATCTGGTTCTGGACTTTTGGCGATATGCTGTTCATTCTTTATCCTCGTTCTCCTGTCGCTGGAACGCCTGCATCTCTTCTGCGACGTTTATCAGGCGAAGCCACATGTTCAGGGATGCCCGGAGCGCGGGAATGTCCCGTGCCCTGACACTCAGCAGGAGTGTCCGGGAATCTTCGAGGGTGCATTCCGCGCGCGATCGGGGATGCACTTCCTCTGAAACCTCGGGATGCAGGGCGCGGAAGAGGGTCTCCGCATGGGGGGATTGGAACCGGAAGATAGCCTCATGCTCCATGGACATGCACCACTCCCGGTTGCCGTGCCCGTCCTGGCGGGAACCGTTTTCCGCACGCCTGATCCTGCATCTGTGCATTCTCAGTGGACGCGAGCTCCAATAAACCCGTTGCTCTCCTCATCTCGCCCCTTCTGCCATGTGCCGGCCAGAGTCCTGCACCGGATCGCACCCTCCGGGCATGCCGGGAGCAGCATTCCAACCAGGAAACAGGTCAGCTGCAGGGTGTGAATGCGGAATGGGCGTGGCGCATAACGTAAAAAAATAGTGTATTGAAGTATTTCTCAGCGTGCTTTGAGTTCCTTGATTGCAGCACCACGTTCCTTGAAGAGGATGCGGTGCCCGCAGTACGGGCAACGGACGTTGATATCGATCTCGACCTTCTGCTTGCACCGGGCGCACTTGTAACTGGCTGCCAAGCACCGATCACTCCCTGATA
Organism: uncultured Methanolinea sp.; assembly: GCA_964431125.1. Taxonomy (GTDB): domain Archaea; phylum Halobacteriota; class Methanomicrobia; order Methanomicrobiales; family Methanospirillaceae; genus Methanolinea_A. The sequence continues at coordinate 110,163 of CAYSII010000004.1, read as the reverse complement.
TCCGGTGCAGTCCTGTCAATGGCACGGAGCGCGATGCGGAGAGCCGGTGTCTGCGGCGTGTAGGCGCCGCCCGCGAACTTGAACCCGCACTTCCGGCAGGCCCAGATACCGGTGCCCACCCTCCTGACTGCCACCATGTCGCACCGCGGGCAGCGGTGGGCAGCGCGGGATATCGTTTCGGTCTCGACGATTCTCTTCCTGATGAACCGGCCGTACCGCGGCCCGAAACGTCCCGCGCTCCCCGTGACCCTGCCCTTTGCCTTCTGCTGTCCGCTGCTCATAGTATCTTCCCTCTGGTCTTTTATTATACGCAGTATCTCCTGATATACTTAATCGAGGATCTTTGCCTCTCCGTGGCCCTTCGTGATCCTGTTGACCAGCGCGTAGAAGTCCCCCTGGATTCCTGCCGGGATCCGGACGATGCAGATCCAGGAGCCGTCCTTCTGCCACTCGTCCCTCTCGATTGTTACGGCAGACTGGATCTCCCCGAAGGCACGGGGTGCGTAATCCGCCGGGATCTTCACGGCAATCCGGATCTCTTCGAACTTGATGGGCAGGATGGGGCGGAGTGCCCTGACAGTCTCCTTCACGAGTTCATCGAGGTTCTTGTACAGGTCGATATTGACCCGTGCTTCCTCCATGGCCATCTCGATCCTCTGGGGAGGGTGGGGAAGCCCTGTCTGGGGGTTGATTGCATTCCTCGCGATGAAGTGGATGACCTGCCTCCGCTTCTCTGCGATCATCTGCCTCCTCTGCTCGGCCGTGAGGTGAATCTCACCCCGGCGGATGATCCGGGGCGCTATCTCGGAGAAATCCGTGGTCTGGAAGACCTTCTCGAGCGACTCGACAGACGCCCTCGTTCCCCTCGAAGCATTGGAAAAGACGTAGAGGGCGGCCACCATCTCCTCGAGCGGCACCTCCTCTCCCTGCCGGAATTTCACGGCAAGGTCAGGGTCGACGAGGATCTCGAACTTCTCGCCGTGGCTCTCCAGTCTTGCACAGACTGCCTTCTCGAGGGGTATCATCCCGCTCTCCCCCTACTTCTCGAACTTCTCGACGAACGCCTCGACTTCTTCCTTGCTCATCTTGCGGAAGAGAGGGTTTTCCCGCTCGATGATGCCAATCTCGACCGTGTTCACGTCGAACTTCCCTTCGGTCGCGTCGTGAAGTGCCTTGATCCCGAGCAGGATGCAGTCATTGATCCCCGTCTCGAAGTCGTATTCCTCCTCGAAGACCTTCATGACAGCATTCCTCCCGATTCCTATCCCCGTCGCCTTGTACTCGAGGAGCGTGCCGCTCGGGTCTGTCTCAAAGAGCCGGCATTCCCCGTCGCTCACCCCCGCGATGAGGAGGGCCGTCCCGTACGGGCGGGCACCCCCGAACTGGGTGTAGGTCTGCATGTGGTCGCCAAGTTTCTTCGCGAGGGCTTCGACATCGATCTTCTCGTCGTACGTGATACGGTTGATCTGGCACTCGATGCGGGCCCGGTCGACGAGGGCACGGGCGTCCCCGACGAGACCCGAGGATGCGACCCCGATATGCTCGTCGATCTTGAATATCTTCTCGATGGACGAGGGCTCGAGGAGCCGGGAGCTGACCCTCTTGTCGACGATCAGGACGACTCCCTCGCGGCACTTGATTCCCACCGCGGTTGTTCCCCTCTTTACTGCTTCCCGGGCATATTCGACCTGATAAAGGCGGCCGTCCGGGCTGAACACAGTGATTGCCCGGTCATATCCCATCTGGTATGCTTGTGGCTGCATCGTTATTCCTCCAGATCCTCGGCTGTGAGAAACAATGGTTCCTGGCTTTTAAATCCTTTTTCAAATAAATCAACCTTTTCAAGCTGGTACCGGATGCCTGTGTAGGTTTTTCCCCGGAATACAGCTTCCCCGGTCTCCATCGCAGGACAGAGTGCACCTCCTCCCGCCGCCCTGCGGAGTGCTCGAAGGGTGCCGGAAGTGCGGAGACCCCGGAGGGCGACCTTCTGAGATCCGACGCGGGTCACGGCAGCCAATGCTGCAAGGAGGTCATCCTCGGTGGACCTGATGCACCGCACGATTGCGTGGCCGGCACCCGCGGAGATGACGGCAGGCTGTATCCGCGCCATCCCGGTATCGCCGAAAAGCGCCCCAACGGCCTCTGCAAGGGCACCGTAAAGGGTGCGGCTCTCGGTCTCGAACCACGGGGGGTCGATCCGCACGAGCACGTACCGCCTGTTCTCCCGGAGCGTCGGGGGGAGCGGTTTCATCCCACCACCTCGACCGGCCGCCGGGGGGAGAGGAGTCGGGAGACTGTCCGGAGGGCCTCCTCTGCCTCCTCCTCCCCGAGACCGCACAGTCTGCCGAGCGCGGCCATCTCCCGCGGGGATCGCATTTCGAGAATCGATCGGGCACCCGAGGAGAGGGTGAGGGGAAACCCGAACTTCCCCGAGAACTTGACGATATCTGCATAGCGCTGGATCGCCCGCTGGCGGGTCATACCCCTCTCGCTGACGAGGAGCGAGAGATCGATGTCCAGCGCAATACCCCTCTCTGCTGCCATCCGGGAGAGGATGTGATCAAACGAGTTCCGCGGGGTATCCGCGATCCCGCGGAGTATCAGCACCTTCCCGGAGCGGACGAGTGCCCTGTTTGCCGTGTAGGTACCTGCTGAAGCAACAGCAATCGTCCTTTCCTGGCCGCCCGTCACAAGGGTCTGTCCCTGCCCTGTCCCGTCCTGTATCCCTCCTGCCATTGCCATGCCGATGACCTCGATTCCAAAGACCTGTCCGCTCACGCTGCCTGCCGCAACGATACTGTCAAAGCCGAGTTCGCGGGCACAGAGTGCCATCCTGCGGAGGGAGGAGTCCCCGCCGGGATAGGGAAAGACGCAGGCGTCAGTGCGTTGCATGGAGAAGAAAAGATATGGGGGGGATGAATTTTAGTTATTTGCCAATGTTCCCGTGCGAGCGGATGCTCGGCCGGGTCTTCTCGGTCCCGCGCCCGCGGGCACCCATGCCCCTGCCCTTCATGCCCGCATGGGTCTTGCCGCGTTCTGCACGTCCGCGGTGGACCGGGTCGCTCATCCAGGAGAGCTGGCTGTCACTCCTGATCGCCGGGTGGTGCCCGTCGACCATGATGACCTCGTACCACTTGTAGCGGCCGTCCTGTCCGACCCAGTAGGAGTTGAGTGCCTCCATGTTCGGGTACCTGCGGGACGCCCTCTCTTCAGCCATCCTCTGGAGACTCTTTCCCGGGGTGAGCCGGTTGACTCCCATGCGGATGGAACGCCGGGCCCGGACATACCGGGACCTGCGCCGGCCGCCACGGCGGACCTTGACCCTGACCATGACGACGCCCTGCTTGGCCTTGTACCCGAGGTTCCGGGCCCTGTCGATGCGGGTCGGCCGGTCTATGCGGACCACGCTGCCCTCGCGGCGCCACGTCTGCATCCTCTCCCAGAGCAGCTCGCTGACGGCTGTCCTCTCCGGCCTCTTCCATGCCTCTCTCACGTAGGCATACATTGATCGTGCCATTTCTCACACCTTTCAGGTTCAGCCCGATGGAACGGGCCACATTCCTTGACGGGACGCATCCCGTAAGACCTATATCAATCGGCAGGGGCACACTTAAAGTGCGCGGTCAAGAGGAGGAAGAAGATCCCGCCCTGATCACTCACCTGCCGGAGCCCCGCCCTTCCTCTTCTCAAGCACCCTGATATCCTCGATCCGGGTCATGGGGTACTGCCCCCGGTCGTCCTTTTCGGCGGACTTGACCATGTCCCAGACCGTGAGGAGGGCGACCGAGACGCCGGTGAGTGCCTCCATCTCGACGCCTGTCCGGCCGAGCGACCGGACGCGCACGGAGGCCTCGATGCCGTCCGGCAGTTCCCGGAAATCGACCTCGATGCTGCTGACCGGGATGGGGTGGCACATCGGGATGAGGGCTGGCGTGGCCTTGACGGCCAGTGTGGCTGCGACACGGGCGGTTGCAAGCACGTTTCCCTTCACGACGGATCCTTCCCGGATGGCACGGACCGTCTCCTCCCGGAGGACGATCCTCCCTGATGCGACCGCCTCGCGGTACACCTCGCCCTTCCCGCTGATGTCCACCATGCGGGCACGGTCGTCCCCTATGTGCGAAAATTCTCTCATGGTATCTCCTCCTTCCGAAATAGTTCGACGGGTATCTGGTCGGCGAGGTCAGTGGGTAGCATGCCTCCCCCGATCTTTGCCTCGACAGCCATCCCTGCCCTCCCGTTGACGTACGCGGCGATACAGGCAGCCTCGAACGGAGGCAGCTGGCAGAAGAGTGCCCCGGCAACGCCGGCAAGGACGTCTCCTGTCCCCCCGACGGTCATGATCGGCGATCCGGCCGGGTTGAACCGGACGCGTTCCCCGTCGGAGATGATATCGACCGGCCCCTTGAGCAGGATGACCCCCTCTCCTGCTGCCTTTTTCACGGCCCTGGCCCTCTTTACCAGGTCCCGTGGCGGCTCCTTTCCGAAGATGCGGCGGAACTCGCCCGCATGCGGCGTGTAGATCGTCTCATGCCCACGGGGGAGGGGGCGGCGAAGGGCATCCGCGTCCACGACGGCTTTTTTGCAAGCGGCGGCCAGCTCAACCATGACATGGTGGCTCCGGTCCCCAAGGCCGTTTCCCATGACGACGACATCGGCCTCCCGGGCAAGGGAGAAGAGTCTTTCGAGGTGTTCCTCCCCTATCACCTTTCCCTCGAGGCGCTCGAAGATGAGGTCAGGGACGGGTTCGAAGACCGGTGATGCGACCCGCACGATGTCTGCGCCCGCCCGGAGGGCGCCAAGGCCCGCGAGGTACGGTGCGCCCTGGTACGGCCCCCCTCCGACGACGAGGATCCTGCCTCCCGCTCCCTTGTGGGCAGAGGGATCTCTTTTTCTGATGAGGGTCAGGTCGCCCGGCCCGACGGTCACCTCTGCCGCAAGAGGAATCCCTATTCCGGCGACGGTGGACCCTTCGACTTTAGCCCTGTGGAAGGCGAGGACGTGGTCCGGTATAAAACCCGGCGTCGGGACGTCCGCAGAGACCTTCACGGCCGGTGAATGCATCGCCATCCCGACCAGCGTCCGGATGGGTTCCCGCGTCTCCCCGCGGCTCCCCGTGCCGAGGAGGCAATCGACGATGCACCCTGCCTCCAGAAAGAGTCGCTCCTCTGCCGTTGCGTCGCCGGGGCACCGGACCGGGATGCACCTGGCAGCGCAGTGGGCGAGTGCCTGCAGCTGTCGGGCACACTCGGTGCTCCGGCCCTCCTCCTCGAGGTAGAGGACGGTAACCGGGAGGTCATCGAGGTGGCGGGCGGCGACGAGCCCGTCGCCCCCGTTGTTGCCTTTCCCGCAGAGGAAGAGGACGGGGCTCCTGCCCAGGGACCTGACGAAACCGGCAAGCGCACTTCCTGCGGCCTCCATCAGCTGGAGCGAAGAGACCCCGAGTGCCCGGGCGTTGATGTCGACTGCCCGCATCCTCTCCGGGGAGATCAAACCCCTCTCAAGGAACTCGCGGCACTCCTGCCGGACCATCTCCCCTGCCTCCGTCCCTGTATACCATTTCCGTGTTAGTGGTAACTCTCTCTGGCATAATGAAGTTCCCCCATTCACTCCTCATGGTTTTTCCGGGACGAGAGGTGTCCCCCCCCTGTGCCTCCGTCTCATGGCGATAGTCCGATTCCCGGAAGGTTTCCTCCCTCTCCGATAGATGCCTTTTTTCTCCTTTATCGTGGAGTAATAATCCAATGAGCCTTCGCGACGATGCACGGGAGGTCGCAGGGGAGATCCTCTCGCACCACGAGGTGACCATCATCTCCCACATCGACGCGGACGGGATCGCGGGCGAGGCGATCCTCGGTCAGGCACTCTCCCGGGCGGGTATCCCCCACAGGTCCGTCTTCGTCCGCCAGCTCGAGCCACTCACCATGCGGCAGGTGCCGGACGATGACAGCCTCAAGGTCTTCTGCGACCTCGGTGCCGGGCAGCAGAACCTCCTGCTCGAACGCGGGCTCGGGAGCGAAGAGGTGGTGATCATCGACCACCACGTGAGCCAGCCCTGCGGCAGGGACTACCTCCAGGCAAACGCCCTGCTGCGGGGGCACACCAAGATGAGCGCTGCCGGTGTCGCGTACCTCGTTGCCTGTGCAATCGACTCCGGAAACACGGACCTCTCGCGGCTCGCCGTGATCGGCAACGTCGGGGACATGATGGCCCGGGAAGACTGCGGGCTCGTCGGTCCCGCCCGCGAGATCGCGGTCGAGGGTGCCGAGGAGGGCTGGATCGCGATCGTCCCGCGTGACCTGAACTGCTACGGGATCTCGACGCGCCCGCTCCACGTCTGCCTCGCCTACAACGATGACCCCTTCATCCCGGGTATCTCCAGCAACCCGGCAGGCGCTCTCCGGTTCCTCCAGCGGCTGGGAATCGAGCTCCAGACCCCGGAGAAGCGGTGGAGGGTCTGGGAAGAGTTCTCGTTCGACGAGAAAAGGCTCATCTCGAGTTCCCTTGCCCAGCAGCTGATCGCCTGCGGGGAACCGACCGGCAGGCTCTTCTCCGAGAGTTACCTCTTCCCGGGGGAGCCGGAACGGACACCGCTCCGGAACGCCCAGGAGTTTGCGACGCTGCTCAACGCCTGCGGGAGGTGGATGCGCCCGCGAATCGGGGGTGCCATCTGCCGCGGTGACCGGGGCGAGGCGTTCCGGCAGGCAGAGCACATGCTCTCCAACCACCGGGCCGTCATCAGGGAGCTCCTTGAATATATTCTCGACACGGGTGTCCGCGAGCTCTCCCACATCCAGTACATCCACGTGGGCGACAGGTACCCTGACACGATCGTCGGGATCGGTGCAGGAATGGCGCTCTCCCGCCTGAACATGGAAAAACCCATCCTCGTCATGGTCGTCCAGCCGGAGGACACCTCCCTGACGAAGGTCTCCATGCGGACGACCGAGCGGGTGGTCTCCCGGGGGATAGACCTCCAGCAGGCACTCACCATTGCTTCCGCGGAGGTCGGGGGTGCCGGCGGGGGCCACCGGATCGCCGCAGGAGCATACATACCACGGGAATCGGAGGAGAAGTTTGTCGAACGGGTCAACCAGCTCATCGGAGAGCAGTTCGCTCGCACGGGTCAGGGCAATTGCTGACTTCCAGTTCGGGAGGGGTGCCGGGAAGGGTCTCTTTCCCGGTGGATGCACGTTTGTCTACTCGCGGACCGGGCGCGTCCGGCAGGTCGTGCTTGCCGGGCAGAGGCTTGCGACAATCCGGGCCTCCGACGGGAGACTGACGCTCGGGATCGCAGGGGCACGGCGGCTTGTCGCTGCTCTCTCCCCTCCTGCCTACAGGGTCTCTGTCCTCCCCGACGTCGCGGACTTTCCCCGGGACGGGAAGAACGTCTTCTGCAGGCACGTCGTTGCTGCCGACCCGGAGATCCGGGCAGGAGACGAGGTCATGGTCGTCTCCGGAAACGACGATCTCTGCGCCACGGGTACCGCGGTCATCTCCGGGTCCGAGATGCTGGCATTTAATTACGGTGTAGCGGTAAGAGTACGTCAGGGAGTGCGTGCACATGATGCCGGGAAACATCAATCCGAGAAAGATGAAGCAGATGATGAAGCAGCTGGGGATGCAGGTCGAGCCGATCGAGGACGTGCGCCGGATCGTCATCTCCACCGGGAAGGGTGAGTATGTCTTTGACAGTGCGGAGGTGGCGGTGATGACCATGCAGGGAATCACCACCTACCAGATCACAGGCAGCCCCCGCTTCGAGCCTGCAGCCCCCGCTATCCCTGATGAGGACGTCAAAATGGTCGCGGAGCAGGCAAACGTCAGTACCGAGGCCGCCCGGGAAGCCCTCGTCCGCACCGGCGGGGACATCGCCGCTGCCATCGTCCAGCTCCTCGGCAATGTTTGAGCCGGGTGACCGCGTCCTCCTCGTCGGCGGGGGGAGGACGTTCTTTGTCCGGGCGGGGACAGGCTCTTTTTCCACCGACCTTGGTGTCCTCGACCTTGACACCCTGCTCCACGCGTCCCCGGGTGACACCCTCCTTTCCCACACCGGGAAGGAGTTCCGCGTTCTTACCCCGCGTGCACCCGATTTCTTTGCCCGTGCGGGCAGGAGCGGGGCACCCATGCTCCCGAAGGACATCGGCCTCGTCATCGCGTGCACGGGGATGAACCGGCACGACCGTGTCCTCGATGCAGGGACCGGGAGCGGGATTGCCGCAATATACTTCGGGGGCATCGCCGGGGCTGTTGAGTCGTGGGAGATCCGCCCGGAGTTCGCCCGTCTGGCAGAGAAAAATATTGCCGATGCGAAGCTTCCAAACGTCCGGGTCGTGTGCGGCGACGTGCAGGAGGCAACCGGCACCTTCGATGTCGTGCACCTCGACCTTCCTGTCACCCCGGGTATCGTCCGGCATGCGTGGTCGCTGCTCGTCCCGGGCGGTTACCTCGCCTGTTATACCCCGTTCCTCGAGCAGCTCTTCACCGTCATGGAGACTGCCGGTGGGCTCTTCTCCGACGTTGCCGCCCACGAGTGCATCGACCGCGAGATGACGAGGGGGCCGCGGGGGACGAGGCCTTCCACCCGCGTCTGCCACAGCGGGTACGTGACGGTGGCACGGAAGTGAAGGGGGGAACTCCTCTCTTCAACCCCTCAGAAATCCGGAGAACTGCCCGAAGAATAATCCCCATTCTCCTTTTTTTTCAGCCCGCTCCGGAAGACCAAATCCGGAGAGAACGATTGAGCCCGGCAATCCATGGAATTATCGTTAATCCGGGGCCTGTTCACGTGAAAAAACCTCCGATTGAAGAGAGAAAGAGAGAAAAGTTCTTATGTAACTGTGATCAAAATGTCTGGTTGATGCTGAGAGTATCAGCATAAAATGTAGGAGGAACATAATGAAGAAATTCGCAATTGCGGTTCTGGCCCTTGCCGTCCTCGCTGTAGGAATGGCAATGGCAGACAGACCGGTCAACCAGACCTATGAGACCCAGGGGATCACCACGAGCACTGCGGTGGTCGTCTCTGGAGCCCTCACCAATGCAGAGAGCATTGTGTGGACAATGAGCGACCAGGACATTTCCGGTGCATCTCTTGGTGCAGAGGAAGTCCAGTACACCATGTCGTACACCCAGTCTGTCCAGGCAAACAACGGGTACGCCGAGTTCAACGCTGCAAATGCACTTGACACTGCAAACAAGGTCGCGAACACCTACAACTACAAGACGACCAAGCAGCTTGACTACGTCTCCCTTGACACTGCATACGGCCAGGTAGCAACTGCCGAGTCGCTCGTCCTCGACGGTGCAGGTAACAACACCACCACAGCTGACAAGTTCCTGTGTCCGTTCGGTGCATCCTCAACTGACTTCCCGGCATTCTGCAACATCATCGAGGTCGGCAGCACCTTCTCCGGCACCGCTGTGTCCATGACCACGGTCGCTGACGAGAGGCACGTCTCCAAGTCCGCAGATGTCCCGGTTGTCGTTGACTACAGCATCGGCCTGGCCGGCCAGGGCTCTGCATCCGCTTACTACCGTGCTCACTTCCAGGAGGCCCGCGACGACTCCGCTGCCAAGGCACTCGACATCGTCGCTTCCGAGAAGACCACCGCATCTGGTGCGATTTCATCCTTCGGCAAGGTAATCAACTACCAGTCCGGTGTCCGCCGCTACTGAAGAAGCCCGGTAGAGCCAGTGGATAAAAAGGGGGGAACCCCCCCCCGGAAAAACTATTTTTTTCTTCTGTTTTGTTTACGCGTCCATCAGTGCGGGATACTTCTTGGGTTTTCAGGAGATGCACCACAGCAGGTTCATGATGACCGCACGAAAGAGATAATTGAACCGCTGCCTTCAACCCGTGCGAAACCGGCGGATTCCTGTGAAAAACCTCCGATTGGAGAGAGAAAGAGAGAAATGTTCTTATGTAACTGTGACCAAAATGTCTGGTTGGTGCTGAGAGTATCAGCATAAAATGTAGGAGGAACATAATGAAAAAATTCGCAATTGCGGTTCTGGCCCTTGCTGTCCTCGCTGTTGGCATGGCAATGGCAGACAGACCGGTCAACCAGACCTATGAGACCCAGGGGATCACCACGAGCACTGCGGTGGTCGTCTCTGGAGCCCTCACCAATGCAGAGAGCATTGTGTGGACAATGAGCGACCAGGACATTTCCGGTGCATCTCTTGGTGCAGAGGAAGTCCAGTACACCATGTCGTACACCCAGTCTGTCCAGGCAAACAACGGGTACGCCGAGTTCAACGCTGCAAATGCACTTGACACTGCAAACAAGGTCGCGAACACCTACAACTACAAGACGACCAAGCAGCTTGACTACGTCTCCCTTGACACTGCATACGGCCAGGTAGCAACTGCCGAGTCGCTCGTCCTCGACGGTGCAGGTAACAACACCACCACAGCTGACAAGTTCCTGTGTCCGTTCGGTGCATCCTCAACTGACTTCCCGGCATTCTGCAACATCATCGAGGTCGGCAGCACCTTCTCCGGCACCGCTGTGTCCATGACCACGGTCGCTGACGAGAGGCACGTCTCCAAGTCCGCAGATGTCCCGGTTGTCGTCGACTACAGCATCGGCCTGACCGGCCAGGGCTCTGCATCTGCTTACTACCGTGCTCACTTCCAGGAGGCCCGCGACGACTCCCTTGCCAAGGCACTCGACATCGTCGCTTCCGAGAAGACCACCGCATCTGGTGTGATTGCATCCTTCACCAAGGCAATCAACTACCAGTCCGGTGTCCGCCGCTACTGAAGAAGCCCAGTAGAGCCAGTGGAAAAAAGGGGGGGGAAACCCCCGCAAAACTATTTTTTTCTTCTGTTCTCCCAATTTTGTCCAGGAGGTATGAGCTTTTCCAGATGGGTTTGCGGGATTTTTGGATTTCAAAAATTATATTACAGATGGGAAAACATATCGTGAAATGTGAATACCCATGAAAGAGAGAACAATTCTCCTGATTGCATCCATCATATTCATGATAATTGCGGGAAATCCTGTATCATCCCTCCTGGTATCATCGACATCTGGTAATGCGGCCAGCTCATGGGGTGGCGCATACGACGATATCTTCGCCATTCCCACTCCCAAACCCTATGGCGCAAAGTCTTACGACGATATCTTTGCCACTCCCACTCCCAAACCCTATGGCGCAAAGTCTTACGACGATATCTTTGCCACTCCC